>JAFXCP010000030.1 GCA_017521405.1 Akkermansia sp. | reverse complement strand
CTGTCCGCAATTACAGTGTGGGTTGGATGTAGGGCTGGCTTACATGGGCTCCGCTCGCATTCGGGTGGAACAAAGCGGCAATTTCATATGCAAGGATCGTTTTAATATGTATCACGATGCCTCTACGGAACAACTGGAGAGCTCCCTCCGGCGGGAGATAGATGATTTCTTTGACATTGCGGAAAAGCTGCATGTATACCCCGTAGTGCAGTTTTCGCTTCGGTACGCTTTTTGAAAAAAGGGCTGCCTGTGTGTCCTTGGGCATGCGGGGGGAGAGGAGGCGGTATCTGCGTGCTTGGTTGCGCATGTACGCCGCCATGCGCCGCAGGAAGCTTTCTGCCAGCTCTGCGGGTGTGTAGGGCTCCAGCGCAAGGCTCACCGAGGCTGTTCTTGATAGCGTTTGCGCTGCTTTCCAGTTGACTATATCCTGCTTTGTTGCTACGTTGTCTGTGTGACCGCCACTTATTGCGGCGCGCAAAAGTTCGTAGGCTTTGCCCTGCGGCGCGTTTGCCGTGAACTTGGCGGTCTTGTTGTATTTACTGTATTTACAGTACACCAGCTTTTTGAATTGCCGGGTTACCTTTGTTTCCTTATTATCCTCCAGAGGATAGGCTGATACAAGATAGCGACTCCCATCTTCTCTTTCCTTGTGTTCTATAAGAACCACCACCGGATTCTTGCTTCCCGTTTTGTTTTCCGCCTCCAGGGGAAGAAGAATAAGCAACTTTGACGGAGTTCCCTGTTTTGGGCAAGGGTGCGTGCGGTGGTGTAGGTGGCGGCAGGGGAGCCGTCTGCGGTGCGTGGGACGAGGCCTTGTTGTTCTGCTTGGGCGTGTGTGGTGGGGGGGATAGGTAAGTATGGGATTGACGCCGGGATGGGATTCTGGCAATATAGGGGCAGAAAGATTATGAGCACATACGGATATTACCGTTTGGCCGTCGTGACGCCGCGCGTGCGTGTGGCTGATGTTTCGTTCAATGTGGAGGAGTTGGTGCAGTGCACAAAGGCTGCAGCCAAGGGCGGAGCGCATGTGGTTGCGTGCCCGGAGCTGTGCCTTACCGGGGCAAGTTGCGGCGATTTGTTTTTCCAACCGCGTTTACAGCAAGCCGCTTTGCGGGGCTTAACTCATTTTGCCGCAGAAACGGCGCGGCTTAATGTTGTGGTGTTGCTGGGGATGCCGTTGGTGGTGGGTACGGCTTTGTTCAATGTGGCAGTTGTGGTGCAGCGCGGACGGGTGCTGGGTGTGGTGCCGAAGAGTGAAGTTCCTTGCCACCGTGCTGCGGGCGAGGCTCGTTGGTTCCGCCCTGCTCGGGAGCTAAGCGGAGTGTCCGAGGTTGCCTTGCCCGGGTTTGGCGAAGTGCCGCTGGGGACGAATCTTCTTTTCAGTGATGGGGGGGATTTGGTCTTTTGTGTGGAGGTGGGTGACGATGCGAGGAGTGTGATGCCGCCCAGCTCTGCCGGGGTGTTGCAAGGGGCTTGCGTGGTCTTTAATCTTTCCGCCGAATATGAGCAAGCCGGTGGTGCTTCCAAGCGCCGTGCGCTTGTAAAGCAGCAGAGTGCTCGTTGTATGGCTGTGTATGCCATGTCTTCTGCCGGGGTGGGTGAAAGTACGCAGGATGGTGTATGCAGTGGGCATTCACTTGTGGCGGAAAACGGACGAATTGTGGCGGAATCTGCGTGTTTTGAACAAAAGGGTAGCCTTACTTATGCTGATGTGGATGTGCAGCGTCTGGCGTATGTGCGTATGGGGGAGAGTTCATTTAATGATTGCCGCGCACGGCTGGCCTTGCCGCCATATCGTCGGGTTGTGTTGAGCCGTTTGGACGGCTGCTGTGATTTGTCATATGCGTGGTTGCCTCCGCGTCCTTTTGTTCCGGCAGAGGAGGAAATGGAGGAGCGTTGCGAGGAGATTCTATCCATGCAGGCGGCTGCTCTTGCCCGCCGTGTGCAGCATTCGCATGCACGTACGATGGTGATAGGTATTTCCGGTGGGTTGGATAGCACGCTGGCACTTATGGTGTGTGCGAGAGTGTGCAAGCTATTGGAAATAAGTCCGGAAAGCATTTTAGCTGTTACGATGCCGGGGTTTGGTACCACCGGTCGCACTTACCGCAATGCCGTGGAGATGATACGTCTTGTGGGGGCTTCTTTTAAGGAAATCAATATTAAGGAGGCATGCCTGCTGCACTTCAGGGATTTAGATTTTGATCCTTCGCTGAGAACTAATACCTATGAAAATGTGCAGGCTCGGGAACGTACGAAGATTCTTATGAATCTGGCGAATAAAACGGGCGGTATGGTGGTGGGGACGGGGGATTTGTCGGAGGTTGCTTTGGGCTGGTCTACATACAATGGGGACCATATGAGCATGTATGGTGTGAATTGTGATGTTCCCAAATCTCTCATCCGCAGTTTGCTTGCGTATGAGGCAGCTTCCTGCGGGAAGGAGTTGGCGGCCACTTTGCAGGATGTGATTGATACGCCGGTAAGCCCGGAGCTTCTGCCACCTGCGGAGGATGGCACGATGGATCAGAAAACGGAGGATATTCTGGGACCTTACGATATTCACGATTTCTTGCTGTACCATTTCATCAAGTATGGAGCGGAGCCTACTAAGCTGCGTGTACTGGCTCAAACGGCTTTTGCCGGGGAGTATAGTGAGGAGCTTATAGGGCGCACTTTGGAAATGTTCCTTCGCCGTTTCTTTACGCAGCAATTTAAACGCAGTTGTGTGCCGGATGGTCCGAAGGTGGGCAGTGTTGCGTTATCTCCGCGTGCGGATTGGTGTATGCCTTCGGATGCTTGCGCCACAGAGTGGAAACCCTAACAAGATTTGAGCATATGAATGATACGACCCAACTTTACCGTCCGAATGCTGCTATTATCTACCAGCGTTCCGATGGGACGGTGCTGCTGTGCGAACGAGCCAAATCCGCAGGTGCGTGGCAATTTCCGCAAGGCGGTATAAAGAAAGGGGAATCCGCCATGGATGCTGCCTGCCGGGAGGGAATGGAGGAAACGGGGTTCCGCCCGAATGAATATGAAGTGGTGGCGGCTCACGGTCCGTACCGTTATGATTATCCTCCTAAAGAGCGGGAGCGTGTGTTTCGTAAGCGGGGTATTCCCTATGCCGGGCAGGAGCAGCATTACTTCCTTTGCCTTATGCATTCCGATACGGCGGAGCCGTGGCTGGATAACAAGGAGTTCCGGGATTATCGCTGGATTCATCCTCGCGATTTTGATTTGAATTGCTTGCCGGATTTCAAACGCCCGGTGTACGAGCAAGTCTTGCGCGATTTTTTTAACCTTTGATTTTCTTTTTAACGGATGCCGGAGCCGGTGGCCATACTCCGTTCTCCCTATGCCGAGAAATTCGGTGTTCCTCGGCAGGGGAATTTGGCTCCGCATGTGGTGAGTGAGTTGGTGTTTGAACCGAATTTCCGCAATGCGGATATGGTGCGGGGCTTGGATGCTTTCTCGCACTTGTGGCTCATTTGGGGCTTTCATAGGAATGCGGGGCAGCCGTGGCATCCCACGGTAAGGCCTCCGCGTTTGGGGGGCAATACGCGGTTGGGTGTCTTTGCCACGCGCTCTCCTTTTCGCCCGAATGGGCTGGGGCTTTCTGTGGTGAAGTTGCTTTCCGTAGACCCCGGTCCGGTTCTCCGTATTTCCGGGGCGGATATGGTGGATGGAACGCCTGTGTATGATATTAAGCCATACATTCCTTATGCGGATGCTTTGCCGGATGCTTCTGCAGGTTTTACGGAAAGCCCATGGGATGCTCTGGAAGTGCGCTTGCCGGAGCAGTTGCCGGCCGGTGCGGATGCTGCATGGCAAGCTGCTTTGCGGGAAACGCTGGCGCAGGATCCTCGCCCGGCATATCAGCAGGATCCGCACAGGGTGTACCACATGGTGCTGCGTCCGTTCGAGGTGCATTTCCGGGTGGAAGATGGTGTGGCATGGGTTCTAGCTATTTCTCCACAGCCATGAGGGAAGCTCTCAGACGAGCATTTGAGTGCAATTTTGCCGAGGGGGTAGAGAATGGGGCTGCTGTGTGTGTGATGCAGCGGGGAAGGGAGCTGTGTCATTTATATGCCGGAATGGCTCGTCCCGGTATAGCATGGGCGGAGTCCACGCTGGTGCCGGTGTTTTCTGCCACCAAGCCTGCAGCCGCCGCTTGTTTGCTGCAAGCCATGTGGGAGCGGGGCTTTTCTCCGATGCTGGAGCTGGGGGAGTTATGGCCGGAGTTTCCTCTTCCGAGGGCTACGGTGGGGCAGTTGCTTTCGCACCAGTGCGGTTTGGCGGCGCTTGTTGAGCCTGTGGCATGGGCAGATGCAGCGGCTTGGTGTTCTGCAATAGAACGTACATGCCCGGCATGGTGCCCGCCGGAGCATGGTTACCATCCTCAGACTTTTGGCCCATTGGTGGAAGAGCTGATGCGGCGCGTTTGCGGTATGAGTATATCCGATTTCTGGGAGCAGCGCATCCGCCGCCCATTACAGCTTGATTTTTACATTGGGCATGTGCCGGAATCTGCTTTTGAGCGCATAGCTTATTTGCAGGCTCCCCGCTTGCCGCGCGGGGGTATGCCTCGGGATGCTTTTTACCAGGAATATTTTAATTCCGGAAGTTCTGTATACCGTGCGTTTCACAGTATTACCGGGCAGGAATCTGCCAGAGAGATGAATACGCCTTCTGCTTGGAATTCCGCTAATCCGGCGAGGGGCGGTGTGGCTTCTGCGCGTGGGCTGGCCGGGTTTTACCAGCTCCTTCCGGGGGAGGGAGAATCCCCATTTGCTCCGAAGGTGCGGCAGTGGTTAGGGACGCCCCAATGCAGGGGCCTGGATAAAACCCTGCTGCAATCCACGGCCTTTACCTGCGGGGCAATGTGCGAGCCTTTGTCTCTTTTTCCGCAGGGAAGTTATGGGCATGCCGGAGCAGGGGGCTGCCATGCTTTGGTACACCCGGGTTCCGGCCTTTCCTTTGCTTATGTGATGAATCGTATGCAGCTGGGTGTTCTGCCTACGCAAAGGGTGTTGCGGCTTTTGTCGGCTGTTTTTCCGGAATCCGCATAAAGAGCTGCGCTCCTTCCAAGTGTATGGGGGTGGAAAATCTTTCCTCTAAGAGTTTTCCGGTGCTGAGACCATGCAGTGTATCGGGCGCGTATCTTCCGCACCATTGGGCTAAGAGGCTAAGTCCTATGGGTGTTTCCAGTGCAGAGTTTATCCACCAGCGTATGCCGTGTTCAGTGGCTAGTCTGGCCCATTCTTGTGTGCCTTGCAGACCTCCGTGCAATGTGGGCTTGAGTACAATGGCTTGAGGCGCAATTGTTTCTAACAGTCTTTCTTTATCTGCCAGGCTGTGGTGGGGAATCAACTCCTCGTCCAGAGCGATGGGGAGGGGCGTCTGCCGGCAGAGTAGATGCATGGCGGCTGTGCTGCCTGGTGGTAAGGGTTGTTCGATGCAGGAAACTCCGGCATCTGCCAGTTGTTGTAATTTACTGAGTACATCTTCCGGGGCAAAAGCGCCATTGGCATCCACTCGGAGTTCGATTCCGGGAAAGCGGCGATGCGCTTCTTGTAGCAATGCCACTTCCTGCGGAAAAGGCAGGGCTCCCACTTTCATTTTGAGACAGCGAAAGCCATGCCGCACGCCTTGCTGCATGGCGTGCAACATTGTCGCGGCATCGGCCATCCAAATCAGGTGGTGGATTTCCACCCCTTTTTCTCCTCGGGAGAATGGTGTATCCCACAAAGGTGTACCGGGGCATGAGGCTTGCAAAATGGCACCTTCCAGAGCGAGGCGGCAAGCCGGCCATTCGGTTGCCATGTGGGGCATGAGTGCGCCCCGTGCTTTTACTTGGGCACAGAGTTCCCACAGTGTGTTTTCTAAATTATCCAGCTTGCTTTCCGGGGAGAGGGCGGGCATGGGGCTGCATTCTCCGGTGGCGGTGCCCCATGGTGTATCTGCATGGATGAACCAGACGGGGCGTTCCGACAGGGCACCACGCGATGTTCGTGCCGGCTTGCGGAATCGGAAGAGCCGCTGCTCTACCCGGAGTTCCGTACCCGGTGGCAGGGGAATGGCCTCCATTATGGTAGCTTGGTGTATTTGGAAAAATCCGGTTTGCGTTTTTCCAAGAATGCCTTGGAGCCTTCGTGGGCTTCATCACACATATAGAAGAGCATTGTGGCATCGCCGGCCAGTTCTTGGATGCCGGCTTGCCCATCCAATTCCGCGTTGAGTCCGGCTTTGATAAGTCGCAAAGCAATGGGAGAATGCTGCATCATCTCCTCTGCCCATTGTACATATTCATCCTCCAGACGCTCTTGGGGAACCACCTTGTTCACCAGTCCCATTTCCAATGCTTCCTGTGCATTGTATTTGCGGCAGAGGAACCAGATTTCCCGTGTTTTTTTCTGGCCGATGCAGCGAGCCATGTACGATGAGCCGAATCCGGCATCGAAACTTCCTACTCGCGGGCCCGTTTGACCGAAAATGGCGTTTTCCGAGGCAATGGATAAATCGCACACCACATGGAGAACGTGCCCGCCGCCAATGGCAAAACCATTTACGGCGGCAATGACGGGCTTGGGCAGAGAACGTATTTGCTTCTGCACATCCAGTACAGAGAGGCGGGGAATCCCCTCTTCGTCCACATATCCGCCACGACCTTTAACATTCATATCTCCCCCGGCACAAAATGCCGTATCCCCGGCACCGGTGAGTACAACTACGCTCACATCCTGCATTTCTCTGCAACGGAGCAGGGCATCACTCATTTCTGCCGTTGTAAGGGGGGTAAAAGCGTTGCGATAACGCTCTCGATTGATGGTGATGCGGGCTATGCCGCCATATTGCTCAAAAAGGATTTCTTTGTATTCCCGGATGGTTTTCCATTCTCTTTTCATGGGGGGTATTAGTGGTGGTTATAAAACTTTTTCAGAAGAGAGGCATCCTGCGATGCTTCTGTGAATGCTTCCACCAGGACGGCGCCCGGCGTGGTTGACAGAAGTATCGGTAGTGTCTTTGCCCAATCTTCGGCGTGGTGTACTTGGATATAATGCATGCCGGCGGGAATGCAGATTTCGGCAGAAAGTCCGTGCGGAGCAGATACTTCCGGGGCAGTGGGAATACCGGGCAAGAGGTGGAAAATTCCGCCACAGTGATTGTTGAGCAGGAGAATGCGCACGTTCGTCAATTCTCGGAAGGCCAGTAGGGCATTTACATCGTAAAAGAAGCTCAAATCGCCTATGATGATGATGTGCAGCTGTTCCGGCGCGGCGGCGGCATAGCCCAAGGCCGTGGAGAGAGAGCCTTCAATGCCATTGACTCCCCGGTTGCATTCCACGCGAATGCCCGGTGGCAGGGGGAAGAGCTGTGCATACCGCACGGCGGAGCTGTTGCCCAGGTGCAGTACGCTGCCGGCGGGTATTTTTTCCAGCACATCGCCCACTAGGCTCATGCCGCAATAGGCCTCTCGGGGAAAAGTAGTGGGTGGCGTGTACCAAATTTTGGGGAAATCGGCATCGCCTTCCTCTGCAAAGGCTGCCACCATTTCCAGAAATTCCGCAGGTTCCCCTTCCAGAATACGTGTTACGCAGCAGAAGGTATCCACCACAGTTCCGTCTTGGGTAATGTGCCAGTGCTGTCGGGGAGGATAGCTGCGCAGAAGCCTTTTCATCCGTTTGGAGATAATATCTCCGCCGTACGTGATGAGGATGTCCGGTGCCATGCAGGATTTTAACTGCGTTCCCAGCAGGGTATCCGGCCGGGTGATTCCCTGCTGCCCCAGTTGGGAAAGATGCTCCCCGATGATTACAAATCCTTTTTTCTTCAATTCCTCCAGCGGCAGTTTCGGCAGGGTGGCTATTTGCCCCAGAAGGAGCATGCGGCGAGGGCATGCGGCTATTTCTGCGAGCAGCGCAGTTTCATCATCTGCCGTCATGCGGGCTGCTTCCGTTCGGCGGATGATTCTCACGGAAGGTAAGGGCTGCTCGCTCATGCCGAAAAAGGGTTCCGTGAGGGGGATGTTCAGATGCACAGGTCCTCCGGCTCGATGGCGAAGAGCCAACATCGCTTCGTTGATGATTCTATTTGCGTGCCACGAGTCCTCTTCCGGAAGCTGGGCGGAAAAACGTACCAGCGTTCCATACACTCCGGGCTGGGGGAGTGTTTGCCCATCCTGTTGACCAATCCATGCTGCCGGTCTGTCTGCCGAGAGGATGAGCAGGGGAACATGGCGGTAACCGGCTTCTGCCACAGCAGGATGAAGGTTCAGTAAGGCTGAGCCGGATGTTACGCACACTGCTACCGGTTCTCCGCATTGTAAAGCCCACCCCAGTGCTACGAACCCGGCACTCCGCTCATCGCATATGCTTCGGCATTCCATGCCGGGAAGTGCAGCCAGCGTGCCTACAATCGGAGAATTCCGGCTTCCCGGGCATAGAACGCAGCGGGAAATGCCGTGCGCGCACATGAGGGTGGCTAATTGTTGAATTACACCCTTGTCGCTTATCAAGCTCATGCCCGCATTCTAACACGCATTTCTCCGGGCTGCAATGCTAATTCCTGCCGGAAGAACAAGTGAGCAAGAGCGAGGCGTTGGACAGTAAGTTTCCTTGTCATGCGGAAGGTGAAGCCGCAATGTAGGCTTGTATCATCGTGTATGGCTCTTTAGAATGAGAACGATGATTCGATTTTCCCTCTTTGGCATTCCCGTGAGTATTCATCCCACTCTGTGGCTCACTTTAGCTCTTCTTGGCGGAGCTGTCGGAATTTCCAGCATGGCGGAGTTTTTGAGCGTGGCACTTTTTATTATAGCTGCATTTATCTGCCTGTTGGTTCATGAATTCGGGCATGCTATTGTGGGGCGTCGTTTGGGGGGGGGACATCCCCATGTATACCTTGCGTGGATGGGCGGAGATTGCTCGAATACGGAGGCTCGCCTTACTCGCATACAAGGTGTGATTATGACGGCAGCCGGTCCTTTGGCAACGGTATTATTAGCCGTTGTGGCCACACTGGTGCTGGGTTTATATTTGCAGGATGTGCCTAAGGCCTTCTCCTTGGCGTCCCGTTTCATGGTGGGGCAGATGCCGGTGGAGGCTCTTTCTCTGTGCCCTCCTATGGCGATGTTCTTTTTCTTCTACTTGGTGGAGGTTGCCTGCTGGTGGACTATTTTGAACTTACTGCCCGTTTTTCCTCTGGATGGGGGGCAGATTATGCATGGTCTTATGAAATCTCCCCGCCTTATGCACTCCATTAGCTTTTGTGCCGCATGTCTCTTTACGGCTTTCTTTTGTGTGGCCGGGATGTGGCTCATGGCTGTATTTATGGTGATGCTGGCTTTCCTGAATCAACGCTTTTATAGTCAGGCTCCCTATTGAGGTTTTTCATTGACAATCACATTTTAATTACTAAAATCCCGCTATGGCTCAACAGAACGCTATTTCTCCGACTCGTGCTGAGGATTTCCCCGAGTGGTACCAGCAAGTCATCAAAGCTGCCGATTTGGCTGAAAATTCCGAAGTCCGTGGTTGCATGGTCATCAAACCGTGGGGCTACGCTATCTGGGAACTCATTCAGCAGCAGCTTGATGCTGAATTTAAGCGCACCGGGCATACCAATGCCTACTTCCCCATGCTGATTCCTGTTTCCTATCTGGAAAAGGAGGCAGAACATGCAGAGGGGTTTGCCACAGAGTGCGCCGTGGTGACGCACCACCGCCTCGAGGCCGTTAAAGACCCGGAAACAGGTAAAACCCGCATGATTCCCTCCGGGGAGCTTACGGATAAATATGTGATTCGTCCAACTTCCGAAACCGTTATCGGTGCAGCTTTCTCCCGCTGGCTCGAATCCTACCGCGACCTCCCCTTCAAGGTGAACCAGTGGTGCAATGTGATGCGCTGGGAAATGCGTCCTCGCATCTTCCTCCGTACTGCTGAATTCCTCTGGCAGGAGGGGCATACCGCCCACGAGACCCGCGAGGAGGCCGAGGAGGAAACAGCCATTATGCACAAGGTGTACGAGGACTTCCAGCGAGATGTGCTGGCCGTACCCTCCATCCCCGGAGAAAAGACAGAACACGAACGTTTCCCCGGTGCCGTGCGTACCTTTACCGTGGAGGCCATGGTGCAGGACCGCAAGGCCATTCAGGCCGGCACGTCCCACTTCCTCGGGCAGAACTTTGCCAAGGCTCAGAACATCTCGTTTGCCGGTCGTAATAATGAACGCCAGTATGCTTGGACCACCTCGTGGGGTGTTTCCACGCGCATGATTGGTACGCTTATTATGGCTCACTCGGATGATGATGGCTTGGTTTGCCCGCCACGCGTGGCTCCTCGCCAAATCGTGATTATTCCTGTGACTCCTAAGGCGGATACCCTCGAGTCGATTCTTACTCATTGCCAAGAGCTTGCGGATAAGCTTTCTACTATGAGTTTTCATGGGATGCCGTTGCGCGTGATTGTTGATACACGCGATCTTAATGGCGGGACTAAGAAATGGGAGTGGATTAAGAAGGGGGTTCCCGTGCGCCTCGAAATCGGCCCCCGCGATTTGGAGAAAGGCTCTGTGTGCCTCAGCCGCAGAGATTTGCCCACAAATGAGAAAACCTTCCTCCCGGAGGCCGATTTCCTTGCCGGAGCTGTGGAACTACTGGAGGATATCCAGAATAGTCTTCTTAAACGCCAGCGGGATTTCCGAGATAGCCATATTCGCCCCTGTGCCACGATGGAGGAATTGCAGGCCAATTTCTCCGGCGAGGGCGATGCCGATTGGTTGCTCTGCCCATGGGATGGTAGCCCGGAGGAGGAGGAAACCCTTGCCAAGAGCCTCCGCATCTCCATCCGCTGCATTCCCCATGGTGAGATGGGAACAGGTCCGGAGGCTCCCTGTATTTTGACGGGGCGCCCCACTACTCGCCGTGTGCTTTGGGCTCGTAGCTATTAAACAGTTTTAAACAGAGTTAATTATTTATGAAGGCTTTCGGAAACTCCGGAAGCCTTCATAGCGTTTTATCCGAAAAATTAATTCGGAAATACTGTTAAGCGGAACCGGGAGTAAGGCGCGGTAGAACGCACTTTGAACTTGCGGGAACCATGCCTTGTGAGTATAATCCGGCAGCTAATCATGGAGCTTTCTGCAGAAGAGTATCAGAACCAAGATGTGGTGCCTGCCCGCACATGGCCGATTCGCCTTGCCGGGCTGGGAATTCTCGTGTTCTGCGGGGGGCTTTTTGCGGCGCTCGTCACCTATGTCCATGGCGAGATGGGCTGGGATTTCCTGAACCCGACAGGAGGCGAGGCGGCAGAGGCCGCTCTATGCACGAATGCCTTGGGCGTTGTGGGGTTGTATGTGGCCGGAGTCCTGTATTGGTTGTTAGGGGCAGTGGCTGTCTATGCGGTATGTTTGCTGGCCTTGGTGGCGTTGGGGATGTTGTGGCATCCCTTGCGTGGACGCGTGGGGCAGGGGATTGCATTGTGCTGCATGGTGATTTTCTCTTGTGCCATTCTCAGTATTCAGCCTTGGATTTTGCAGGAATGGGCTATGGCACACGGGGGGGTAACTCCCGGAGGTAAGTTAGGCTATTTGGATGGCATTTGCGTGGCGGAGGCACTGCTGGGCGCGCGCTGGGCATTGTGTGCATTGCTGGCGGCTCATGCCATATGTTGCATTTATTTCGGCGGATTTACATTGGTCAGTTTTGGCCGTGGTGTGGTGCAGGATGCGGCACATTGCTGGAATTGCTGGCGCCGGCACCGCGAACTCCGCCTGCAGCGCAAGGAGCGTGAGCGTGAGGAATGGATGAAGAAGATTAAGGAGCGCGAGGAACGTGCCGCCGCAGATGCTGCTGCAGCAGCGGCAGAGGCAGAGGCCAATGCCGCTGCGGAATTTGCTGCCACGGAGGCGCGCTTGGCCTCCATGCGTACGGAGACGCCGTACTCCCGGGCCAAGGCTGCTCCCCAGCCCCAGCACCAGCAAACTCAGCTGCCTCCCCGTATGCGCTCCGGGGTACAACCTCGGCGCCAGCCTTTGATTCAGGAGCTCCCGAGTGAGGACATGTATGCCACCGGCGAGGAAATGAAAACTTCGTCCCCGCCGCTGCAGCAGCGGCCGGCGGTGTTGCCTGTGCCTCCTCGTAGGCCGGAGCGCCCCATGCCGGCGGCTCAGCCATCTCCTGCTCGGGCTGCGACAGCGCCGCAAGCTGCGGCTCCGGAGCCGAAACCGCAAGCCCAGGCTCCCGGGCGCCAATATGCCCGCCACCGAGACCGTAATAATCTGTTGGATTTGATGGCTCCGCTGGAGGAGGAGATTGCCCTGAAAAATGCTCCCGGGGCGGATTATGAGGAGGAAGAGGAGGCGACTCCGCACCGAAGAGGAGGAGATAGGCGCCGCCCTATGCGGGGCGAGGAGGAGTCGCACAGGAAACGGATTTCCGTGCCAGCTCCTGCCCCCTCGCGGCCTGCTCCCCGCGCTTTGCCCTCGGAGGATACCCGGGTGCAGTTCGAGGACTATCCTTTGCCTCCGTATGATTTGCTGGAGTATAAGCCGGTGCCGCCGGAGTTGCTTGCCGCTGCTCAAACGGAAATGCAGGAAGTGCAGCAGCGTATTATTGATACGCTGGATACTTTCCGCATAGCCGTGGAACCCGGGGATATTACCCGCGGTCCGAGTATTACCCGGTATGAGTTCTATCCGCCAAAGGGATTGCGTGTAAACAGAATAGCTACTTTGGATAGGGATATTATGCTGGCAACAAGTTCCAAATCCGTGAACATACTTGCACCTATTCCGGGTAAGAATACGGTGGGGATTGAGCTGGAAAACGCCCAGAAATCTCCCGTGTATTTGCGGGAGTTGCTGCAATCCCCCAATTTCAATAACCCGAAGCTGCGTATACCGGTGGCTCTGGGCAAGGATGTTTATGGCAATGCCGTCATTGGTGACCTTGCGGCCATGCCCCACACCCTTGTAGCCGGTACCACCGGTTCCGGTAAGTCCGTTTGCATTAACAGTATGATTCTTTCCATGCTGTATAAATTCCGCCCGGAGGAATTGCGCCTCATATTGGTGGACCCCAAGGTGGTGGAAATGCAGCCCTATAAGAAATTGCCGCATTTGGCTTGCCCGGTGGTTACGAATCCGGCTCGTGTCATTGGTGCTCTTCGCTGGGCTGTGAATGAGATGGAACACCGCTATAAGATGTTCAGCCAGGTTGGTGTCCGCAACTTTGAGGATTTCAACAACCGCGAGGATGATGGTCCCGCGCTCTACGAAGAGGAACAGGAGACCCCGGAGGATGATTCTTTCGATGTGGAGGCTTGGGCCACCGAGATTGAACGCCAAGGCGAAGAGGAAGTGGAACTCGGAGAGGAAACTCAGGACGAATTCGATTTCGATGAGCCGGAGCGCATTCCCTCCAAATTGCCGTACGTGGTCATTATTATTGATGAGCTGGCGGATTTGATGCAGGTGGTGAAGGAAGATTTGGAAAATTACATTGCGCGCCTTACTCAGAAGGCCCGTGCGGCCGGTATCCACTTGGTAGCTGCCACGCAGACGCCGCGAGCCAATGTGGTGACAGGGTTGATTAAGGCGAATATTCCCAGCCGTATAGCCTTCCGCGTGGCCAGTCCGCTGGATAGTCGTATTATTCTGGATACCACCGGGGCGGAAAACCTCTTAGGCAAGGGGGATAGCCTCTTCCTGCCTCCCGGTGGCATCACGAAGATGACACGCGTGCAGGGAGCCTTTGTCTCGGATGCAGAGATAGCATCTATTATCCAATGGTGTGCTTCCCACGCCAAACAAAACTTTGAGCAGGGGGTTACGGCAGAAATGGATAACAGCGATGGCTCTGCACCCAATGCAGATAATGGTGGACGCATAGGTAATAAGAATATGAGCGATGAGGATTCGGAGCTTTACACCCGCTGCGTGCGCCTCGTCGTTTCGGAACGTAAAGCCAGTACTTCCCTCCTTCAGCGTCGCTTCAGCATCGGTTATGGACGCGCCGCTAAGATTATGGACCAGATGGAGAAAAACGGCATCATTGCTCCTTCAAATGGTACCTCTCGCCCGCGTGAGGTCCTAGTGGACCCGGTGGAGTAAAATCTAATCCGTTCTTTTGCTAATTTCCGGTAGACATGACGGCAAAAGGGATTGCCTAGGGTGGGGTGTCGGAGGTAATATGGCGGGGATGCTTTGCTTGCGGAAGATGAAGAAACTGATATGTGCCATGGTGGGTCTTGGGCTGCTGGGCTGTGCCCAGCAACCTGCAGAGAAGCCTATCCCGGTGGCAGAAATGCCTGCGGAAATCATTTTAGATGAATCAGAGGGGCAGATTCCGGTAAAACCTATTGCCGTGCCGCAAAACACTAAAAGGATTGAGCCCCTGCACAAGGCGGAGGTTAAGGAAGACCCTGCTCAGGAAAGCGAGGAGATGATTCCCTCTGTTCCCATGGCTCCGCTTCCCCAGCTCCCGGAAGCCCCCGCTGCTCAGCCCTCCCTTACGGAGGTGGATGGGGTTATCCCCGTGCCGGTAGCCCCGAGACCTACGCCTTCCAAGATGCCCCAAAAGGTATCGCAGGTGGAGCTGCAGGGAAAATATGTGGCTCTCACGTTTGACGATGGTCCCAGTGCTACTCTTACTCCTAAAGTATTGGATATACTTGCGGCTCATGGTGCCAAGGGGACGTTTTTTGTTCTGGGGCGAGCAGCTTATAACAATACCTCCGTGGTGGCAAGAGCCGCTGCTGAAGGTCACGAGATTGGTGTGCATACATGGAGCCACATCAAGATGACGGCTTCTTCCCGAGCAAAGATTGACAGCGAGATTTCCCGCACGATGGCGGTGATTAAAGAAGCCACCGGTTCTGCACCTAAGTTGATGCGCCCTCCCTATGGGGCAACAAACAAAAAATGGGTGAGCCATATGTACAACACCTATGGCCTTACTTCCGTGTTGTGGGATGTGGATACATGGGACTGGCGTCGCCCCGGAATTGAAAAGGTAATTCGTACGGCTGTTGGGGAAGCTAAACCCGGTTCCATTATTTTGGTACACGATATTCATCCCACAACAATCGAGGCATTGGAGGGTATTGTAACGGGCTTGAAGGCGCGCGGGTTCCAGCTTGTGACGGTTTCGGAACTCATCGCCCTCTCCCAGCAGGAAAAAGCAGCTCCGGCGGAGCCGCAAGCGGCAGGAAAAAACACTCCTGACGCTCCCGCTGCTCCGGCCTCAGAGGATGCCCCAAAGCCGCAGCAATGGCCTTTCCTGAAGGATGTTGCCACCCCCGGCTCAGGTGCTGTCATCATTCGTACGGAAGCTCCGCAGACTGAGCCCGCCACGGAGGAAGCCTCCCAGCCGCAGTCTTTGTAATCTGTTCATATTGCGTATATGGCTAGCAAAAGCAAAAAAACAAATGGTCGTGTTTATCTCGTGGGCGCCGGTCCCGGTGAGCCGGGATTGATGACTTTGCGCGGACGAGATTTGATTGCTCAGGCAGATTGCTTAGTGTACGATGCGCTGGTGGCACCGGCCATGCTGGCATGGACAAAGCCGGACTGTGAGAAAATCTATGTGGGAAAACGCGCCGGGAATCACGCTTTGCCGCAGGAGGAAATGAATGCTTTGCTGGCGGATTGTGCCGGTAAATATACTTGTACGGTGCGTTTAAAAGGCGGAGATCCGTACGTATTCGGACGTGGTGGGGAGGAGGCCGAGTATTTGCATGCAGCCGGCATCCCCTTTGAGGTGGTGCCGGGTATCACCTCTGCTATTGCCGGTCCTGCATATGCAGGAATTCCGGTTACGCATCGTTCCTGCTGCTCCCAGTTTACGGTATTTACCGGGCACGAGGGCGCCGGGAAGCAACCTTGTGCTTTGGATATTAAAGGCATTGCCGCAGCACAGGGGACTAAGGTGATGCTGATGGGAATGAGCCGCCTCCGAGCTACGATGGAAGCCCTTATGGCGGCAGGACAAGCCGGGGAGGTGCCCGCAGCTGCTGTGCAATGGGCAGCTACGGGACGGCAGAAAAAGGTTATTGCCACGGTTGCCTCCTTGGCAGATGCTGCGGAGGCCGCCGGAGTGGGTGCCCCTGCCGTTGTTGTTATTGGAGAGGTTGTCAATCTTGCCGAGAAATTGGATTGGCGCGCGCGACTGCCGTTAGCGGGGCGCCGCATCGTGGTCACGCGCACGCGGGAGCAAGCCGGAGAGCTGAGTGCTGCTCTTTCAGCCCTCGGGGCGGATGTGATGGAGCTTCCCACGATTCGTATAGCAGACCCGACGGACCGCCGGGATTTTGCAGAGGCTGTGGTGGATAGCCCGCATTACGATTGGCTTATCTTTTCCAGCCCCAATGGTGTGCAGCGCTTCTTCCGTGCCTTTTTTGCGGTATACGAGGATATTCGAGAACTGGGTGGCGCACGCATCGCTGCTGTGGGGCCCGCTACTGCGGCTGAGTTAAAGAAATACGGCCTGATGGTGGATGTGATGCCCCAAAAGGCGGTGGCCGAGGAACTTGTGGCGGAGTTTGACCGCAAGGCGGATGATTTTGGCGGCGTGGCGAACGTGACGATGCTCTGGGTACATAGTGAGCAGGGGCGCGATGTCATCTATAAGGAGCTGATGAAGCGCCAAGCTATTGTAGATGAGTGTATCGCATACAATACTGTTCCGGAAACGGAAGACCCCACGGGGGCAGGGGCTCGCCTTGCTCAGGAAGGGGCCGATGTTATCACCTTTACCAGCTCCAGTACCGTACGGAACTTTATGGCCTTAAACATTCCCTTGCCGAAGGACTGTCGTATCGCCAGTATCGGACCTGTCACCACGGCAACGCTCCGCGAATTCGGCTTAGCTCCCCATGTGGAAGCACGGGAGTATACAATTCCTGGCTTGGTCCAGGCTGTGCAATCCTTGTTTGCCTGATGATGGAGACACTCCCGCAAATGCATTGTTTAGGATTGAACTACCGCACCTCCTCCGTGGCGGTCCGGGAGTGTTTCGCCGTGCCAAGGTACAAATTGGCCGCTGTGAATGAGGAGCTAAAAATGCTTCCCGGAGTTGAGGAAAACGTGCTTCTTTCCACCTGCAACCGCACGGAAATCTATTATTGGGCTCACGATGGGGAACAAGCATTGGAGACCTTGTGTACTTATTTCCTGAAGGATAAGCTGAATACACACACCATAAAAGATATTTTTTACCACCATGAGGGGGAGGAAGCCTTGTTTCATCTGGCACGCGTGGCTGCCGGACTGGATTCCATGGTGTTGGGAGAAACGGAGATTTTTGGCCAGTTGAAAGAAGCATACCGCATGGCTCAGGAGGCCGGTTCTACGGCCTCTTCCTCGAATCGTGTATTCCAGCAGATATTCGGCATCGCAAAAAAAATCCGCACGGAATCCCGCATTACCTTCGGTCCCACCTCCGTGGGTGCCGTTGCAGTGCAGATGGCACATGGTATCTTGGGCGGTCTTAATGGAGCTCATGTCTTAGTGGTGGGTGCCGGGGAGGTGGCGCGCACCACGGCGCAGAGCTTACGTTCCCGTGGGGCAGAAGGCATTTTTGTTGCTAATCGTTCCTACGAACGTGCCGTGCAGTTAGCCGAGCAAATCGGGGGAAAGGTGATACGTTTCACGGAATGGATACCCTATTTGGAAAAGATAGATATCGTCATCGTGTCCACTGCTTCCCCCGCTTATGTGGTTTCCCCGCCTGTTTTGCAGAAGGTGCAGCAGAAACGCCGCCGCCCGCTTTTCCTGATAGATCTTTCCGTACCGCGTAACGTGGATCCGTCTTGCGCCAATCTTGCCCAAGTGCATGTGTTCGATATCGATGCCATGGAAAAGATGACGGAGGAAACACACCGCTTACGGGCGGCTGAGGTGGCAGATTGCGAACGGATGATTCGTGCGTGGATGGAGGAAAATGCCCGAAATCTTCTTTCCTCTCGCCCGTTTTACGCAGAAAAGTTGCCCGTTTGACAAAAAAATCACTATTTTTTTGAAAAAATAACAATTTTTTGAACGTAAAGAGCAGGCGTTTGTCTACACTCTTACCGCCAACCGTTATTTGTCTGCTCATGGGAAAAGAAACAAACACCTCGGCATCGGAGTCGGATATGCGTCTAGTGGAACTACTCGCTAGCCTTCGTGTGGAGGCTACACCCGAGGCTCATTTTGAGGAGCGTTTTCTGTGTGAATTCCATGAGCGTGTAGCTCGCGAAGCTGTTTGCCGTCCTGCTCGTCAGCACGTGTGGTCTCATATGATGCAGATGCTGGAGAACTTCGGGCGTCGCCGCGTGGCATGCGGGGCATCCACACTCGGATTGGGTGTTTTGGCGGTAGGGTGGCTTTCTCTCCCCACAGAGGAGTTGGAAGCAGCCGTGGCGGCGGAAGTGCCTTTATCCCCGCTTAGTCAACCCCTTGATTACGGAGATGGTATGTTGATTCCTTCCCTGCGTAGTGACGTAGATGATTGTACCTGTGTGCGCGTGGAGGTGGTGGATAACCCCTACGGCTCTCAGGAAGTGCTGGTTTCCGGCTCCCGCGGCTTCTTGCCGAGCTTCCAGTCCGGCAGGAGTTTTGCGCCTTCGTATCCTCAGGGGGGCGCCTCTTTGGGAGGCTTTTCTTCTTTCTGAACGGGCAGGGGGATTACTCCTCTTTCTTTTTGTAAATGACAACGCGTTAGGGCATGTATTAGTACTTGCCATAGTGCGGACTTTTTGTTATAATGATACCCATGGATGTTGAGTGTTCGAAATGTGGTAAACTCTTCAGACCGGTAAGGCCAGATGTAGTGGTGTGCCCGGATTGCCTGAAAAATGAGTTTTCATCTGCCCGCCGTCTGGATGCGGAGGAATATAAGGAATTGGTGGAGCAATATCGCCGTGGCAACAAACGTCAGGAAGAGCGAGCGGCTGCCATGGGGCGCGCTTATAAAACCGGTGAGGCATTTAGCTCCAGTGGGAAGGTGCGTTTCCTGCTGGGTATGCTCATGTTCGTGGCATGTGCCTTTATTTTCATGCTCATAGGTGTGAAAAATGAGATGGGTTCCGGTGTGGATGGCATGGACGTGGAATCCCAGCGGGTGATTGCTATGATAGTCTGTGCCGTGGCGGCGGTGTTGGTCATCTCCTCTTCCTCGCGTCGTAAAATGGTAGTATATCCCATTGCTCTGATTATGCTGGGAGCCGGTTGGTTTATGCCGGAAGTATGGCAGGAGGAACGCAAGGTGGACATGAACGAGTATATGGCTCGCCAACGAGCTGCTGCAGCCGGTGCTGCGGATGAGTCTTCTCCCGGTCAGCCTTACCTGAAGGACTCGGATATGCAGGTGTACTACCAGCATAAGAAAATGGTACCTCAGCTTACTCATTATGGCGTTTTCATCGATAATCAGGATAGTCGTACCCGCTCCCTGATGCGGGATGCTTTCTGCCGCATTTTGGAGGCCGAATTTACTCGTGCGTATACGAGAGCTAACGGTGCTCTCTATGTGATATCCAACATCCCTCGCCGTTCCCAGAACTTGAGTGCCTTCCTGTCTCGCTTTGGTACGGTGGTCTATGCTCGCCCCGATGATGGAGTTTACGAAGTGAAGTTCGATGCGGAAAAGGCTAATCTTATCAGCCAGTACTCCCCGGATGTGCTTACCTCTCCGTTGAATCCCTCCTTTGTTACCGCTAACATTAAGGAGCTTAGCTGCATAGACCCCATGCGGATTCGCATTGCAGCGCGCTCTCTTTCCAACGCTAACGTACAGGTACTTCGTCCGGAAATTCGTGAAGCTTTGCTGAAAGTTCTTGCTGAGCCGTGGGCCTCGGACCAAGACACCTACAAGGAGCTTATACAGGCTCTGGTAACCTATACAAATCCCGGAGACAAAGTTGCGGTGAAACACTGCCTTCGCTATTTTGAAAATCGCCGCACCTTGAAGAAAGACGTTGACCCGAGCATCACTCACTATCTCATCCGCGAATCCGCTAAGGAGATGATAGCCCCCGTGGTGGACTTCTGGTGCGAGAATCCCATTGCGTGGGACGCTGCCATGTCCCAGCTGGGTGTGCGTGCACAGGCCGCCCTTTTGGCTAAGCTGCGCCCCAATGCCAGCATACGCCTTATAGGTGCCATTTTGAACCATCTGCAGCGCTATGGTAATGCAGAGGCGGTCCCCGTTGTGAAAAAGTTTATAGACCACCCGGATTCAATTATCCGCCACACTGCCGGCGTTACTCTGGAAGTGTTGCAGAATCCGAATGGCGGGAACATGGATTAACATTGAAGAATTTAGCCGGATAAGGAATTATGACTCCTCGCTGTATTCGCCTGCTTGTTGCCATTCTCTTGTTCTCTGTTGTGGGTTTTTTTTCCTTTCCCATGGTATTCCCTGTATACATGGAACGCGCTGTGGTAAAGGAGGATAAGGTGAAACACAAACCCATTAGGCGAAACCATGTGGTGGATGACTGGGCTACGGACGATTCCTTGACAAAGGAAGAGCCTGCGGATGCGGAGGAGGCATCCACGGACAAGGGAGATGAAGGTCCCGCTCGCGTGGCGAAGTACGACGAGGATTCCTTCCACGAGGATAACGTGGAAATTCGTAAAGGACAGGAAAAAGTATCTGCAGCTCGCCAGCACATTCACGTGTCCGGGGCCCTTGCCAAACTCCGCAATTTGGAGACCTCATTTGAAAAGGACGAGGCCAAAAACTTTACGAACGATGATTTCCCGGCTGAATCATGGAGTAATTCCTCTGCCATTCACCAAAGCTTGCAAGAGCGTATTCTAGCCGAAATAGGAAACGCCGGAGAAGATGAACTGCTTAAGTTCATGAGTAAACCTGCCAATCGCTTGGATTTGGCACGCCTTACCCTTATTCGCAAGTGCGGTTCTGATGCCGTGGATGCTGTTGCAGCCATGCCTAAAGGTAAAGAGTTTCTGGCCGCATTAACTCGTGATTTGAACTGGATGACAAATCTCTTATATACCGGTCCCACGCAGCAAATGGGTAAAGCCTTGGAAAACATGGCACTCATCTACGCGAAGGTTCCGGAAGGAGAATTGAATCATCCCGTGGTGCGTCGTATTGCTACCACTGCATCTCAGGAATTTGCTCGTGAACGGTGGAATTCCGAGGACCTCCTCCCCCGGTTCGACTATTACTATTCCAGCTATAAGGATGGCTTGTTGAATAAGAAATTTGAGACCCTAGATTATTGGGAAACCCGTTTTGTTACCGGTTGCAAACAACCCCAGCGTATGGCCGGTAACTGGGGGGAACCCCGTAACCTGCGCTGGCTTCGTGATAACGTGCGCTTACCCGAAGAACGCTACTTTGGATCAGAAGGACAGCTGGCCTATCGGCTGCGTAACGTTGCGGGCGATTCCGTCTTCTCTGAGGAGTATTTGGCTCCTATCCTAAGTTATACGAATTTTACCACTGCATATGCCTATCGTTGTATTGGCGGCGTGTGTGGTGCTCTTTCCCACTATGCCACGTTCTCGGCTTTGGCTGCCGGTTTGCCCGCTTCTACTTGCGGTGAACCTGGGCATTGTTCTTATGCTATGCGGGTGAATGGCGAATGGCGTGCCGGTAATGCAATCTATTGGCAGAGGAACCTCCATAAAACATTCTGGGGGGAAGGTGCATGGGATTTCCTCATCCTGACTCAAAATCTATATTCTGATCGATTCAAAACTTCAGTTTCGGATCAATTCATGGCTATGGGAGATTTCCTTTCCTCTCAGCGTATGAATCGTTCCGCACTAGATACTTATGAATTGGCCGTTCGCCATCAGCCGCTCAATTGGCCGGCCATGAAACGCTATGCGGCTTATCTTCGTAAGGTGGCTTCGGACGATTTGGCACGTTGGGAGAGCCTGCACGATGCTGTGATGGATGGTATGGGCAAAGAACACCACCATGCCGCTGCCACCATGCTTTCCAAGTACATCTATCCGGGGCTTGCCCCATTGGTGGAGAATAATCAAACCCTGAATCGTAAGTTTTCCGGTTTATTTAAGCACTTTAAAAATTGGGGGAGCAACCGATGGGATATTGCTCCTGTGCTCAATGCCCAAATAGCTACATGCCGCTCGGATGCAGAACGTAAAGTTTATTTGCGCGAGGTGCTTCGAGTTCTCATGGCTCATAAAGAATATGCCGGTCCGGTGCTTACATGGGGCTTAGCTTATGTGGCTGCTGTACCGGAAAGTAACGCTAAACTCAAGGATGAGTTCACCTCCATGCTCATGAGTGCTATGGCACGTAAAGGCGGTTCCAGAAAGGAGATGGATGAGACCTGGGCAACTTTGGGAGAGGCCATTTGTATGGCTGAAAATAACGCAGAACCCCGAACTTTTCAGGCTATCGGCAAACTTGCCTACATGAAATGCAAGCCGAAGTTTGCTAAAAAAGGAGTCAAAGTTTCCGGCTTCCCCGGCAAGGTCGTTTCCAGCACGGGTTATATTAAAACCGCTACCACACTTGGCGATGGGCAAGTGCGCGATGGTTGCTTGCACTGGGCTGTTTTGCAACCCTTCGGAGGCTTTATTCCCGGTAAGTTTGAAGGAAAGGCCGGATTGACGGTGGGTATGGAGAATAGTGCCGAAATTTCCGGTGTTGTCTGTGTTGCCGCAGAGAAAATAGAGAAGAAGGATCGTCCGTTTTACATTGAAATTTCCAGCGATAATCAGAATTGGTATCGTGTGGGAGAGAATGGCGTGATAGATGGACGATTCATTCGATTCGATCTTCGCAAGGCCAAGCGAAAAGCTAAGTTTGTTCGCATGCTGCGAGAAGGCGATAAGTACGAGCCGGGCATCGCCGGGTTTTACGTTTACGGCAAGGAAGTTTGAACCCTTTCCTAAGAATCATGAAAAAATTGTTCCCCTTCATATCTGTACTTCTGCTTATGGTTTGCTCCCCCTCACTTCAGGCTCAAGGGGGTATTTCCTATGCCGATGCTCTCTCTCGAGCCAATAGTAAGCGACCGGTTGTATTGTTTTGCTATGGGGCTAATTACGATAAGTTTAGCGAAAAGGTGTATGATGAGTTTGTCCGAAAACGTAAAATTATGGCAGCAGCTCGGCAAACTGTCTTTGTAGAAATGCCCTTTTACCAAAATCCCAACGAGCGTGAAAAGAAAGATATGGAGCGCAGATTGGGAAAAAAACGCCTTCCCGGGGGCATATGGAGTGTACCTTGTTTAGCTGTTATTGATGCTCAGGGAAACCTTCGCGGCATTGTTCAGACGGCAGAAGAGATGAAGGACCTTAAAACGGCATCGGCTGCTCTTACCCGTGTTCTCAACGACTATCGTGCACAGGAGGATCTTATCCAGAAAGCAGCCAAGGCAAAAGATGAACGCAAGATGGATTTGATGCTTCAGGCTGCGGATATTAACATCAATATGCCTCCTCAGGAGCAAAAGAGCAGCGCACAAACAGCCATGGGGCAGCGGACGACATTCGATCCTCTTTCACTTGTGGAAGAGTTGCAAACCATGGCTCCTGATGTTGCGTATGCTCATATTCGTGCGCTTATGGCTCAGGGGGGACACTCCCGCGCACAGCGGCAGGAAATGCTGGCAGCTTTCGGCGGGCACCTGCGCCGTAACAATGCTTCGCCGGATCGCTTGCGAGCCGTATACACGGAAATGCGTAATATTGATCCCGGTTCGATGTACGCAGCTTACGCCGAGGGGGCTATTGCTCTTTGGGTAGAGCGTAAACCTTTGGATAAATCCACAGTCGTGACGGAGGTGGACTACACCAAGGGCGATTCTGAAACGTCCTCCGACGACTATTCTGACGAGGAAGAATAATCCCTCCGATTCCTGCCTGTTTCCTCAGCATAGACTAACTTAGCTTGCTCAGGCTCGGCGGTAGATATAGCATGGGGGTGTTATGAGCATCCCTCGTTTTTTTGTTCTCCTTCTCCTCGCTTGTGGGGGCGTTTCTTGCCATTCCTCCCACCCTTCCCACATATCGGATACACGCTGGATTTTTAATTTCGACCGCCTGTGATTTTCTAACTACGGCCGGGGGAATATAGGAATCGAGTACCCTCCGGCGGATATACAGTGTTATAGGATTTTCTCTGTAATGGGAGGAAGGTTACACTTGACATGGTGAGGTAAAGAGCCTAACATAGGAGCATGCAGAAATCCCCTTTTCTTTCGTTGCTCTTTGTCGGATGTGCTCTTTATGCTCAGGCGGAGGATGGTGTGGAGCAGGCGTGTGCCCGCCTCACTTCTGCTTTGGAACAGCAAGTGGTGGCGTTGGAGGGAATTACGGATACAGCTTCTTCGCAGCAGGCCGTGCCCACGATTCGGGAAAGTCTCCGTGTGTTAGAGGATTTGTTCAGCGTGGGAGAGACTGCTATGTGGCAGTACATCGACCACACGGAGGGCGTGAAGCTCCCCCTCATTGAGTTGATGCAGCGTTTGGCGGTGCAATTTGGACGTTTGGAGGAAACTTCTTACTTCGGTAATGCAGAGTTGAAGGCCCTTCTTTCTCCTCAAATGGAGCAGGCACCCGCCTTAGAGATGTCTAAACAGGCGAACTGAGGTTTCCCCCTTGTTCTTTTTCCCGCAGGAGTTGCTGGAGGTGTTCCAGTTCTCTGTCCATATAGCCTGCAAGGTCGTTTCGGTTTTCCTGCATATCGGCAAATACTTGGTCCCGGTAGCGTATGGCTGCTTGGTGGGATTTTTGTTCGGAGCCGTATTGGAGGTCGGAAAAGTAGCGGGTGATGATGCGACCGCAGCGTTGGATGCTTACTCTCCAGCCCTGAAAATCGGTGTTTTCGTACGTGTAGCGGGTAATGTTCTTGTTTTTCATGGGATGTTCCGGAGGAATAAGACGTCCCATGCCCGCCTAGGCATTCAATAACTTACAGGTATCCGGCGCAGTGGAGTGCCTGTTTCATGGCTTGCATTTTTGCTTCTGTTTCCTGCCATTCCTGCTCTTCTTCCGAATCGGGCATGAGCCCTCCGCCTGCATAGAGCCGTCCCACACCCGGGAAAAAGCTCATTCCTCTCAGGGAAACGTAAAGATGGACTGCGTTTTCCTGCCAGGGCCCCATGTAGCCGGCATAGCAGCAGCGGTCAATATCCGGCCAGTCGAGGATGAGTTTGCGCGTTTGCTCCACGGGAGCCCCGCATACGGCCGGAGTTGGGGGAAGCTGTTTTAGCAGGGGAAGAAGTTGCTCCTGCGGCATGCGGATGCAAAATCTGGTACACAGATGCCGTATGTTTCCGGTGATGAGGGATTCCGGTGCAGATTCCTGTACGCTTTCAGCTATGGGGGTAACGGTGCGGCGGATAAAATCTGCCACGAGAGCTTGTTCCCTAATGTTTTTTGTATCCCATGGGGTGCCGTCATTCTGCTTTGTCCCGGCTAGTGCCATAGTGTGCCATGTGCCGTTTTGCCCGGTGAGGAGTTGCTCCGGGGTGCTGAAGAGCCAGGTGCCCCATTCCGGGCTGTGGTGCAATGCGGTAAAGGCTCCGGGGTTATTTCGGGCGGCTGCTTGGTAAATGGCGTATGGTGAAACTCCCTTGGGGAGAGGAAGGTCTGCCGTGCGGGCTAGTACGATTTTCCGAACCTCCGTGCCGATGAAGCCTTTATACAGGCGGAATAGGCGGGCGTATTCCGCCCGCGTGGTGGCCGGGGTTATCGGATACCTATCGGGAGAAATTTTCCAGTATCCCGGCGTGGGTACCTCTGCACGCTCATCGGGAATGCAGAGTAATTTTCCACTAAATGTGCAGAGCAGAAATCCCTTGCCTTGCGGCGCAGGAAGGGTGCCACCATCCTCCGCCATGCAGAAAATATCCTCCTCCGTACCGGGTAAGCGGTACAGGGCAAAGGCACATTCTCGGCGGCTTAGCGCATCGATGCGTTTTCCACAGTGGGGTGACATGCCCCCTAACATACACCGAGGGAAGGCTTCTGGCAATCTTTTTCAGCTCCATTCAATGTCCACTTCCGCTCGCGTGCCATCTGCTCCGGCGATGATGTGGCGTGTGCGTGCTCCCTGCACATAGTGGGTAATTTCCAGAGCATCGCCTAGGCGGCTTTCTTTTCGGAAGGTAAGGTGGAAGTGTTTGGGTGCGCCTGCCGGTGTGTGTGCTTCCGGCAGGGTATCGAGTGCCCAGGTAAGGTATGCGCTGTTGTTGATGTGGGCATTGAAGTCGATGTCGCGGCGGGCTGCTTTTATTGATACGGTTTCGCCGGGGGATTCCGGGAAGTCGCAGGGGGGAAGTTCTTTGGTGATGGCGGGGCATTCCAGCTCGGCAAAAATAAGATCCGTGCGCTTGAGCGGGAAGGGGCGCCGACTGGTAACGTCGATAAGAACCCACAGCAAATCAGCCTTGGCAATAATCTGCCCTTGGGCATCCGCCATTTCCACAAAACGGCGGGCTTGCAATGGGGAGGCTTTGCCCGTGTTGGTGCGAAGGGTGATTTCTTCCTTCCATGCAGGACGGCGCAATAATTCAAAATTACCCTGTGTTTCCACCCATATCTTGTGGTTGGAAATGGCCCACTTGTAGCCGGCATTGTTCATATCTGCATGTTCCTCCGCCATTTCTTGGCAAAGATGCATGAAAAACTCCGGTTTCATGAGGTGGTCTGCGGAGCATTCGTAGCTTGTAATGCGGTGGGTGAGCATGAAATCTTTCATAGAGCTGACTCTAGCATATGGCTGCACAGATGTCAAGGCACAGCGTGGAAACGGATTTCCAGCTTGACGCCCACGGCTTGTAAATGATAGGATGTTGGCATGAGTACGAAGTTCAGTTGGGAATTGCGCCCGACGGACGGAGGTGTGGACTTTGGTGATGAATTGAACCGGCAACTGCCGCTCTTAGTGAGGAAGTTGCTGGCCCAGAGGGGCATCTGCGGCCGGGAGGAGGCCATGCGATTCCTAAAACCCCGATTATCTGACCTAGGGGACCCTTTTGCCATGCGGGAGATGGATGCCGCCGTTGAGCGCATCTTCCGCGCGGCAGACAACGGAGAACACGTCTGCATCTATGGTGACTACGATGTGGATGGCGTGAGTTCCGTGACCCTTCTGCACACGATGTTGCGGGCCTATGGTATCCGCACGGATTATTTTATACCTGTGCGGACTCGCGAGGGCTATGGATTGAGTGCGGAAGGCATTGCCCGCGCGATTGAACGCTGCGGGGAGATGCCCGGGTTAATGATTACGGTGGATTGTGGCACTTCCTCCGTGGAGGAAGTGGCGTGGTTGCAGCAGCATGGGGTGGATGTGGTGATTTTGGATCACCACGAGGCCAGCCCCTATGGCCGCCCCCCGGCGCTTGCCGTGGTGAATGCTAAATTGGAGCAGGATAGCCCGCTTACATATCTGTGCAGTGCGGGGGTGGTGTTCAAATTGGCACATGGTCTCCTTAAAAGACGGCGCCTTCCCCAGTTTGATTTGAAGCAATATCTTGATGTGGTGGCCGTGGCTACGGTGGCGGATATTGTGCCGCTTGTGCAGGAAAACCGTTTGCTGACGCGGCATGGGTTGCGAGTAATGGAATATGGCGGCAATATAGGGCTTCAGGCACTAAATCGTGTGACGAACCTGAACCGGCGGCCGAATGCCGGGCATGTTTCGTTTCGAATCGGGCCGCGTTTGAATGCCGCCGGTCGTATGGATAGCCCCATGGATGCACTACGGTTGCTGCTTACACGAAGTTCCGCCGATGCCATGGAACTGGCTCAGCGTTTGGAAATGCACAACCGAGCCCGCCAGCAGGAAGAGGAAAAAATCCGGAATGAGGCACTCCAAATGCTCCAAACGAACTTTTCCCCGGAGCGGGACCATGTGATTGTGTTGGGCTCCCGCTCATGGCATCCCGGTGTGGTGGGTATTGTAGCATCTTTGCTGATGCGGCGCTACCATAAACCAACCTTTGTGATATCCTTGGATGAGAATGGCGTAGGCAAGGGCTCCGGTCGTTCCGTGCCGGGGGTATCATTGGTGCAGGCTATTCATGCCTGTTCGGATACGCTTATTTCCGGCGGCGGGCACGATATGGCTGCCGGGTTGGTGATACGCGAGGAGATGATAGATGCCTTCCGTGCCCGGTTTGAGGACTTTGTGCGGGAAACGACTACTCCGGAGCAGCTCAGACCGGTACTGGAAATCGATGCGGAGGTGAGTTTCCCGGAACTCACCCTCGAAATGCTGGATAGCTATGAGCTGTTGGAGCCTTTTGGTAATTCCAATCCGCAGCCGATTTTTATGGCGCGCAATGTGATGCTTACGGATGCCCCGCGCCATTTGCAGGGAAACCACCTACGCTTGGGATTGCGCCAGGGTACTTGTGAGTGCGATGCCATGTTCTTTAACGGTGGCAATGTACGCCTGCCGGATCCGCCATGGGATATTGCCTTTACTATTGATCGCAATGTGTGGCGCGGGCGTGTTTCCCTTTCTATTTCCATTCAGGACATTCGTCCGGCTTGTGCCTCCGTATGAGTATGCCCCGCCACAATACCCGCCGTCCTCGCCCCAAGCTGCCGGAGCATGGGGATTGGCGTGTGCATGTGGATAAACCCCACGAGACGGAGCATTTGCTGAATCCTCCGTTAGATGTGTGGCGGCGCTTGCACCTGCGCGTGGAGTACTTGCAATCTGTTCCCCTCAGTGCGCTGCGTTATGGCTATGTGGACCCGGCAGATGAGTGGCAACCGGTGCATGGGTGGAAACGCGCCATACGTCTGGCCATAGGTCTTTGTGGCTTGTTGCCCTTATCCATTGTGATGGTGTTTACGCTGATGGTGCAGTTGTACCATGCTGCTCCTGTGGTGGGGAATGTTGGTTTTTGGCTGAGTGAGCCGGTATGGTTTACTATGCTGGGAGGCTTGGTATTTATGGTCCTCAAGGGCTTTCGTTTAGCGGACCCGGTTCTGGTGTGGCTTTACGTATTGGGGCACGAGCTGACGCATGCATTGGCGGCGTTGCTCTGTTTTGCACGAGTGGAAGCCGTGAAGGTGGATTTGGATGGCGGATACGTGGATACGGATGCGGATAATCTATTTATTGCCTTATCTCCCTATTTTGTGCCCTTGTGGATGTTGGTGTGGTTGGGTGTGCTTTTCGGGGTGAATTTCATTGCTCCTTTCCAAGCGTACCAGCCGTGGTTTTACGCCGGATTTGGTTTTTGGTGGTGCTTTCATTTATATTGGACCACTTGGATGATTCCGCGAGAACAGCCGGATTTGCTGGAGAATGGCGTAGTGATTTCCACGATGATTATCATGCTGATGAACATCGGGGTGCTGCTGGTGGTACTCCGGGGCTTTGGCGTGCTTAGCTTTTCCGGTTATCTGCAGGATTTTGTGTATTGTGCCCGGCAGATATATGTATCATTCTTGGATTTGGGTTGGCTGCTGTTTGGTTAGGCTACTTTTCTTCCAGCAGCGCTTTAGCATGGGCGCGTGCGCTGCTGCCATCGGTGCCCAGCATACGCACCAGTTCCTCAATGCGGGATTCCCCGCGCACTTCTTCCAATCGGGAGACGGTTCGACCATTTTCCAGGCCTTTGGAAATAAGGTAATGGTGGGTGGCCATGGCTGCCACCTGCGGAAAATGCGTAATGGCTATTACTTGGTGCCCGTGCCCCAGTTCCCGCATTTTGCGCCCTACGGCTCGCGCAATTTCTCCGCCCACGTTGGCATCTATCTCATCGAAAATAAGTAAGGGTGTATCGTCTTGTTGGGCCAGCGCACTCTTGAGCGCAAGCATAACTCGTGCCAACTCTCCGGAGGAGGCGATGAGACGCAGAGGTTTGACGGGTTCCCCCGGGTTCGGTCCAAAAAGGAACTCTGCCATTTCCATTCCCTGCGGGCTTGGTTCTTCCTGTACTTCCAGCCGGATGCAGAAGAGAGCCTGCCGGAATCCCAAATGCCGGGCATGCTCCAGAAAACTCTCTTCCAGCCGGGGAATGGCTGCTTCGCGAGTCTGCCGCAGGCATGCTCCTGCTTGGCGGAGTTTTTTTAGGGCTTCTTCCTCTTGTAGGCGCAGCTCCTCCATGCGTTCATCGCGGTGGGAAATAGCATCCAAACGGGTGCGGCATTCTTCTAAATGCCGGCTTATAGCCTCAAAATCTGCTCCGTATTTGCGTTTAAGGGAATCCAGCAGGGAAATGCGTCGCTCCAGCGCAGCTTGTTCTGCCGGGTCTCCCCCTAGGTGGTCGCTGTAATCCTGTAATTCCCCGGCGAGGTCCTCCAGGTTAGTGACGGCATCTTCTATGGAGCCTAAGCGCTCTGCAAAAGCCGCATCCATGCGCTCCAGCTCCCGGCGGCTGCGCACCAGCTGGTGCAGCCGGGATAGTATGGAATCCTCGCTCCCTTCCAGCAGTTGGAGCATGGGGATTACGCAGTCTCTCAGGCGTCCGGCATTGCGGGCTCTTTGCCAGCGTATTTCAAGCTCCTCGGCTTCTTCTGCGGTAAATCCTGCCTGTTCGATTTCTTCCACTTGGTGTCGGAGAAAATCGAGTTCCCGCTCACTGGCGCGTTCGCTTTCCTCCAGTTGAGTGCGCTCGTGGTGCAGGGCTAGCCACAGTTTGCGGCATTGGTGGTACTCTTGCAGTTGAATAGTATTTTCCGCGAAGGCATCCAGCAGACAGAGCTGCCGCTCTTGCGAGGTGAGGGAGCGGTGCGAATCCGGATGGTGCATATCCACCAACCCGGCGGCAATGCTGCGCAGAAGTTGCAGAGTGGCCGGGCTGCTGTTGATGAATTGGCGATTCCCCGTGGGGGTGATGATGCGGCGGATAATGAGTTCCCCCTCTTCGCATGGGGGAATGCCTGCCTCCTCCAGCAGTGCATTCAGTTGGCAGGTTTGGGAGAGCCTAAAAACAGCTTCCACGCTGCACTGGCTCTCCCCACTGCGGATGAGGCTTTTATCCGCCCGTTCTCCCAGTACAAGGGATATTCCCCCCATGATAACGGATTTTCCTGCACCGGTTTCGCCCGTAATGCCTAAAAATCCGCTGTGTGGCTCCCAGCATAATTCATCGACAAGAGCCAGATTTCTAATCTTGAGCAGAGAGAGCATGGGAAACGTGGGGAATGTGGTGTGTATCTGCCGGCATTATATCCTTTGCCTGTGGCCGATATTATGGCATAATGTGTCCGGAAATCAAAACCAAAAAGAGATGCTGACTGTACTTTTCCTTGGCACGGGGACTTCCACCGGGGTTCCCGTTATTGGCTGCCGTTGCGAGGTGTGTCGTTCGGAGAATCCTCGCAATAAGCGCTGGCGTTCCTCCGTGTTGGTTCGTTCTGCCACCACGACTCTTTTGGTGGATTCCTGCCCGGATTTGCGAATGCAGGCATTGCAGCACAATCTTACCGCCATCGATGCAGTGCTATACACGCATGAGCATTTGGACCACACCAGTGGCTTTGATGAGATGCGCGCTTTTTGTTGGAAACGCGAGGACCGCCTCCCTCTTTATGCCGGGAAGGAGTGCCTTGCCCAGCTCCGCCGCATGTTTGGCTGGGCTTTTAACGATGCCAATACCTACCAAGGCTATATCCGCCCGCAAGCGCATGACCATGCCGGGAGCCCTTTCCAAGTGGGGGATATTCAGGTTATTCCCGTGCCGGTAAAGCACGCTTCCGTAGAAACCTATGGCTATGTATTCCGCGCCGCAGGGCATAGCTTTGGTTATATTCCGGATATTAAGGAGCTGCCGGAGAGTTCCGTTCCCCTGTTGCAGGGGCTGGATGCTCTGGCTATGGATGGCCTGCGGTACCGTGAGCATCGTACCCATTGCTGCGTGGATGAAAGTGTGGCTCTTATGCGGCGGCTTGCTCCCCATAGGGGGCTGCTGACCCACTGCGGGCATGAGGTGGAGTACGATTCCCTCTGCGCCTACCTGCCGGATTTTATTTGCCCGGCTTATGATGGAATGCTCCTGGAATTGCAATGAACATTGACACACCATTAAAACTCTGATATTTTGCTGGGAGATGAAGGTTTACGCTTTTTCTCTAATACTGGCGGCAGGGATGGTGCTTGCCCCTGTTTCCATGGCAGAGCAAGCTGCCCCGGCTTTTTCCGGGGCGGAGGTGCAGGACGCACGAGTTGCACTCGATATGAAGATGCGTTGGTGGCGCGATGCTAAGTTTGGCATGTTTATTCACTACGGCGTGTATGCCGGCCTAGCCGGAGAGTTTAAAGGAAAGCCCGGCGGTACGGAGTGGATTCAGTGCAATTTGGGGCTGGATACGGATACCTATGCAGCAGAGGCGCTGCCGCTTTTTCGACCGGCAGAGGATTGTGCGGAACAGTGGGCAGAGCTGGCGGAATCTGCCGGTTGTCGTTATGCTGTATTTACCACCAAGCATCACGATGGTTTTGCCATGTTCGATACGGCGGTGAGTGATTATTCCTCGATGAAACTGCTGGGGCGAGATATAGCCCGGGAATTTGTGGAGGCATTCCGTAGCAAGGGGATGAAAATCGGGTTTTACCACAGCGTTATCGATTGGCACCACCCTACATATGATAATACCATATGCCCGGATTTATGCTATCCCTCCGGGCAAGCCGCCATGTTGAAATCAAAGGGTATTTCGCGCAACCAAGAGGAGTATTGCCAATATCTCCATGCTCAGGTAGCGGAATTGCTCAGCGGGCGCTACGGTACGGTGGATATTATGTGGTGGGATTACTCACAGGGTGCTGCAGAAGGAGACCGCGCATGGAAAGCCTCGGAACTTATGCAGAAATGCCGAGAGCATAACCCCGCCATCCTGATGAATAACCGATTGTTCAGTTTTAGCGGGTTCGACCACTCGGAAGATTCCAAGGCTCTTGATTTTTCCAAAGGAGATTTCTCCACCCCGGAGAAACGCATCCCCGCAAAAGGTTATCCCGGGCGCGATTGGGAAGCCTGCATGACGGTGGGAAACGCTTGGGGCTACAACCGCTACGATATTAAGTACAAGAGTCCATCTGTCATCATCCGCCAGTTGCAGGAATGCGCGGCCAAGGGCGGAAATCTCCTGCTTAACATTGGCCCTCGCGCGGATGGCAGTGTGCCGGAGGAGGTGGAAGAGATATTCCACTGTGTGGGCGATTGGATGGAACTTAACAGTGAGGCTATTTATTCCTCTCGGCCGGTGGAGGGGGAATTAACCCTGCCGGAGGGCATGTTAGCCTGTGTGGTATGGGATGATATATACATCTTCCTCCATGAGCGCACGGAGGCCGAAATGGGGGATTATGTCCTCCGTATACCTGCCGTCCAGCTGGAGGCTGTAACTCCGGAAATCCTCGGCATGCCGGATTTCGAGGTGCTTATGGAGCGCGTGGAAGAACCCGGGGCAGAGGAACCCACTGTATACATGCAATTCACTATTCCGGCGGAGGTGTGGGCCGAGGCCCCGGAAGGACTACCTGTGTTGAAATTGGGTAACGCCCGTTAAATTGTCTCTTTCTTTTGATACAATGAACCAGATAGATTCAACTTACGCATTGCCTCGAGTAATGGGGCAGCAGTATATTCTTTCTTCCATTATTGAGGAATCTGCGGATACGATTACCTATGCAGCTTCCCAAAAGGATATGCGCCGGGATGTTATTGTGGAAACGCTTCGCCCGCAAGCGGCTATGGAGCCGCGCAAGGTACGCTTCTTTATCGAAACCGCGCGCATGCAAACTCGCTTGGAGCATCCCAGTGTGGCTGCTCCCTTGGAGCTTTTGGAAGCAGAGGGAACTTGGCATCTTGCCAAGGAGAAAATTAAGGGCGAACCGCTTGATATGATGGTGTCCAATGGTAGAGTTTTACCTTCCGAGGTGATTTGTGGTCTCATGCAGCAGCTTTGCCGTGCCTGTATTTATATGGATATGGAGCGCATTGCCTGCGCTCCCTTTGCGCTGGAACATACCTACCTTATGGAAACAGGCTTCCGCTTCGATAATATGGCTTTGGCGGGTCCCAGACCGCGCAATGCCAGTATGCATTATCTGGCTAACGCAGCCCGACTTATTGCCCCATTGCTGGATATGAATGCCGTCTTAGCCACACCTTTGCTGCGTATTATGGAGCATATGCGGCTGGCCGGCGCGTGGCGCCCGCTGAGTCCTGTTCTTTTTATTGAGGATCTTTCCCGACTCCAAATGGAAATGCAGCGTTGTTGAGGAGGTATGAAATACGACACAAGTCGTCTGCGCCGGCGGGAGCGCAAAATGGAGGAGTCTGCCGCAAGAAAGCTATTGGCAGAATCCGTTTATGGAGTGCTGGCCATGCAGCAGCCGGGGGGTGGTGCTTATGCTGTACCCATGAATTATGTATGGGATAGAGAACGAACCCTTTATTTACACTGTGCAGGGGAGGGGAGAAAGATGCAATGCGTAACAGCTTGCCCGCAGGTGAGCATGGTTGTTACCGGGGCGGTGAAAGTTTTGCCGGAGAAGTTTTCCACTGCTTACGAGAGTTTAATTCTCGAAGGCTGTATATCCCCTGTGCCGGAGGGGGCGGAGAAAAGGCTCGCCCTCCGTTTGCTTTTGCAAAAATATGCCTCGGAGCATATGATTGCAGGAGCGGAATATGCGGAACGAGCCATGGCCCACACTACCGTATGGCGTTTACCGATTGATTCTTGGTGCGGCAAAAGGCACTAAGGGGTAAGGAGCTGCCAGCCGTGGTCTCCGTGGTAAATCATTTGGCGGGTCATGCCGCCATCGATGCAGACGTTTTCCCCTGTGATGAATGCGGCTTTGGAAGAACAGAGGAAGAGCACCATATGGGCAATGTCCTCCGGCTTACCCACGCGGCCGACGGGGTGTTGTGCGGCATCCGCTCCGGTGTAGCAATGGTTTTGGGTGTCAATCCATCCGGGAGAAACGGAGTTGACTCGCACCTTCCCTGCTAGGGATACGGACAGTGCATGGGTGAGCGCGGCGATACCTCCCTTGGCTGCGGTATAGCACTCTGTCCCGGGCATGCTCATGCGGTCGCGACTGGAGGAGATGTTGACCACGGCTGCTCCCTTTGCAAAATGCTCCGCAAACAAGCGCGTGAGCATGTATGGTGCCGCTATGCCTACTTGCAGAGCATTATTGAATTCTTCCCATGTACAATCCGGTAATCCTTTGAATAAGGGCGCGGCATTGTTGATGAGATAATCGATATGCCCATATTCAGCAATGACTTGTGTGCAAAATTTTTGCAAATCTTCTTTCCTTGCCAAATCTCCCACAAAATAGGGATTATCTTGGCGGTCGAAAATGCACACCTTTGCCCCGACTGTATGAAATTGTTCCGCAATGCAGCGGCCGATGCCTTGTGCCCCACCTGTCACCACAACTACTTTTCCGGAAAACTCATTCATACCCGCATTATAAAAAAATCGGTAGGGGAGTCAAGTTATAACACCACCCCCTGCCACCGGGAGGCGGCAGGGGGCGGAAAGGGGAGTGCCACACCGTGCTTAGGAGAGCTTCTGCTTCCAGTAATTGAGACGGCGGGTGGTATTGTCCGGATTGGGGGCTCCGGGATTCGTGCGGAGGGCAAAGGCGCGGTCCAGATTGAATACGGAGTGTACATCCGCTCCGTACTCCGGGGAAATGGCCTGAAATTGCTCCAACGTGAGCCGGGAAAGTGGCGTGCCTGTACTTACGGCTATAGCAACTGCTTTGCCTACAAGTTCATGTGCATGGCGGAAGGGAACTCCCCGGCGTACGAGGTAATCCGCCAAATCCGTGGCAAGAAGAAGCGGGTCGCTCACGGCATCGGCACAGCGGTCGGGGTTAATCCGCATTCCGGCTACCATTTCAGCGTTGACTCGGAGAGCAAGGGAAATTGTTTCAAAAGAATCAAAGAGGGGTTCCTTGTCCTCCTGAAGGTCGCGGTTGTAGGTGAGGGGAAGCCCCTTAACGGCAACCATGACGCTTACCAGATTGCCGTAGAGCCGCCCGCTCTTGCCGCGGGTAAGCTCGCAGACATCGGGGTTCTTTTTCTGGGGCATGAGGCTGGAGCCGGTGGTATGGGCATCGCTGAGTGTGCAGAATCCGAACTCGGCGCTGCTCCAGAGAACGAGATCCTCGCTGAGGCGGGAGAGATGCGTGCCGATGAGAGAGAGACAGAAAAGCGTCTCCATAATGTAGTCGCGGTCGGCAATGGCATCCATAGAGTTCTCAGTCACGGTATCGAATCCCAGCTCTGCCGCAATGGCTGCTCTGTCCAGATTGATGGTGGAACCGGCAATGGCTCCGGAACCTAAGGGACTCACGTTAACCCTGCGGCGGCAATCGGAAAGACGCTCGGTATCTCGCCCAAGCATTTCCACATATGCCAAAAGGTGGTGGGCTATGGTGACCGGCTGGGCGCGTTGCAAGTGGGTGTATCCGGGAATACGAACTTCGGCATATTCCTCGGCTTTGAGAAGTAGTGCGCGCTGCATATCGCGCAGTAATTCAAGGGTGGCATCAATTTGGGCGCGGCAGTATAGGCGGGTATCTGTGGCTACTTGATCGTTACGGGAACGCGCCGTGTGGAGTTTAGCACCGGGGGAGCCTATACGGCGGGTAAGCTCGCTCTCGATGTTCATGTGAACATCTTCCAGTTGCATTTTCCAAGAGAAGTTACCGGCCTGTATATCCGCCAGAATGCCTAAGAGACCGCTGCGGATGGCTTCAAATTCCTCATCCGTAAGCATGCCGGCATTGCGCTGTGCGCGTGCGTGAGCAATGGACCCGGCAATATCGTGTTCGTACAGCTTCCAATCGTAGGAAACGGATTCTCCGTAACGGAGAACCAAATCGGTGTTAGGCTGGGAGAAACGTCCTGACCACATAGCGGTGATGGTGGGGTAGAGGCTTAAGGCTGTTCATCGGCATCGTGCCATTCGATGCGGTTTTCCGGGCGCCAGATGGATTCCAGTGCGTAGAATTCGCGCACTTCGGCCGCCATGACGTGAACCATCACATCGATATAATCCAGAACGGACCAGAGGGCATTGGGTGTACGCTCTGCGTAGACGGGGAGTACATTGTGCTGTTCTGCGATTTCCTTATCCACATCCCCAAGTATGGCTCGGAGGTGCGGTACGGAAGTGGCTGTGCAAACAACGGCGTAATCCGTGAGGGAGGAGGTGCCGCGCAAATCGTAGATGGCGATGTCGGCCGCCTTGGCATCACTGGCCACTTGGGCACAGGCGCAGGCAAGTTCTTTGCTATTCATGGTATTAAGTCTTTTTTAGGGGGCTATTCTGTTTTATCCTCGCCGGGGGCGGGGGGCATATCATCCGGGGTTTGAAGGTCTGTGGGGGCATCAGGAGCCTCAGGCATGGGGGGAGGAAGCTCCCGCACCGGCGGGGATACCATGGTGCCGGTTTCCAGTAGTTCTTCTACATGGCTGCCGCTCAGAGTCTCAAATTCAATCAGCTTATCTGCAATGAGGCGCAGGCGCTCTTGGTTATCGCTCAGAATTTGGAGTGCTCTCCGGTAGTTTTCCGTAACAATGCGCTGGATTTCTTCATCGATAATTTGTGCAGTGTGTTCGGAGAAGTTGCGGGATGTTTGGGAGATATCTCTCGCCAGGAATACTTCGCTGTGGTTGGTGCCGTATTCGACAGGTCCGAGTTTTTCGCTCATGCCATACACGCACACCATTTTGCGGGCGATGGAGGTGGCTTGGTGAATATCTCCCCGGGCTCCGCCGGAAATATCGCCAAAGATGACCTCTTCGGCACAGCGCCCACCCATGGCCATGACGATGTAATCCAACAGCTCGCTCTTGTATTCGCTATGTTTATCTTCATCCGGCAGCATCATTGTGACGCCGAGCGCGGGACCACGAGGGATAATAGTTACTTTGTGCAGCGGGAGACTCTTTTTAAGTGCTGTTTTAAGTAGGCAAACCGCATGGCCGGCCTCGTGGATTGCCGTCATGTATTTCTCCTTGTCGGAAATTTCCAGAGAGCGGCGTTCGCGTCCCCAACGTACCTTTTCGCGTGCTTCTTCCAAATCAGCCTGCTGCACGGTGGGGTTGTTTTTGCGTGCGGCAATGAGTGCCGCTTCGTTCACGAGATTGGCCAGCTCCGCGCCGGAGAAACCTGTGGTTGCGCGGGCAATGGGGTTAAGGTCCACCTCCGGGGAAAGTTTAACCTTGCGGGCATGGACGCGAAGGATTTGCTCTCGCCCGGCTGCATCCGGAAGGTTTACGGTGACTTGGCGGTCAAAGCGGCCGGGGCGGAGTAGGGCGGGATCCAGTACGTCCACTCGGTTAGTGGCGGCAATGACAATAACATTTTCGTTGGCCGTAAAACCGTCCATTTCCACCAGCAGCGCATTGAGCGTTTGCTCGCGTTCATCGTGCCCGCCGCCCACACCGTGTCCGCGGTGGCGCCCCACAGCGTCAATTTCATCGATGAAGATGAGGCATGGTGAATGTTTCTTTGCTTCGGCAAACATGTCGCGCACGCGGCTTGCGCCCACGCCCACAAACATCTCCACAAAGTCGGAACCGGAGATGGTATAGAAAGGCACCCCGGCTTCTCCGGCAATGGCGCGAGCCAGAAGAGTCTTGCCAGTGCCGGGAGGTCCTACCATGAGGACGCCCTTGGGAATGGTGCCGCCCAGATTCCTGAATTTGGAAGGATTACGGAGGAACTCCACAATTTCCCATACTTCCTCTTTAGCCTCGGAAATGCCGGCCACATCCTTGAAGGTTACCTTATTCTGGTTCGGGTCCAGCAGGCGGGCACGGCTGCGGGCGAATTTCATGGCACCGCCGGGACCGCCGCTCTGGGCGCGGAAGAAGAAGAAAAGCAACAGCAGCACAATGACTACGGGCAGTATGTTTACCAGAATCATGGACCATGTATTGCTTTCTACCACGAAGCGCGCTTGGCTCCCCAGCAAATCACGCACGCGGTCCCCTTGGAAAGTGCGGCTGAATTCCACTTTGACGGGTTCCACATCTTTGAGTGTGACGGTACCCGTGGGGTTCTTGCGGTATTCTCCGATGATGACCCCTTGGCTGCCATTTTCATAGATGGTGGGGGCGCGGTCGCCCATGATGATGCGTCCCTCCTCGCCCATGCGGATAAAATCATCCGTGGACCAAATGCGTTCTGCTTTGTTGGTGGTGGGCAGGGTGTTTTCCACCTTGGTGGTGGTGGTAATGCCGAAGCGGTTGCAAAGGGCGCGAAGTTCATCCGAATCCGTGAAGGGCATATAGAATACCGCCTCCGGATATTTGGGGGTGTTCCGGTACAGATAGGCAGTAATGCTGCCCTCGCTGGAGGCATCGTTGGTGGTTACCTCAATGGGGAATTCCTTGGGCTGGTTCATGACCACCTTACCTTGCCGCCAAAGTGCCTGGAATTGTTCCAGATTGATGGAGCGTGCAGGGGCTCCCATGGTTCCGTCAAACATGAAGGCTACCATTAGGATGCCGGCTATAACGGCCATGAGAATCATTACACCCCAGTTCTGGCTGCTGCCGGGTTGCGGTGTGGGAGGAAGCTTCTTATTCGGGTCGGACATAGTGGGTATTCAGAGCTTTTTCTCTGTATTATAAAGGAAGGTAGATTTTCTGGGAATATGGCATTGCGGCATGCGGGAGAAAATGCACGTCATTACTCCGCATGGTGCCATCTTAAAGAAGGTGTCCCATGCGGTCGCGTTTGGTGTCCAGATAGTGTTGGTTGTCCGTATTTGCCGGGATGGAGATGGCCACATGCTCCACCACATCCAGTCCATGGCCGGATAAACCCTGAATTTTGAGCGGGTTGTTGGTGAGCAAGCGGAGGTGGCGAATGCCTAAATCCCGCAGGATTTGGGCGCCTACGCCGTAATCTCGCAAATCGGGTGCAAAACCGAGTTTAATGTTGGCATCCACAGTGTCGTAGCCTTGCTCTTGGAGCTTGTAGGCATGCAGCTTGGCGGAGAGACCGATGCCGCGACCTTCTTGGCGCAGGTAAAGAATAACGCCTCCTTCTCGGGCAACTCGGCGCATGGCGGCATGCAGCTGGCTACCGCAATCGCACCGGCGGCTGGCAAACACATCCCCTGTAAGGCATTCGCTGTGTACCCGGCAGAGAATGGGTTTTTCCGGGTCGATAGGTCCATGAACCAAGGCTAGGTGGGTTTTTCCGTCTACTTTGGAATGGTAGGAGTAGCAGTCAAAATCGCCGAAGTCCGTGGGCAGTTTGACAACTTCTTCTCGCACGATGAGTTTTTCCGTGTGCTGGCGATGTTCGATAATCTGCGCCAGAGAGCAGGCCTTTAAGCCGTATTCCCGTTGGAAGGAGCCAAGTTCACCCAGTCTCGCCATGGTGCCGTCGTCCTTCATGATTTCGCAGCACACGCCCACGGGTTCCAGCCCTGCCAGACGGAGAATATCCACAGTGCCTTCCGTATGGCCCGCGCGGCGGATAACTCCGCCTTCCACCGCGCGCAGAGGGAAGCAGTGCCCGGGCTGCACAAAATCATCCAGTGTGGATTTGGCATCTGCCAGTTTCATGGTGGTGAGAGAGCGCTCGAAAGCGCTGATGCCGGTGGTGGTTCCCTCTCGGGCGTCTACGCTTACGGTAAATGCCGTGTGGTGTTTTTCCGTGTTGTGCTGGGCTTGCATAGGCAGGCCCAGGGCATCCACTCTTTCCGGTGCCATGGGTACGCAGATGAGACCGCGGGCGTGTGTGGCCATGAAGTTGATGTTCTGCGGTGTGGCAAACTGCCCGGCGCAGATTAAATCCGCTTCGTTTTCGCGGTGGGGGTCATCCGTCATGAGAACCAGCCTGCCCATGCGCAGTTCCTCCAGAACTTCTTCCAGAGGCGAATAACAGATGGGGTCCACCCCATCTGCCACCGGCACGGCAGCGGGAATGGGTTCCTGCGGTTCCGATTGGTTTTCTGCGGGGGGGAGTTCCTCCCCCATGGTGGCGGCATCGCAACGATTGATAAAGTCGTTGATGTCGAAAGTTCCGTTTGTGGCGGTGAACTCGATGTGCTTCATGGTGCGCTTATTTATTCATCTTGGCCCACGAATCGCGCAGCCCCACAGAGCGGTTGAACACGGGGTGTTCCGTGCTGTGGTCATAGCGGTCTGCCACGAAGTAGCCTATGCGTTCGAACTGGCAGAGAAATTCTGCCGGTGCAGCTGCCAGTGCGGGCTCCACCATGGCGTTTTTCAGCACGGTGAGGGAATCCGCATTCAGGGAGGCCAAGAAGCCCTCCTCATTGGCATCCGGTGCTTCGTCTTTGAAAAGACGGTCATACAAGCGCACCTCTGCCTGTACGCCATAGCGGGCAGATACCCAGTGGATAGCACCCTTGCACTTGATGCCTTCGGGCGGGTTCGTGCCTACGGTACCGGGGATGATTTCCGCTTGTACCTCTGTTACCTTGCCATCAGCATCGGCTGTGTAACCGGTACAAATCATGCAGTAGCCGCCACGCAGGCGCACACAGGCACCGGGGGAGAGGCGCTTGTACTTCTTGGGCGGCTCTACCATGAAATCGTCCTGTTCAATCCAAACCTCGCGGGTAAGGGTAAGGCTGCGGTTGCCCAGTTCCGGTTGTTCCGGGTTAATGAGTACTTCCACCTCTTCCTCGAAATCCTCGGGAACGTTGGTGAGAATGAGTTTGAGCGGGTTAAGTACGGCCATGCGGCGTTCTGCAGTGGCGTTTAACTCGTTGCGTACAGCGTTTTCCAGACGTGCTACGTCCGTATTACCATTAAATTTGGTAATGCCTACGCCTTCACAGAAGTTGACGATGGCTTTAGCCGGGTAACCGCGGCGGCGCATGCCGCAAATGGTAGGCATGCGGGGGTCATCCCACCCGGCCACATGACCTTCTTCCACCATTTGGCGGAGTTTACGTTTGCTCATCACGGTGTAGGTGATGTTCAGACGGGAGAATTCCCGCTGTTTGGGACGCGCCGGCACAGGGCAGTTATCAATAACCCATTCGTAAAGAGGGCGGTGGTTCTCAAACTCCAGCGTACAGAGGGAATGGGTAATATGCTCGTAGGCATCTTCCAACGGGTGGGCAAAGTCGTACATGGGGTAGATGCACCAGCTGTTACCTGTGTTGTGGTGGTGGTCGTAGGAAATGCGGTAGATGACGGGGTCGCGCATGTTCATGTTGCTGCTGGCCATGTCAATTTTAGCCCGGAGTACGGCGGCCCCCTCGGCATAATCGCCGCGTTTCATAGCTTCAAAATAGGCAAGGTTTTCCTCTACCGTGGTATGGCGATAGGGGGATTCGATACCGGGCGTAACGAGGTTTCCGCGCTGCTGGCGCATGGTTTCGCGATCCTGAAAATCCACATAGGCCAGACCTTTTTTGATGAGAGCTACGGCACAATCGTAGTAAAAATCAAAAATGTTGGAAGCCCAGTAGAGATGCTCTCCCCAGTCGAATCCGAGCCAGTGGATGTCCTCTTGGATGGAATTGACGAATTCGATATCTTCCTTACAGGGGTTCGTATCATCGAAGCGCAGGTGGCACACTGCCCCGAGGTGGGCATATTCTTTAGCTAGGCCAAAATCTAAGCAAATGGCTTTGGCGTGGCCAATGTGGAGGTAACCGTTCGGCTCCGGGGGGAAGCGTGTAATAGGTACTTTGCAGTATCCCTTCTCCAAATCCTCCACTATCATTTCGCGGATGAAATCCTTTTTCTCCTCTGTTGCCATATGCGCGCGATTTTACTCGCAATCCCGCAGGGTGGCAAGCATTTTCCTCCCCATGACGCAACAGCACTCCGCGATGAAAGATAAAAAGCCTCCGGCTTTGTGAGCCGGAGGCGGAAGGTTTGTGCTTTAGAGAGGAAGCTCTCCGGCAGGGGCCTGCCAGTTTTCGGCAGGGGGGCTTTGGGTGCTTTCCTCATTCGGAAGAAGGGTAGAGTTTTCGGCGGCGTTCGTTTCGACTATGGGGGAACCCTGTTCCGGCTCGTAGTTGGGCTCTGCAGTAGTGTTGGTACGCGGGGGGATGAGCTTGCCTTTGCGAGTTTTGTGCCGCAGTGGTTTGCCGGAGGCGTTTTCAAAATCGCTCATATCCACCATATCGTCCAGTCCAAAGGCGTAGCGTGCCATATCGGGCAGGTTCCTTTTGCGCAGTTCTCGCAGGGGAATGCGGGCTTGCCCGGATGGTGTGCGAAGGGTAATATAGCCATCCTGCAGGCGGTAGATAACGGCATTGTGGTAAACCTGCCCTCTAGTGGTGGTGGCTTCTCCTATGGGGAGACCGATAAGGAGATTCTTGGCCACACTTCGGGAGGCTTTATCCTCTTGGCGAATTTCGTGTTGCAAAGCCAGAATGCGGCTTTTCTGGCGGGAAATCTGCTGCTGTTTTTCATCAATTTTTCCGCGTTGTTCTGCAATCTGCATTTCCAGATGTGCCAGTTTTTTACGCATATGCAGTTGCTCGTCTGCGTGGTAGGCTGCATCGCGCAGAGCTTCTTGCTGGCGGCAAAGTTCCAGATGCTCCAGAGCTGCCAGCTCAAGAGGATTGGGGATGCGGTATTGCTGCATTTGCCGATGCAGGTACCATGCGCCGCCCCCCAGTACGCTTAACAGCAGGGCAACAAGCAGAGTATCGAACAGGATGCTTCCCCATTTCTTGCGCGGCTTTTGTGCCTTCTCTACCTCCGCCGGTGCAACTTCCGCTTCGGTGGGAGCCGTTACAGCTTCTTCGGTGCTTTCCTCCGGCCGGGGAGGGGCTTCCTTCGTAGGGGGGGGAACCGGTAGCTCATCCGGTGCAAATTCGTCTTTTTCCTCAGTCATGTTCAGTGCCGGGTGTGGCGGTTGGCAATTTCATTCTGCATAATGCGGAAGGATGCGCGGAAAGAATCCAGCCGGTCTTGCAGCTCAATAACCCGCAGACGTGCCTCTGTTTCTTTTTTGTTCAGCGTGTCCAGCTCCATCAGCAGGTCGGTGAGTTCTTTTTGTCGGGCTGCGATAGTTTCTTCCAGCTGTGGAGTGTCCTCGCCTGCCTGTTCGATGAGTGTGTGCATGCGGACGATTTCGCTGCGCATACGGGCATTTTGTTCGTGGGCTGCACGCAGGTGTTCCGGATCTGCTGCTTGTGGCCCGCAGGAACTCAGTAAAAGCAGAGCAGGGGCTATCAGGGGTAAAAAGGATTTCACCCTTTCATCATCTGATATCGTTGCCTCTGCGTCAAGCTGCTTTTGTGTCAAACTTGGTGTCGAATGCAGAAAGGGGCTTACGTGGAGGAGGGAAATGACATTTGTGCTTCTTTTTTTCGTGGCTCATCAGTTACGGCTTGACGTCCCTTGCAGAATCAGGTATTTTCAAGACCGAAATTTATCCCCCGATACGCCATGCCTACTATTTCCCAGATTAATACCATTTCCGTTTTGGTTGAGAATAAGTTCGGTGTGCTTTCTCGCGTAGCAGGGTTGTTCTCCGGGCGTGGTTACAATATTCACTCTTTGAATGTGGCTCCTTGTGAGGATACCCGCTTCTCCCGCATGACGATTGCCGTGCGCGAGGAAAGCGATAAGCTGGACCAGGTGATTAAGCAACTTAGCAAACTGGTGAATGTGGTAGAGGTTATCGATTACCGCAACGAGCCGACAATTTACCGCGAAGTTGTGCTTATTCGTGTGCGCTTTGGTGAGAAAAAGCAGGAAATACTCGAGCTTTGCAACATTTTTGGCGGGAAGGTGCTGGATGCTACCCGCGAGATGCTTACACTGGAAATCTGCGGAGGTCAGTTCCGTTTGTCCCGTTTCCTGGATTTGATGCAGGATTACGATGTGGACATGCTGACTCGTTCCGGTCGTATTGCTGTGGTGAAGCCTAAGGCCTCCCCCATTGCCTAAACCTCTTTCCTTCCCAGAGATACACAAAGCGCCCGGTCTTGAAAGAGCCGGGCGCTTTGTGTTGCCATTAGCTTTTTTGTTCCTCTGAGGCTTGGTGCTTAGGCGGGGAATCTTTGCCTTGTGTGTACCACATGTATCCCCCGATAATGCCGTACAGGATGGTGAGAATCCATCCCATCAGGTTGACTAAGGTGCCAATGATTTTCCAACGAGTGATGAGGGCTAACAGTAAAACAATGAGGCTGACGATGAGACCGACAGCGGCCAAAACAATGGAAGAGCCGATATCATGCTCATTAAAAACGTAGTTGATGATTGCCGGGGAAATACCCAGCATGAGCGTGGCGCCAAAGCTGTCCCAGGCATTGAAGGCGTTGTAATCTATGGGGTCGTCTGCCATAAAATGTATCGGGGGGAGTATAGCCCTCTGCACCTGTCTTGGCAATTCCTTTTTGTCGGGTTGACTGAATTAGAAAAACCCGGTCTGTTTTTGCCAGACCGGGTTGAAAAGAGAAGCTCGCGGAGCTGGGTTAAACCGTCCAGTCCAAAATAACCTTGCCGGATTTACCGGATGCCATCACCTCGAAGCCTTCGTGGAAACTGGTGTAGGGGAGACGGTGGGTGATGATGGGGGAAACATCCAAGCCGGAGCGAAGCATGGCATCCATTTTTTGCCATGTGCCGAACATTTCGCGCCCATAGATTCCTTTCATCTTCAAACCTTTCCATACAAATGTGTTCCAATCGATGCCGGAACCGCCGGGTTGGATGCCCAGCAGGGAGATATTGGCCCCATATGCAGAGTGGGTGATGATGTCTTTCAGGCATGCAGGGGCGCCGCTCATTTCGAGGCATACGCCGTAGCCTTCCGTAATTTCCAAATCCTCGCGAGCGGCGGCAATGCTGTCCCCGGAGATAACGTTTACGGTGCGGTCTGCTCCCATGGTGCGAGCCAGATTAAGTTTGAAATCGCTCACGTCCGTGATGGTGACGGTGCGTGCTCCGGCTTTTTTGCATACGGCGGCAGCCATGGAGCCGATGAGTCCTGCTCCGGTAATCAGCACATCCTCGCCCACCAAATCCCAAGAAAGTGCGGTATGAGTCGCATTTCCCAGAGGGTCCAGAATGGAGGCGATTTCCATGGGCATATCCTTGTGAATGCGGATAACATTGCTCTGGGGAATGGAAAGATACTCCGCAAAGCAACCGGGGCGGTTTACGCCCACACCCTTGGTGTTCGGGCAAAGGTGGAAAAGCCCCTTGCGGCAGTTGTGGCAGTGGCCGCACACAATATGCCCCTCGCCGGAAACCACATCGCCGGGTTTGTATTCGCTCACGCCGGAGCCCACTTTTTCCACCACACCGCAGAATTCATGCCCCACATGCATGCCTACCGGGATGGTTTGCTGTGCCCAACTATCCCAGTTCCAAATGTGAAGATCCGTGCCGCAAATGGCTGTTTTGTGAATTTTAATCAGTACATCGTTCGGTCCCACTTCGGGCATGGGAACATCCATCAGCTCCAGTCCCTTGTCGGCCCGTGTTTTCACAAGTGCTTTCATGCGGCAAACTATACGCCCCTCCCGTGGTAGACGCAAGCCCCAATTCTGTCCTTGTGGTAAAAAATAATCGGCGTGTAAATGTTACTTTCCTGAAAGGAAGGCAGAATATAGACTTGTACCATAGGGGCTTTTACTGTAAAATCTGTGCTGCGAATGATAGAAAAACCTCTTCAGTTAGGTCTGGCCGGTCTTGGTACAGTGGGTACAGGTGTGTACGAGACGCTGTTCCGCAACCATGAGTTGCTGGAAGCCCGTGCTAAAATTCCCTATGCGGTAAAGAAAGTGGCTGTGCGGGATGTGGAGCGTGTGCGTGAGGTGGATATTGACCCTGCTTTGCTGACGAATGATTGGCGTGAGTTGGTGGATGATTCTGAAATTGACATTATTATTGAGCTGATTGGCGGTACTACGGATGCCTACCAGCTCGTAAGCTCCGCTTTAGCCGCCGGGAAGCCCGTGGTGACGGGGAATAAAGCCCTATTGGCCGAGTACGGAAGTGAGCTTTTCCGCCTTTCCGCCGAAAAGGGCGTTCCCCTGTATTTCGAAGCCTCTTGCGGAGGCGGTATCCCCATTATCCAATCTCTCCAGAATTCGCTCATTTGCAATAATGTGGAAAGTATCGCCGGTATCATCAACGGTACAAGTAATTACATTCTTTCCTCCATGGAGAAGAAGGGCATGTCCTTCGAGGAGGCTCTGGAGCGAGCTAAGGCAAAGGGCTTTGCAGAGGCTGACCCCTCCCTGGATATCAATGGCTGGGATGCCGCTCACAAAGCTCTCATTCTGGCCATGCTGGCATATGGTACACCCATTGCCCCGAGCCGCATCTCCGTGTATGGTATTGAACGGGTAACACCCACGGATTTCCGCTTTGCCCACCAACTTGGTTATACAATTAAGCTCTTGGTTGTGATTAAACACCACGAGGATACGGATGCTCTTGAACTGCGTGTGCAGCCCAGCTTTGTGCCGCGGAGCCACCTGCTGGCAAACGTGAATGGCGTGTTTAATGCCATTGCGGTGAAGGGGGATATTGTGGGCGAGACGATTTTCTATGGTCGGGGAGCCGGCAAGAATCCCACAGCCAGTGCCGTTATTGGGGATATCGTGTTGGCTATGCGAGATCGCCGGCATCCGGATTTCCACACGGGATTCCATCCCTACACCAAAACGCTGGAAATCATGCCACAGGAGGATACGGTTACACCCTATTATGTGCGCTTCCTTGTACCCAGCCGCCGCTCCGGCGTCATTGCCACCATTGCTACGGCTCTGGCTCGCCATAATATCAGCATCTCCTCCACATCCTCCACAGCCCACGAGGAGGATGAAGCGGCGGAAAATACCCATAACGACCTTGTGTTCAGTTTGCATGCCTGCTCTTGGGGGAGCCTGAAGGCTGCTCTGAAGGAAATTGTCCAGTCGGATTGCGTAGCTCCGCATCCGGCTGTATTCCGTATAGAAACCTTTAACTCATAAATAAATATACCATGGCTCTTATCGTCCAGAAATATGGCGGTTCCTCTGTCGGAACCATTGATCGCATTCGGAATGTTGCCCGCAAGCTTATTGAGACGAAAAATGCCGGGAATAAGGTGATGGCCGTTATTTCCGCAATGAGCGGTATTACAGATAAATTGATTGCTCTGGCTCATGAGGTGATGGAAAATCCTCCGGAGCGGGAGCTGGATGTGTTGCTTGCCACGGGAGAGCAACAATCGATAGCTCTTCTCTGCATGGCCATTACGGATATGGGATACAAGGCCATGAGTTTTACCGGCCAGCAGGCCGGGGTATGCACATATGGTTCCCATACTCGCGGGCGCATTGCCAATATAGAGCCCTCGCGAGTTATCCAAGCGCTGGAGGATGGCTACATTGTGGTATGTGCCGGGTTCCAAGGTGTTACTTCCGAGGGTGTTATCCATACACTTGGGCGCGGTGGTTCCGATTTGTCGGCCATTGCGATGGCGGCGGCTGTTAATGCCGATTTGTGCCAAATTTTCACCGATGTGGATGGTGTATACACCTGCGACCCGCGCGTGGTGAAAGATGCCCGAAAAATCCCCGTATTATCTTATGAGGAAATGCTGGAAATGGCCTCCAGCGGCTCCAAGGTCATGCAAGCTCGTTCCGTTGAGTTTGCCAAAAAATTCGGCGTCGTTTTCGAAGTCCGTAATTCCATGAATAACAACCCAGGTACTATCGTGCAAGAAGAAACCACAGCTATGGAGTCCCTCGCTGTTCGCGGGGTGTCTATCGAACGCAATCAGGCCCGTGTGACTGTATCGGGCATTACCGCGCCGGTTCCCTATACGGCACTTATTCTTTCCGCCTTGTCGGAAGCAGAAATTAACGTGGACATGATTGTGGCCAATACTGCACATGATGGTATGGCTCGCCAGTCCTTCACTATGAATATGAATGATTTGGGGGCTGCTCAGGCGGCTCTTAAAGGGCTGCTTCCTCAGTTGGGCGAAAAGGCTCGCTTGGAAACGGAGTCCGGCTTGGCAAAGCTCTCTGTTGTGGGTGTGGGTATGCGTTCTCATACGGGTGTGGCAGCCACGATGTTCCGCTCTTTAGCCGATGCGGGCATTGCCACGGGTATGATTGCCACCTCCGAGATTCGCATTTCCACAACGGTGGAAGCCGGGGATATTGAGCAGGCCGCTCGAGTGGTACATACTGCTTTCCATTTGGGGCAGGAAAACGCTTAAAGCAGATTTCCCTATTTTCCATAGCTGTTTTTGCTGCACACATGCTGGATGAGGTGAAAGAACCGTTACCTCCCGTGGATGCTTCCCCGGAAGAGGCGGAGCTGGAGTTCCGTCCGTGGGTCAAGTGGGCGGCAGCCGGTATTTTGGCCGGCTTATGTGTGGGCTTGGGCTGGGCTACGTTTAGTTTAGGATATCATCAGGGATACACGGAATCTGCGGCTTCCGGGCGTGTACAGGCCTCGCTGAATGAACTGGCCGCACAAAACCTCCGTTATTTTTTACAGCTTTCCGCAGCAGATGATGCGACGCTGGTAGCACACGCCACCCGGCCGGAGCATTTGGCATGGATTGAGCATCCTGAGATTCTGCGGGAGGCTCGGTGGCTTTTAGCGGAGCAAATGTTGGAGCGGAAGCTGTATGAGCCCGCCATTGCCCTTTTGGACGATTTGTTCAAGGGAAAGTATGAGCCTCGCCCATGGGCGGAGCGGGCAGAAACGGCTGCCTATTTTCTGGCTTTAGGGGCTCACACCTTGCAGGCCAAGGCGTATTATCGCCAGGCAGTTCGTTTGCACGCGCAGGCAGGGAATATTCCGGGACGAGTCCGTGCATTTAGGGAGCTGGCCATTGTGGAAATCAACACAGCCGGAAATCCCGGAGAATACATGGCCTCTTTGGAATCTCTGTTGAAGGAATGTGCCGATATGGGAGAAGCTGCACGCTCTATGCAGCATGTTTTGCTGGTACATAAAGGTATTTGCCACCGCGAACAGGGAGAGAAGGATAAGGCTGCCGAATGTTTTGCGGCTGTATTAGAAGCCGCAGAACCCTCCTCCGCCACTGCTTGGGAGGCGGCTTATCTCGGTGCTGCCATGGTGGAGCAGGGGCAATACCAGCAGGCGGAGCCTTTGTTGTGGGAGTCCGTTACGGTGCCTACGGATGCGGCGGAGGGCGTGGCTCAGGTTATGGCTCTGCGTTATTTATCAGTTATTCAGGAGGAACAGGGGAACATACCTGCTGCTTTGGGGCTGTTGAATCGGGCGGAGGGCGTGGCGTCCACTTATCTGTACCAGCGTAATCCCTTTATGGCAAGTCTGGCTATCCAAAGAGGCTGGCTTTCTCTCGTCATGGAGGATTTTGAGACGGCCTCCGCAGCATTCGAGCAAGCCTTGGCATATGCTCAATCTCCCACCCAACAGGTGCAGGCATTGGAAGGCGTGGCCCGCTGCCGCATGGTGCTGGGGAAAGTGGAGGAGGCTCCCGAATATCTTAAACGCTGCCTCGATTTAAGAAAGTCTCATTTTGCTGCTTCGCAAGCGGATATGGGGCGTTGCCTGCTGCTGCTGGCGCAGGCGTCCGAACAGATGGGAAAACCTCAGGAGGCTGCTTCAGCATATACAGAGGCCATACCTCTTCTGAGGACGGAACTTTCAGCAGAAAATAAAGATAATCTTATTACAGCACTTACGGCTCAGGGTATCCTGCAATTTCACCTTTCCCACTGGGAGGCATCCCTTTCTGCTTGGCAGGAGCTTTTGCCCTTGGTCCAAGACCAGCCGGATCGCAGAGAGGAAGCGCGCCAGTACATGCGGCAGCTTGCTCCCCATGTGTCGGACCCGGCTGCAGAATCCACCTCTTCAGAATCCACCTCTTCGTAAATTAAATAATTTTTCCATTCCCATATGATTCGCCGTTACAGACCTGCCCGCAAAAAAAGCAATCCCACACTGCCGTTAGCTGCTGTGGGCCTCACGGTAGCCGCTTTGCTGCTGTGGGGTATTTATGCTAAGGGGGAGGATATACTGCTTTTTTTTAAGGGGCAAACCATTGTGGTTCCCAGTAATGCGGAGGCTAATGCTAATCTTACCCGCTTGCTGGGGGATTTGTCCGGGGATAAAGCCCGTTTGTTGGAGCTGGCGGAGAATTCCCGCACACGCTTGGGTTGGATTGAAAATGCCGATACGCGCCGCCAGTTCCGCTGGTTCCTCATGACCCGTCTGATTGATAAGGGCCAGTGGGATGAAGCTGTGCGTATCCTGCCGGAGGTGGAATCGCTTGCTCCGGCAGAAGGTCTGGACCGACTCGCCACGGCCGCCATGGAGCATGGGGACTTTGAGTTGCAATTACGCTTGGATAAAGAGTTGCAGGATAAGTTGATGAACGCTCCGGAACAGACGGAGTTACTTCTGCGTTCCATTCGTCGCTCTGCTGAAACCTGTGTGCGTATGCAGCGTAACGATGAGGCTATTAAGGCTATTGCGCGTTTGGATTCTCCGGCCATCATGCTGCGCTTAGCGGCCCCGGAGCTTGCCACGGAGGCTGCTGCTCTCCAGATGATGCGGGCCGACCTCTGTGCAGTGAAAGATCCTGTGTTGCAGCAAACCCGCAACATATTGGAACAGGCTAAATGGCCTCTTTGTCCTGCCATGTCCAAACTCATGCTGGAGGAGGTGTCCAATACACTGCACGATAACCCGGCCATTCCGGCAGCTTCCCTTCGGGAGGTGGAATCGAAGCTCCTCCGCTGCCGCGATGCTATGCTGGAATATCCGGATAAGGAGCATCGCCTGCCGTATTGTTACCTCCTTCTGGGGGAAATTCGCTCTCGCCTCGGTAATCACGATGGCTGCGCTCAGGCATTATCCCTTGCCGCTGCATTTGCTGAGGGCTATGGGGAGATGACGCCTGAGTTGCAAACTCGCATTGCTCGTATTCGTTCCCGCGCCAACGAGGCGCGTGGTTCCGTGCAAGATGCTGTGCAGGATTATCGCTACCTGCTGGAACATGAAAAAGACCCTGCAGAGGTGATGCGCTGCCTTACTTTCCTGGCTACCCATACGGAGGGCGAGGAAAAAATCAACCTTGTGCAGCGCTGCTGGCAAATGATGACGGAGCATCCTGATTTGGCTCAGAAGGATGCGCGCCCGCGCATCGCAGCAGAATTGGCTGATTATTACTCCGCGCGCGAGGATTATGAAAATGCCCTGAAATGGGTGACGGAGTCTACTCGCATGGTGGAGGAATCGAATCCCGACTTGACGGATGGGCAGGTACTGAATGCACGCCTGCGTTTGGCTCTGCTGCATCGCAAAGCCGGTCAAGACCTTACGGCATTCCGCCTGCTGCGAGCCATAGAAGCATCTATCCTGCAATTTTCCGAGGAAGATAGAGCCAAACTCGATGCTGCCGATAACCAACTCTTCCGCAAAGTGATGCGCGAGCTTTCCCGCACTTGCCTGCTGATGGGGGATAAAACCACGGCTAAGGTGTTTGCGCGGAAAATTAAGGAAGCCCTGCCGGAGAAAGTTCGCTAATTTGCAGAGCCATGGCCTCCATGCAGAAAAAGAGCTTGATTGCCACGGCCGCTATTTTTTGCTGCCGATTTACCGGCTTATTGCGGGAGGTGGTCTTTACCTCACTCTTCGGGGCTACCGGTGCGTTGGATGCTTTCCTGACGGCTTTTCGCGTTCCCAATATGCTCCGCGATATGTTTGCGGAAGGGGCACTTTCTCAGAGCTTCACCAGTGTGATGAGTAAGGTGGAGAAGCAGCAAGGAGCACAAGCCGCTTGGACTCTTGCCCACCGCGTTAGCTCCCAGCTCATTTCTTTGATGCTTTGCTTGGTTTCCATCGGTATTCTCCTTGCCGGATTCTGCATGCAGCAGCTCTATCCCGAGCGGGCCCGTGTGGTGGTTTATGCACCGCAGGATGCTCCGTCCATGCTCTGTTCTGATGCGGTTTTCCAACACTTGCGGAAGGATGCCGATGGCCGCACGGAGGCTGTCTTTTCCGCAGTTGATGCTTTGCGTGGCATATCGCCCGAATCCTGCCTGCGGATGAGCCAGTTGGAGAAACTACAACCGGGAGACCGAATTTTGCTGACTACTGCAGCCGAGGGGGTCCCGGCTGCTGCCGTGCGGCTGGAAAGCCAAGGGTTTATGGATTTGGCCACGGATTTATGCCGTATCATGTGGCCTTTCATCCTATTGGCTTCCGTCTCTGCATTGTGCATGGGTGCTTTAAATGTTTTTGGTGTTTTTGGCTTGCCTAATTTGGCCAGTGCAGCATTTAATCTTACCACCGTGGGGGTGGGGGCTATTCTGGGATGGATGATAGACCCTACTTTTGGCCCCAAGGCCCTGTATGGTTTTGCGATTGGTGTGGTGTGTGGCGGCGCTGCACAGATTCTCTTCCAGCTCCCGAAGCTCTATAAGAAGGGGTACCGCTTAAAGTGGGATATTGGGGTGCATTGGCAGAAGGGGCGTCCCCATTTTGCGGATGAGACCGTGCGCCGTGTGTGGATGCTGATGCTGCCCGGCGTGGTGGCTGCGGGAATTACCCAGACGAATATTTTTATCAACACATCCTTTGCTCTGTACCTGCAGCCCGGGAGCGTAACAGCCATTTCCGGGGCCTTCCACTTGTGGCAACTGCCTGTGGCTTTGTTTGGTGTGGCTGTGGGTATGGTGGTGTTGCCTACGGTCTCCCGTATGGCACTTTCCGAGGGGGGGGGACAGGATATTGCCGGGCATCTTGCCAAGGCCTTGCGCTTTGTGGCTTTGTTTGCTGTGCCATCTGCTGTTTTTCTCTGCCTTTGGGGGACGGAAATTGTCAGTATTTTCTTCCAGCGCGGCAGGTTCGATGCCGCAGCTTCCTCCCTTACCGGCTCTGTGCTTGCTGCCTATTCGCTGGGGTTGCTGGGGTATGCCGGAATGAAGGTGTTGCAGCCTGTATTTTTAGCGTTGGAAAAACCATGGGCACCTGCGGGAATAGCATTGGTGTGCTGCTGTGTTTCCGTGGGGATGAATTACACTTTTGTTCATGTGCTGGGCATGCCCGCCGCCTATTTGGCCTTAACTACCTCCGTGGTGACAACTCTTAACTTCCTGTTTTATTTCTTCTATCTGCGGCGATTGTTGGGGGGAATGGCTTGTGGAGAGCTTATGCCCGGCCTGTGCCGCATATGTGCAGCCGGTTTGGTGCTGTCGCTAGTGTGCTGGGGCGGGAAGGTATATTTCTTCACGGATTTCACCGCTTGGTGTTTCCTGAATCGCCTCGGCGCCTTGGCTTTGGGGGGAATTGTAGCCGGGGCTGTGTATTTGGCAGCCTGCTTGCTCTTCCGCGTGCCGGAATTAGGAATGCTCCGCCGCCGCAGAGGATAAGGATTTATTCTTCTGCATTGCCCAGCATGGTGCGAGCAATTCGCCAGCATGCAGCAAAGGAGTTTGCAAAGTCCTGCGGGCGGCGTTCCAGCCATTCATCGATAAGAGCTGCCGGGAAGGGGAGTACCCCGGAGATTTCTGCTGCCGGAAAATGTACCTTCCCATTGTATAAGGCCGCATAGAGAGCTACGTGTTCCATACCCGTTTCCGGGGTGGGGGGCAAGTTCCCCAGATGAATTATGCGGGCGTCTTCGATTCCTAATTCCTCCGCCAGTTCCCGGCGGGCAGCAGTCTCATAATCCTCTCCGGCGTCCAGATGACCTGCTGCAGAGGAATCCCATACACCCGGGTGGCGGTCTTTCAAAGGGGAACGCAGTTGCAGCAGACAATCGTGTTTCTTATTGAATACGAGGATATGAACGGCACGATGCATGAGCCCATGTTCATGCACCTCCTTTCGAGTGGCTTGCCCTTGGATTTCATCCGCTTCGTTCACCACATCGAATAGTTCTTCCTCTTTCTGGGGAATGCCGGCCAGCGGGTGTGGGTCATACGCATTGGTGAGTTTTACCCATTGTTCCAGCCCCAGCTCCTCCGGCCGCGCCGTAGGGGAGATGCCTAAGCCGGCGGATACCTCGGCCCAGGGTGGTGTTTCCGGCAGTTGCTTGTGCATTTGCTTGCGGCGCTGGGAAAAACAGCGCCGCATCAGCTCGTCCATCAAACGATGGTCGTAGGGTGGCAGTTCGCGAGCATCCCGCGGGGTGAGCAGCATGACGGTGGAATCTATCTTCGGGCGTGGGTTGAAGGCTTCCGGCGGTACGGTCTTGAGGGCTCGGGGTACCCAATCCATCTGGAGCCTCAGCGAGAGTAAACCATAGGCCTCGTCCCCCGGACGGGCAAGAATCCGATCAATAAATTCTTTTTGCAGCATGACAACGGCGCGGGAAACAGCGCAAGGAGACGTAAGAAAATTAGCCAGAATAGCTCCGCCGGCGGAATAGGGTAGATTTCCCATAAACTTGACCGGCTGTTCCTTGAAAAGCGGGCGGGGGTCCCAGCTGGCACCATCGGCATGGTATACCTCTACATGGGGCGTTTCTGCCCAGCGCTGTCGTTGGTACTCGGCCAGTCTTGCATCGAACTCCACCAATATCAATTTGCGGCAAAGGGGGGCCATGTGTTCCGTAAGAGCTCCTGTGCCGGGTCCTACTTCCACAACGCAATCTTCCGGCTGAATTTCCAGTTGGCTCACAATCCAGCGGGCTATGTTCTCATCCACCAGAAAATTTTGCCCCATTGATTTGGAGGGAATAACTCCGGTGCTTTCCAAGACCTGACGAATTTGCGTTGCGTTCATATTATCCGCAGCATTGTAGCGGTTGGCGGCTCTTTTAGCAAGATTTAATGGAGAAAATCCTATATTCAGATTGTCACCCTGCGTATTTTTTGTTAGAGTGGCTGCGGTTATGTCTCGCAAGAAAGCTCAGGAGAATTTAGGGTTCATGCCGCACATCAACGGCCTACGAGCCTTGGCGATATTAGCTGTGGTTTTATACCACCTTAACGAGGAATTATGTCCCTGCGGTTATTTTGGTGTAGATATTTTTCTCCTGCTTACAGGATACCTCCTCTTTAGCCGGGACTTATCTCCCGCTCGCTTGCCGGAGCTGCGATACGGAGCCTATTTGCTTCGTAAAATATGGAGACTTGGCCCTCCGGTTTTGGTCGTGGGGTGTCCCTTGGCACTGGCGGGGGCCTGGCTGCTCCAACCGGATTTGTACGAGATGTTGGTGCAAACCTTGGGCTATTGTGCCCTTGGCTTGAGTAATGAGTATGTGGCCCGCAGTGGGGATTATTTCAACCCGGCCACGCAGGATAATCCGCTGATGCATTTTTGGTATGTGGGATTAACAGTGCAATTATACATTCTTATTCCTTTACTTGCTCTGGTGATGCGGCGTTTGAATGTATGGATTCGCCATGCGGTACTGGGATGCGTTGGAATTTGTTCTCTCGCTCTTTCGGTGTTTTTGCAGTATGGGGAGGATTGGCCCGGTATGTTGCCCTATGTGACGCCTTTATTGGACATATTTCCCCCCTATTATAGTTTATTTACACGTTTGTGGGAGCCGCTTCTGGCAATGCTTCTTGTGCCATGGTGTACTTTGCCCAAAAGGCCGGGCTGGCCTGCATGGGCGGGAATGTTATTGGTGCTTATTCCCATGTATGGGCTGGAGACGGGGTCTGCCTGTGTATACCCTGTTTTGTTGGGTGCCATGCTGCTCTTGCGTTATGGTCAGAGTGGCACCATGGGGCGGTTGCTGAGCTGGCAGCCCATGCAGCAATTGGGTTCCGTATCTTTTTCACTTTATATTGTTCACTGGCCCATTTTTGCACTCTGGGATTATGTTACCTTTGATAAGGAGAGCGTGGCGGGAGCTGTGGCTTTATTTGCCCTTTCGGTGCTTTTAGCCTGGTTGCTTTGGCGTGGAGTGGAAAGCCGCTGCATGCAGTGGTTTCGGAGTTTTTCTCCGCGTACAGCGGCATGGCTGCTTCCTGCGGTGCTAGTGCCCATAGCGTTCTTATGTGCCTTGCCTGTGTATTGTGTGGAGGTGCAGAGGGCCTTACCGAATGCTATGGATGAGGAGACAATGCAGTATAGTCATCCCATTTTAAGCGGTAGGGCAACTGAGAAAGAATTGCAAGGCTTCCCGAGGGCCGCGTTTCAGCATACCCCCTTGCTGGAAGGCTCAGACAAGCAGGCCCCGGTGAGTTTCCTGCTTTTGGGCGATAGCCATGCATGGCACCTTCATTATGGCATGGATAAGTGCCTGCGTACTCGCGGCGGGCTTCGCGGACTTTACCTCAATAATTCCTGTGTTCCCGCATGGGATTGCTTTATGGAACTACAGGGGGGAAATGCCCGTTGGAATAGACAAAAAGGAGAACTTCTCCTGAAGTGGCTGCAATCCCGCCCCGATATTCGCTGCGTGATTATTTCTAACTATTGGCACTTGCGCTTCTGCATGGGAAGTTTGCGAGATTGGAATCTTCGGCGCATTCCTAGGGAGGATATTCGCACCCATCTCGAAAACGGATTGCTGGAAACATGCCGCCGCCTTACAATGATGGGAAAAAAGGTAATCGTGGTACGGGATACTCCCTTTTGGCCTCGCAGTACGAACCACGTGAACCGTTTCCTGCGGCACGAGCTTCTTGGTCTCGATTATCCCTTGCCGGAGCAAACTCCTGCTCAGCATGCGGCGGCTTGTGCCACGGAGGAGGCCTTTATGCGCCAAGTCCGGGAATCCGGTCTTGCTACCTGTGTGAGCCTTAGTCCGGCATTGTCCGTTCAAGGTACATACCCCCTCCGTCGTGAAGGTAAGTTCCTGTATCGGGATACGAATCACCTTAGCCGTTATGGTTCTGAGCTTGCCGCCTCCCTCCTTCTGGAACACGTAGAGCGTATTCTTGCGCCTTCATCAAAATGAAGCTATGTGTACAAGATGAAGAAATATGCTTGCCAAATGCAGAGTTGTATGGTAGGAATAAAGCATGTTTCGTAGTATATACCTTATAGCCGTGGCATTTTTGGGGATGGCATCCGTATGGGCAGATGCTTTGTATACGGATTTGCGGGTAAAGTTTTGTGATGAAAAAAAGGGGATTATTTACAATGGTGCAGGAGAGTTTTCTGTACAATCTCCGGCCG
>JAFXCP010000029.1 GCA_017521405.1 Akkermansia sp. | reverse complement strand
AATTTCTGCTGAAACGCAAGCCAAATTTGGCATTCTCTCCCATGCCGGGGTGCATTCCGGCGGGCAGGAACACCAAAAAAAGGCCGCCCCTATGCGGGGCGGTCTTTAAGCTGCTTGTATCGGCAGTGGAAAAAGGGGGGGCTTATTTTCGCCGCCGGCGGGAGGCCATGGCCACCAGAGCCAGCAGGCTCAGCGTAGCGGTGGCGGGTTCCGGTATAATCCGGTTTTGGTGCGCTGTGATGGAAATGTCTTCCATGGTGTAAAGAGCACTGTAATTCTCGCCGCATTCCAATGCTTTGGCTGTATCATCAATCACGGCTACAACCTTGTAATTGGTGTCACTGTGCGTCCAATCTTCGATGATTTGGTCCAGATTCAGGGTAAGTGTGGCTCCTTCCCCGATGAGTAGACTGCCTGTGGCGGATTGCAAAACTTCCCATGTGTTGTCATGTTCGTAGATGACGGCAAGAGTTAGTGCAACTTCGCCGCTTACGATTTCCGACCAGCTATCTTTGATGTTTAATTGGAACGCTCCCACACGTTCCAAGCCGAGAGCACTTAACACGATAGCTTCGCCGGAGCCTCCGGCTTTGTGCCGGGGGGCAAGAGTAAGTGTATATTTCCCATCCTCGTTAATACGGATGAATCCTTCGCCCGTGCTGCTGTTTGTATTGACTAATCCGCCTGCGTTGAACATATAGGCTCCATCCGGTTGGGTTGCAAAGGCTGTCAGCGCTTCCATGGCGGTTGTTTTGTCCATACCGTCATTATAGGGGGTGTATGGAATGACGAGTGAGGGCATATTCGTCGAGGTGAAGGTATCCGTGCTTACTGTAACACCGATGCCGGATACAGTGTATAAGCCGGTGGCTGAGCCGTATAATGCACCAGTATTGCTGACAGTGGCAATGATTTTATAGCTGCTGTCTGTGATGGCGCAAGGAGCGTATAGAGGCACATTCAGAGAGGAGCCTTCGCCTATGTTCAATGTCCCTGTAGTGTGTTGTACCAACGACCACGAATCTTCGTGTTTGTGTAAGAGCGAAATCCCGAGCTGAGCCGCTCCGGCGATATCGTTCGAGTAACTACCCTCGATGCTGAAAGTGAGATAGGTGAGGTATTCATCCTGCGGGAGTACGCCATCGAGATCTAAGATAATGGCTTCTCCGCTGCCGCCTACTCCTCTGCGAGGTGCCAGAGAGAAGTAGTTTTCTCCGGTCTGTGCATCAACAATCAGGATGCCTTCACCCGTTTCTTTATTGGGTACGATATCCCATTCTTCTCCATCTCCATAGGTGTACATGTAGGAGCCGGTATCGTAATCTGCAAGTTGAAGCCATGGCTCGTCCGAATCGACAAAGAAGATACCCACATTGGTATCCGTGGATGCGGGGATACTCAAATCAATCTCGGCACCGTGAGAGAGGGATGCCAGAGCCATCAGCGCAGTAAGCGTTTTTTTCATGGTGTAGGGGGGGATGGTTGATTGCTCGAGAGTGTACAGCAATTTTCCGGTGATGTAAAGGTAATTTTTAGTTCCTCTAGGGGAGGGAGATGTGTGTGGCTCCGGAGGAGAGCCCATATACCTGTGGTTCGTAAAAAAGCTGAGCCTGGGCAGGGGGGGCAGTGGCTGTGCCGGCTCGTTTGACACGGGCGTAGTATACCATATTCAGCGTGCCTTGACCTACCCATCGTGTGCCGAAGCCGCGCACGCGATCCGCGAGGTACTCGCGGTGGTTTAGCTCTTGGCTCCACTCTGTGTGGGGGAGTCCTGCTGCCTGAGTGGGCAGCGCAGGGTTAATGGCTTCCATACTGGCGGGCAGGTAATCTTCCAGCACAAAGTGTTGGAGTTCCGGGGCGGTCTTAGCGCAGGTAAGGGTGATACGTACGACATCCCCTACTTTCCATTCGGAGGTGGGGCGCCACACGCCATCTTCCCCTTGTTTCTCGTAAAGGCGGGTTATTTGCAAGCCTTTTTCGGTAATGCCGGGGTATTGTTCCTGCGGGGGAAGAGCTGTGGCTCGTACGATGGCATAGGTGTTTCCGCGTAGGGGGGTAATGCTTGCAGCGGTGTCTGCCAAGCGTGTGCCGGTGGCGGCAAGTTGCAGGGTGGTAATGCCGCGTTGCAGCTCCAACTGCTGCCCATTGGGAAGGCGCACGGCAGATTCCACAACCGCTCCGGCAGAGTTGCCCACATATTCCATGAGGGCGGTGATGGCCCATGCGCTGCGCCATGAACTCTGGTGCCGCGGGTCGGCCGCGCGGCTACGCATCCACGTAAGGAAGGCTTCGTAGCGGCCTGCATTGTAGTCCATAAGGTAGCTCAGAAAGGTGATATCTGCGGTGAGTGAGCCGCTGCACCACCATGGACATTGCTGTGCTTCGCGAGCAATTTTTCCGGCTTCGGCGAGGGCGGATTTCATGGTGGAGCGGTCGCCCTTCAACCTTGCTACTTGGTAGCGAGTGAGGGGGGAGGCATTTTTAAGTTCCGCAGTGGAGAGATAACGCTGTAGCCCTTCCAGTAGCCCCTCCGGAAGGGTGTGACCGTGCTGCTGTGCCATTTGGAGAACCATGGCGGCATGGGCACTGGCCCAAAGGCAAGATTCATGCCCGCCGCTCCAATAGGCAAGGCCACCATCCTTCTGCCGGCGTGCGGCGAGGCGCTGCATGGTTTGTCGGAGTAGCTCCGGCACCTGTGCTGCCGGAGTGGCAGCCATTTGCGGGGAAAGGGGAGCCAAGCGGTCGTACATGAGCCAGGGCAGCATGGAGGATGCCAGTTGCTCAGTGTGTCCGAAGGGACACTGCAGAGCCATTTCCACGCAGCCTGCCATGTGTAGTAGCGGGTTGGCAGAGAGCCGGAGTTCCAGCGTGCCTTGCGCGGAATTCGCCAGTTCCTTACTCAACAGGGAGGCGGTGTTCTGCTCCTTGTCTCCTTCTGCCAGCAAGAGGTGGTGAACCTCTTTGAGCAAGGGGACGGGGCGCCGCACCGGGATGGTGATGGCTGTGGCATCCTGTCCGCCTTCGCCGGTGGCCATCCATTGCATGTGGTAATCACCTTCGGTATCCGGGGCAGCCTCGAAGTGGAAGGTGTGCTCTGCATGGGGGGCAAGGGTGATTTCTTGCGGGGTGGATGTGCCGGAGCCAGCCAATTTCCATGTGCCTTGGGCGGAGCTGTTATTGGTGAGGGTGAGGGGGATTTGCAGCCGGTCGCCCGTACTCATGAAGAGCGGAGCCGTGGCATTGAGCATGAGGGGTTGCTGCACGTTTAGCTCCGCCTCCTTGGTGCCAAATCCGGTCCCTGCCGCATCGGCTGCCACGGCGAAAATGCGGTAGGTGGTGAGGGTGTGCGGCAGGGTGGTGCGTGTGCTGAAACGCCCTTCGGTATTAGTGGGAAGGGCTCCCTGCCACAGGGCTAAGGGGGCGAAATTGTGGCGCAGGAGGAGGGGCTCTGCCGTGCTTGTGGTGGCGTTCGTATGTTTGCGGAGCAAGGGCTGCTCCAATGCTGCCTCATCCGCTTCGTCCAGAACGGAGATGCCCTCCAACCAGCGGGTATCCGCATCGGCTCCCATACCGGTGGCCGTGGCGGCACTCATGAGGATGGGCATGGGCGTATGCCCGAGTTGCCCGGCAAAATCCTCCCGTTTCCATGTGCCTCCGGCGGTGGGTCGGCTTTCTCCGCGCCACAATCCGGGCAGGGGGGTGAAGGAGAAGGCCCGATGCTTTTGCAGCATGGGTGGAAAATGCAGATGCTGTGCCTGAGTGCGGGAAAGACTGGCGGCAATGTTTGGCAGGTGGTAATCGGCTAGGTTGAGAATTCCGGCATCCACTGCATAAAGGGTAACGACGGCTTGCGCGGGGGTCCCGTCCGGGCGGCGTACCTGCCCGGAAAAATCCTGGGTGCTGCCCGGGCGTGCTTGTGCCGGAACATTGAGGGTAATCTCCAAATCGCGAGCCGGATTCGGGTAAGAAAGGGCGGCTTGTGTGGAGGCAAGAAGGGTATGCTGCCCATGCTCATCGGCATAGGGAAGCAAGAGCTGGAGTTGCAGCTCCCCGGTTTCTTCTGCCTCCGGGGTGAAGGAGAGGGGGTGCTCCCCCTTCTGCACGGGAATGCTGATGCAGCGGGTGCGAACACCACAGCGCACAATGGCAATGGCTGTACCCTCCATGGCGGAATGCAGCATGGGGGTGGCCCCGGGGTGTTCCTGGCTTAAGCGGAAGAGCGGCGGCATATTTTGCCCATGGGAGTAGAACGAACGCTGCTCATTAAAGCTGCGCCCGGCACTGTCCTTGCCGGAGAGGGTTACGGTGTATTTATCCTGCAAGGGGATGCCGATGTCCAGCAAGCGGCGGATGATGCTGTGCAGGGGTAGCTTAATGCCGGTGGCAGAGTGCGCCGGCACGCGCACACTTTCTCCCCAGAGGTGGTAGGGGGAAGTGGTTACCAGAGAGAAACCGTTAGGTAGTTGGCGGGTTTCTTCACGGGTGCCGTGTAGGTGTACCTCCACCTCTTGCTCCTCTGCCAAGGGGGTATCTTGCCGGGCATCCAGCAGGTGCAGCCGGGCATCGGGTGTGAGTTTGAGCCGCAAACCTGCCGGGCAGAGGGTGTGGTTTAAGCGGAAGTGGCGGTATTCCTCCCGGGCATTGGCCACATTGCCGGAGATGTGTAGGGTGGTTTCTTTCTGTATGGGAGGGAGGGGAAGGGTGAATTGGAGTGTGCCATCGGCGTTTAGGGTGGCTTGGCGGCGCAGGGTGTAGTTGGGTTCTTCCCGGCTCTTATCCGGCAGGGCTTCGCCTTCTTCTCCCAAGGGAATAGGAGCGTTTATTTCCAACTGCACTCGCCCATTTGCCACAGGGGTGCCGGAGTAATCTGCTGCTTCCAGCCGAAGCTCTAATTGAGCCGGGGCAATGGGGCTTCCCATGGCGCGGAGTTGCACATCGAAAGTATCCCGGCGGAATACCTCGCAGCGTATGGTTTGGGTTGCCAGTTGCCGGGGAAGGGGGGTGAGCAGGCGCAGACGGTAAGCACCGGCCACATTGTCCTGCCCGGCGGGAAGCCGGAAGCTTTGCTCAAAGGCACCATACGCATCCACATCGAAATTGCGGCGTTCCAGCTCCCGTCCCAGTGGGGATATGAGTACGAGGTCTAAATTCTTGTGCTTGGAGTGGTTAAAGCGGTTCATTTTATCCACGGCGCGCATAAAGCCGCGCACATGCACGGTTTCTCCCGGGCGGTAGAGCCGGCGATCCGTCCAGAACATGGCTTTCAACTCCACCTCCGGCTCTGTCTCCACGGCATCCGGGTCTTCCGCCGTATCGTCATCCGCCCAATCCGGTAGCCAATTATTACCATAGCGTGGGGCAAAGCAGTAGTCCTCCCCATGGGTGGCCATGAGGATTTCTCCTCCCACTTGGCGGAGTTGGGCTGTGCCGTGTGGTGTGGGGAAGGCTGAGCCGAAAAGACCTTGGCGACCGAGGGCTTGCAGCTGCCCCTCCGCTTCCGGTTTGCCGGTGGAGAAGCGTGTCAGGAGTGCGAGGGAATCATCCGTACTGAGGCGGAGTTGTAAATCCGTTACCTGAAGTACGGCCAGTTCTTCTCGTTGCAGCAGTTCTTGGTGAATGCCCAAGGCCTCCGCCGCCGCGCGAACGGCGGCATTAGGTGTGAAACGTAGGCGCAACACATACAGACCGGGGCGGAGAGCTTCTCCTTGCAGCAGTTGGGGCAGCTCAACTACTACGCGGCTGTGCCCTGCTAAACGGTTATCCCCCGAGGGAGCGGCCATGCGGAACATGGGGGTGGAAACGGAACCTTGCAGTACTTGCTGCTGCAAGGTGTGCAGCTCTTGGAGTGCTGTGCGGTGGGCCTCCTGCTCCTCCGGTGTGGGGAGGTCCTCCGTGGGAAGTTTATGCTCCTGCCGGGCTTGGATGAGGGCACTGAGGTACAGGCTTTCCATTAGCTTGCTATGGGGGGATTCCTTCTGCCTACGCATAATGTCCAGCATTTTTCCCATGGTGGTGGTGGCTTGCTCTTGCGACCAGCGATGCAGGGAAATTCCCAGTTCTGCGCCATTCAGGTAGGGGATTTGCAGCTTATGTTTGCCATGCAGTGGTAGAGTGGTTACTCCGGCGGTATCCGGTTCCGGCATGCAGGGCTGTGCCGGGGTGATGGAAAGTCGGCAGGCTGTAGGGCTTTGCAATTCCATTCCTTGCAGGGATTTGACGTTCTTGGCAAAGCGCAGCTCCAGCAGGAAGGGGCGGGCGGTTTCCACTGTTAACTCCATGCCCGGGCGTGCTTGCGGGTGCGTGTAGAGGATGCGCTCTTCCCCATGCAGGTGCGTACCGCTCACCTCCATGCTTGTGGCTTCCGAAGGCCCTGCGTAGTGAATCCGCACAGGCTTCCCCTCCACTTGAGCCTCCACGCAGAGGGGATTGCCTTCCACCGGGGTGGCCTTGATTCCGTTGCAGTACACCTCCATATGCCGAAAAAGTTCCGGCAGAGTAGTTTTATCCATCTCGGCGGAGAAGCTGACACGTACACGAGTTTCCGGGCTATTGCCGTGAGAAGTTGCCCTTTCAGGGTGGAACACTTGTTCTGCGCGCAGTTGCAGGCGGTGTGTAATGGTAATCTCCCCGAGTTTGCTATCCAAGAATCCGCTTAGGTTGCGTACGGTGGCGGTTAAGCGCCACTCGCTGCCTTCCGGTAGGCGGCGTGCCGGGCGCACGAGAACATAGCCGCTAATGGGGGTATCCGGCGTAAGCTCCTCCCAGCGGGCACCACTGCGGCGCAGGGCACTCAGCACGCTGTAACTGCATCCGTGCCGCAGCAAAGCCGGCTCCGCAATGCCTTCCACGCTTTCTCTCCCGGGTACGCGCTCTCCCGTGCCATCGGGTACCATGCGGGTGAAGGTGTATCGTATGGGCGATGCCGGGGAAAGATTGAGTGCTTCCCGCGAAATGCGCGGACGGGCGCAAACAAGCATAGCACCCCCCGGTATGCCCGGAGCTTCCTCACTCACCAAGGGCACCGGCCGCGTGCGGAAGGTGTAGGCGTAGTTCTGTAAGGGGCGTCCGCTCAGATAACGGGTATCGGGTTTGAAATTTAACGCATACTCCACTTGTACGGTGCTGCCGGTGGCGGGAACAATGCGGAGGCAATCCTGCGCTACCCATCGGGCGTCAGGGGGGTAATCCTTATCCCCGGTGATGGTGAATAGCTCCAGCCCACGCTCCTTGGGGCTGAGCTGTTCGTTAAACTGGTTCGCCACAGTGGTGGCACTTACCACGGGTTCGCTGAAGGTGATGTTGATGATGCCCAGACGTTCGACGCTCACGAGAGAATCGGCCGGGCTCGGCAGTACAAGCGCAAGAATAAGCAGAATGGAGGATAGAATGTATCGCATGTGCTGAGTAGTGGAGCATGCATTATAACCCACCTTTCGCGCGAGCGCAACGCAAAAGTGAGGCAGTGCTTGACAAGAAGGGTATTCCCATGTATAACCAGCCGTTCTTTTTTTACCTCCCCTTCTTGTTTATGGACGTTGTTTTTGCGAACCCGACATTTGTTCTATTCGCCGTGCTTTGTTTGGGAATGGCTCTTGGGCATATATCCGTTAAAGGCGTATCCCTTGGTAATTCCGGCGTACTATTCATCGCACTGGCGGCAGGGCACTTCGGCTTGAAGGTACCGGAGGGAATCATGGGTATCGGCACGGCTCTCTTCGTCTACTGCGTGGGTTTGGGTGTGGGAAACAGATTTTTCTCCTCCCTGGGGAAGAAGGGTAGCATATTCATGCTCCTTTCCCTCCTTATGGCCTCCAGTGCCATGCTGGTGGCGTGGGGAAGCTGCAAGCTCTTCGGTATTGGCCCGGAAATGGCTGCCGGGCTTTTCTCCGGGGCTAATACAAGTACCCCGGCATTGGCTGCAGCCGTGGAATCAGTGGTGGAAAATGGCGGGGACTCGGCCCTTGTCAACATCGGTTATGGTGTGGCTTATCCCTTCGGGGTAATAAGCGTGGTACTGTTCGTGCAGCTGCTCCCCCGATTGCTGAAAAAGGATTTGAATGAGACCCCGGAGGGAAAAGCGGATGAAAAAGCCCCCACGGATATTATCAAACGTGTGGTGCGGGTAACGAATCCGGAGGTGCTGGGCTGGAATATCACCACATATGTGGAATCCGGTGCTTTGAAATGCCTCATCCCCCGCGTGGTGAAGGAGGAGGTGCTCATGCCGCTCTCTGCGGAGGATGTGTTCTCTCTGGAGCAGGAAGTTCTCATGGTGGGAGAGCGCGCCTCTGTGGAGCACGATGTAGGCTTGCTGGGGCATGTGAGCCACAGCCACCACCTCCTCCGCTCCTATGGCGATGAAAGCGCAGAGCTGATTGTGCTGAACGCTTCCCTTTGCGGATGCCCGCTGCGCCGGCTCCGCACGTTGGAAAACCATGGTGTATCCATTACCCGAGTCACCCGCTTGGGGCATACCTTTGTGCCTACGGCGGATACGGAACTTGTGCGTAACGATGTTGTCCGCGTGGTGGGCTCTGCCACCGCCGTGAGGGATTTTTCCGCCACGTGCGGCCACCGCTCCTCCGCATTGAACGTGACGGATATCCTCTCCCTTACGGGTGGCGTGGCACTGGGTATTCTGCTGGGTAATGTGGAAATAAGCCTTGGTGAAGGAAAAGGCTTTTCCCTTGGTATGGCCGGCGGTCCGCTTCTGGTGGCACTCATCCTGGGGCATTTCGGAAAGCTGGGGCCTATTGCCGGGTATATCCCCCGCCCATCCCGCGTGCTGTTGATGGATTTTGCCCTCATGCTTTTCCTGGCCGGAGCCGGTGTGACCGGTGGGGAAAAATTAGTGCAAACTGTGATGGAGCAAGGCTTGGTTATGCTCTTTATCGGCGCACTCATCAGCACACTGCCGCTGGCGCTTGGGTATTATGTGACTCGTAAACTCATGCGCCTTCCGCTGGCGGAGGCTCTGGGTGCCATTTGCGGCAGTGTTACTTCCACCCCCGCTCTGGGTGCCATTACTGCAAAGACTGAGCGCCAAGAGCCCGTAATCGCCTATGCTACGGCATATCCTGCTGCAATGATTTTGATGACGGTTCTGGTGGAGGTACTCATGGGGCTTTTTTGAGCTAATTCCTTGTTTTGGTAAGTAAAACTTGCCAAAACTGGTGGATTGTGATAAGCTGCAGGGCAGCACAGGCCCGTTCTCTCACGCTTGCGCGCGAGCTGGCATGCACGCGCATGCCGGACTATGTGCCGAGAACACAATTGAACAAGCTATGAATCAAGCTCAGAAAACATTGATTAAACTCATCATTGTGCTGTTGCTTAGTGGCAGCATGCTTCTGATTCCCTTCGAAGAATGGGGAATCCCGATTAACACCATTCAGAGCCGAGTGATTGCACTGTTTGTGTTTGCCGCTCTCATGTGGATTTTGGAGGTCATTCCCATTTGGACCACTTCCGTGTTGGTTATCACTCTTACGCTGTTGGGAATGTCCAACCAATCCTTGAATTTCCTGCAAGTGGAGCGTTTCGACAGTGCTGCCGTCAAAGCCATTGTGGCCGATGCCTATGGCCCCGCCGCTAAGCCCGAAACCGTGCAGGCTACTCAGGATGCCGTGCTGGCCGATATGAAAAAGCAAACCTCTCTTTCCTCGGCTTATGTGCGCTCCACCATCAATAACACCATCCTCGCCCCCGTGGTGAGCGGTAAGGTGACGGAACCCGCCGCTAAGGCAGAGCTGGCCGCCGCTGCCGCTAAACTTTACGATGGTACGCTGAGTCAACGCATTAACGAGTTGAATCTGGTGAGCGTTTCCAAGCAGAAGAGTATCTTTGCCACCTTTGCGGATCCCATCATCATTCTCTTCCTCGGTGGTTTCTTCCTGGCCGATGCCGCTACCAAGTACCGCTTGGATATCAACTTGGCGCGCGTGCTGCTCAAGCCCTTCGGCACTAATCCCAAGTACGTGCTGCTGGGCTTGATGAGCGTGACGGCTGTTTTCTCCATGTTCATGAGCAATACGGCCACGGCCGCTATGATGCTTGCCCTGCTCACGCCGGTGCTGGCTCTCTTTAAGCCGGAGGACCGCGGGCGCGCCGCTTTTGCCCTCTGCATCCCGATTGGTGCGAACGTGGGTGGCATCGGTACGCCCATCGGTACGCCGCCTAACGCCATTGCCCTCAAATACATGCAGGACCTTGGTCTGGATGTCACCTTCGGTAAGTGGATGATGTTCGGTATCCCCTTCGTACTCATCGTGCTGCTGGTGGGCTGGCTGGTGCTGCTCAAGATGTTCCCCATCTCCCAGAAGAGCCTCGACCTCTCCAAAGAGCTGAAGGGTAAGTTCCTGACCACCCCCAAAGCCATCATCGTCTATGCCACCTTCATCGTCACCATCCTGATGTGGATTATCCCCAAGGAATACCATGGCTTGGATTCCAACTCCGTGGCCATCATCCCCATTGCGGTGTTCTCCATCACCGGGGTAATCATGAAGAAGGACCTCAAGGCTATGAGCTGGGATGTGCTTTGGCTGGTAGCCGGCGGCTTTGCTCTGGGTGTGGCCCTCAGCGAGACGAACCTTGCTAAGGATATGATTAACGCCATTCCCTTTGATACGTGGAATTCCATCATGCTGCTGGTGGGTGCCAGCTGCATCTGCCTCTTCATGGCCACCTTTATGAGCCACACGGCCACGGCTGCTCTGTTGGTACCCATTCTGGGTGGTGTGGCCGGTGCTATGATGGCTGCCGGTTCCATGGATACCCCCGGGGCTGTGGCACTGCTGGTAACGGTAGCCTTCGCGTCCTCTTTGGGAATGGCTCTGCCTATTTCCACTCCGCCCAATGCTATGGCATATGCCACCGGCCACGTGGAGCAGAAAGGTATGGCTATTTCCGGCACCATTCTCTGCCTTTTGGGCCTGGCTATCACCATCCTCATGATGGTGGGGCTGGGTGCCGTTGGCTTCTTCGGATAATACCTATTCCCGCCCTCCCCCTGCATGTCGGTCCAAATGCCCTTGCCGGATGAGATTACACGTCCGCTCCGGCGCATTAACCAAGTGTATTTCAGCGACCCTGCGCGCACCCTCGAGGTGCCGCAGGGGAAGGTGCTTGTACACCAGGGGGAGGAGTGCTACCGTATGTTTTTGGTGAAGAAGGGGCTCTTTGCCGCCTTTCGCCAAGCTGAAAACGTGGCCGGGCTCGATTTGCCGGCAGAATCCAGTTCCCGCGGCTACGAAGCCTTCCGGGCAGAGGCAGGCTCCTATGTGTGCGTGCAGTCCTTCTTCTCCCGCATGTACCGCAGCAGCTACAACATCGTCGCACTGGAGGATTCCGAGGTGTGCTACATCGACGATACTACCATGGCGGTGGATGCCCCTTTCTACGGCCCCTTTGAGCGCCAGTTCCTGCCCGTCATCATTCACGAATTGGCTGCCCGTAATAGCCGTATCTTTACTAAAGCTGCCGAAAAAGAAGAAGCCTTGCGCCTTGTGCAGCGCTCTGAAATGTCCGCTACGCTCGCCCAGCTTTCCGCAGGCATTGCCCATGAGTTAAACAATGCAGTGGGGGTGCTTTCCCGCCGTACGGAGTTTGTGGCGCAAAGTCTGGAGGAGTACTTGGAAGCGGAAGATAAGTGCAATGCGGAACTCTTCCGCGCCGGCGTGGAAGATAATTCCTATGCCTCCGCGAGCGATTTACGCTCCGCTGCTCGCTACTACGAGCGCGAGTTGGAACTCCCGCAGGAAGCTGCTAAGGTGATGGCTCATATGTACCCGGATACAGAGCTGGGGCGCAAGCAAACCTCCCGCTTTATTCGCAATTTACGCCGCAATTATCGTTTTTGGGAGTTGGGACACGATTTGCGCGATATGAAAATTGCCTCCAAACTGGCCACAGGCATTGTACGAGCCGTGAAGATGCTGGGAGGCGGCAAATCCACCCGCGAGCCGGGCGTGGATGTGGAGCAGACCATTAAGGATGCCCTTAACCTGCTGCACAACCAGCTCAAGCACCTCACCGTGCAAACCACCTTCTCCCCCCTGCCTCCGATTACGGCAGATGCCACGGAACTAGTGCAGGTGTGGACTAATATCATTAAAAATGCTTACGATGCCCTGATGCAGGACCAAACACCCAATCCCCGCATCTGCATCAGCACGGGTATTCTCCACACAGAGGGGCACCGGCTCCTCCCCTCGGATTATATTACCGTTACCATCTCCAACAATGGCCCTGCCATTGCAGAGGAGAATATCACCAAAATCTTCCATCCTAACTTTACAACCAAAAAACTCGGGCTGGATTTCGGGCTCGGTCTGGGCCTCTCCATCGTGCGCCGCGTGATTGATAGCTACAGAGCCGCCATCGAAGTTCGCAGCACCGAGGAGGAAACCTCTTTCATTATTAACATTCCCACCACTCAAATCCATGGAGAAAATTAATATCATATGTGTCGATGACCAGCAGGAAGTGCTGGATTCCGTCATGCGCGACCTCCGTCCGCTCACTCCCCTTGTGCGTTTGGAGGAGGCTTCCGGTGTGGCCGATTGTCTCAAGCTCATGGAGCAGATAGACGATGAGGGCGACATGGTGGCCGTTGTGATTTCTGACCAAGTGATGCCCGGGGAAAGCGGCACGGAGCTGCTGGGCAAAGTGGCTTCCGATAAACGCTTTGCCGGCACCCGCAAAGTACTGCTCACCGGGCAAGCCACGCACGCCGATACCATCAATGCCATCAACGAAGGCCAGGTGGATAACTATGTAGAGAAACCCTGGCAACCCGAGAAACTGCTGTCCATAGTAAAGCGTCTGCTTACCCTTTACATCTTGGATAAAGGCTTGGACCACACGGAGTACATGCCGATTCTGGACAACGCTACGCTCTTTAGCAAACTGCGCTGATTCGCCATGAAGAAGATGATTTGTTCCACGCTGCTGGCTGCCTCTGCGGCACTGGCCGCGCAGGGGGCTGCGGTGCAGGATAAGCCGCAGGACTGGTTGAGCAGCATTAAGGATGCCCTCATCGTGTACGAGAGCGATGAGACACTCGTATCCAAAGTACAATTCACCATCCGCCAGCAATTCCAAGTGGCCGCCGTGCAGCCTTCCGGCAGCAATGGTGCCCACTTGAGACGCGGTGCCGGCCCGCGCAACCAAGAGTTCCGCCGCAGTTGGATAGGTGCCAATGTGGATTTCCGCACGGGTACTCGCTTCCATGTGTGGGCGCGTGTGGGTGGCCTGCCGGAGCGTAACACCTTCCCGAATGGCCGCAACAAGAAGAACTATTCCTACACCAACCTCTTCGATATCTGGGTAAAGCAGAATATCTCCTCCGTGAAGGGGCTTAGCTTCCGCGTGGGCAAGCTTTCCCCCCTCTTCACCACGGAATACATCGCCTCCTCCTCCGTTTATCCCTGTGTAGATCGTTCCGTAGTGGGTGGCCAGCACGGATTGGATTCCAACTGGGGTGTGGAAGCCATGTACGAACCCTCCAAGAACGATAAGCTCTTCCTCCAGCTTTTGGCGAACGACCGCGCCCCCACCGGCAAAAACTACACCCATAGCGATGCCTACCGCGATGGCCGCGGTCTCAAAGGCGAATTCGGCTGGGAGGATAAATTCTACGGCATTGTGGGTGGTCAGCATAAATTCCTCATCTCCGAGGAGGGCTACCACATGGTCTCCGCCCAGTATACGCACGATTTCGATAACACATACAGCCGTAACCATGCTACGGATGGTGCTAACTGTTACGGTATCAACGTGCAGGATGCTATCTCCCTCGGCTATGAAATCAAGCAGGGGAAGTGGACTCTCACCACGAACTTGGTGGCCAACTTCGATATGAGAAATGCGGAGGGTTCCCACAATGTGGGCATCATGTTCCTGCCTGTATACGCGCTCACACCGCATGTGGACCTTGTGTTCCGCTATGCCGGCGTAACGGGGGATGGTTCCTGCAAACTCGGTGCGGACCGCTACGTATGCACGCAGACACCTTCCCCCACATGGGTGGATAGCATTCATAGCTTCTATTTCGGCGCGGATTTCTACGCCTCTGCTCGCGATAAGAGCGCAGCCAAGCTCATGCTTGGGGCTGAGTACCTCACCTCCCGCAAGGATGGGGCAAATAGCTATTGCGGTTGGGAATTTACCAGCGCCATTCGTTGTAATTTCTAATCACCCGCCTTCGGGTCAAATTTGGAAACCCCGCAGCAAGTTGTACCTTGCTGCGGGGTTTCCCTGTATGAATATGATGAATAATGAACCCGGGAGGATATGAAAAATGCTAATCAATATGCCGATTCTCTCTGAAATGTGAGAATTGTATTTAGATTAGTGCATAAGTGCGAATGTTAACGGAGTGGAAGAAAGGCTTGATTTTACGTGCATGGAGGAGTATAATTCCGCCCGTTATGAATCTTGCAATTATCGGAACCGGTTATGTGGGACTCACCACTGGGACGTGCTTTGCCGAGGTTGGGCACAATGTTATCTGTGTGGATAATAATGCTGCGAAGGTAGAGTCCCTCCGCCGTGGTCAGATTCCTATTTACGAGCCGGATTTGGAGGATTTAATCCTTTCTAACGTATCCGCCGGGCGTCTTAGCTTTACCACATCCATGGCGGAAGCCGTGGCAGCCTGCGATATTATCTTCATTGCTGTGCCCACGCCTCCGAACGAGGATGGTTCCGTGGATTTATCGTACATGGAAGCCGTTTCTCACGAGATTGCGGATTGCCTGCGCCCGGAGTATGGCTACCGTGTGGTGGTGGACAAATCAACGGTGCCTGTAAGCACGGGTACCAAGGTGAGCCAGGTGATTTACCGCTACGCATACGAGGGCGTGGAGGTGGATGTGGTGTCCAACCCGGAATTCCTGCGCGAGGGCAGTGCCGTGGCGGATTTGCTGCATCCGGACCGCATTGTGATTGGTGCGGATTCCCAGCGCGCCATGGATATGATGAAGCGTGTGTACCAGCCCTTTAACGCACCGATTTTGGAGGTGGATTTGCATTCCGCAGAGCTGATTAAGCATGCGGCAAACTCCTTCCTTGCGCTCAAGATTTCCTATATTAACGCCGTTTCCGCAGTGTGCGAAAAGGCCGGAGCGGATGTAGAGCTGGTGGCTCAGGGCATTGGCATGGATAAGCGTATATCCCGCAATTTCCTGAATGCCGGCTTGGGTTATGGCGGCTCTTGCTTCCCCAAGGATGTGAAGGGCTTTATTAACATCTCCGAGCAGTTGGGTACGCCCATGGAAATCCTCCGCGAAGTGGAGCGCATTAACGCCTCCCAGTTGGAGCGCTTCCTGAATCGCGTTCGTGAGAAGCTTTGGGTGCTGCGCAACAAGAAAGTGGCTGTATGGGGCTTGGCATTCAAGCAGAATACGGACGATGTGCGCGAATCCGTGGCCATTAAGCTCATTCGTCGCTTGTGCGATGAGGGTGCCCATGTGACGGCGTACGACCCCAAGGCCTCCGAGACGGCTGCTGCCGTGTTGAAGGGTTACAAGGTGGATATTGTGGATGATATGTACGACTGCGTGGCCGATGCGGAGGTGCTTATCGTAGCCACGGAGTGGAAGCAGTTTGCCGTGGCGGATTTGGTGCGCGTACGCGAGCTGATGAAGCTGCCCATTCTGTTCGATGGGCGCAACATTATCCACGGGGAGAACGCTATCCACGCCGGGTTTGAGTACCATTCCGTGGGGCGTCGCAGCCTGTACCCGCAGGCTTGAGGCTTGCTCCTCTTAAAAACCGTCTATTTGAACAGGAACTCATGCTCTGCCTCAGCGGAGCATGAGTTCTTCCTTACCCAGCCCGGTGAGCGAGCCGAGGCGTGCCACCAAATAGCGAATCACATAGATAAGGGTGGCCATTAGCGGTACACCAATTACCAAGTACCCCCACCAAGTCATACTGCTCACGGCATAATTATAAGCCAGCGTTTGTTCCTCCGCCGGCTGTTGCAGCACCGGCAGCAGGAAATACAGAGAAAGCCCGAAATTGGCCATGGCGGAGCATAACAAACTCAGTGCCGTGTACAGGCTGGCCTTCCACAGGGTTTGTTCGTATTGCCGGTTCACTCCTTTTTCCGTGCAGGCTTGTTCGATGCGGGGAATGTCGAACAACGCATCGGAGTATACAAAGAGCCGCAGCATGGAATTGGGGCGCCGCGCTGTCACCATCATAGCCCCGGCCAGCAGCAGGGCAATAAGGGCTTCCTTGGCCGCATACCACCAAGGCGTATCCGGGCGTATGGCCGTGCCCTCCCCGGTGTTAGCGTAAATGGTGATGACTCCGGTCAGAATGGTGGCCAGTAGTCCAAAGAGAGTGAGGGGGTCCACGGAGCGTTTATCCAGCCATGTGGCAATGCCGCAGCCCAGCGGCATGGAGAGTGCCACCACCATGGCCCATGTGGTGCCCAGCTCCCAGAAGGCCGGGCCATTCGTGGAGCAGTGGTCCAGCACCAGCACCGGAGCCAGTACGCTCAGAAACACATTCAGCAGACTTTTTGTACCGTCGTCCATGGTAAAACAGTGCAGGGGGATGGGGGCTTATTTCATGGAAGCAATGGCTGCGGCCATATCTGCCGCACGGAAGGTCGATGAGCCTGCCACAAGGCAATCCGCCCCGGCTTCCGCACACTCCGGAGCTTGCACGGGGCCAATACCGCCATCCATCTGGATGAGGAAGGAAAGCCCGCGCGCACTGCGCTCCGCCTTCAGCGTGCGTACTTTTTCCAGCACTTCGCCCATGAAGCTCTGGCCGCCAAAACCGGGTACCACGCTCATTACCAGCACCATGTCCACACCCTCCAGATAGGGCAGCACTTTTTCCACCGGGGTGGCCGGATTCACCGCTAGCCCGCATTTGCACCCGGCTTGGCGAATAGCTGCCAGTGTGGCGGTTAAATCCACGGCACCCTCCCGCTCCACGTGGATGGTAATCATATCCATTCCGGCTTTAACGAAGCGTGGGTAGTAGTGCTCCGGGGCATCTATCATGAGGTGGGCATCCAGAAATGCCCCGGCGGGGACTGCTTGGCGAATGGCTGCACAAATATCCGGACCAAAGGAGATGTTATCCACAAAGGAACCATCCATCACATCGAGGTGGAGCCAATCGGCCCCGGCATTCAGGGCGCGTACGGCTTCTTCTCCGATGCGGCGGAAATCACAGGCAAGCATGGAAGGGGCAATCAACATATGCGTGGTAAGGGGGGTATCGTTTGCCTTATTCTAGGCTCAAAGTGGCTTATTGGCAAGTATATAGCGCGTAATTTCCCTGTGTTCTTTGATACCTTTTATTTTAATAGATTGACCATAAGTTTGTTAGCGTTTAACTTCCCTAAGTGTGGCGCGGCGGCAAGGTGCTGCTGCGTCCGGGAAAATTAAGAATCCCAACCCCTGAAAAATAAAAACCATGAAATTACACCTACCCTTGGGGCTGCGCCGTGCCGCCCTTGCCGTGATGATGGTGGCCGCAGCCGTGCCTGCATCCGCCGCTGTTATCGATATTACCACCGACCAGACAGGTGACCAGACACTGTCGACCGATGACGTGCTGAACGTATCCGCCAAGCTCACGGGCAACGTGACCACCGCAGGCAATAACGAAGTGAACATTCTCCAAGGCGGAGCCGTGGAAGGAAATGTCACCCTCACCGCCTCCACCCTCAACACGGCGGATACTGCCCTTTCCGGCACCACGGGCACTCCGGCCGTAGTAAGCCTCCAAACCGGCGCAGTGGCAAATACCGTGAACCTGCAAGGCACCGCCCCGGCGGAAGTGGCGGAAACGGATGCCGGTCCATGGATGCAGCTCCAGGTGGATGACACGACGAATGATTCCGTGCTGAACATCGGGCAGGAGCAGGTGGTGCGCCTTTCTGCCGTGAGTGGTGCCGGGAATGTGAATGTGCAGGGCAGCGAGGCCACGCTGATGGTGGGCTCCGGCACGGGTATGGACCTCACAGGCGATATCCTCTTGCAGGAAGGCACCGCAGAGAACATTACCATTGCCACCACCCCTACCGCCGGGCAATATGGTCTCACCGGCGGGGATAACCAGCTGGGTACGGATGGTACCTTAGTCGTAGCCCCCGGTTCCCATGTGCTGCAACTCAATAGCAACGAGCAGAAGAACATTAGCTCCGCCGCCACCGCCACCGCACCCGCAGGCCAGCTTACAGTAGAGGTGGCTGCCGGGGAGCAGACGCTGAGCGGCGAGGTGAACTCCGAGGGCGTACTGGCCAAGATGGGGGAAGGCACTCTCGTTCTCTCCCACGAGGATACCAGCGTAGCGAAAAACATCTCCACCCTGCTGGCGGAGGAGGGGAATGTGCTGGTAAGCGGCAATAATTTCAACTTCGATACCATTACCACCAATAACGAATCCACCGTGAGCCTGAGCGGTGAGATGACGGCTGATGCCACCTCCACATTGGTGAAGGATGGCCTCTCTTCCCTCGTGGTGGAAGGGGCAGATAAATCGGCCTATATGGCGGCCATTGATTTGCAGGAAGGCTCCCTTGCCGTGAATACTGCATTGGGCTCCGCCGTCACCATGTCCACCGGCACCACGGTAAGCGGCAATGGCAGCATTGGCAGCGTGGCCGTGGCCAATGGCTCCTCGGGCACCACACTGGTAGTGGGCAGTAGTACCGCAACGGATTACACCACCCTCACCCTCGGTACGCTGGAGTTGAATGCCGGCTCCACCGTGGTGATGGATGTGAATGCGGGCGGCCAGCAGGATACTCTCGTTGTGACCCAAGCGGCTAATCTCCAAGGCAGCAGCCTGCAGCTCAACGTAAGCGGGGACGAGACGGAACTCCTCAACCGTGGAGATATTCTTCTCGTACAGGCGGATGATGTGACGGGGGCTTTCTCCATGGAGATTGATAGCAACTTGGATGGTCTCAACGCCCGCACGGAGAATACGGAGGAGGGCGTGGTCCTCACTCTCAGCCGCAACTACCGCAGCGTTTCCGGCAATGCAAACCAGAACGCCGTGGCTCGTGCACTGGCCTCTGCGGAGGATGCAGGCACCGCCACCGGCAGCTTGGCCACCGTGTTGGATTCCCTGCGCTACACCACCAGCAGCGGGGAGACCCTCTCCGCACTCAATTCTCTGGGGGGCATGGGACTCACCACTGTAATGTCCTCCCTGCTGGATGGTGGCTTGGTGCATAACCGTAACCTGCGGAACATGATGGGACGAAACAATGCCACCCGCCAAAGCATGCTGGACCCCAAGAGCGGGCAGATGTGCTACACCGGGGCATGGAAGCCCGGCATGTCCGTATGGCTCTCGCCCTTCACCTCCTTCTCCCGCCGTGGTTCCGCATCCTCGGCTCCCGGATTCGACCGCGATTCCTGGGGTGGCATGCTTGGTGCGGAGTACAGCATGAACGAGAATTTGCTGCTGGGGCTGGCCGCCGGGTACGAGCGCTCCCGCATTACCGATGTGTCCCAATTCCGCGACCGCACGGATAACTACTACATCGACCTCTATGCCGGGTACCGCTATCGCGGCTGGTACACCCGTGCCGGTATTGGCATCGGTCTGCACGATATGGACCACAAACGCAGTGTAAGCATCGGTGGCGACCGCCCCTTTAGCGGCACGGCTAAGAGCAGCCCGGATGCCATTACCTTTAATGCCTTCTACGAGCTGTCCTATGATTTCCGCATCGCGGAGCGTACCACACTCGCTCCCCTCTTCACCGTGGATTCCATGGCGGGATGGGTGGATTCTTACTCCGAGAGCGGCCTTGGCTCCGCCGGATTGAACGTGGGTAGCCAGGATGCCTGGGGCGTACTCTTTGGCCTGGGTGCGCGGCTTACACACCAGTTCACCGCTTTCACGAACGAAGCCCCGGCCACCGTCATGCTGGAGGCACTCGTCACGCTGGATGCAGGGGACCAAGGGAGTACCGTTAACGCTCGTTTCCTCGGCGGCGGCAACCGCTTCCATCTGGATTATGCCGAGCCGGACCGCTGCGGTGGGCTGGTAGGCATGGGATTGGATATCCCCATGAGCCGGCATTGGTCCATGTTTGGCGGTGCCAATTTTGAATTCCGGGGCGGCAGCCGCGAATTCAACGCCAACATCGGTATGCGGTACAGCTTCTAAAACATTCCCCGCACGGTACCCACTACCCACAAGCCTGTGCTTCCCTCTTTTCCCGGGGGAGGCACAGTTTTTTATGCCCCATGGTCTCCTGCGCTCCGGCACTGTGGCCGCACGGCCTTTTTAGCTTGCATTCCTGCAAAAAAGGTGTATACTTCGCGCGAACTCACACATACACAAGCACCATGGATACACTTCGCACATTTACCACCGGTAATGGCAGCACGGGGCAGTATTACTCCCTGCCGGCTCTGGCAGAACAGGGTTTCGGTGGTATTAACCGCATGCCCGTATCCCTGCGAATCGTGCTGGAAAGCCTTCTTCGCAACTGCGATGGGCTCAAAGTGACGGAGCAGGATGTCCGCAACCTTGCCGGCTGGCAGGCCGGTATTCCCGGGGATTACGAGATTCCCTTCACCGTGGGGCGCATCATCCTGCAAGATTTGACGGGGGTGCCGCTGCTGGTGGATTTGGCCGCCATGCGCGCTGCCGTGCAGGATTTGGGGCGCGACCCCTCCGGCATGGAGCCCCTGGTGCCGGTGGACCTTGTGGTGGACCACTCCGTGCAGGTGGACTGGTCCGGCTTCCCGGAGGCTTACCAGAAAAACCTTACCCGTGAGTTCGAGCGCAATACGGAGCGCTACGAATTCCTCAAATGGGGGCAGCAAGCCTTCAAAACCTTCTCCGTGGTACCCCCTAGCACGGGCATTGTGCACCAGGTGAATCTGGAGTACTTGGCGCGCGGCGTTATGGAGCAAGCCGGCGTGTATTACCCGGATTCCCTCGTCGGTACGGATTCCCATACCACCATGATTAACGGCCTGGGTATTGTGGCTTGGGGTGTGGGTGGTATTGAGGCAGAAGCCGGCATGCTGGGCCAGCCGGTCACCTTCCTCGTGCCGGAAGTTGTCGGCGTACACCTGAGCGGCAAACTCCGCGAAGGGGTAACCGCCACGGATTTAGCCCTGCATATCACTCAAATGCTGCGTAAGCAAGGCGTGGTGGGTAAGTTTGTGGAATTCTTCGGGGAAGGCGCAGCCAGCCTCTCCCTGCCGGATCGCGCCACCGTGGCCAATATGGCTCCGGAATATGGTGCCACCATGGGTTTCTTCCCCTTCGATGAGGTATCCGCCGCCTATCTGCGCGCCACCGGTCGCAGCGAGGAACAGGTGCAAACCTGCGAGAATTATTTCCGCGCACAGGGTCTCTTCGGCATGCCGCGCAAGGGAGAGCTGGATTACAGCGTGGAATTGGAGCTGGACCTCTCCTCCATCGTTCCCGCTGTGGCCGGTCCCAAGCGCCCGCAGGACCGCATCCCGATGTCCGAACTCAAAGAATCCTTTGCTGCCATTTGCCGCAGCACATACGGCCAAGAGCCCCGCACCTCCCCCATACCCGTTACCATGCAGGGGGATGCCGGTAACCCGGATGCGGCAAGCACACACGAGGTAGAGCTGACGGATGGCTCCATTCTTGTGGCTGCCATTACCAGCTGCACGAATACCAGCAACGACGGCCTTATGCTGGCCGCCGGGCTGCTGGCCAAAAAAGCTGCCGCCTTGGGCTTGCGCGTGCCGGCCTATGTTAAAACCAGCATTGCCCCCGGCTCCCGCATTGCTGCCCGCTACTTTGCCAATAACCGCCTCACCGAGGCCTTGGATGCCATAGGCTTCTCCACCGTGGGATACGGTTGCACCACCTGCATCGGCAATTCCGGTCCCATCAACAGCGCTCTGGAGCAAGCCGTTACGGAGCATAACCTCATTTCCTGCTCTGTGCTTTCCGGCAATCGCAACTTTGAGGCTCGCATCCACTCCCATGTGAAGGCAAACTTCCTCATGTCTCCCCCGCTCGTTATCGCCTTTGCACTGGCCGGCCGCGTGGATATCGACATGGAGAAAGAGCCGCTGGGCACCGCGGCGGATGGCTCTGCCGTGTACCTGCGCGACATCTGGCCCACGGGCGAGGAGATAGCCGCTGCACAGGCTGTGGCAGCTACCCCGGAGGACTACGCCGCCTGCTATGCCGGGCATGTGCCGGAGTGGGATGGCGTGAGCGCCCCCACCGGTGCCACCTTCCGTTGGAACGAGGCTTCCACGTATATTCACCGCCCGCCCTTCTTCGAAGGCTTCGATGGCAGCAAGGCAGACATTACCGATATTACGGATGCCCGCCCGCTTGGTATCTTTGGCGATAGCGTTACCACGGATCACATCTCCCCCGCCGGAGCCATTAAAGCCACCGGCCCCGCCGGGCAATTCCTTACGGCTCAAGGCGTGGAACGCCGGGATTTCAACACCTTCGGCTCCCGCCGCGGTAATGATTTGGTGATGGCTCGCGGCACTTTTGCCAATGTCCGTATCAAAAACCTCCTTACGGAAGGCGTGGAGGGTGGCTATACGCTCTATTTCGGCTCCGGCAGTGTCTCCGCCCCGGATGCGGATATCTGCGCCCCCTGCGGTACGCCTACCTTTATTTACGATGCCGGTATGGCCTACCGCGCGGAAGGTGTGCCCACCATCATCATCGGCGGCGAGGATTACGGCATGGGCTCCAGCCGCGACTGGGCTGCCAAAGGCACGAACCTGCTCGGCGTGCGCGCCGTGATTACAAAGAGCTTCGAGCGCATTCACCGCAGCAACCTGATTGGCATGGGCGTGTTGCCCCTCAATTTTGCCAACCCGCAGGATTACGACCGCGTAAAGGGGCTTAAGGATGCCACCTTCTCCATTATAGGCTTGCATAATGAGATGGCACCCCGCAGTGCTGCCACCCTCGTGGTGCAGCCTGCCGGAGAACCCGCTTTCGAGCTTCCGCTCGTGGTGCGTTTGGATACTCCCATCGAGAAGGAGTACTTCCGCGCCGGCGGCATTTTGCAGTATGTGCTTACCCAGTATTGCTAAGCCATAAGCTGCCTGCTTTAATGGTGCCGCCCCCCTTTACCGGGGGGCGGCGCTTTTTTTGGGGGGAAGGGCAGGGGTAAAAAGCCGGAACGCACCCTCGGTTGCCCGGGATGCGTTCCGTGTTGTGCGTGTGTGTCACGAAGCGTGGCAGAGCGAGGCTTAGGCCTCGGGAGCCACATTCACGCGGCGGCCTTCGCGGTCGAAGAACACGCGGCCATCCACGAGGGAGAAAATCGTGTAGTCGCGGCCCATGCCCACGCCCTTGCCGGGCTTGAACTTGGTACCACGCTGGCGGATGATGATGTTGCCGGCGATGACGGTCTGCCCGCCGAACTTCTTCACGCCGAGGCGCTTGCTGCGGGAATCGCGACCGTTACGAACGGAACCTTGACCTTTCTTATGTGCCATGACTAGTTAGAAATCTATGGTTTGGGGTGAGTAATCAGGCGTTGATAGCGGTAATCTGCACCTTGGTGAGAGCGGCGCGGAAACCCTTCTTCTTGTGGAAGCCCTTGCGACGTTTGAACTTGAAAGCGATGCCCTTGGCGCCGCGAGCCTCGGGGTCCAGCACCTTGGCCGTCACCGTTGCGCCGCTCACCACGGGAGTACCCACGGTGGTGTTCTCGCCATCCTCAACCAGGAGAACCTGGTCGAACGTGGTCTCGCCATCCTTCTCCAGCCCGGAGATACGGTCCACGGTGAGAATGTCACCAACCGTCACCCGGTACTGCTTGCTGCCGGAAGTGAAAACTGCGTATGCCATAATTTGATGAATTTTGGTGTTGCACCCGCACATGCGGGCTGGCACATTATAGGCATGCCAACGCTTTTGGCAAGAAAAATTTCGTCAAAAAATGAAAAAACTGCAAAAATTTTTCGAAAACGGGCCTATTGAGGTGGAAACGGAGGCCGGCATGCTGGCATTGGGGCGGCAACTGGCGGCCGAGTTTTCGGCCGGGGAAGTGGTGGGGCTGGTGGGGGATTTAGGTGCGGGGAAAACACATTTGGTGCAGGGCATATTGGAGGGATTGGGTGCCGGGCGCCCGGCGGTAAGCCCCACTTTCTCCTTGGTACACGAGCATAACGATGGGCGCATACCCGCGGCTCACTTTGATTTTTACCGCATGAAGAGCCCGGAGGAAGCCTTGGGCATGGGCTGGGACGAGTACTTAGCCGGGGAGCATTTGCTGCTGGTGGAATGGGCGGATCGGTTTGATGGGGCACTCATGCCGGAGGACACGCTCTGGCTGGTGCTGCGCCACACCGGGGAGCAAACCCGCACGGTTATGCTTGCTTGTTAAGCAGCATATAGAGGCGTGCCCGCAGATTGTCGAACAGGTAGATGGGCAGATTCCACGGGCGCCGGCGCAGGGAACGGCGGGAGCAGATGGTGCCTTGGTTGGGTGCTGCTTCCTGCACCCCGGCAGGCTGAGCCCGATGCTCCGCAATGAGATCCGCCACCTGCTGCCAGAGATTGTAGCGATTCACGATGAGGCGGCGCGCCTCTTCAATGGCCGGGCGGCGGCGCTCGTACTCATTATGAGCAATAGCCGTGCGGATAATTCGCAGTGCTTCCGGAGGATTATCCACGGGGATGCGGATAAAGCTCTCCGGCGGGAAAAACTCCTCCATAGCCGGATTTCCGGCGTAAAAGGGCAGGCAGCCGCACAGCAGCGCATCGGAGAACTTCTCCGTCCAGTGGTGCGCCTGAATGTGGTTTTCCACGCAAAGGCTGTACTTATAGGTATCCAGCGCATCATGCTTGCGGGGCAGGGAGTTAAAGCCCCAGCCATACCAAGCCAGTTCCGGCAGATGTTCCTCCAGATACCTCAGCAGCTTGTAGCGTTTATAGTGCGTGGTATAGCGGAACTTCTTGCGGGTACAGATGGCGGAAATGGTTTTATCTTTCGGAAAATCGAGGCAAGCACAGTTTTCCTCCACACTGCGGTGGTTGAGCCAAACAATACATCCTTGCCCGCGCCGGTAATGGCGGTGGGGCAGAATGGCGCGGTCGTGTGTGGTAAGTACGTACTGGAACTGCCGGGTATACACGCGGCTGTATATTTTAATGCAGGGCGGCTCCTGTGTAACCAGGATGGTATGCTCCGGCGGGCAGGCCAGCAGCTCCTTTTGGTGGCGGGAGGGCAACTCATCGTACACTACCAGCCAATCGTAATCCCGGCAGGCCGGGTCGCACACGAACTCAATTCCCTTCCAGTTCAGCACCCGGGGGAATACAGTCCAAGAGGTGAGAATCTTGATGCGCATCGTCGTGGCTCAGGCGTCCAGCCAATCAAGAATTCTTTTTGGCTCATCAAATGGATTGTGGGTGCCGTGGTACACCATGGCCACGCCCAAGGGCTGCCAATAGGCCTGCAAGCGCGCCGGGGGGAACATCTCGTCCGCATCGGCCAGCAGGGCGGCATCCCAGCGCAGGCGGGCTGCAGAGCATTCCTCCGCCCATGCTGCCAAGCGGGTAATTTCGTCCAGCCTTTCCTGAGGGGTGGGCAGGCCGGGTTCCGGTGCTGTGCGCAGCATGGCTCGGGCCGCTCGCAGAGCCGGGCGCAAGCGCATACCATACTCCTCGCTCACCGGGAAGGGGGTGCCATTGAGTGCCACCGCGCGGCGCAGCGGCAGTGCCGGGCAGCACTGCTCCGCCACCCATACACCGAAGGACCATGCAAACAGGTAAATCTGTTCGTACCCGGCAAACTCTTCGGCCGCCCATGCCATGGGGCGGGTGCGGTACCCATGGCAAACCAGTACATCGTACTCCGCGGGGAAGGGAATGTGCGCCACATCCGCCGGCGTGGCTGCCCAGCCCAAAAACATGAGAACCAGTTTCCGATTCCCGGGGTATCGTTGCAACAATCGGCGCTGCATAGTGGAGTTATTACTCTTCGCTGTACTCTGCCCAGGAGGAGCTTGTTTCCCATACGCGCACGCGTTCCAAGCGCACACAGGCGCGCACCGGGTAACTCCCGCACTCTCCGGCGGCGGCGCGGCGCAATCCCTCTGCTGCATGGCGGAACACGGCTTCTGCCATGGCTTCGCTGGTGGGGTCCCGCCGCTCGAAGGGGATAATGCGTTCCCCGTATATACGGCGGAACTCCTCGTAATGCGGGTCCTCCGTATTCATGCAGAGAGAGTGGTCGAATTGCTCCAGAAAAGGCTCCATCATCTCTTTGATGGCTTTGAAATCCACCACCATTTCATTTGCATCCAGCGTCTCAGCGGCAAATACCATCTCCACACTGCGCGTATGCCCATGGGGAAACTGGCAACTCCCGGGATGCTTGGAAAGCAGGTGCCCACTTTCCAGTTCGATGCTTTTGCAAATGCGGTACACGATTAGCAGATGGGGGTAACGCCTTTTTTGATGATGATGTTGCCGTATTTAGCCAACTCTCCGCAGCACACCACGGCATAGGCCTTGCGGGCGCGTTCGTAGAAGGCATAGCGCTCCATGCGCTCAATCTCGCCGCTGTAGTTATCCAGCGCGGCGCGGTAGCGGGATTCCACGCTCGGGTCCAGCGTGTCTCCGGGTACGGCGGCCATCATGATGACGGGGGTGGCATAGGAATCCAGCTCAAAAAGCGGGATAATACCTTTCAACATTGTATCCACTCCCAGCCCATCGGCGCGCACCACCTTGCTGTGGAAGGCATGTGCAGGGAAGTGAGCATCGGAAAGTACAATCTCATCACCATGGCCCATTTCGGCCAAAATCTTCAACAACTCCGGGGAGATAACAGGGGAAATTCCTTTCAGCATAACACTGCGTATCTTGCCATACTGTGCGGGGAGAGTCAATGAAAAACCGCGCCCCGAAAGGAGCGCGGTTGCAGGAAATTTCCTGTTTGAGCTGCTTAATGCCCGCTCAGCGTGGTGATGTAGTAACCGGCAATCACAGCTGTACCAATCACACCCGCCACATTCGGACCCATGGCGTGCATGAGCAGGAAGTTTGTGCGGTCTGCCTGCTGCCCCACATTGTGGGATACGCGAGCCGCCATCGGCACAGCGGATACGCCGGCGGAACCGATGAGCGGGTTGATGGGGTTCTTGCGCCAGCCGGGTACCAAGTTCATCAACTGAGCGCACACCAGACCACAAATCGTGGCCATGGCGAATGCCACCACACCCAAACCGATGATGAGCAGGGTTTGCGGCTGCAGGAAGCGCACGCCCTGCATCGTCAGACCCACGGATACACCCAGCAGGATGGTCGTGATGTTCATCAACTCATTCTGGGCGCAGCTCACCAAACGCTCCGTTACCTGGCATTCGCGCAGGAAGTTGCCCAGCATCAGCATCCCCAGCAGAGGGGCGGCATCCGGGCAGAGCAGAATGGTAACCAGCGTCACTACAAAGCAGAAGAACAGCTTCTCCCCCTTGGATACCTGACGCAGGCTCTTCATCTTAATCTTGCGCTGCGCCTCCGTGGTAAAGAGCTTCATGAACGGGGGCTGGATGAGCGGCACAAGAGCCATGTATGTGTATGCTGCCACGGCAATAGCACCCAGCAGCTCCGGTGCCATCTTACTGGCAAGGAAGATGGAGGTGGGACCATCCGCACCGCCAATGATGCCGATGGCTGCTGCCTGCCCCCTCGTAAAGCCCAGCCCAATGGCGGAAAGGAAGGTGAAGGCCACACCGCCCTGTGCAGCGGCACCCAGCAGCAGAGATTTGGGCGAAGCCAGCAGCGGACCGAAGTCCGTGAGCGCGCCCACACCCATGAAGATGAGTGCCGGGAAAATCTCGCACTTGATACCCAGACCGAGCCAGTCGAAAAGGCCGCCCTCGGGCTTCATAATCATGAATTTCTGAGTGGCTTGGCCGGTGATGTTCACCTTGCCCTTACCCACGGTTTTCACCGTCATGGGTTCGGCCATGGCGGCATCGTATTCTGCCACCACCTCCGGTGCAAGCCCGGTGGTATCCTGCTTAGCTTCGGCATCCGTATAGGGAGCCAGCGTAAGGGAGAGGAAGCCCACATCGTTCATGGTGGAGCGTTCCACCTTGCCTGCTTCGATGGCCACCACCTCGCGCTGGGCCTGAGTAATCACCATGCCGTTATCCGGAATGTTGGCAATGAGGGCGCCGAAGGCAATCGGTACCAGCAGCAGCGGTTCAAACTGCTTTGCCACACCCATGTACAGCAGCACGGCCACTACACCCCACATGGCGTACATCTGCCAAGTCATCTGGTAGATGCCCATGCCGGAGATGAAGTCCGCAAAAGAATTAAGGAGTTCTTGCATAGCTGTTGTCTAACACTTGCGTTACACACCCCTGTGCTGCCGGGTATGATTCCCGGCACAGGGCCTGCGGTTGCAATCCTTAACCAAGATAGGCCAGAGTCTGGCCCTCAGCCACGGTGTCGCCGGGCTTCACGGCAAAGGAGGTCACGGTGCCGGCGGCGGGAGCGTAGATGACGGTATTCATCTTCATGGCTTCCACGGTCATCACCTGGTCACCCTCCTTCACAGCGGTGCCGGGCTGCACATCCAAGGAAACCACCTTAGCGGCCAGCGGGCTGGGAATGGGCGTGCCGGCACCGGTAGCAGCGGGTGCAGGGGCAGCCACGGGAGCGGGAGCAGCCACGGGAGCAGCCACCACAACGGGGGCGGGAGCAGCCACGGGAGCGGGGGCGGGAGCGGCGTTGGAACCACCAAGGGTCTCTACGGTTACATCAAAGGTCTGGCCGGCAACGGTAATGCGGAGTTGTTTCATTGTATCTTGTTTTCTAGTGTTTGTTGTTGAATTTATTTTAGGAAGGATTTTGTGTGCACTATCTTAACCGCGCACGGGGAAATGGGAGTTCATTACGGCGTTGCGACCGTCTTGCCCGTATGCGGGATTCACGGGCTTAATGTCGAGGATGCGGGCTTCCTGGCCCACTGTTACCTTGACGGCGGCGGCAATGGCTGCCACTACTTGCGGGGTAATGCTGCTCCGGGCGGCATCATAGATACCTGCGGCCAGAGCGGCTACTTCTGCGGGAGTGGGTTCCGGAACTGCCACGGCGGGGGCTGCGGCGGGTGCGGCTGGGGGCGGGGTGGCTGCGGCTTTGGCAGCCTCTGCCCGTGCTTTGCGCCCGGCATCCATCCGCTGTGCCACACTGCCGGAAATCGTCAGGATGACGCTCAGCAGCGTAAGGCAGCAGAACACCACACACATGCCGGTAACCTGGTAGATTACGGCATCCATATCGAGTGCGGCGAATATCGGTGTTGTCATGTTAGGTTAGATTGAAGGGGGGGGTTAGAGGGGCATGTTGCCATGTTTTTTGGCAGGGCGCGTCTCGCGCTTGCTGAGGAGGGTACGCAGTGTAAGCGCAATGCGTGCGCGGCTTTCTTTCGGGTTGATGATTTCCGTTACCTGGTCGGAAGCTGCTGCGGCATATGGGTTGGAGAAAGCAGCCTCGTACTCGGCCTGCAGCTCCTGCTGGCGGGCAGCTCGTGCGGCGGGGTCCTCTATGGCCTTCAGCTCGCGACCATAGAGAATCGGTACGGCACCGGCAGAGCCCATTACGGCAATCTCCGCGCAGGGCCATGCAAAGACGGCATCTGCCCCCAATCCCTTGCAGCACATAGCAATATAGGCACCGCCGTATGCCTTTCGCATAATGAGCGTTACCTTGGGAACCGTGGCGGAGGAGTAGGCAAAAATCATCTTAGCGCCGTGGCGGATAATGCCGCCGCGCTCTTGCTGTTTGCCGGGCAGGAAACCGGGCACATCCACCAGATTAACCAGCGGAATGTTGAAAGAATCGCAGCAGCGGATGAAGCGAGCCGCCTTATCGGAAGCATCAATATCCAAGCAGCCGGCCTTCACGGCAGGCTGGTTGGCAATAATGCCCACCACCACACCGCAAATACGGCCAAAGCCCACCACCACATTGCCGGCAAAGTTGGCATGCACCTCCATAAAGCTGCCTTCGTCCACAAGGCGGGAAATCACCTTCTGCACATCCAGCGGGGTGTTATTGCTATCCGGGATAATATCGTTCATCCCCTCATCGTCCGCAATGTTCAGCGGGCAGGAGAGCTCGTGCGGCGGTTCCTGAGCATTGTTGGAGGGCAGGTAAGTAAGCAGGCGGCGGGCAATGGCAATGGCATGCTCATCGCTCTCGGCCACAAAGTGGGCATTGCCGGAAACGGAGGAATGCACGGCTGCCCCGCCAATCTCCTCCATGGTGCATTTTTCGTATGTGACCTGCTCAATCACCTTCGGCCCGGTAATGTACATGCCTGCGGCACCACCCTTGCGGATGATGATAAAGTCCGTAAGAGCGGGGGAATAAGCAGCGCCGCCCGCGCAGGGCCCCAGAATGAGGGAAATCTGCGGTACCACGCCGGAGGCTGCCACGTTGTTGTAGAACACATTGGCAAAGCCGGTGAGGGATTCCACCCCCTCCTGCAAACGGGCACCGCCGGAATCGTTCATCTGGATAACGGGGATGCCCGCCTTCATGGCATATACCTGAGCATCGCAAATCTTTTGGGCGTGCATGTACCCCAAGGAGCCTCCCTGTGCCATAAAGTCTGCGGAGACAGCCGCTACCGGGCGCCCATCCACCAAGCCAAAGCCGGAGACGATGCCCTCCCCGGGGATGTACTTGTTCTGCATGCCGAAGTTGCTGCAATGGTGGCGCGTGTGCATGCCGATTTCCGTGAAGGAGCCGCTATCAAAAAGACAATCCATGCGTTCACGAGCTGTCCAGTCGCCGTTTTCGTGACGCTTATCAATCTTATCCTGGCCTCCGGAAACGATAACTTTCCTGCGGCGGTCTTCCAACTCGTCGAGCAATTTGGGATCAATGGCCATAAGTTTAATCTGTTAGAATATTTGTACGCCCGGAATACGAGCGAGCTTGCAGGAGGGCACAGTCCACCTACGATGGGTCTATTCTAGCACACAGCCTCTCCCCTGCAAAGCAAAATCTGATGCTGCCGGATGGAAATTTCCACTTGGCGGGCTTATTTTAATTTTCGGCGTGTCACGAGGTAAACCTTATCCCCATGGCGCACCTTTTGCGGCACCGCCACCATAGCAATGGCACCCTTGGGAGCAGTGGGGACAATGCGGGTAATCCCCTCGGCATCGTCGCAGCGCACCTCCGGCACCTCCAAGCGCACAATACCCGTGGTGCAGCCGGTAATCTCAATCTTATCTCCCGGGGAGAGGGGCTCTGCTTCCAAGCGAATTTCCGCCACTTGTGCCTTGGCATACCAGCGCACTACACGCCCCAGATGCCGCCGCTGCTCCAGTGCCAAACTGTTAGAGCAGCCGCTCCATGTATCCCACTCCTCCCCCAAGTAATAGCCGCCGTGCCAGAACTGGCGGTTAAACACACGCAGCAGCTCCTCCTCCCAAGCGGGTACCTTCTCCGGGCTCCACTGTCCGGCGGCACAGCATTGCACCGCTTCCTTGTACACTGCGGTTACAGTGGAAACGTATGCCTCCGAGCGCCCTCGCCCCTCCAGTTTGAATACGGAAACCCCCGCCTCTACCAGTTGGTCAATCACCCGAATGGTACAAATATCCTTGGGGGACATAATGTACTGGTGGTCAATATCCATCTCGAAGCCTGTCTCCGTATCCGTAACGCGGTATTTGCGGCGGCAGAGCTGGTAGCACTGTCCACGGTTAGCACTGGCATTGTAAGCGGCAAGGCTCATACCGCATTTGCCGGAGATACCAATGCAGAGTGCCCCATGGGCAAAGACCTCGATGCGTACCAACTGCCCGGAGGGACCTTGGATATTCTCCTCCCGAATACGATTGATAATGTAGCGTATCTGGCTCAGCTTCAGCTCTCGAGCCAGCACCATCACATCCGCATAGGCGGCCAGAAAACGCACGGCTGCCACATTACACACATTTGCCTGCACGGAGACGTGCACCTCCAGCCCGATGCTGTGGGCATAGGAGATGACTGCCATATCCGCTGCAATCACGGCATCCACCCCGGCGGCCTTGGCTGTGCGGAGCAGCTGCTCCATACCCTCCAACTCCTCATCGTACACAATAATGTTACAGGTAAGGTAAGCCTTAGCCTTGCAAGCATGGCACAGGCGCACCACCTTAGGCAAATCCGCTTCCGTGAAATTTACCGTGGAGCGGGCGCGCATATTGTATTGCCCTACACCAAAGTATACGCTATCCGCCCCGGCGCGCAAGGCAGCCGCAAGAGATTCGAACGACCCCGCCGGGGCCATGATTTCCAATGCCTGCATGCCAGCCAGTGTAGCGGTACTGCCCCCCCTTTGTCAAGTCTTGCTGTGGAAGCGGAGTGGATGCACCCTTCCCTCCGGAGAGTAAAAAGAACCTGCGCGCCGGGTAATTCCCGGTGCGCAGGTTGCGGAATATGGAGACTTCTTAATGCTTCCGTACAATGAAGTTGCCGCGGGTATCGCGTTCCTTTTCCCCATTATCGAAGGTAATGAAGAGGCGCGGCCGGAGGAGCTCCTTCTCTGCTGTCACGAAGTAACTGGCCGGTGTAGTAAGGGTAAAGCTGCGGGTGTCCTCGCTCACCAGTGTATCGCCATCGTATAGAGCCACGCGGGAAACTTTGGCAGGGTGTTTGCCACGGGTGGGTTCCAAGCGCACCTCGTACTTACCGGCAGGGCCGAGGGGCAGCTTGCCGTGCAACTCGCCCGCCACGCCGGGCAGGGGAAGGGAATCCGGTGCCCAGCCGCGCACCAATTGCATACCGGTGGTCCAATCGCGCATCACGACATCTGCCGAGCGTCCCAGCACGGAGGTGGGGTTAAGCTCCTTCATCAGGCGCGCATAGTGGGCAATGGCTTCTGCCGGGCCGGTGCCGAAGCGGCGGCGAATTAAGCCAATGGCGAAGGCACAGGCATTCTGCTTTTGCTGCACGGTGTGCAGAGGGTTGGAGATGGCGGCATCCATGGTGGCAAGAGCCTCGAAGATAGGCATCTCCTTAATTTTATCGCCCACGGGATTATTGTGGAATTTCAGGGCTGCCAAACAGCCGGACTTATCCTCCGGATCAGCTTCCTTGATAAGTTGCTCCACTTTGTATGGGCGTTCGATGTTCTCCACCTGTGCCGCTTGGAGTAGGAGCTTGGCACGTTCTTCTCCTTGGGCGGCATCGGCCCGGGCCATCAGCCCATCCTGCCGGGCCTTGGCTGCACGGCGGGCGGAAATCAGGCGTGCAATGCGCTCGGCCTCCGGGTACACCATGGGCGGGCCGCACACAATGCCGTACTGGCGCCCGCTCTTATCGTACAGCACTACCGCAGGGAAGGAATGCTTGCTGTGCGGATGGGGCAGTTGCAATTTGCCCATGGTATTACCCAAGGCTTCTTTTTGCTCCGGGCTCATACTTTCCGGCAGGGGCACCAGCATCAGGGCGGCGTTACCGGTGGCTTGGAGTACGGCGGGGGCGTTGTACAGAGCCGTCATGTTCGCTTCGGCGCGTTTATCCCAGCCCTTGCCGTAGATAAAGACGGCGTAGCCATCGTCATTCAGCCCGGCTTGTGCCTGCGCATAGCTGCTCACCTTAGTGGCGGCCTGTGCGGGCAGTAGGGTAATTGCTACCAGACTCAGCAGTATGGAAAATGCAAATTTCATATGGGGAAAAAGATAGAGGAGTTAGAAGATGAATCATGCTGCCGGGGTGCCGTACACAAAGATGCCATCCACATGGAGGACTTCCTGCACACCGGGGCGGATAATGCGTACATAGAGAGCCTTGGGTTGCTCCGCCCCCAAATCGATGCGGATTTCGCGCTTCGTACATTTGCCGGTGAGGGAACCGGCATTGTACCAATCATCGGCCTTGCCTGTTTCGGAAACCTGCAATTGTAAATCGTTCAACCTATTCCAGTTGCGGCCATTGGAGTGGGGTACAATCACTACACCGCTGATGGTGGCATGCTTGGGCAGCTTAACGGCAATCCAAGGCTCCTTATCGCGACCGGTATGGATTTGTCCGCCCAGCTTGGTAAGCACGTTGGCATGCGTGGCGGGTTTATCCCATTGGCTGGTGGAGGAGGCAAACACCGCACCTCCCTCCGAAACGAGCTTGCCGGGGAAGGGGGCCACATCGCCAATGGGGCGGCTATCGTGTGCCTTATCCGTGGCTATGAGCTTGCTGACGGATTGGAAGGCAGAGGTGTCGTGGTTATTTTCTGCCGCCAGAATAATGTTAGCAATCACCTTGTCTCGGGCATCGCCTTCCAGTTCTGCTCCACTGTTGCTGAGAGCCTCCGTCATAAGCCCGAGCATGCGAGCCTTGCCGGTATCGTCCATACTTTGCATGAGTGTATTGCCGCTTTCAAGGGAATAGCGCGCGTAATCCGGGTTGGAGATTGTGCCGGCCAGCATATGGCGGTATAGGGTACACTTATTCTCCAAATCCTTGTTTTGGCACACGGCGTTCAGTGTGGCAATTTGCTTGTTGAGCATATTTTGCATATTCCAGCGCTCCGGTCCAAGATTGTGAATGTTTTGCCAGAACTTAGCGTAGGCACCTTCCAACTGTTCGGCAGTGGCACCGCTTTTTACCAGATGGTCACACACCTGGTTACGCATCAGCTCTGCGGCACATTCGGCAAAGAGGGGGACCATGTGAGTGCAGATACTGTCGTTAAGCTGTAACCACGCATTGATATCAGCCGAGGTGGTCGCGAGCATATCAGCATGCTCGCGGTAAACTTGGTAGTGGCGTGGTTGGGCGGCCTCAGCCTTCAGGAACATATCGGAGGCCTTGGCGGTATTATTTTGCGCGGTTGCTATTTGCGCCAGCAAGCGGTAGGCATTGGAAAGGCGCGTAGCATCCTTTTGCTCCGGAGCGTGCTGTTCGGCAAGCTGGTGCAGGGAGGAAAAGCGCCTGTTATCCGGCCATGGGCACCAGTGCAGTCCGCGCTCCCACGATATGGAGTAGGAAGGAGTCCACTTACCATTTTGCCACACCACATAAGCACAGTGTCCCGGTTCCCCCATGGTAAGCCCGGGTATACCATGGGCGCAGGCGGCAGATGCCCCGAAGTGCGATAAACTGCCGCATACACCGCCTACCTCCTGAGTAAACTGGTGGTGGCGCCCCTCGTACATCCCCTCGAAGGCTGCGGCATAGGCACTACCATGGATACTGTCGCCGTACACATTGTGCAGCACATAACCGCAGCGCCAGCAGCAGCCGGTATAGCGCTCATCAGTCACGTTGACATTGTAGAGCGCCCAAGTGAAGCTCTCCGGGGTACCGGAGCTGTGATTTCCCTTCCAGCCGCATACTACACGGCGCTGCCAGAAGGGAAGGGTATCAAAAATTTGGTGCAGGCGGTCTTGGCGCCAGTTGCGTACAAAGTATTCGGCTCGTTTGCAGGCGGCATCCACACTCCACCCGAAGCGAGCGAACTCCAAAGCCGTGGCCGTGGCAATATCGCGCGGCATGCGTTCATTAGGCAGCATGCGGGTATAGCGTTCCATCATATTGGCCAGCATGTTCAGCATGCGGCCGGGCATTATGCATTCACCGCTGTATACGACATCGCCAATCCATCCCAAATCATTGGCAATAAGGCTAATGAGCTTGCTGCTGCGCGGGCGCTTCACCACATCGGCCATGCGGATGGGCTGTTTCAACTCTGCTTCTATGGCAGCTATTTCGCCTTTCAGCTTTTCAATCTTGTAGTGAGTGCTTTCCACGGCTGTGCCGCCCAGCTCCGGCAGTTCTTTTTCCAGAGCCGCCAGATTTTTCTTGCGGGAATCCAGCTGCCTTTGCTGCTCTGCCAGAAAATTCCCGTATGCTTTTTCGGAGAGAATTTCTGCGGTGGCCAGTGCATAGTTGGCCAGCAGCAGGCGATTGGAAGGCAATCTCAGAAAGGCTTTGACGGAGGCCTCATCCGTGCCCTTGAGCCGCCCCTCAATCTGTTTGGCGAGCCTCTCGCGCAAAGCGGCGGGGTCTTGCCAATCCCGGCTGGTGGTCAGCGGTGCAGGGCTTGTTTTTTTGACAGCCACTCCGGGAAATTGCGGCTGCACGGGCGCGGGCACTTGAGCCTGCGCGTACATGCCGCATGCCAGAAGCAGCGCCGGCATAAGTGCGGTATTGTTCATAGCAAAAGGGGAAAAATGCAATCCTCATGAATATACCACCGCTTCCGGGTACGTCAAGCAAATAGCCAGCCCCCCTTGTAGGCCGGGACTTTGCAGGGCTAAATTCACATGGATGTATCCTGAAAGAATGCGTCCATATGGTGCCGGGGATTGTTTTGAGCCCGGCGCAAAAGTGCACAGAAAAGCAATATTCAGACCCGGGCGGGGAGGGAAAGGAGGCGGAGCATCTCCGCCGTGGAAGTGCAGCGGCGGAGGGCGTATTCCTGCTCCGGGGAAAAATCCGGGTAGCAGAAGGCAAGGTATTTTTTCATACGGTTGCAATGGCCTTTTTCCGTGCGGTGCGGGCCCAGAATGCGGCCTGTTTCCTCCAGCAGGAGGGCGTAGTAACGCTGCATTTCCTCCCGGCTGGGGGGTGGCTCGCCGCGCAGCTGGCGGAAGAGGTAGGGGTTGCGTACGGCACCGCGCCCAATCATCAGCCCGGCAGCTCCGGTGTGGTGCAGGCAGGCGGCTGCTTCCTGCGGGGTGCAGATATCCCCATTAGCCAGCACGGGGCATGCAAGCTGCTGCACGGCCTGCTGCACATAGTTCATGGCCGGGCGGCCGCCATAGAGCTGGCGGCGTGTGCGGGCGTGGAGCATTACGGCATCCGGGTGGGCTTCCTCCAGCAGGTGCAGGAGAGCCGGGAATTCCTCCTCGGCGGATTCCCAGCCCAAGCGCGTCTTGACGCTGAATTTCCCCTGCGGTAGCATCTGCCGCAGAGCCAGCAAAACCTCCCGGAAGCGGGGTAGTTCCCGCAAAAGTCCGGCTCCGGCACCATGGCGGTTCACGAGTGGGGAGGGGCAGCCTGCATTCAGGTTAATACCGGAAACTCCGGGGCGTTCCAGTAGCGCCGCGGCGTCCCGCACCAGGGCGGCGGCATCGCTCCCGGCCAGCTGTGCCAGTATGGGGAGGCCTGTTTCGTTCTCATCGATGCAGCGGAGATTATGCTCCGCCATGGCGCAGGTGGTGGGCGTACTGCGGAAGTAGGGCGTCACCAAAACATCCGGCAGGCTGCCCAGCCGATGCAGAACTCGCATGAAGGCGAGGTCCGTCACATCCTGCATGGGGGCCAGTGCAAGCTGCATGGCAAAATGCGGGCTCAGCGTGTGCTGAAGTTCGGCGTAATAAAGGGGGTGGCAGGGGCTGTTTCCGCAGATGCGGGAGCCGGTGCAGGGCTACTCCCGGCTGCTGCTGAAGCCTCGGCGGTTTGCTTCGGAGCCGGTTGCAATATATGCTGTGCAGGGAACTTTGCTTCCGGCTCATCCGTAATGTATACGCGAGTGCCGATGTCCGTAACATCGAACAGGCGGCAAGCCATGTAGTGCGGCGTGCGGATGCAGCCGTGGGAAAGCCGCCTGCCGGCGCGCACCTTGCCGGTATGCATGCCCACACCATCGCTGGTAAGGCGCATCCAATTCGGCATAGGGGAGCCTTCGAAGTGTCCGCCCTCGGGTACGGGGTCGTTAAAAGCGTCTGCATCGCGGTTAATGCACTTGCCATTGGCATCGTACATGCGGCCGTAGCGGTTGGAGGTGTGGTCCTTCTTCTTCAGGCGGATGCGGAATTTGCCTGTGGGGGTGGGGTGCCTATCCACCCCGGTGGAAACGGGCCAATCTGCGGCCACAGTATCATTTACATACAGGCGGCCGCGCTGCTGGCTAAGGCAAATATATACTTCGCTTTTTTTATTAGCCTGCTGCATGAGGTCCTCATCCACGTAGATGGACATCACCTCCGGGTAATTGCCGGAAGTTTCCACAAAGGTTTCGTACGCTGTGGGAATGTGAATGGTTTCCACAGGCGGTGGAATTTGCTGCTGCTGGCAGGAGGAGGTAACGAGGCATACTCCGGCCATGGTGACCAGAGCCAGAAGGAACAGAATGAATTTTTTAGCGGAGCGCATTACTTGATAACCACGGGGGTTCCCACGGGAGTGTTGTCGAAAAAGATTTTAGCCATGTTCCCCGGCAGGCGGATGCAGCCGTGGCTCTCCGGGGCGGAGGTCACAATGCCTTCGTGCATCCAGATGCCGGTTGTCGTCAGCTGCATGCCACAAGTCATAGGCGCGCCCTTGTAAATCCCGCCGGGAGGGATGGGGTCACCTTTAGTGTAGTTGGAAATGAGCGTGTTTCCCTCGGCATCCACAATACTGCCGTAGGTGGAGGAGATGTGGTCCTCATCCTTAGCCAGAATGGGGAAGGTACCGCGGGGCGTATCCTTGCCGGCCTTACCGGAGGAAATGGTACACCAGCCCACTTGGCGCCCGCCAATGTAGTATTTGGCCTGTTGCAACTCGGTATCCACCACAATCATGCGCTGGCCGGTAAGTCCCTCCGGTACATCCCATTGGCCGGTGGATACCGCCTCGTACGCTGTCACCTTAATTTTGGGGCGTGCAAAGGCATAGCCCGTGGCCATGTTGGATACAGGCCCGGTTGTGGCGCTATTACAGGCACTCAGTAGGATAGCGGTGGCGCAGAGAAGGATTTTTTTCCGTTTCATGGGATGTGGAGCGGGGTATGGTGCAGCCATGCACACGTCGCACGCATGCGAGCGCGCGGACGTTATGCCTTGCCTTGCTGTTTTTGTCAAGTTCATTCGGGTAAGGATTCAATAATTCGTGTCAGAATCTGAGTCAGCATGGGCGGGGAGAATCCGGGTAATGCGGGCGGAGAGACGGCCTGAGGCGAGGGTAATATCGAGAGCATCCCCCTCGTGCAGGGAATCCGTACTGCGGAGGAGGCTTCCGTTTCCATCGCCCACCAGGGCGAAGCCGCGTTCCAGCGCACGCTGCGGGTGGGCCGCTGTGGTGTGCGCGGCCAGTGCATCCAGTCTTGCTGTGGCGGAGACGAGGCGATTGCGGCAGAGGGAGAGGAGGTGCTGCTCCGTATGGCGGAGCTTTTGTGCTGCCGTGCCGAGGCGTTCCTGTACCGCGCGGGAGGAAAGCCGTGCCTCCAGCAGGGAGAGGCGATTTCCCTCTCGCAGCATGCGCTCCCGGGAACTGCGGAAAATATCCTCGTGCAGCACATCGAGCTGCTGTCCGTAGGGAGCCAGCAGCTCCATGGGAGAGCGCAGGCGGCTTTGCTCCAGTATTTGCAAGCGCATGCCCGCCCACTGGAGAGCTCGTTGCAACTGGCGGCGAATGTGCTGCTCCGTGGCTTGCAACTGGCTCTGCAGTTCGGCGGCATCCGGCGTGCTCAGCTCAATGGCTGCCGTGGGAGTAGGCGCGCGCAAATCCGCCACAAAATCCGCAATAGTAAAATCTGTCTCGTGCCCTATGGCACTTACCACAGGCAGCGGGCAGGCCGCAATAGCCCTTGCTACCACCTCTTCATTAAAGCACCATAAATCTTCCAGAGAGCCGCCCCCGCGTGCCAGAATGATGTATTCCGGTTGCGGCAGGCCATACTCCGCCGCATGCCCCAGGCAGTGCAGTGCTCGGGCAATGCCATGCTCCGCTCCTTTACCCTGCACTTGCACCGGCAGCAAATAAACCTGCATCCAGGGCGCACGCTGCTCCAGGCGGTGCCGCATGTCTTGGATAACAGCCCCCGTGGCGGAGGTGATGAGCCCCACACTCTGCGGAAATTCCGGCAGCGGGCGCTTACGCTCGGGGGAGAAGAGCCCCTCCTGTTGCAAGCGTTGCTTGAGAGCTTCGAAGCGCTGCTGCAAGGTACCCACCCCGGCCTCCCGCACACTTTCGACAATGAATTGCAGGCTGCCGCGTCCCTCCCACACCGTGGCTTTGCCGCGCAGCTCCACCTGCATACCCTCCCGCAGCCGCAGGCGCAGCATGCGCGCGCGGAAGGAGTACAGCGCGCATTGCAACTGGCTTTGGGCATCCTTCAGAGTAAAGTAAATATGCCCGCTGGAGGCCACCTTGCAGGAGCCTATCTCCCCGGTCACGCTTTGCTCCCCCACGCCCATTTCCACCGTTTGTCGGAGGCGGGTTACCAGCTCTGTGACGCTTTGCGCCATGGACTCCCGGTTTTACTTACGATTCGGGTCCTGCCATGCGGGGTCGAACCCTTTGGCGTAGGTGAAGAGGTCTCGGTGGATGTATTCGTAGTAACTCTCTTTGGCCTCCTCCTCCAGCCGGTACCAAATGGCCACATTGAGGGCGCGTGCCACCTTCTGCATCATCTTGAGGGTGAGCTGGCGGCCTGCGCGAGCCTTTTGCACCTGCTTGTGAGTGAGCTGCTCGGTGGAGACGTTGACGAGGTCGTGGTTATCCAGTCCCCAGTACTGCATAATCTCATCAATGCGCTGGGGACCGTGGTTGAGTTCGTTTGCTTCGTTCATCTTTAAGGATAATACGTGTTGTTTAGGAAAAAACTATCAGAAACCGGGTAAATGGCGCACCACAAAGCCGGAGCAGGGGCGGGAGCTGGTATACCAGCGCGGTCCCACGCCGCGCCCGCTCCCCGTGGTGTCGAAACGCATGCCCGCAATCATCAGGAACACATGGCCGCGCTTCGTGTACACCGTGAGCCACTTGCCAAAGCCCGGGTGTCCCCAGCGGAAAAAATCCCGGGAGGATGGGCTTGTACCCCGCTTCAGCATGCCTGCTTCCCGCAGCACGAATGCCACAGAGCCGGAGCAATCGTATGCCGAATCGTAGTGCTTGCGGTGCCCGCCGCCCAAACGATACGGCTTGCCCACAATCTTGTTCCCTGCGGCAATGGCGCGCTTAATGCGTGCCGGTGCCCGGGAGGGGATAGTTACCTTGCCACTACGGAGGATTTTGGGGGTGTAGCCGGCGTGGTACACGTAACGCGGTGTACGCGCGCCACGCCCCAACTGCTGCTGGCATCCGAAAAATACCGGCAGAAGCATTACCAGAAAAAAGGTTAGTATGCGATTCATGTGCAGTATGAGAGTGTGGTGATTCTATTATAACACCCTAACAGGCTTTGGCAAGTGGAAAACAGGCGGAAAGGTGCGAAAAGCCGCAGTCCGAAAGGACTGCGGCCTGCAAAAGGCATTTTGCGGGAAAAGGGGCATTAAACAAGCCCCTGTGCAATCATGGAATCGGCCACCTTCACGAAACCGGCGATATTGGCACCGGCCACATAGTTGGTAAAGTCCGCCGTGCAATCCTTGGAGAACTCGCGGGCGTGGGCATACGCATTCTCGTGGATATTCTTCATAATGTTGAAGAGCTTGGCGTCCACCTCCTCGCGGCTCCAGCTCAGGCGCATGCTGTTCTGGCTCATTTCCAGGCCGGAGGTAGCCACACCGCCGGCATTGGCTGCTTTGGCCGGACCATAGAGAATCTTGGCTTGCAGGTAAGCATTAATACCATCCAAATCCGTGGGCATGTTAGCCCCTTCGGCCACAAGCATGCAGCCATTCTTAATGAGGGTGGCGGCTTCCGCGCCGTTAATTTCGTTCTGTGTGGCGCAGGGGAAAGCACAATCGCAAGGCACGCTCCATGGGCGCTGCCCTTCAAAGTACTGTGCATTCTTAAACTGCTCTGCATATTCCTTAATGCGACCACGGCGCACATTCTTCAGCTCCATCAGCCATGCCAGCTTCTCGGGTGTAATGCCCTCCGGGTCGTAAATATAGCCATTGGAATCGGACATCGTGACTACTTTGGCACCCAGCTGGTTCAACTTCTCTACTAAGAACTGAGCCACATTACCGGAACCGGATACCACGCAAACCTTGCCGGTCAGATCATCATTACGCGTAGCGAGCATATTCTGGGCAAAGTACACGCAGCCATAGCCGGTGGCCTCCGGGCGGATGAGTGAACCGCCCCAGTTCAGCGCCTTGCCGGTAAGTACGCCGGTAAACTCATTACGCAGGCGCTTATACTGGCCGAAGAGGTAGCCAATCTCGCGGGCACCCACGCCGATATCGCCGGCCGGCACGTCCGTATCCGGCCCGATGTGGCGCTGCAGCTCCGTCATGAAGCTCTGGCAGAAGCGCATCACCTCGGAATCGCTCTTACCTTTGGGGTCAAAATCTGCACCGCCCTTGCCGCCGCCCATGGGCAGCGTGGTAAGGGAATTTTTGAACACCTGCTCAAAGCCGAGGAACTTGAGGATGCCCAGATTCACGGAAGGGTGGAAACGCAGCCCGCCCTTGTACGGGCCGATGGCACTGTTGTATTCCACACGGTAACCGCGGTTCACATGGAGTTTGCCTTGGTCATCCTGCCAGGGAACGCGGAAAATGATGGTGCGCTCCGGCTCCACAATGCGCTCCAGAATGCAGTTGTCTTCGTACTTCTTATTAGCGGAAAGCACGGGAGCAATCGTGGAAATCACCTCCTGCACAGCTTGCAGGAATTCAGGCTCGGTGGCGTTCTTGGCGCGCACCTGCTCCAACACTCGAGTCGTGTAATCAGACATAGTGGTATGTACTTGTCTGGGTTCGCAAGAAAGGGAGGGTGACCGGTTCCTGCGGTCAGACGCGCGGCATTATAGCAGAAATAGACCGTTTGAAAAGTCTTTTTTCAAAAAAAAGGGAATGCTAGTCCTTAAGAATACCCGCACGGCGCATTTCTCCCACCAGCTCTTCCATCGCCTCCAGAGAAAGCAACTCGGAACTGAGGCTCATAGTAAAACCCTGTTTACTGTGCAGCAGGAGGGTAAGGGATTCCACCTCCTGCATGTGCTTGTGTTGTAATTCCGCTCGCTCCAGCTCCGTCCACGGCAGGCAGCGTGTGCCCTTGCCCAGGCGTCGCTCGCAAATACCCATGGCATTCACCGTATAGCGCAGGGATATATAATACGCCGCCCAGAGCAGTGCTACGAGCCCCCCCGCCAAGGCCAGCCCCTGCTGCCAAAGCCCCTCCCGGGTACAGCAAGCATACACCGCCGCTGCTAATACCAGCAGGGCAAGGCACAAGTACAAAGCCGCATTAGCAGCGCGCAGAGTGCGGGGGCTCATGCCGGGGAAAAGTGCTCAGGGTTGCGGTGCCGCAGGGGTGGTCGGTGCGGGGGTAGGCGCGCTGCCATCCGCCGGAATTGTTTTAATCACCGTGGGCACCATATCCGTGTAATCGTTCCCCGGCTTCGGGCGGTACTTCACATCAATGGGTTTCACGAAACCGCCACGGTGGTAATCCTCCACCGCGCGGGAAATGTACACCGGCATATGCAGTACGCTATGCTCAAAGAACTTTTTTGCCACCTCCGGCTGCGTGCGGATACAGCCATGGGAAAGCCGCTGCCCGGGAATTACCTTGCCGGCATGGATGCCCACACCATCCCAGGTAAGGCGGTTCCAATTCGGCATTCCGGCGGGTACAAAAGTTTGCCCTTCCGGCAAGCCGGCAGCCAAGTCCGCATTGCCATTCATCGTCTTGCCCGCCTCGTTCACGAATCTGCCATAACGGTTGGACTTATGGTCGGGTTCCTTTTCCAGAATACGGAACACACCGGTGGGTGTTTCGTGCCCATTCGTACCGGTGGAAACCGCCCAGTCCAGCGCTACCTGCCCATGCACATAAAGGCGGGCGCGTTGCTGCGGAATGCAGATAATCAGCTTAGAATTTGCTCGCGTCACCTGGTTTAGCAGCACATCATTGGCATAATACTCCAGCGTATTCGGGTAAGCGGGCTTTGCCACGAAATGCTCGTAGGTACCCACCGGGTAGGGGTTTTGGTAAGTGGGTAAATTCTTACCCTGCAAATCCAGCGGATTCACCTGCGGCATGGTGGCCACAGCAGGAAGATTCACCACAAGGGGGGCTTGCGGTTCCTGAGTAGTGCAGGCTGCCAGAGTCAGCAGCCCGGCGGAGAGTGCGAAAATACGAGCGTGCGTGTTCATTTACTTAGAGGGGATGGTGAGGGTGCCGCCGATACGAAGGCGCCCTGCGGATTCGGGGGTAATTCCATTTGCCTGCATTAACGCCTTGGCGTTAATGCCATAGCGTCGTGCAATGCCATAGAGCGTATCCCCACTTTGGATGGTATAAGTACCGGCCTTGGTTGTGCTGTGGCGGGGAGCCGGTGCCGGAGTGGTCTTAGCCACCGGTTTGGCAGTAACTGTTTGTGCTACCGGTAGCGGCGTGGCGGCGGAAAGCCGCAGCTGCTGGTTAATATGGAGAGTCTGCGTTTTGCTGATGCCGTTCGCCCGGCAGAGGGCATCCACCGTTGTGCCGTAGCGCTTGGCAATCTTGCTGAGGGTATCCCCGGATTGAATAGTGTAAATACCGACCGGTGCAGGTGCCGCAGCAGCCACTGCTGTGGGGGCGGCGGAGATTTCCTTCTGCCGTGTGGTCTCCTCTTCCTGTCGGCGGGCGGCTTCCTCCTGGGCTTGGCGAGCCAGCAGCCCGGTTTCCACCTCCGGCTCGGGCGGCGGCTCCTTCACAATAGAAGGCGCCGGTGCCGTGTTCAGTAGAGCAGGGCCGCGGTTATCCAGCACTACCTGATCATTCACGGTAGGAGCGGCGCCCTCCCGCAGCCAAGTAAAATCCGGGCGGTTATTTTTAATCACGCAGGAGCTCAGCAGCAGGGCTGCGGTGAGCATGCCGAGGCAATGTGTGGGAGAGATGCGTTGCATACGGAGAGCGGGAGTGCATCTGCCGCATTAGCGGCGGCGGCGGTTCTTCTGCTTCTTTTTGCTGTTGGAAGCCGTGTTATTCTTGCTTGCTGCCTTAGCGGGGATGGTGAGTTTGCGGCCGGGGCGCACCTTAGCCGCCTGTGCCATCGTCATGTTATTGGCTTTCAGTAGCGCCGCTGTGGAAATACCATTCTTCTTCGCAATGGCGGAAAGTGTATCGCCGCGCTTTACGATATAGGTGGTGGGCACAGGTGTGGCTGCTTTCTTGCCGGGCTTGTAGCCCTTGGGCGTATAGCGCACCTTAATAATTTGCCCGGGGTGAATCACATCCCCCTTAATGCCGGAATCCTTGCGAATCTGGGCAATGGTTGTGTTACTGCGCTTGGCAATATCGTGCAAATTGTCACCCGGGCGCACCTTGTACACAACCAGCGTGGGCTTGTCCACCTTTTTAATCTTCTTCTTAGCATTTTTCTTTGTTTGCTGCTTCTTGTTTTGCGCCAAAGGTTTGGCGGCAGCAGGGCGGGGGGCGGGTTGCGGTGTAGCCGCGGCAGGTGTGGGAGCCGGGGTGGCGGGCGTGGCAGCCGCCATGGGGTCTACCACATTGCGGGGTGTGGGTGTGGTGTTAAAATCGCCCGGTGCAGGCGGAGTATCATCCTCAATCAGCGTATCTCCGGCGGCAATTTTAGGCTGGTTTTGGCGGGCGGAATAGCGCCCGTCGCTCACCGCCATGGATTCCCCCGGCTCCGGTGTGGCAAATTGGTTGCGGTCCACCTCCGGCGTGTAATCCCCGGCGGAAACCTGGTAAGAATCGTCCCCCTCCAGCACCCACGGCGGCAGCTCGCCATCCGCTACGGACAGCTCGCTGAACTCGCTCATGGGAATCGCTTCCTCATAGCTGCCGCCGTGGCGGACGCTGTTGCAGGAAGGAAGTGCCAGTACTAAGGCGGCACAGAGACCGAGGAGGGAAAGGGACTTCTTCATATGCCGGGAGGGTAGCAGAAAAGCCAGCCAAAAGCAAGCCTTTATCTTGTCTTGCCCGAGCGAGCATTGCCCCTGTGTCATAGATAAAGAAAAGAGATTGCATTCTTTCCGATAGGCGCGTACACTGGGAGTAAGCCCCATTCGCGGGAAAAACACTAACTTCATTTGATGCATATGAACCTGAAAGGTACCAAAACGGCTGCTAATCTGGCTACGGCCTACGCCGGCGAATCCCAAGCCCATACCAAATACCTCTACTACGCCTCCAAGGCTAAAAAGGATGGCTATGTACAAATTGCCGACCTCTTCGAGGAAACGGCACACAACGAAAAGGAACATGCCAAAATCTGGTTCAAGCTCCTGCACGATGGCATGCCCGATACCATCACTAACCTGAAGGATGCCGCCGAAGGCGAAAACTACGAGTGGACGGATATGTACAAAACCTTTGCCGAGGAAGCCCGCGCCGAAGGTTTCGATAAGATTGCCGAGCTTTTCGAAAGCGTGGCCGCCATCGAGAAACACCACGAGGACCGCTACCGCAAACTGCTGGCTAATATTGAGGGTGGTCTCGTCTTCTCCCGAGATGACGAGCAAATCTGGCAATGCTCCAACTGCGGTCATATCTGCATCGGCAAAAAGGCTCCGGAGGTTTGCCCCGTGTGCGACCACGCCCGCGCCTATTTCCGCATTGAGGCTCTCAACTACTAATCCCCTCCCCCCCAAAAAAACATACTCCCATGTGGAAGGCGAACAAGGCCGGCATTTTGGCACTTTTGGCAGGAGGTCTCCTGCTGGGCGGTGTGTACATGTGGCTCCTGCCGGGGGATGAGTTATTGGCCAAGCGCGTGCTTTGCACGGGTATTTGCCTCCTCCTCCTCGGGGTAGGTGCCTTTAGTTGGATGTCGGCTCGCAAACCCTGAACACCACCGGGAGTTTAGCTTCCAAAACCCCACCCCGCCGCGCGGCACTCCCCTGCCGCGCGGCTTTTTCATTATAAAAAAACCGCCCCCTCCGAATGCAGGGGGCGGTTGGGTGTAAAAGATGCTCTTTTAGCAAGAGTGCAGCAGCTTAGCGGCGGCGGCGAGCAGCCAAACCGGCCAGAGCCAGCAGGCTCAGCGTAGCCGTGGCAGGCTCGGGAACAGTGGTAACAGCACCCATGCTAATGCTGTGTACAACAGAATTGATCTTGTAGTAGTTGTGGATGCCACCACCAAGAAACACATCGCTGATGGTTCCGGAATAGTTGCTCACGGTACCGGTGGAGGAGACAACGCCATCAACGGCAGCGGACACGGTAGAACCAATCTTGGTGAGGGTAATGGTATATGTGCCACCGGGAGCCACAGTGGCAGCCATCTCCGAGTTCTTGGCAAGGTTACCATCTATGTCGACCGCATTACTTTCGGCGATGTACGGCCCCACGCGCAAATCGTTACCATTGCCCATGAGCTGGAAGAATACGGGCCAATCGTTGGAAGCAGAGATGGTATCACCCAGCGTAAGGGTAATGCTGAACTCGAAGTCATCGGACCAGTCGCCGAAAGTGCCGCCCTGCAAGTGAACGCGTCCCTCACCGGTCTGCATACCACCCTTAACGGCAGTAAGATCCCATACAGTGCCGACGCTGTTCAAATCACCGGAAATCTGGTAACCGCTGTCACCATATTCAGTGCCGAAGTTGACCGTCCAGATGTTTTCTACGGTGTAGTCAGCACCGAAAGCAGCACCGGCCATAGCCAGAAGTGCAATCATCGTCTTTTTCATATTCGTGTATAATATTATGGTTGAGTTTAATATGCCTCATTGCTCGCCTCACTATTCCTCGCTCGGTGGAAGATTAGAAGTCGGACAAGACGAGCCTGCGGCGCAAGTGTATCGCTTTTCAAATGAGATGTACCTTCCATATTATGAAACACGAATATTTTTATTTGTGAGATGCAGATAAACAAAAACGAATTTTTTATGCTGCAATAAAAATATGGAATCGCAGTAAAAACAAGAAAAAATTATTTTT
>JAFXCP010000028.1 GCA_017521405.1 Akkermansia sp. | reverse complement strand
GCCCATGAGCATGCCGCCGAGTCCGAGCATGCCCACGAACACGGCGAGGGCTGCACGCACGACCACGCCCATGAGCATGCCGCCGAGTCCGAGCATGCCCACGAACACGGCGAGGGCTGCACGCACGACCATGCCCATGAGCATGCCTCCGAAGCTTATTCTCCTATCCTTGTTACGGCAGATGCTCGAGCCCGCCAACTTTTGGCGATGAAAATCGAGGAAGTGCCGGCAGCTTCCATGGCGTTGCAGCATAGCTTGTATGGCTATCTTTCCGTGCCCTCTCATGCTTTGGAGACATATTCCTTGCCTTGTGGCGGGCGTATTGAATTAAAGGTAAAATCCGCTCAGCAAGTGAAGAAGGGCGATGTGCTTTACTCGGTTGTATCTCCCGGATTGGCTGAGCAAAGGGCGGAAGTGAAGAAGGTGCAGGCCGGGCTTGCTCGCTGCTCGGAGGAAATGTTAACTCTTCGCATGCGTTTAGAAAAATTGCAGACTGCGGGTACGGCTAATAGCGAATTGGAATCCCAGCTGCGTTTCAAGGAAGCCGAGCAACGCCAGCTTCGCAGCGAGTTGGATGTGGCTCAATCTCGCCTTGCTATTTTGACGATGGGTGGGGAAATGGTAGAATCTGCCGGGCTTCTTCGTTTGGAGGTGCGCGCGCATGCGGATGGCGTTGTCCGTAATGTGGGCATATCCCAAGGAAGTTGGGGGGAGCAGGGGAGTCCCGTTATTACAATGAGTAACACCGCAGCCATGGAGGTGGAAGCCGCCTTGTATGCGAACGACCTCCCCCAATTCACTACCGTGCGCGCCACACTCCTTTCCGGGCGTGAACATCCTGAGCTTCAGGGAGAATGGCGCCTCGCGGAACAGGTGGACCCGGAGAAGCAAACCCGTGCGCTCTATTTTACCCCCACATCCCTTCCGGTAGGAGCCCGGCCGGGGCAGCTGTGCCGCTTGGATTTGTATGCGGACGGAGGGGAAAACGGAAGCATCAGTATTCCGGATTCCGCCATCATGAAAGTGGGGGTGGATGATGTGGTGTTTTTGGAGGTGAAGGAAGGTACTTTTGCCATGGTGAAAGTGCAGGCCGGAACCAGCCGCCGTGGCATGACCCCGGTGCAGGGGCTTGTGCCGGGGCAGCGTTTGGTGGTGAAGGGTGGCTACGAGCTGCGCTATTTGCTGCCTGCGGATGGTAAACAGCAGAAGAAAGCCGGGCATTTCCATGCCGATGGTAAATTCCACGAAGGGGAGGACCACTGATGCTGAATGCTCTTATTGCGCTTTGCCTGCGTAACCGCATGGCCGTTGTCATCGTGACGCTTGTACTCACGGTCTTGAGTGTCATTGCGATTATGCGCCTCCCTGTGGATGTGTTCCCGGAGTTGTATGTGCCCCGGGTAACCATTCAAACAGAAGCGGGCGGACTCTCTGCAGAGGAGGTGGAACAGTACGTTTCCATTCCTCTGGAAAGTGCCCTTTCCGGTACTCCCGGCGTGCAGGAGGTGCGTAGCTCCTCCGGTAATGGACTCTCCTTTGTGTGGGTGGATTTCGAGTGGGGAACGGACATATACTTGGCTCGCCAAATTGTTTCGGAGCGTCTTTCCACAGTGCGGGAGAATCTTCCTGCTCATGTGGAGATGGAAATGGCTCCCATTGTATCCGTTACCGGTGAAATTATGCTTATTGCCCTCACCGGGGATGAGACCGCCGACCCTCTGGATATACGCCGATTGGGTGAATTTGAACTTCGTAATCGTTTGCTTTCCATTCCCGGCGTGGGGCAGGTAACGGTTTTGGGCGGGCGTTTGCCGGAATACCAAGTGCTGTACGACCCGGAAAAAATGCGCCAAGCCGGCATTACACTGGAGGAACTTAAGGCTACGGTGGAATCTGCCCAAAGTACGGACCCTGCCGGATATCTGGAGGATGTGGCAGGGCTGGAACTCCCGGTGCAGCAGGCATCCCGCGCTTTCACCCCGGAGCATCTCCGCCGTGCGCTGGTGCCCGGGCATCCCAGCGGTGTGTTACGCTTGGAGGACGTGGCCGAGGTGAGGATTGATGGTGCGCCCCGGCGTGGCAATGCCGGGTTTGCCGGGCGGGATGCTGTGGTGCTTTCCGTGCAGAAAGTGCCGGGCGCTAACACAATGGCTCTGACTCAGTTGGTGGATGAGGCGGTGAAGGAATTTGCCGGAAGCCGCCTACCTGCGAACATTCAACTCCGTGCCGATGCGTATCGCCAAGCGGATTTCATCAGTCTCTCTCTGGAGAATGGCAAGGAAACCCTCATTGTGGCAGCTATTGTGGTGATGCTGGTGATTGTGCTTACCTTGCTTAATCTGCGCACCGCCATTATTACGCTCATCAGCATGCCTCTTTCTGTATTGTTTGGTATGGTGTTCTTCCCGGTGTGCGGGTTGGCCATTAATATCATGACTCTGGGGGGCTTGGCGGTGGCTGTGGGAGATGTGGTGGATAACGCCATCGTCTTTGTGGAGGTGGCGTGGAGAAATCTGAGCCGGAATGCCGCACTCCCCCCGGAGCAGCGTCGCAGCCGCTTGGAAGTACTTATGGATGCAAAGGGGGAGATAGTAAGTTCCATTACTTTCTCTTCCATTATCATCCTGCTTGTGTTTTCTCCGGTATTGTTCCTTAGCGGCTTGGAAGGTCAGTTCTATCGGCCGCTGGGTATATCGTACATGCTCGCTCTGGCCGCATCGTTGCTGGTTTCGCTCACCATTGTGCCGGTGCTGTGCTACATGTGGTTCAAGGCCGGGAAGCACAACAATGAAGATGGGGATTCCCTTACTGCTCGTTTTATTAAGCGCATGTACAGCCCGGTGTTAGACTTTAGTATGCATCATGCGGGATGGGTATTCGGATTCCTGATGGCGATTACCGGGGGGGCTTTGTGGCTTGCCGGTACGTACGGCACAAGTTTCCTGCCGCCCTTTAACGAGGATTGCTATACGCTCTTTGTGAATGCTGTGCCCGGTACTTCCTTGGCGGAAACGGAGCGCATTTCGCGTCAGGTAATGCAGGAGGTGGAGAAGCTGGATGGTGTTAAAACGGTAACCCAGCGTACAGGCCGCGCGGAAAACGATGAACATGCAGAGCCTGTAAGTGCTTCGGAATTGGTGGTGCGAGTGGATTTGAATAAGGACCAGCGCAAGCTGCGGGAAGAAATGGGAGCTGTACTTCGCGGAATCCCGGGGTGCAGTGGGATGATTGGTTTCCCGCTGGCTCACCGTATTTCTGCCGCCCTTTCCGGTTCTAATTCGGAAATTGCCATCAATATCTACGGCTCCGAACTTCCCCAGATTCGCGCTGCCGCTAAGAAGGCAGCAGATATCCTTGCCACATTGCCGGAGGTGGCCGATGCCCGCGCTAACCGAGAGGTGATGGTGGACACCATTTGTGTGGATTACAACCGAGAAATCCTCGCTGCATATCGGTTGACGGTGGCGTCCGCTGCGGAACAGGTTTCTGCTGCTTTAAATGGTTATAAAGCGGGAGAAATCATCCGCAATTTGGACCACTGGAACATTATGCTGCGTTTGGACCCATCCCTTCGTATCAGCGAGGACGATGTGCGGAATCTCCAACTGGTGGCTCCCGGCGGGCGCAAGGTGCGCTTGGCGGATGCCGCACAGGTGTACCGTGCGGAGGTAACGAATCTCATCTTGCGCGATAATACCCGCCGCAAAGCGATGATTTCCTGCAATCCTTCGCTGGATTCCAATCTGGGTGATTTGGCTGCCGCATGCCGGGAAAAATTGGACCCGGCCATGCATGCCATGGGTTGCTCCGTGGATTATGCCGGAACGATTAAGAGCCGGGAGGAAGCCGGGCGCCGCCTTTACATTTTGGGCTCCATAGTCTGCATTCTCATCGTGTTGCTATTAGCCGGTTCTCTGGGGAGTGTGCGGCGTGCTTTGGTAACACTTATCAACATTCCGCTTTGCTTGGTGGGTGGTATTGTGGCCGTGTTTTTGGCTTCTCCGGAAACGGTGGATTCCGTGCTGGGGGAGGGCCCTTATGTGCCGCCTATTTTGTCCGTGAGTTCCATTGTGGGCTTTGTTACGGTAGTGGGCTTTGCTATTCGCTCCGGTCTTATACTGCTGAATCGGTATCGAGCTTTGGAAGAGGAGGGGTTGGATACCCTCCAAGCCATTCGAGAGGGGTCTCTGGAGCGCGTTATTCCCATTATGATGACTTCCTTGACCACCATTTTGGGTTTGCTGCCGCTCATTTGGGCAAAAGACCAGCCGGGGGGAGAGCTGCTGGCGCCTCTGGCCATTGTACAGTTTGGCGGCTTGCTGTCGGCCACGTTGCTTAATCTGGTAGTCATTCCCGCCACGAGCCGCCTCTTTATGCGCTGGCTGCAGCTCAGACGTGAATTGCGGGATTAAACCACATTCTGCCTTGTTGTTTTGAATACAACCTCCCCCTGCATTTCCTTAAGGAGAGCAGGGGGATTTTCTGTTGCTTTTAATTCCGAATCGTGGTACAACGCGTGCCATGAAAAGGATTGAGGTGGTAGCCGCAGTGTTGGTGCAGAAGGATAAAGTGCTGGCTACACAGCGTGGTTATGGCGAGCATACCGGTGCCTGGGAATTTCCCGGCGGGAAAGTGGAGCCGGGAGAAACGCAGCCCCAAGCTCTGGCGAGGGAAATGGAGGAGGAGCTGGGGGTGCAGGTGGATGTGCAGGCTTTTTTGCATACGGTGGAGTGGGATTACCCCGGGTTCCACCTTACCATGCATTGCTATATTTGCCGCTTGCTGGGCGGATTTCCGGAGCTGAGGGAACATGCCGATGCCCGCTGGCTGGGTGCGAGGGAGCTGGATACAGTGCCTTGGTTGCCGGCAGATGTGGCGGTGCTGCCTTATGTGCGACGATTGCTGGTGGCACCGGATTCAGTGTTGTAAAAGGGGCTGTACTCCCGGAGGTATCCAGTCTTCCGGCAGGGGTGAGCCTTCCCGCAGAGCCTGCCGTATGGCTGCGGAGGAGGCGGGATGGAGTTCTCCGGAAAGGACGGTGCTGCGGACGCCGGGGCGCGGGGGCAGGGAGGTGTCCCCCCGGTGGTAAATGATGAATGAAAGATTCTCCCGGAGGTAATCGAAGCGAGCCCATCGGTGGAGTTGTTCCCATTGGTCTGTACCCAGTAACCAGTATAGTTCTGCGTGCGGATGCCGGGTTTTCCAGAGTTCTACTAAGCGCCAGCTCCAGCTGGGGGCGGGGAGTTGCAAATCGGCATCGGATACTTCTGCCCACGGGAGGTCTGCTGTGGCTGCCCGGAGTATGCGGAGACGCTCCGCATCGGAAAACATGGCACTGCAACTAGTCTTAAAGGGTGAGCGGGCTGCCGGGAGAAAGACTACCCGCTCCAATTCCAATTGCTGCTGCGCTTTTGTGGCGATATGCAGGTGCCCGGTATGTACCGGGTCGAAGGAGCCTCCAAAAAGGCAAATCTTCATGCTTTAGAGCCCTTCCGTGTTTTTGTAGGGCAGAAAGCCTCCTATGGGCAGTTTGACAAATTTGCGCTCCGCCGGCAAACGACGGTAGTGCTTGATGAATTCTGTCAGGTTGCCGTAGTTGGTGGCGTTCTTGGGGATGCCTTGGTGCCCGCAGTTAACGAGTACATTAAAATGAAGTTCTGCATGCAGGTGCGCCGGGTACATGCCCCGGTTCGTGCCAATGGTGCCGACCTGCGCCCCTCGGCCCACGAGTTGTCCCAGCTTTACATCGATGCGGTCCAAGTGGGAATACAGGGTTTGGCAGCAGAGTACTTTGCCGGATTTCGGCTCGCGGAAGGCATGGCGTACGATTACAACTTTGCCCCAACGGCCCCGGGCATCCGCAGCGTAGGTAACAAGCCCCATACCAATGGAATATACGGGGTCTCCCAAATCGGTGTTGCCTCCGCCGTTGCCGTTCCAGTCCTCGCCCAGATGGCGGGGGGTGGCAAGGCGCAACCCGCGGGAACGGTAATATCCCTTGGCATCCGGCTTGCCTACGGGAAAATCAAATCCATCCGCCAATGGTACATAGGCCCATTTGCCATCCGGCGTTTTCTTGGCCATGACAGCGGCTTGTACCTGCATTCCGGCACATGTTACCAGCATTGCCGCGAGTAGGAAAAGGAGTCGGAGTTCACGCACCATGGAGCAGATACTAACACATCGTCCCTGCCTCTATCAAGCATCAAAATCGCCATAATTCATCCGGCTGTGTTTCGTTTAGCGTCAGCATGACGAAAAAAATCAGCTTTTAAAAGCAATTCACTTGACTTTTTGCCGGAAGTAGGTAAACTCTCCCCACCAAAACGAAAAACCAACTCATTTATCACATTTACTATGGCTCACACACAGTCCGCTAAAAAGCGCATCCGCCAGACCATCAAGCGCACCGCCATCAATCGTTCCGTCATGTCCCGCGTCCGCACTCTTCGCAAGAAGGTAGCTGAGGCCGTTACCGCCAAGGACAAGGACGCTGCCGCCGTGGCTTACAACAATTTTGCTTCTGCCATCGATAAGGCTGCCAAGAAGGGAACCGTGCCGGCTAACCGCGCTGCCAACTACAAGAGCAAGGCTGCTAAGGCCCTGGCTTCCATCGCCTAAGTCCCCTTTTCGGGTTTTCCGTTTTAGAGGTAGACGGGGCATCGGTACGCGTCCGATGCCCCGTTGCTCTTTTCCCAATATATCCCTCTATGAAACAGGACTATAAGGAGATTGCCACAACCGTGGCGAATGATCCCGCCAGTTACAAATTGTGTTCCGTGTGTGGTGCCGTGGTGGATAAGCAGGCTCCCACTTGCCCGGATTGTATGGCCTACCGCTTTACGGATGATTCGGAGCAAGTGGTGAACAGAGCTATCGACCTGGGCTCTCGCGGGCAAAATGCCGTGAGCCATTTGGATACTTTGGAATAAGGTGTCTGCCTGTTCAGGAGGGCAGGAGGCGCACCACTCTATCTGCACGAGGAAGTGTGATGGTGACGGTGGTACCCGTGCCTTCCTTTGAGGCGAAGGCTAGGGTGCCTCCGTGGTCTTTGATGATGCGTCGCACGATGAGAAGCCCCAGCCCGTTCCCTTTTTCTTTGGTGGTACGGAAGGCTTCGTACATGGAACCCATCACTTCGTGAGAGATACCGGAGCCGGTATCGGAGATAACGATGCGTACATCGTTGTCATTGTACGCTGTTTGGATGTAAATACCGCCCTGATTGCCGGGAATGGATTGGTACGCATTGCGGATGATGTTGTAAAATACTTGGAAGAGCTGGGAGGAATCTGCCAGCAGTTCCGGCAAAGTATCACTCAGCTCCTGATGGATGCTGATGCCTCTCGGTGCAATTTCCGGATCGAGAACTTCCAGCACTTGTTCCAATAGTTCGTTGATATGCGTGTTTTCCCGCTGGAGGTGCGTGGGGCGCATGGATTGGAGGAAGTGGCGGAGCAGGGAATCCAAGCGTTTGGTTTCCTCCAGCGCATTTTGGAGCAGGGGAACAATTTTGAGCTGTTCTGCATCCGGAAGTTGGTTGATTTTTCGCCGTAGGAGCTGGAGGTTAAGTCCGAGGGAATTAAGGGGATTACCGATTTCGTGTGCCACGGCACTGGCCATATAGGAGAGCAGGTTCATTTGCTCTGCTTCTGCGTGTTCCTCCCCGGCGTTGCGCTGTTCCGTATCATCCCTTACCAGCAGGAGGTATTCTTCCCCTTGGGAGATGGGACTCATCAGGAAATTGTAGTGGCGAGGCTCCGGGTAGTTTACTTGGATGTCCCGGGAAATGGCAATGCCGCTTTCCTTCAATTCCTGCCATTGGATGGTATTGCCCACAAGCGTTTCGAAAGGAACCCGCAGTAATTCCCGCATAGGGCGTCCGTAGATGTCGGCAGCGGCTTTGTTGGCCAAACGTGCTTGGCCGTGGGAATCGAAGAGGATGAGACCATCACGCAGTGCATCGAATACATCCTGTAGCAGCCCTTTGTCTGAGGCGAGGCGAAGGAATACATGGCGTAATTCTTCCGGGCTGAGTGAGTCCAAACGCGAGACAAGTTTCTCGATGGTGTCCTGTTTCATAAGGTGATGGAGAGGTGGGAAAAAGTGGCCGGAATTTCCACACGGAAAATACGTGCGGAATCAAAGGCGCCTTGAGGGCAGGGGACACCATCCGCCTTTACTTTGGGTTGGGCACCCAAGGGCAGGGCATGCAGAGCCAGCGTGTTGGTGGTTCTGGGGCAAGGCATTTGCCCCTCCCTGGAGCAGTGTAGCTCGATGCTGCGGCGAGTGGCTGTGTAGCGGAAACGGTGCAGGAGGTAATTCCCTTCCCGGTAGGAAACGCCATCCCCGGTGTCCTCGTAATGGGTACTCTCCGCTTCCGTCTCCGGAGCCCACCACAAATCGTATGTGCAGGGGGGGATGGGAATTTGCCCCACATATTGCTGCACGGGCCAGCGGGGAATTATTCTGCCTCCGCGTACAAATACGGGAATGTGTTTGAGTGGGGTGGAGACCCATACCTCTTCTTCCTGCGTGGGTGCCGGGGCATCTGTCCAGAGGGAGTACCAATGCCCCTTGGGCATGTAAAGGAAGCGGCCCCCTTCGCCCGGGTGGTGTACGGGCACGATGTAAAGAGAATCGCCCAGAAAGAATTCACTGCTGCGCCAGTACATATCCGGGTTTTCCGGGAACATGAGAGCCAAGGCGCGGATGATGGGTAACCCCTGCTTATGGTAATGGTAAAATTGTGTGTAGAAATAGGGCAGTAGGCGGTAGCGCTCTCCGATGGCGCTGCGGATGTATTCCAGCACGTTGTTGCCGAAACACCATGGCTCTTGCCCGCCGTATTCTCCATTGCTGTGGTTGCGGAAGAATACATGGAATGCAGCCATTTGTACCCAGCGGCAGAATAGTTCCGGGGTGGGGTGGCCTAAAAAGCCTCCGGTGTCCGCACCGCAGAAGGAAACACCGCTGGAGGAGAGCCGCTGAATCATCAGATTGGCCATTTTCAGGTTTTCCCAATCGGAGTTGTTGTCACCCGTCCAAGTAGCGGCCCAGCGCTGCATGCCGGCAAAGCCCGCCCGAGAGAGAACAAATGGACGGCGATGCGGAGCACTGCGTTCCATGCCATCGTATGTGGCGCGAGCCATACATTGGCCATACACGTTATGTGCCTTCAGGTGGGAGCAGGAGTAGCCGTCAAAAGCGTGCCGGGTATCGTCCGGGAAGGTCTTATCCGGGAACATGACGGGTTCATTCATGTCTATCCACATTCCTCGTACGCCATATTCTCCCACCTGGCGTTGGAAGAGGCTTGCCCACCATTCACGAGTGGTCGCGGCTGTAAAATCCGGGAAGGTGCAGTTGCCGGGCCACACGTTGCCTTCCAGCAATGCGCCATCGTGGCGGCGGCAGAAGATGTTTCGTTCAAAGCCGCTGCGCCACACATAATTATCCGGGTTAATTTTGATGCCCGGATCTGCAATGGTGATGAATTTGAAACCATCCTCGCCCAGCCTCCGAATCATGCCCGGCGGGTCGGGAAAATAATCGCGGTTCCATGTAAAACTCTGGAAATCCTTCATGTGGTGGATGTCCAGATGAATAGCATCGCAGGGAATCTTATGTTTGCGGAGCGTATGGGCTACTTGGTATACCGTTTGTTCCGGGTAATAACTCCACTTACTTTGGTGGTACCCCAGAGCCCACATGGGGGGCATGGGGGGCAGCCCCGTGAGGCGTGTATACGTGGACACGGTCTCCAGCGCATCCTTACCATGGATGAAATAGTAGTCCATGATGCCGCCATCGGCACCAAAGAGGAGTCTGTCCTCTCGCTCCTTCCCGAAATCGAAATAGGAGCGCATGGTGTTATCGAAGTAAATGCCGTATTGGCATCCTTCGTTCAGGCAGAGGAAGAAGGGGATGCTTTTGTAGAGCGGGTCGCTGTCCGGGGTGAATTTGTAGTGGTCCGAGCCCCACATCTCAAAGCGCTTTCCTCGCAGGTTGAGGGCGCAGGGCTTATCTCCCAGTCCAAAGAAGTGGGCTCTCTCCGGCATGCGCTTCAGCACCCATACCACATCATCGCCCGTGCGCTCGGAGCGCCGATGCCCCACTCCTTCTGCATCTGCACAGAGCAGCTTGCCTGTGGCGCGGTCGAAGAATTCCAGCCCGCCATCGTTCTTGCGGATGCAAACTCGCAAGCTGGGAGTGGATACATAGTAGGCACTGGCACTCTCGGTCTCCTCCATGGCGGGGGAATGCGGCCTGTATTCCGGCGCGACTCCGTAGCTGGGTATGGCCTCGAAGACGGCTCGGGTTACATAACGGCAGCGGACGATGCCGCTCTCAAGAAAGTAGAGCCGCAATCGGCGTTCCGGCAGCCCCACCTCCAGCGTGTGAGCGTTGGCCCACTCGTAGTGTTGAATGCAATTAGTCTGGCTACGAATGCTCATGCGCTAGCACATGCGAGTGCGTAGAGGCCTAACCGGGAGGCCATTGGAGGGAGCGCCCTCCGATAATGTGGATATGCAGGTGCGGCACCGTTTGCCCGCCATCTGCTCCGGTATTCAACACCGTGCGGAATCCTCCCTCTGCTATGCCTTCTGCCCGGGCAATATCTCCCACCTTCAGCATGAGGTGTGCCAGCAGTGCAGAATCTTCCGCCGTGGCTGTTGCAATATCCGGCAGAGGCTTGCGAGGTACTAACAGTACATGAACCGGTGCCGCCGGCGAGATGTCCCGAAAAGCCACGCAAAGCTCATCCTCGTACACAATGGTGGCAGGAATTTCCTTGTCCGCTATTTTTTGGAAGAGTGTCTTACTCATCAGCCCCATATTTACCATACGCCGCGCGGGGATGCAACAACAATTTGCAAGGGATTGCAGAAGCGAAATCCCTATTATTATGCTATATTTTGTATTTGGGAGGTGGTTAAAAGTAGGTGCGCGACACCATTTACTCTTGCCAAAGGGTAGAGCAAATGGCAATATAGGCGCATGGTTCGCTATGGTATCATTGTCTCCATGTTGATGGCTGTGTTATGCTGCATAACGGCCTGCCAGCAAGGACCCAACTCCTACCTTCGTACCCCTCGGGCAGTGCGGTTCCAGCCTGTCCGCTCTCCGCTGGTAGTTCGCACGGTAACAAAATTGGCAAGGGAGGTGAACATCAAAGTTCGCATTGTGCCTCCGAATGCACGTTCCCGCAGGGGCTCCAAGCCGTTGAATCCAAGGTTTATTACCATTCACAGCACGGCTAACCACTCCCCCACCTCCACTGCCATGCAGCATTCCCGTGCTCTGTGCAACGGAGCCATTCGGGATCGCAGTTGGCATTTCACGGTGGATCAGTTCATGTGCGTACAGAATCTGCCGCTCACGGAATCGGCCTGGCATGCCGGCACGCCTGCGGGTAATTACAACTCCATCGGCATCGAGATGTGTGAATGTGAGAACCGTGGCTCCAACCACTTCCGCACCTGGGATCGCACCGCTAAGCTTACGGCATTGCTGATGCGCCGATATGGAATCAATTTACGCCGGGTGGTTCCCCATTACCACTGGACTCGCAAAAACTGCCCGGCTCCCTTGTTGACGAACGGTCGCCCCGGCCCCAAGTGGGCATGGTTCCATTCCCGTATCGACTATTACTACCGCTGCATCAATCAGGGACAATCGTTCCGCTGACAGGTATAACCGCCAGTGCTGCAAAGCGTACAAGATTCTCTGGAGAAACTGCCGGGGCTGAGCCCTCGGGAGTGGAAGAGCCTGAGTAGCGCCGGAATTATCACTGTGCAGGATGTACTGCAACGCCTCCCCCGGCGTTACGAGAATCGCCGGAATGCCGGAGTGCCGCTTTCCTCACTGGAAAACGGGAGTACTGCTTGTCTTCGTGTGCATGTATACAGCGCCGGGTGGCGCTTTTCTTACAAGCGGTATTATGAGCTGAGTGTGGGAGCCGCAGGGGAACCCGCAGGTCTGCGCCTGTATCTGCGCTGGTTCAATATGCCCTATGTGGCACGCCTTTTGGCCGTGGGGATGAACCTTTCCATATACGGACAGGTGAAGGAATATGGGGGGCGGCTTACGATGGTGAATCCGGATTTCGAGATTCTGGAGGAGGAAGATGCCGGAGCTCGCTTAGTGGCTGCCGCCATGGGTGGTCTTGCTTCTCCTCTCTCCGTTCGCAGCCCGGAGGAATCTGTGCCGGGAATCCACACCGGGCGCATAGTCCCCATATACAGAGCCGTGCCGGGTATTTCCGCCCGCAGTTATCGCGCTATGGTGTGGCAGGTATTGCAGGCATTGCCGGCGGAGTGTTCCCCCCCCTTGGGGTACGATGTGGCACCGGCATATCCCTATATTCAGGCCGTGCGCGATGTTCATTTCCCGGAGAGCGAAGAATGCGGGCACAAGGCAAGACTGCGTTTTGCGCTGGAGGAGTGTTTTACCTGCCAGTTTTTAGTAGCTTGGCGGCGCGCGCGGGTACAGAGCCGTTCCGGTAAGATAACGGCTTCCTGCGATGCCTACCTGCAGGAAATGTTGGCTGCGTTGCCTTTCCGACTTACCGGGGCACAGGTGCGCTGCTTGGATGAGATTCGTGCGGATATGGCCTCCGCACGGCAAATGAATCGACTGTTGCAAGGGGATGTGGGCAGTGGCAAAACTCTTGTGGCGCTTTGCGCCATGCTGCTGGCCGTGGGGAGTGGGCATCATGCCGCATTGATTGCGCCCACTCAGATTTTGGCCGAGCAGCATTTTAACAATTTCCGCCGTTTGCTGGCACATACGGATATACCCATTTCCCTGCGTACTTCCGACCGCGCGGACGATACCGGGCTTGTATTGGAAGGGGGAGAGCAGGATGCTTCACCCCGCCTTATTGTGGGAACCCATGCCTTGCTCTACAAAAAAAATCGTCCGCAAAATTTGGGATTAGCCGTCATAGATGAGCAGCATAAATTTGGTGTGGAACAGCGAGAGCGCTTTATTGCCTCCGGGGAAAATCCGGATGTATTGGTCATGACGGCCACCCCCATCCCCCGTACACTTACCCTCACGCTCTATGGTGATTTGGATGTTTCCGTGATTGATGAACTACCGGCAAATCGCGGCACTGTCCTTACCGCATTGCGCCATCCTGCTCATATGAAGCGGATTATCTCCTTTATGCGGCAGGAATTGGCCGAGGGACGGCAAATATACATTGTTTCTCCGCTGGTGGAGGAGAGCGAGAAAAGCGAACGCAAGGCTGCCACGGCCGAGGTGGAACGTTGGAAAGCAGAATTCCCGGAAACCGCCATCGGATTGCTGCACGGCCGCTTATCCCCGGAGGAGAAAGAAGCTGTTATGGCGGATTTTCACGCCAACCGCACGGGCATATTAGTGGCCACCACGGTGGTGGAGGTGGGGGTGGACGTGCCGAATGCCTCCATTATGTTGATTAACGATGCGGATAGCTTTGGCCTTTCCCAGTTGCACCAGTTGCGCGGGCGCATAGGGCGCGGGCAGTATAAGGGGTATTGCATCCTCCTCTCGTCTGCCAAGGCGGGGGAAGCCGGCCGCGAAAAATTAGAGGTGCTTTGCCGTACCTCCAATGGCTTTGAAATTGCGGAAGAGGATTTTCGCCTACGCGGCCCGGGGGATGTCTTGGGAACGGCTCAAAGCGGACTGGGGGCGGTGCGCTTTCCGGAGTGGTTGGCGGATGCCAGACTTATTCACCGTGCTTCCAAGGAAGCTATCTCTGTGCTGGAACGCGACCCGGAACTTATTCTCCCTCAGCACGCACCACTGCGGCAGTTGGTGCAGACTGCCGCCATGGAAGAACGCCGCACTTGTTGAACATGCCTTGGGGGCTCAGATGCCCAAATCCAGCTGTTCGCCATTATCGGTGGGCGCTTCCAAGACCGGAGAGGGCGAAGGGATAGGGGATGGCTCCGGCGCCGGAAGATTCGTTTCCGGGGTAGGGGCATCCGAATCCTGAGCCGAGGGCATTATACGGGCAATGCGTTCCACTTGGTTTTTTGTTACAATGTTTCCCAATACGGCACGCCCCTTCACCCGGAGCCGGGAGAAGTCAAAAGGAATCGGACGGCGGAGGCGCCGTAGCTGGTTCTTCAAGTACACATTTACGGAAATAGCGGCGCTGTCCTCTTCGTTTGCGTGTACGGAAAAGAAGAAAATTCGGCTTCCCTTGGTTCCTTGAGTCAACTGGTATTCTTTATCGCGGGTAAAACCACCGATGTGGAAACGCTTGGCATAGGTAATACCATCCTTACCATCCCGGTATATCAAGTTAAATACCCAATCGTCCCCCGGGCGCAGCACGCGAATATCCAGCAGTTTTTTACCCACATAGAATTTCTCCTGCACACGGCGTACCATGAGTACCCCCTGATTATCCACCGTGAGTATATCGCTCAGAGTGGAGCATTTTTCTACCGCTTCACCCTTTTTTACAGCATAGCCGGCAAAACCCTCTTCATCGATGTAGAGCGTTTCATTCTCTACGGCGGCTTCGGCACGGCTCACCGTATCGAAGGTCACCAGTTCCGTACGGCGTGGCCAAGCATCCCCGTACTTCTTACGCAGGTTTTCGAACCAGCGGATAGTATAGCGGGTAAGTTGCGCCAAATGGCGGCGAGTTTGGTTAATTTCCGCTTGGAGGGAGGCCAAGTGTTTCTCCGCTTCGTGAATTTCGTAGCGGGCAATTTTTTTGATGCGAATCTCCGTAAGGCGAATAATATCCTCCCGCGTTACGGGGCGAATAAAGTTCTGCACATGTGGCTGCAGGCGCTCCTCGATTTGTGCGAGGGAGTCCTCCCAGCTGGGACTTTCTTCCAGTACCTTGTAAATGCGGTTTTCGATGAAGATTTTTTCCAGACTGGCCTGCATCCAACTTTCCTGCAATTCACCGAGGCGCACCTCCAGCTCGCGTTTGAGCGTATCGCGGGTCAAATCCACATTGTGCTTCAGAATCTCACTCACCCCCAAGAACACAGGCTTGCGGTCCATAATCACCACCGCCTTGGGGGATATGCTTACTTGGCATTCTGTAAACGCGTACAGGGCATTGCAGGTTTTTTCCACATCCTGCCCGGGCAGCAGGTGTACCAAAATGTCGGCTGTGGCAGCAGTGTTGTCCTCTATCTTGGCCACTTTGAGCTTCCCCTTATCCATAGCAGATTCAATGCTCTGGATAATGGATTCCGTGGTGGTGCCGTAGGGAATTTCGGTAATGCGGATAAGTTTTTTTGTGCCGGTATCCAAACGAGCGCGGCAGCGCAGGCGGCTATTGCCTGTGCCATCATTGTACGCACTTACATCCAGCAGCCCGCCTGTGGAAAAATCCGGGTATAGCTCGAAACTTTCCCCGCGCAGGTAATGGATGGCGGCTTCTATCAGCTCGTTAAAATTATGTGGCAGGATGAGGCAGTTCATCCCCACGGCAATGCCCAAAGCCCCTTGTGCCAACAGAAGCGGGAATTTCACGGGCAGGGCCACCGGCTCCTTGTTGCGCCCATCATAGCTCAGCTTCCATTCTGTCACCTTGGGGCTGTACACTACTTCCTTGGCAAAGGCGGAGAGTCGTGCCTCAATATATCGGGGTGCAGCAGCGGCATCTCCCGTCAGGATATTGCCCCAGTTACCCTGCGGGTCAATTAAAAGTCCCTTTTGCCCCAGTGTTACAAGGGCACTGCCAATGGAGGCATCCCCGTGGGGGTGGTATTTCATCGTATCCCCCACAATGTTGGCCACCTTGTTGTAGCGGCCATCATCCATGCGTTCCATGGAGTGCAGAATGCGCCGTTGCACGGGCTTTAACCCATCCACAATGTGGGGTACGGCTCGTTCCAGAATCACATACGATGCGTACTCCAGATAGTAATCCCCGAACATCTTTTGAATGATGCTCGGATTTTCCTGTAAATGCACCGGGGGGATGTCCTTACTCATTATTACGAATGATGATAACGAAAAATCCCCGCAGAATCAAGGCTTTTCTGCGGAATTACCACGGGCTTATTGCCGGGGTGCAGCAGGGTTAGCGCCTGCTGCTACGTTTCTTCTTTCGCTTTTTTTTGATGGGATTGCCGTTTTCATCACACACCGGGAAGGGGGCTGCCGGCAGCATGTGCTTGTTGACCAGATTCGGCTCCATAAAAACGGCCCAAGCATATCGCATATTTTTGGGGGCTTTTACGGCTGGGGATTTCAGGATGATGTTCTTTCCCTTGATTTCTGCCGTGGCCGGGTGGAATTGGCCATCGGGTCCGGCCAGCTCGAAGCCTACCGGTTCGCCTCCGTTAGTAGTAGAGAGCCCTTCAGCCTGCTCCAATCGCACTTGGACACTGTTGCCTTTTGCCTTAAATCCGCTGATAATCGGGCCGGAGCAGGGGATGTCCTTGCCGTAAACCTTGGCAGCTGCCGTGGCGGCAAGCCGTTCTCCCACCTCGATTTTGCGGGGAGGGTGGACATCGCTATTGGTGGAGCCGAGGTCCATAGTAACCACGCAGTGAACTTGTTCCATTTCCGCAGCAGCCCGAGCCTGTACTTGGCGGAACTCCGGCCAGAAGGCTCGCAGTTTAGATTTATCGTTAATGCGTGGGAGCTGCACTTGGAGGAAAGGCATATCCTTGTTGTCAAATTCATCCCTCCAAGAGGAGATGAGGTCGGAGAGCAACTGGTAGTTTTGGGCGGGGTCTTGAATTTCTGCATCCGATTCCCCCTGATACCAAATGACACCTGCTACCGGAAAATCCTTCCATTGCTTCAGCCCTGTATCAAAAAGATAGCTTGGGGCATAGGGGTGCAGCATGGGGTCACCGCCTTGCCCCACGTTGAATCCGGCGCGGCCGCGCACCCACTCGGAAGCGTATTTGCTTTCGAGCCAAGAGGCTCCCATGCAGTTGGGATATTTTCTTTTGAGCAAGCTCTCCGGGAACCAAGCCATCATGTTTGAACCTCCCAGCGAAACATGTATAATCCCCACGGGAACTTGCAAATGCTTTTGCAATGCCTGCCCGAAATAGTAACCCACGGCAGACATGCGAGGGCTGCTCTGCGGGCTGCTCTCTGCCCATTTACCCACGTACATGGTGCGGTTTTTGAGAATTTGTTTTTCCCGTTCGCCATAGGGCTGCCTGTTTGTATGCACCTGCGGCTCCGAGTGGTAGAATCGGAAGTTGCCGTTAGCGGATTGTTCAATGGTTTGCCGGTTGCCGGGTGTTTGGTTTAAGCGCCAAAGCATGTTGGATTGGCCGGAGGCAATCCATACCTCACCCACCACCACATTGTTGAGGGTGGCGGAATCCTTCCCCTGTTGCACTACAAGGGGCTTGCCTTCGCTGCTGGCTTTCATGGGGGGCAGGATGGCCCTCCAGCTCTTTCCGGAAATTTCCGCCTGCACCGTTTCCCCACCATAGCTCACGCTGATGGCTGTTCGGGGACTATCCGTACTGCCGCATATAGGGATGGGTTTCCCCTGTTGCAGTACCATGGCATCTCCGTATATGGGAGCAAGCTCTACTGCGGCCCATGCGCTGCTCAGGCAGCCTGTTGCGAGGATTGTGGCAAGTATGCGATTCATTTCCCTACCTTTTTAGCATACATTAAACCGTAAGTAAAGGCAAAAACGTGAAAATCTACTCTTTCAGGAAGCCTTGGAGTTCTTCCATGCGTTGCGCCGCCATGTGCCTCCCTGCATCGTAAGCGAGTTTGAGCTTTAGGGGGTTCCTTTCCATGCGGCTGACGGGGAGGGGACTTTCAGGGCGGAGGACGAAGATGTTACCCGCAGCTTCCTGCTGAGCAAGGTAGTCGATAGCGTTGTTGTACATGATATGGCGGTGCTCCATAGCCTCTACGAGCTTCGGGTATTGCCGATACATCAGCCGGAGCAGGGGGAGCGCACGCGTTTTCATTTTTCTGTATCCCTTGGGCTGTGTGAGAACGAGTACCATTTTGGTATAACCCAGTGTTTCGAAATAGCGCAGGGGAATGGCATCCGTAATACCGCCATCCAGCAATTTTCTCCCTTCAATTTCCACATGGCGGGAAACGAGCGGCATGGAGGCGGAAGCCCGAATCCAATCAAACCCGCTGGGTTCCGTCCCTTTGTAGAGGTGGTATACCGGTTGACCGGTTTCGATATCGGTACACACGATGTAAAAACTCATGGGGTTGTTGATATAGGCATCAAAATCGAAAGGGTCGAGAATACGGGGCACCTCTCCATAGGCGAAATCCTCGCTATAAATGTTACCTGTTCGCAGCAAACACCCCCAGCCGCAATAGCGGCGGTCATTGCAGAACCGCATGTTGTAGCGAATAGCCCTCCCTATTTGGCCGGATTTGTAATTGCAGCCGAAAGCCGCGCCGGCAGATACGCCCACAGCCCCATCGTATCGGATGCCGTGTTCCATCATCACATCCGTTACTCCGGCGGTGAACATGCCCCGCATGGCGCCTCCCTCCAGTATGAGTCCCTTCTTCATCTTGTGCTTGTTTTGCAGCGGCCAAAAGCATATCCCCTTTGCCTTTTTCTGTCCAGCCTATAACATGGAGCGTGGCGGCTTTCGTGTCTGTTCGGTATTTTGTCATTGCATTTATGTGCAATTAGGGCATAATACCCCTAGGTGCAGCCTATCGGCTTGCACAGAAGTATTATTCAGACTCTAACCATTATGAAAACGCTTAAGCGATTCGTTCTCGTGGGCGCTCCTGCTTCCGGCAAGGGCACTCAATCCTCCTTCCTTTCCGGCACATACGACCTGAAGCCCCTTAGCACAGGTGCTCTGCTGCGTGCGGAAATTGCTGCCGGTTCCGAGCTGGGGTTGGAGGCCAAGAAGTACATGGATGCAGCCATGTTTGTGCCGGATGAAGTGGTGAATGGTATTGTGGCCAAGTGGCTGGGCGAGAACAAGGATTGCGGTTGCCTGCTGGATGGTTATCCCCGCACGGTGTCTCAGGCCGAAACGCTCGACCAGAACCTTACGGCCATGGGTCTGGAGGTAGATATCGTGGTTTATCTGAATGTGTCTCTGGAGCTTATTCAGGCTCGTATGCTCAAGCGCAAGGCTTGCCCCGCCTGCGGCGAAACCACCCGCAATGGCGAGGAAGTTTGCCCGAAGTGCGGTGGTGCCATGATTGTGCGCTCCGATGATAACCCCGAGGCTTTTGCCAAGCGCTGGAAGGATTACGAAACCCTTACCGTTCCCGTTATCGAGCATTATGCCAAGCAGGGCAAGGTGGTGCAGATTGATGTAACGGAGGAAGGCGAGCCGGAGGACGTTTCCGCCCGCATCGCTGCTGCCATTCGCACCTACTGCGAAAAGTAAATCCCACTTGGGGATAAAGACCCATTTCCCGCACCATTCGCTATATGCGGATGGTGCGTTTTTCTTTTATAAGGCACAGAAAAAGGTTGAGACAGCCGCAGGGGCGGTATACAATGCCGGCATGTCAAGATTGGACGACCTTTTTGCATTTCTGAGGATACCCAGTGTTTCTGCTCAGGCAGAGCATGCGGGGGATGTGGAGCGCTGCGCGGATTTTCTGGTGGATAAACTCCGGGGAATGGGCTTTTCTGCGGTCAAGCACCTCACGGATATCCACCCCATTGTGGTGGCTCACAGTCCGCATGTGGAAGGGCGCCCCACGGTACTCATATACGGGCACTACGATGTAATGCCTGTGGACCCGCTGGAAGAGTGGAAGAGTGCCCCCTTTGAGCCCACAGTGCGGGAAGGTCGCGTGTATGCCCGCGGTGCTTCCGATGATAAAGGGGAAATTATGGCTCTGGTACTGGCGGCAGAAGAGGTGATGAAGGAGGATGGTGCGCTGCCTTTGAATGTGACCTTCCTCTTTGAGGGCGAGGAGGAGCGTGGCAGCGAAAGTCTCTTTAAATTTGTGCAGAACCCCGAGGTGCAGAAAGACCTTGCATGCGATGTAATCGTGGTGAGCGATACGGGAATGGCTGCCCCGGACATCCCCTCCTTCTCGTACGGACTCAAGGGCCTGTGCTGTTTTGAACTGGAGGTAAGTGGTCCAGCTATGGACCTTCATTCCGGCATTTTCGGCGGAGCTGTATCGAATCCCATCACCGCACTTTGCGAAATGGTAGCCAGCACGCACGATGCCCGGAACCGCGTGGCGGTGGAGGGCTTTTACGATGGTGTGATGCCCATCCAAAACTGGGAGAAGGAAAGCTGGAAACGCGTACCCGGCATGAGCAACACAGAACTGGCCGCCCTTACCGGCGTGCCTGCACTCCGCACGGAAGAAGGCTACACCGGAGCTGAGTGCGTGTACGCTCGCCCCACGTTTGAGCTGAATGGTATCTCCGGCGGTTACGAGGGGGAAGGCTCCAAAACAGTCATTCCCACCCGTGCCGTGGCTAAGATGAGCTGCCGCCTTGTACCCGGGCAAACACCGGAGGATATTTTGGATAAAGTGGAAGCTCACTTCCGCAAAGTATGCCCCGTGGGTGTGCGGATGAAGTTTACCCGCCAGCACGGAGGCTCCGCTTACCTGAGCGACCCGAATTCCGCCTTTGGCAAGGCCGCCCAAAAAGCATTGGAAGATACCTTCGGCAATCCTCCCGTATTGGTGCGCGAGGGTGGTTCCATCCCCATTATTGCAGAGATTTCCCGCGTTCTGGGCAAGGATGCCCTCTTCCTGGGGCTGGACCTGCCGGACGCCCGCATCCACTCCCCGAATGAGAACATGCGCTTAGAGATTTTTGAAAAAGGAATCACCATGGGTAAAACGCTCTTGCGCCTCATGGCTCAAGCCTAAGTGCGGCATTTTCCCCCACTTCCATGCCCGTCGTAGAGATAAACCAAGTACATAAGAGCTTCCCCGGCCACTGGGGGCGGGGAGGCGTGTATGCCGTTAAAGGCGTAAGCCTTTCCATCGAAGAAGGAAGCGTTTACGGGCTAATCGGACCCAATGGTTCCGGCAAAAGCACCATGATGAAAATGCTCGTGGGCCTTTTGGCTCCCGATGCCGGTTCCTGCCGCGTGTTCGGACGTCCTGCCACGGCTTCCGGAAACCGCCGGGAAATCGGCTTCCTGCCGGAAAATCCTTATTTCTACAAATTCCTCACCGGGGAGGAAACGGTGCGTTTTTACGGGCGCCTGTGCGGACTTCGCGGGACAGCCTTGCGGCAGCGCACGCAGGAGCTGCTTGCCCTTGTGGGACTGGAGGAAGCGGCGCATCGGCGCTTGGGGGGATATTCCAAGGGTATGTTACAGCGCATTGGTCTGGCTCAGGCTTTAGTGCAGAAGCCTCGTCTTCTGGTGCTGGACGAACCCACCGCCGGGGTGGATCCCATCGGCTCCCGCAGTATTCGGGATATTGTGTTGAATCTCAAATCGCAGGGAATGACAGTGTTTCTCTGCTCCCATTTGTTGGAACAGGTGCAGGAGGTGTGTGACCACGTCGGCATCCTTTACCAAGGCTGCCTGATTGCTAATGGCTCCATGGAGAGCTTAACGCAGGATAAGCGCCGGCGGGAAATCACCCTCTGCCGGCCTTCGCCCGAACTGCTGGAGCAAATACGGCAGTTGGCAGGGGATGCTTGGGTGGGGGAACAGCCTGCTCGTAATTCTCTGGAGAACGTCTTTTTGCAGGGCATTCAAGCCCGCCTGCGGGAGCAGCAATCTCACTCTGCCGAACATTGAACCCGGGGAAGCTATTCCCAAGACGTCATGCGGTGAAACTCCGCCAGCCTTCGGGCCAGCTCCTGCCGAGAGAGAGAGAAGAGCGAAATAGTGCCGAATTTTTCACACACCGCAGCGGCCACCACACTTGCGAGAGCCACGCCTCGCTTCATATCCTCCCAAGTGGGGGAGCCGTTCTCCAGCCGCCCGGTAAGATAACCGGCCAGAGCCCCCATATAGGAATCTCCGGCACCGGTGGGGTCCTTCGGGTGGATGAGGGGCCATGCCGGGCAGCGGAAAAGCCGTGTATCTCCCTCCGGCGTGCGGTGAAACAGTGTAGAGCCTGCACTGCCGTGTTTCACGATGGCATAGCGCGGACCGGCCTCCAGCAGCTTGTATCCGGCCTCCAAAGAATCCTCCGTGTGGGCCCAGTAGCGGGCTTCCTCATCATTCATGAGCATGAGGTCCACCATACGGAGCATTCGGGCGGTATCTTCCGGTTGGCGTTTGAGCCAGCCCTTCATGGAATCTGCCATGCGGAATTGCGCCTCGGGGCATTGCTCCAGCATGCGGCATTGCAGCCGGGGCGTCACATTAGTGGCTGCGGCCAGACTGCATGCCCGAAGCTCCGGGGAGAGCTGCATGCGCCAATGCTCCTGCACCCCCTCCACGCGGGAAACCGTGGTGCGCAGGTTCATATCCTCCTCATATTTACCCGTCCAAGCAAAAGTTTGTCCAGCTTCCCGCGCCACATGCCGCATGCTTACGCCGCGCACTTCCAGCGCCTGCTGCCAAGCCTCCGGGAAATCATCTCCCACCACGCCAATCATATCCATGCGGTCGGTCACTAAGCGAGCTGCCAGTGCCGCATAGGGGGCGGAGCCCCCCAGCACGGAGTTGACCTGCCCCCCCGGGGTGATGAGGGTATCGATGGCGATGGTGCCGTAAATGAGGGCGCGTCCGTTCATGCCTCCGCACCTCCTTTCAACATGGCAAGAAGCTCCTCCTCGCCAATAATGGGAATGCCCAGTTTCGCGGCCTTATCGCGTTTGGAACCTCCTCCTTCGCCTGCCACCAGAAAATGGGTCTTACCGGTTACGGAGCCGGTGGCTTTGCCCCCGGCTTGGGCGATGAGTTTTTCGAACTCCGGCCTCGGGCGACTCAAAGCCCCGGTAAGCACAAGAGTCTTGCCCGCCAGAGGCCCGGCCTGCGTGCTTGTTCTGTTTTCCGCAAAGGAAGGAGAGGCGGGGTTAATGCCTAACTCCTTCAAACGCTGCATCACCGCCAATCCGGCCGGGGAGGAGAAATAAGCCCGCAGGTGCCGGGTGGAAACGGAGCCGAGCGGATTGCTCATACGGAGCTTGTGGGCACCATCCTCCTCCAGTGCAATATATCCGCGAGCCGTATAAGGGGCTGCCAGTTGAAGCAGCTCTTGCTTGAGGGCTCTTTGCTGTGCCGCCAAGGCCTCCTTATCCGCGCCCTTGTTAGCCCTGGCCTTGGGATTGAGGGCGTTAAAATTCGCAATACCTTGCTCCAGAGCCTCCAGCGTACGGAGAAAATCGGAATTCGCCAGCTCCTCCAGATTTCTGTGGTATTCGGCTGTACTCCGGGCGGTGATGCTGCCTATGGTGGGAATGCCGAAAGCCGTTAACCAGCGTTCCAGCGGGTGCTGCCTTGCTTTCTCCAAGGCAGCCAAAGCCTTAGCGGCATTTTTTTCGCCCAGGCGCCGGGGCTCCTCCTCAGTGCCCAGATTCAGCGCTCCCAAAGCCTCCACGGAAAGAGAGAAAAGATCCAGCGGGGTGGAGATGATGCCCCGGTTCACGAGCGCCTCGGCCACGCTTCCCCCCAGATTTTCAATATCCAGTGCCTCTCTGCGGCAAAAATAAGTAGTACGCATGGCTGCTTGTGCCGGGCAGGTAAAATTCGTGCAGCGCCAAGCCACTTGCCCCTCCTCCCGGGCAATGGGGGCACCGCAGCTGGGGCATACCCCGCCCACGGCATCGTACAGGCTATATGGTATGCAGCCTTCCGGGCGTTTTCCCTTAATAACATGCACCACGGCCGGAATAATCTCCCCGGATTTTTCCATCAGCACCGTATCCCCAATGCGGATATCCTTACGCTCAATCTCATCCTGATTATGCAGCGTGGCGCGGGAAACCATCGTGCCGGAGAGCTGCACAGGTTCCAACTCCGCCACAGGGGTAAGCACCCCGGTGCGTCCCACTTGGATAGTGATACCGCGCAAAAGGGTCTCCTTTTGCTCCGGGAGGTATTTGAACGCCGCCGCCCAGCGGGGGGCGCGGGCGGTGCTGCCCAGTTGTTCCCGCAGAGCGTAATCATCCAGTTTAATCACGGCGCCATCCGTGGCATAGCCCAGCTCCCGGCGCAGGGTATTAATGTGTTGCACGGCTTGGCGAAGCTCCTCCAAGCCATTGGCTCGCAGAATGGGAGTATTCAAGGGAATCCCCATACCCTTCAGGAGCGCTTCGTAATCATCCGCCGTGTGCAGAGGCTCGCCCTCGTACACACCCATACCGTGTGCCAGAAAACGCAGGGGGCGTCGGGCCACCTCATCGCTGTCCAGCAGCTTAATAGTACCGGCCGTCGCATTGCGGGGATTTGCAAAAACCGGCAAGCCGGCCGCATCTCGCTCCTCATTCAGCCTATCAAACTCGGCCGAGGGCATATAAATTTCTCCGCGCACCTCCAGCAGAATCGGCGCACCCTCCGGCAGTTGCGTAGGAATGGAGCGAATCGTCCGCACATTCGCCGTAATATCATCCCCCGTGTGTCCGTCCCCTCGCGTAGCGGCATATTCCAGACATCCATGGCGGTACAGCAGAGTAACGGCACAACCATCAATCTTAGGCTCCACGACCACCTTGGGCGAGGAGATGCCCAAGCTCCCCTCCAACCTGTGGTAAAAATCCAGCAGCTCGGCATCCGTTTCCCCCTGTTCCGGCTTATGCTCAAAAATATCGTCGATACTTTGCATGGGTATCGGGTGCGTTATTTTTCGGAATCCCTCGCTGAGGTCGTTGCCCACCTTCTGGGTGGGAGACTCCGGCGTAATGAAATCGGGGTGGGCACGCTCCAGCTCCTCCAACTCGCGATAGAGGCGGTCGTACTCAGCATCGGAAAGCTCCGGGGTCGCCTTGGCATAATAAAGCTCGTTATTGCGGCGAATGAGGGCGCAGAGCTCGCGATAGCGCTCCTCCGGAGTGGGCGTGTGCCGGGATGCGGCATATTCAAAGAGGTCCATAAACGTGTAGCGGGGTATTGGTGGTCGGGGCGGGGTGGGAAAACTCAATCAGCGCGGTGGGGGAAAGCTCGCGCAGCAGCATAACGGCTTGCTCCCAATCGCGGGAGAGCTGCCCGGGCGCATGGGCATCGGAGTTGATGGCGATGGGAATGCGGCGGCGCAACAGCTCCCGGAGCAGGGGGCGGGAAGGGTATTGCTCCCCGCATTTCTTGTGCAAACCGGCCGTATTCAGCTCCACCACCATGCCATTTTCCTGCACGGCATCCAGCACCTCTCGGAACAGGAACTCCTCATCCTCCAGCCGGCGTGCCCATATCTTCACCAAATCCATGTGCCCCACGATGTCGAACAAACCACTTTGCACCATATCCAGCACACAGTGGGCATAGGCACACCAATCCTCCCATGCAGTCTTGTGGATAGGGTGCTGCTCGTAAGCGGCATCATCCACCGCCAAGCGGGGCGCAATGTAATGCACGGAACCGATAAGGTAATCCCAGGCATACAAATCGCGCAACTGCCGAATCCACGGCTCGATGCCGGGCAGCCAATCGCACTCCATCCCGCATAGCACACGCAGCGAGCTTCCGGCGGCGGCATTGCGCGCACCCTCAATCCATGCCAAGTATTCCGGAAGCTGGCAGAAACGCATCCGCCACGCATCGTAAGGCTCCGTCTCCGGGGGCATAGGCATATGGTCCGCAATGCCATACTCCGCCAGCCCTAATGCCAGTGCCTGCCGCACAAACTCCTCCGGCTCCCCCTCTGCGTGCAGGCAGAGAGGCGTGTGCGTGTGGTAATCGGTTCTTGCCATAGCTAAAAAGAAGAGGTAGCGGGTTCATCATTCATCCTCCGCCTCCCAGTGGGCTCGCGGATGCGCTTGACTGTATACCTCCCGCATGCGCGCCTTAGTCACATGGGTGTATATTTGCGTGGTGGAGAGGGAAGCATGCCCCAGCAATTCCTGCACCGCGCGCAAATCCGCCCCGGCATCCAGCATGTGGGTGGCAAAAGTGTGGCGCAGCTTGTGGGGCGATATATGAAACGGAATATCGGAGCAGCGCAGGTACTTATCCAGCATAAGCTGCACACTGCGGCAGCTCATGCGCCGCCCTAAACGGCTCAGAAAAAGCGGCCCGTTCCCCTCCGGCCCGGCCATGTCCCGGTAGCGCTCCAGCGCCTCTCTGGCGTAATCCCCCACGGGAATCAACCGCACCTTCCGCCCTTTTCCCAGCACACGCAGACAATTCTCCCCCGGCCGCAGAGAATCCGCATTCAGAGAAACGAGCTCACTCAAACGCATCCCGCAGGAATAAAACAACTCCAGAATAGCAGCATCCCGGTAGGGAAGCCATGCCGGGCTTTTCTTATCCGGCGGCAACTGCATAGGCAGTGCCAGCAGCGCCTCCATTTGCGGCAAACTCAGGTGTACAGGAAGCCTCTGCCCGGGTTTGGGCAGGGAAAGCTCCGCCAGCGGGCTGGCACTTAATCCCTCCCGGCGCATCAGGTATTCATACAAAGAACGCAAGGCCGAGAACCGAAGCCGAATGGTCGAAGGCTTAAGCTCCTGCTCCAAAGCAGAATAGAGCCATTCCCGAAAATCCGAGGCGCGGCACGCATCCCAGCCCTCGAACCTTCCACCCATCCAGCGCACAAAAAGAGAAAGGGAACGCCGGTATGTTTCCAGCGTACGGGGAGAGGCATCGCGCTCCACCTCCAGATATTCCAGAAATCGGAATGCCTGCGAATCTAGCTCCTGCTGCTGCTCCGGAGGGGTTAGCATATGCTACATGCTACCACATTCCCCCTTGGGGTGCAAGCGGCTTTCCCGCCATGAAGCGAAAGCTTCGCACCTGAGAAAATACCCCCGCTCTGTGTGCTTCAGAGCGGGGGATTGATAGTATCGTTGTTTTTTTTCAGATTCAGCCCCTCCGGCGGCGGGAGGCAAGTGCTGCCAGTGCCAGCAAACTCAGCGTCGCCGTCGCAGGCTCAGGCACCACATCGAACGTGGCCATGGTGCCCACATTCCCGGTATAGGTGGCACCATTCATGTTCAGCGTCAGCGTTTCATAATTCGCATCGCTGCCGAAATCCAGCTGCAAACCGCTGTAGCCGGCGGCGCGCACCGCAGCTGTATCCAGAGAGAGCTTCAAATCACCCTCCACCGTGCAGTGGAACAACTGCGTGCAATCCAGATAAAGCACACCCTCGTTCCCCGTACCCAGCTCCGGCAGAGTTACACACAGCAGCGCATCATTCAGCACAATCGTGCCCTCCGCGCCCACGCTGAACATACAG
>JAFXCP010000027.1 GCA_017521405.1 Akkermansia sp. | reverse complement strand
ACGGTCTATGCCAAGGAACTTGATTTTCTCTTTCTGCTCGGGCTCAAATCTGTTAAAGAAGTCATCCGGACAACGGCTGTCCCTACCCCTGACCATCTCCAGCGGCTCTCCGGTTGTCGCATTAAGGCAGAGCGTCACAAAGCCCCGACTTGGCCCAAGGTGCTTTTCATCAATCAAAATACCTTGCACATCATGCAATTATGGCGGACAATAGCGCTGGTGGCAATCCAACCCCTTTGTTTGTATATTTGTTTTATCATCAACCCTTTGTAACGAGTGTTACAAAGACAAGCAAGGCTGGACTGCTACTTTTTTTGTCATTAAGGCATCACTTGGGCATCAGCAAATCTGAAACAGCCCCTAATTGAGCTCGCGCCAACCGCACGAGTCTAAGCGAGTCCTTTTGGCTGCAAAACGGGAGCAACATGGGTGCAAAATCAGCCCCGAAAGTCCGGTTTGCGTTATGAGTTGCTATTTTATAAGTCGCTGAAATCCAGGCATGAAAAAGGAGCGGTCGTTATCATTTTGTCCTGGTTACGACCGCTCCCATAATAGCCTTTTTGTGACTGTGATTTTTAGTAACTCTAACGCATTGTGCATAAACTGTTTGTGAAAAATGATGCCATTTTCTGAAAATTGCCCCTAAAATCGGCTTGACTCATTTTGCGTGAGGGTCATATTGTTGGGCTTCACGAGAGTCTGCAGCAGGTTAGAGCCGGGCAAGTCCACGTGCTCTTTACCGAGCTGATGGAGGTTAATCTTCAATTTCTAATATGAGAGGACGATGATCTGATATTGCGAGCCAATTGGTGAACGTTTCGATGTAGCAGTCGCGTATGCGCTCGGGCGCTGCAAAAGCGTAATCGATATGGTAAGGTCTATTGGCATGTCTATGCAGAAAAAAAGTGGGTATACTTTCTTCTCCCTGAGCCTCATTTTGTATATGATGATATGCGGAACATAATCCGGCGGCAGCCAGCATTTGAACGACTGAACTATGGTTACGTTGTCCTCTGCCCGTTTTTTTGTCCAAGCACTTGTTGCTGTTAAAATCTCCCATTACTACCATTTGGGAGTGATATTTGGACGCGTGCAGATGGTGGTATATATAATACTCCTCAATGTAGCGAAACTTTGCCCATACAGCTAACAGGTCAAAGCTATCATTCACACGAACGCATGCAAATTGTCTAAGACAAAGAGGTTCCCACGCGTTATCTGTAATGCTGACATGAGGTGCTACAAAAATGCCCAAGCCCTTATTCTTGTTATCTCCCCACCATAACCCGCCTGCAGCGAATTCTCGGTACTCTCTGTTACGACAATGCAAGGGATTCTCACATTCCTGGATGATATAGATATCGCCCGAAAGCTTCCGGATTTCCGGAAACTTCTCGCGAAACTTCCCTTGTGCATTCCAGCTGATAATCCTCATGCAAATGCCGGGAGTATAATGAAAAAGGAGCGGTAAGTCAAGCTGGGGATTCATGAACAAGTTCACAAGGGGGTAAAATAGAAACGCCCCCGGTGACTAGGCGGGAGCGTTTCAGGAGAATTGTTTATCAGAACTACCGTTTCCTGACGACCTCATTATAGAACTTTTCATTAAAAAGTCAATGTTTTGTTTTGAAAAATCCTGTTGAGTTATACATAGAGGTGTCCGGAGGAGGAGTCACCCCCACCGGACGGTGCCGATTAGGCTCAGCGTATAAAGTTCATGACAAACAATATCGCCTGTAAGATGAGCATAATCAGCTCAACCATGATACGGTAGTTCATAGTCGATTCTCCTCCAACCTAGTTCTCTGTTGTTCCGTACCCATGCGGACACATCACTTCAGCGGACAGGGCTGGCATACTCCCCGCTGAGAGGTGACATGGCCACCCACCAGACGAGTGGTGGCGGAAGAGCAGGAAAATTTTATCATATAGCGGTCACCCGCTCAAGTCTGATTGTTTTTCTTTTGTGACTGTGAACGCACGAGTCTAAGCGAGTCGTTTTGGCTGCAAAACGGGGGCGAAATGGATGCAAAATCAGCCCCGAAAGTCCGTTTTTCGTTATGAGTTGCGATTTTATAAGTCGCTGAAATCCGGGCACAAAAAAGGAGCGGCCGTTACCATGTTGTCTTGGTTACGACCGCTCCCATAATAGCAGGGAGGTGATTTGAACACCCGACCAAAGGCTTATGAGTCCTCTGCTCTACCACTGAGCTACCCTGCCATTGGAAAGAAGCGGGGGCACCGCTTGCGGAGCGGAGTATACAGGAGGGTAAGGCGTTTGGCAAGAGAAAAATCATTTTTTTCATAATTTTTTTTGGGAGAAGGGGTGTCATATCGAGGTGCATACGTGTTTACGACTTGATTTGGCAGTGTTTTTGAGTATGATGGAGCAGTTATTGCAAAGAGATGCCGATGCTGTCTGCAAAGTCGTGGTTTAAGGTACTGTGCTGTGTTGCCCTTGGTGGCACGGCGGTATTACAGGCGCAGCAGGCTCCTGCAGGAGCGCAAGCCGGGGTGCCGGTGCAGCAGCAGGTGCCCAAGGATCCGGCGGAGGTGTACCTTACAGCATACCGCCTGTGCCGGGAGTCCGAGCAGCTGGCTACGCAGCAGAATTACAATGCAGCCCTGCAAAAGGGGCGGCAGGCGGAGCGAGTGCTGGCAGGCATTGCTAAGGATTACCCGAATTGGAAGAGTAATTTGGTTTCTACACGGCGGCGTATACTAGCCGAGAATATGGCCGCATACCGCAAGAAGGCGGCGGAGGCACCCATTCCCACCGGGCGGCAGCCGGGACGACCTCTGAGTTTGGAGATGGCGGGGAGCAGTGCGCCGCTTTCCACGGAGTACCGCCCAATTGAGCTGCCGGATTACCACAATACGGATAAGAAGCTGTACAATGCCCTTGCGGCTGCCCAGGAGGAGTGCCGGCGTATGGCCAAGGCTTACCGGGAGCTGAATACGCGTTTTGAGAGCCAGAGGGAGCAGCTGCTGGAGGTGCAGTTGGAGCAAAAGATGTACCGGGAGCGTTACGAGCAGTTGCAGGAGCAAATTGCCTCGGAGCGTTCTGCGGGTAATAAGGTGGTTGATGCTCTTGCTCAGCAGCTTGCGGAGATGGAGGCTAAGTACCGCGCCAGTGAGCAGGCTCGCCAGCAGGCGGAAAGTCGTGTGGCGGAATTGGAGACGACTCTTGCCAAAACTCAGGAGGAGTTGGCGCGTGTTACCCGGGAGCGCGATGCACTTAAGGCGGAGAATGAGCAGTTGCGTGCTATTGTGGAACTGAATAGTCCGGAAAAGACGAAGGCTCTGCTGGACCAAAATCTGAGTTTGGACCAGAAGTTGAAGGATGCTTTGGCTCGCATTGCTGAGCTGGAGGGGCAGCAGGCCGGCAGCGCAGACCAAAATGCCGTACTCAACCAGCAGTTGGAGGCGGCTCGCACGGAGGCCGACCGCTTGCGCGAGGAGATGACGGGGATTTACGATGAGAATATGGGCTACCGGCGCCGTGTATCGGAGCTGACGGAGCGGCTGAATAATCTGGAGGCCGATTTGCAGCAGCAGCAGGGGAAAGCTGCGGTGGATCCTGCTCTGGCGGAGGAGAATGAGCTTTTGCGGCAGGTAATTGCAAAGCAACGGCGTTCTCTGCAAATGCAGGAGGAGGGGCGCAAGCTGCTTATCGAGACGTACAAGCAGCTCAAAAATCAGGACCCGGCCACGCTGAGTGCGCTGCAAAAGCTGGAGGAGGAGAGTAGTCTGGATTTGACGGATGCAGAGCGCCGCCTGATGGAAAGTGTGGCGCATGAGACGAAAAGTTCTGCGGATAGTGCTCAGGCTGTACGGGATGGTTTGCAGGTAAAGACGCTGGCGGATTTGGCGGCCAAGGCTTTTTCACGAGGGCGGTACACGGCAGCGGAGCAACTGTATCGCACGCTGTACGATGCCCAGCCGGATCATGTGGCAGGGCTGGTGAATTTAGGTACTATCCTTCTCTACCGAAACAAGGGGGAGGAGGCGCTGGAGTATTTTAACCGGGCCTCTCGTCTGGCTCCGGATTTGGCTATTTCCTATTTCCTTTCCGGCGTGAGTTTTTACCGCCGGGATATGCTGCCGGAGGCTGCCCGCATGTTTGCCCGCACAGTGGAGCTGGACCCCGGCAATGCGGAAGCTTTCTTCTATTTAGCTAACATTGAGGGTGTAAGTGGCGAATACGAGCTTGCCCTGAAACATTTTGCCGCAGCCTTAAAACTCAAACCCGGCTTGGGGGATGCCCATTATAACATGGCGCGGCTTTACGCGGAGGTGGGTAAAATGCCGGAGGCTGCGCGCTCGTACGACCGCGCTATCCAAAACGGCGCGGAGCCGGACCCGGAGTTTGAAAACTTTCTCCGCAACCATCCGGATGCCAAGAAAAAGCCCGGGGAGGATTTGCTGGATAGAGTGCAGCCGGAGCAGGAAGCTGCCGAGCTGCTGAAGAAAGACCCCGACATGGAAGCCATTATCCAAGCCCGGGATGCGGATAATGCCCTGCCGGAGCCGGTAACCAGCCCAACTCCCGCACCGGCAAGCAGCAAACTCCAAGAGGAAGCTGCCGCTGATTCGGACTTTGTACGGCTGCTCCAAAAGGTGCAACGGGATGTTCCTGCGGCTCCCACGGCTTCGCCGGCCGGTGCCGGGCACGAGACGGATAAAGCCCGCTTCGGCACCACGCGTGTCACCACATGGTCCGGGGGGTATCGCCATCGTGTACATCTGCGCCTCAAACGCCCGGAGCCCCAGCGCCTCCGCCAACGCGGCGGAGAAATTAAATTGCACAAGCAAAAATAAGCGCCCTCTGCCATGCATCGGCAGGAAAATCCCGTGCAGGATTTCCTTTTTTGGTTGATTTAGGCTTCCGCCGGGTGTAGTATAGTGCAGGTGAAGTCTGTTTTTCACCCGGCGGGAGTGTCGCATTCCTGCATGTATTCCATTTTCACACATTCATTGTACACACATGAGCACAACATACAGCACCATAGATGCCAATGAGGCCGTAGCCTCCGTGGCATACCGTTGTTCGGAAGTGGCCGCTATCTACCCCATTACCCCGTCCTCTCCGATGGGTGAATCGGCAGAGGCCTGGACCGCCGTAGATCGCAAGAACCTCTGGGGAACGGTCCCCAGCATCGTAGAGATGGAGAGTGAGGCCGGTGCTGCCGGTGCCGTTCACGGCGCTTTGCAGACAGGTTCCATGGCCACCACCTTTACAGCTTCTCAAGGTCTGCTGCTGATGATTCCGAATATGTTCAAGATTGCGGGTGAGCTTACTCCCTGCGTCTTCCACATTGCCGCCCGCGCTCTGGCTGCACAGGGGCTTTCCATTTTCGGCGACCACAGCGATGTGATGTCCGCCCGTTCCACGGGTTTTGCCATGCTTTGCGGAGCCAGCACTCAGGAGGCCCCGGATATGGCAGCCATTGCCCACGCTGCCACACTGGAAAGCCGTGTTCCCTTCATCAACTTCTTCGATGGTTTCCGCACCTCCCACGAGGTGGGCAAGATTGCCGATATTACGGATGAGCAACTGCGCGCCATGATTGACCAGGATTTGGTGGATGCCTTCCATGCCCGCGCCCTCACCCCGGATGCCCCCGTTATCCGCGGCACCGCCCAAAACCCGGACGTATATTTCCAAGGGCGCGAAACCGTGAATGCTTACTACAACGCCGTGCCCGGCATTGTGAAAAAAGCCATGAAGAAGTTCGGCGAGCTTACCGGCCGCTGCTATGACTTGGTGGAATACATCGGCAGCCCGGAAGCCACCCGCGTCATCATCATCATGGGTTCCGGCGCAGAGGCTTGTTTGGAAACCGTGCAGGCACTCAATGAGGACATTGGCGTACTCAAGATTCGCCTGTACCGGCCCTTCCCGGCAGAGGATGTAATTGCCGCCCTGCCCCGCACCGTGCAGAAAATTGCCGTACTGGATCGCACCAAGGAGCCCGGCAGCTTGGGCGAACCCCTGTTGCAGGACGTGGTGCAGGCTTTGGCAGACGCCTCTGTGGCAGGTACGCTTCCCTTCGCCATGCCGAAGGTGGTAGGCGGCCGCTATGGCTTGGGTTCCAAGGAATTTACCCCGGCCATGGTAAAGGGTGTATACGATGAGCTGAAGAAAGATACCCCGATGACCGGTTTTGCCGTGGGTATTGAGGACGATGTGACGGGCAAATCCATCACCTACGACCCGAGCTTCACCACCGAGGCCGACACCGTAACCCGCTGCATGTTCTACGGGCTTGGTTCCGATGGTACCGTGGGTGCTAACAAGGATGCCATCAAGATTATCGGCAAGCATACGGATTTGTACGTGCAGGGCTACTTCGTGTACGACTCCAAGAAATCCGGCTCCTCCACGGTATCGCACCTGCGCTTTGGCACCACCCCCATCCACAGTACTTACCTGATTACCAGTGCAAACTTTATTGCCCTGCACCAGCCCAGCCTGCTGAACACCTTCGATTTCCTGAAGAACGCCGCCCCCGGCGCCACCTTCCTCATCAACACCCCGGTGGAAGCCGATAAGGTGTGGGACAGTCTGCCTGCCCGCATGCAGCAGCAGATTCTGGACAAGAATATCAAAGTGTACTGCATCAACGCCTTCAAGGTGGCCAAGGCCACCGGCATGGGCGGCCGAATCAACATGATTATGCAGACCTGCTTCTTCCATTTGGCCGGCGTCATCCCCTCCGAGGAGGCCATCGGCTACATTAAGGAAGCCATTAAGAAGACCTACGGCAAGAAGGGTGATGAAGTGGTGGCCAAGAATATTCAGGCAGTGGATGCCTCCCTCGCCAATCTGCACGAGGTACCGCTGGGCAGCAGCATCACCGGGCACGAGCTGCCCCCTGCTCTGGCTCCCGGTGCCCCCGATTTCGTGCGCGATGTCCTCGGCAAGATTGTCATCGGCGAAGGCGACAGCGTGAAAGTCTCCGAAATGCCGGTGGACGGCACCTTCCCCAGCGGCACCACCCAGTACGAGAAGCGCGACCTTGCGCTGGAAATCCCCGTATGGCAGCCGGAAAAGACGGAAACCAGCAAGGCTTGTATCCAGTGCGGCAAGTGCACCATGGTGTGCCCGCACGCCGCCATTCGCGCCAAGATGGTGGATCCGGCGGAGCTGGAAGGCGCCCCGGAGAGCTTCAAGAGTGCGGATGCCAGCAAGATGCACAAGAACTGGCAGGGCAAGAAGTTCATCATCCAAGTATCCGCATCGGACTGCACAGGCTGCACCCTTTGCTCCCGTGTGTGCCCCACGAACTCCCTGACGATGACCCCGGCAGCAGAAGCCCTGAAGCCCGAGGCCGAGAACTGGAAGTTCTTTGAGAAGCTGCCGGATGCGGATCGCACCCTCATCAACACCTCCACGGTGAAGGATGCCCAATTCCTGCGCCCGCTCTTCGAATTCAGCGGAGCCTGTGCCGGATGCGGCGAGACTCCCTATGTGAAGGCTCTTTCCCAGCTTTTCGGTAATCGCCTTGTAGTGGCCAATGCCACAGGCTGCTCCTCCATTTACGGCGGCAACCTACCCACCACACCTTGGACGCACGATACTGATGGTCGCGGCCCGGCCTGGAGCAACAGCCTCTTCGAGGATAACGCCCAGTTCGGTCTTGGCTTCCGTGTTTCTTTGGATAAGAAGCAGGAGTACGCCATGGAGTTGCTGGAAGCCGCTGCCGGCAGCATTGGTGCCGAGCTGGTGGAAGCCATCAAGGCTAACCCGCAGAGGACGGAGTCCGATATTGCCAACGCTCGCGAAACCGTGGCCGCCATCAAAGCAGCCTGCGGCGATGCGCCGGAACTTGCCGCCCTCAAGGCACAGGCAAACTACTTGGTACGCAAGTCCGTGTGGATTCTCGGCGGCGATGGTTGGGCTTACGACATCGGCTACGGCGGTCTGGACCACATCTTGGCTTCCGGTCGCAATGTAAAGGTACTCGTCATGGATACGGAAGTGTACTCCAACACAGGTGGCCAATGCTCCAAGGCTACACCGCGTGCCGCTGTGGCCAAGTTTGCCACCCGCGGTAAGGATCAGGTGAAGAAAGACATCGGTTACATGGCCATGACCTACGGCAACATCTATGTGGCCTCCATTGCCATGGGTTCCAACGATGAGCATGCCCTCAAGACCTTGGTGGAGGCCGAGGAGTACGATGGGCCCGCCCTCATCATCGCATACAGCCACTGCATTAACCACGGCATCAACATGGCGCATGGTTTGGACCGCCAGAAGGCTGCGGTGGATTGCGGGCGCTGGCTGCTGTACAACTACAACCCGGACCTCATCAAGCAGGGTAAGAACCCGCTGAGCCTCAAGAGCAAGAACCCCAAGATGGATGTGCGCGAGGCACTCATCGGCCCGGATGGCAAGGGTGGCGAAAACCGCTTCCGCATGCTGGCTAAGAACAACAAGGCCAATTTCGAGAAGCTCATCGCTCTGGAAGAGCAGGATATTAAGCGCCGCTGGCGCCTGTACCAAGCTCTGGCCGCCATCGATTACTCTGCCGAGGCAGAAAGCACGCCGGAGGCCTAATTTCGGAGCCATTCTCTCCCATTTACAGCCACCCGCAGAAACCTGCGGGTGGCTTTTTTTCAAATTAAGCGGATTCCGTCGGAAATTTTGATTGACTCAGGCGGAAGAATCTGTTTCAATACACAGCGGAATCAGCCAACCAAAAGTTTATCTATGAAATTCACGACTCTCATTCTTGCTGTTGCATGCTCCGTGGCATTCAGCTCCTGCTGCTGCCAGACTCAGCCCATGCCGAAGCTCCGCCCCATGCCCAAGGACATCATGCCCGTGGAGCAGCCCTGCACGGCCACCCAGCCCACCGCTCCGGTGAAGGTACTGGATGCCACCAAGGGTAAGTAAAATTTTTCGTCTTCATTCTTATCGGGACCGCCGGTGCGAACTCCGCACCCGGCGGTCTTTTTTTGAATCATTCTCCGCCGGGAGGAATAGACTTGAAAGAGCGGAGGGTATCTGTTATAAACACGGCAGAAACCATGGGAAGGCGCAGCAAGGGGAAAACACTATTCGGCACACGGAACAAGGCAGCGGGGAATGCCCTGCTGGGGCGCATTCTTCTTGGTGGTGCGGCTGTGGCGGCACTGCTGCTTTTTCTGCTTGGGGCGGCTTATTACCAGCTTGTATCCTACATACAGGGGGATAATTTCCGGGAGGAAATAGCCCAAGGCATGCGCCGCAGCACAGGGGCACAACAATGCACGCTCCAAGAGAACCTGGCCATAGAGGGCAACCGCATTTACGAAAAGGGAGTGCAACTGCGCCGCGCCGGGCTGCTGGAAAAAGCGGAGGCTCGCCAAATTAGCGTAGAATTGGACCGCCGAGCCCTGCTGGGACGCCGCCTCCACATTCGCAAACTACTGATGGAGGAAGCCGGGTTCACCCTTAACCGCGCTCCCGGTCTACCCGCAGCAAAGAAAAAGCCGGCAAAAGCCACGAAGCGCCCATCCGCCGCCACGCCTCGCCCGGCCGGCGGGAGTGCGACACCCGCAAAGGAAGAGAAGGAATCATGGTTCACCCTTAGGGAGGTGAGCCTCGACCAAGTGGAATGCCGGGATACGGACCTCATTTTCCGCCAGAAAAAGCAGGAATACAAACTGCTGGGCGGTATGGTAACAGCCGCTCCGGCACCGCGCCTCAGCAAGGACGCATGGACTTTTACCGTGGATAATGCCCGGCTGCACACCCCGCATGAGATACTGCGGGATGCCGGGGTGCGCAGCATTTCCGGCGTATACACCGGAAAGCGGCTGGATATATCGGATTGCCGCCTGATGCTTAGCCCCGGGGAGCTGAGCCTGAAGGCCGGGGCGGATTTAGAGCGCGGGCCATGGAGGGCGGATGTGCAGGTGAATAAGGCCGATGTGGGGCGCCTGCTGAGCGAGGATTGGAAAAAACGCCTCATGGGTGAGCTTTTCGGGCGTATTGCCTTTAAAGGCAGTGGGCACCGTCTCCAAAATGCCACCGGGCAGCTTTCCCTGCAACAAGGGCTTTTGGAGGGCTTACCCTTTCTCTCCTCCCTGCCCATGGGAGACCGCAGTTACCCCTACCGCAGTTTGGAACTGGAACAGGCGGAATGCCGCATCAGCTTCCCCTATAACGATGCCGGGCGAAACATTCGCCGAGCATGGCTGCTGGACCAAATCAATCTTCGGGCTAAGGGGGACCTTTTGTTGGTGCGGGGGCACATCATCATCGGGGAGGATGGAGCCCTTGGAGGCACACTCACTCTGGGACTGCCGGAAAACAGTTTTGCCCTGCTGCCATTACAGCGTAACCTACTGGAGCAAAAGCTCTTTACCGCACAGGGGGAGCCCGGTTTCCTGTGGGTAAACATTAACCTGAGCGGCAGTTTGGATACTCCGCAAGAGGACCTTAGCATCCGCATCTCCACGCTGCTGAAACAAGCCTTACCGGATGCTGCCGGCAATGCCCTGAACATGTTTGGCAAATTGCTGCAAAGCATCCCCACTACGCTTCCCGAGACTGAAAGCGAAGAGGAGGATACGCCGGAGGCGGAAACGAATGGCACCATCCCCACCCCGGTTAAAATAACTCCCCAGCCCATCCGCAGTGCCACGGAGGCCGCCGGTGGGCTTCTGCGTTCCCTTTTCTGATACACATCTTTTTCATACCCCCTTTCCATGAGCCAGCAAACATCCTCCTATCCCTCGCAATATGTAGATGCCGTCTGCACCATCATCGAGCGCTTTGCGCCCACGGCCTACCACGCCACCCTGCCGAATGGCAAAAAAACCGTGGCCTTCATCCAGAAGAAGGAAGAGGCACTGCTGGAACTCATTCGCCCCGGGGACAGGGTGAATGTGACCATTTGCCCGGCGGATTTCGACCGTGCCCGCATCCGCAGCCTCGTATAATCCCGCCCTCTGCCGCATGGAACGAACACCGGAAGTACTGGCCCCTGCGGGGAATTGGGACTGCGTGCGTGCTGCCGTAGCCAATGGGGCGGATGCCGTGTATTTCGGGCTCGACCAGTTCAACGCCCGCATGAGGGCGGATAATTTTACGCGGGAGGATTTAAGCGCACTCATCCCTTTTTTGCACCGGCATGGCGTACGGGCGTACGTTACGATGAATGTGCTGATTTTCCCGGCAGAATTCCCGGAGGCCGTGGATTATCTGAATGCGCTGGATGCCGCCGGGGTGGATGGAGTCATCGTGCAGGACATGGGCTTAGCCGCTCTCATCTCCCGGCAGCGGCGCAGCGGGCATTGGAAGTTGGAGCTGCACATCTCCACGCAAATGACCCTCAGCAGCCCGGAGGCCGTGCGCTTGGTGGATGAGCTGCTGGACCCCCAGCAAATTGTGCTTTCCCGGGAACTTTCCCTGCGGGAAATAGAAGCCTGCGCCAAGGCCACCGCCAAACCGATTGAGGTATTCTGCCACGGAGCCCTCTGTGTGGCTTACTCCGGGCAATGCCTCACCAGCGAAAGTTTGGGACAGCGCAGTGCCAACAGAGGCGAATGCGCCCAAGCCTGCCGCATGCCGTATAAACTGGAGGTGGATGGCCGACTGCGCGACCTCGGAGAGCGCCGCTACATCTTCTCCCCGCAAGACCTTTGCGCGCTGGACCGCGTGCCGCAAATGCTGGCCGCCGGTGTACACAGTTTCAAAATAGAAGGGCGACTTAAAAGCCCGGAATACGTGGCCGCCACCACCCGCGCCTACCGCCGCGCCATTGATTCCGCCATGGCCGCTCACCCCATTCCTCCGGCACAGCGGGCGGAGGATTTATACGCCATGCAAATGGCTTTTTCGCGCGGTTTTTCCACCGGCTGGCTGGATGGCACAAATCACCCCCTGCTCACTCACGGCCGCTTCGGCAAGAAGCGCGGTGCTTTAGCCGGGCGCATTGCACGCTGCGGTGAGGGCTGGGTGGAGCTAGATGCGCTGCCTCCCATTCCCCTCTCCCCCGGGGATGGCTTTGTGATTGATGCCGGGCAAGACCGCAACGAGGAACAAGGAGGGCGCATCTGGCGTGTGCAAGGCTGCCGCCTCTTCTTCCACGGCAAGGGAAGCCGCATTGCATGGCACTTGGTGCGCCCGGGCCAGCTCCTCTGGAAAACGGCCGACCCCGCCTTGGATAAAGCCCTGCATGCCACTTGGTGCGATTTTGGCCGGGATGCCCGGCAAACCCCCGGGCAGCAGCTCGATATTTACTTCTGTGGGCGCATAGGTGCCCAGCTTACCGCCAGCTGCCGGGGCATTACCATAGGCAGTGGGCAAGCTCTGGAAGCTGCGGAAAAACGCCCCCTCACCCCGGAGGTGCTGGAAGCGCAATTCGGGCGTTTGGGCGGCACGGGATACAGCTTGGGCAAGTGCCGATACGAGCTGGAGGAGGGGCTCATGCTGCCGCTCTCCGTCCTCAACCGCATGCGTCGCGAACTGGTGGAGCAGCTGCCGGCAGCGGATGCACCGCCCGCAGCCACCCGCCCATGGCAGGGCTGGAGCCACCCCTTCCCTCCCATGGCTCCGGCTAAGGGCTACAAACTCTCCGTCCTTTGCCGCGAGCCGGAGCAAGCCCTTGCAGCGGCTGCCGCAGGCGTAAAGCGTTTATATCTGGATTTTAAACACTTGCAGGATTACCAACCCACCGCCGAGCGCATACGCGCCGAATACCCCGGCACCCGCATTTGGATTGCCACCATGCGTATTATGAAACCACGGGAGGCGGGATACTTCAAATACATTCTGGCCGCGCAACCGGATGGAGTACTGATTCGCAACCCGGGTGCCGCCCATTATTTCCGAGACAAAGGCATCCCCATGGCCGGGGATTTCTCCCTCAACACGGCCAATCCGGAAAGCGTGGCACTGTGGAAAGAATTCGGCATGCGGCACAGTACGGTTTCCTACGATTTAAATGCCTCCCAACTGGCGGATTTACTACGCAGCGGCTGCGGGGCGGAGCTGGAGCTAACCCTGCACCAGCACATTCCCATGTTCCATACGGAGCATTGCGTATTCTGCACCTTCCTAAGCCAAGGGCACAGCTTTAAGGACTGCGGCCAGCCTTGCGAACACCACCGAGTTCGTATTATGGACCGCACCCACGCCATGCACTACCTCCGCAGTGATGAGGGCTGCCGCAACACCATGTTCAACGGGCAGGCACAAACCGCTGCCCGCTACACCGAAGGCATGCGCCGCTGCGGGCTGAACCGCTTCCGCTTGGAGCTTCTGGATGAATCCCCGGAGCAATGCACCGAGCTAATTGCCCACTACCGTGCCCTACTCCAAGGCAAAACCAGCGCGCAGGAACTCATGCGCCGCTTGAATCTTTTGGACCGCATCGGCGTAACGGATGCTAAATAGCATCCTTATATGGCGTGAGGATGAGCCTTTAAGAGCTTTTTCCTCTTGCATTCGAGGAGGAAAGTGCTATCCTTTTCTCCATATTATGAAACCACACCTTCCCCACCGCCTTTGCCGGCTTTTACTTGCCGGCATGCTCACCTTAAACTCAGCGGTGTATGCCGCATACGAAAACGGAACTTACTCCGGCAGCGGCAACACGAACATTGACCTGACAACAGCGGATGCCACAAATGTAAGATTCAACATGGTGGCAGGCAGCGGGGAAAACTACTTTGCCAAGAGTAATCAAACGTACGGAGGCCAAGTCATCATCGATGGCAGCAGCGTTCCGGATACTCCGGCAGGCCTCATCCTCAATAACGGCTATTCCACGTACACTTACACCTTCAGTGGCTCCGTTTCCGGCTCCGGCACCATCAGCAAAACAGGCGGCGGCGCCAACATCCTGAAGTTCACGGGCGATATGGATGATTTTACCGGCACCATCAACGTCAATGCCGGTTCCACTTTATCCATGGGGTTGAACACCTACCTCTCCAAAGTTACCACATGTTCTGCCTCCAGCATCAATGTCCATACGTTTAACATCGAAGGCAAAACCGTTCTGAACGGTGGCAGCGCAGAGCAGGCAGCCGACATTAACATCGGCCAATTAACTCTGGGAATGACATCTTCTCTCACACTGGGCAGCACCACGGCCACCACCATTAACAACGTAACTCTGAATAGTGCCGACCTAATCAACGAGGGCAATCTGAGCATCCGTAACTTGGATGAAAAAAACAGTACTATCAAGAATTCCGGCACCCTTACCCTGCAAGGAAACATCAAATTTCTGGGCGGGATTATCAACTCAGGCACTCTCAACGTGGAGCAAAGCGTTGTCTTTGATTTATCCCGCTACACGCCGCTTTCCGGCGGCTCCGCCATGTACTCCTTTGCCGATAGCGGCACTGTTAATGGCTGGGATAAGCTGACTTCCGGCAATGTCACGGGATACGATACACGCCTCTTCTCTGTGGATTTTTCCCGAACGGGCTATATCAACCTTGTTACTCACGATAACCTGTGCCTCTGGAATTCCGGTTTCGACCTTACCCTCAAAAACAGCAGCACCGGCTTCCGCGATGGCCACATTTTCCAAAACGGTAACAACCTCTATTTTGCTTCCAATCTGAACCGAGTCACCCTAGGGGAGGACGTCAGCGTAGGCACGCTGGCTGTGCTTTCCTCCACCATGAGACTAACCGGCAACGGCTATACGCTGAGAGCCTCCGATGTGAATGTGGACGGCACTCTGGAATTGATGGATTCCGGGTTGAAAACCAATAGCATCTCCGGCACCGGCATACTCAAAATCAGCGGTAGCGATGTAGTGCAGAACGGCCTCACGACGACCACGGATTACAGCCTGACGCTGACTGTGGCGGAAGGTGCCAATGCCCATATTAACAACAGTACGCTGAAGGTACTCCACGGCGATGCCACCCAGGGAAGCCTCGCGCTGGATAACTCCGAAATACGCATACAGCAAAGCAGTTCTTCCATCTCTCTGGAGGGTCTGGCGCTCAGCAATAACAGTAGCTATCTGACCAAGTTTACCGACACAGGGAAGAGTCTGAGTATCGGCAAGCTGACGGTGAAAGGTAGCTCCACGCTGGGAGATTACGAGGATAATGGCTATGCCGGCAGCTACAACATCGCGGAGCTGGCCTCCACCTCCGCGGCAGGGGACACCCTCAAGCTCAGTTCCGCAGCCCGCACTTCCCATTGGTCCACCTTCAATGTGGGCAATGCCACGCAGGATTCCGCCACTGCATTCTCCGGCAATCTGCATCTGGTGAGCGCTTCGTACGGTAATACACAGAATGAGCGCAACGTCCGCCTGAAGCTCAATGATACCGATATGCTTGCAAATGCGGTACTCACCTTCAAGGAGGAGGATTACAACAAATCTTCCCATTTCCAACTGGCGCTGGGTAATACGCAGGTGACTCTGGCAGGCATTAAAGATGACAGCTCACTGGGCGATACCGATTCCGCAGAAATCACCAATGACTCCGGGGCAAGCTCCGCCACCCTCATCCTCAACGTCGGCATCGACGCCGCCACCAAAGCCGCCATCGGCAGTGGTATCAGCATCATCAAGCAAGGGAATAAGAAGCAGAGCATCACCGGCAGCATGGAGAGCTTTAACGGCAGCATCAGCGTGGAAGGCGGTGCGCTCTATTTGGCCGGAAGCGGCCACGGCAGCCTTTACACCCTTGCCACAGGCACCACGCTTGGCATTACGCATGGGCTGAGCCTCGATAGCGGCAAGATGCTCAACATTACCGCCGGAGCCACACTGGAAGCGGATTTGGCACTCAATGGCGGCACGCTTTCCCTGAAGGATTGGACGGCGGGCAGCAGCCTGAATTTGGCAGGGCATGCCCTCACTAATCCCGGTACGGTCAAACTCGACCTTTCCGGTGCAGAGGGCAATTTCTGGACGCTTTTTAGCAATACCTCCAACACCACAGCGCATTACAGCACCGCCGCCAACTACTTCACCTTCGAGGATGAGGCATTTACAGAAGCCCTGCTCTATTTTGCCGCAGATGGCAGCGTTACCCTCCAAACAGGTGCAGCCAAGCTGTACTGGGAAGGCAGTAATGGCGCCGCATGGGATTCTGCCTCTTGGTCCGCAACGGATGGGGACAGCAGCAACCTCATTTCCCTCTCAGAAATCGGCAGCAACGTGGCCGCCGTATTCTCCGGTGCCGGGGATGCACCGCAAACGGTACTTTTGACTCAGGATGCCGAGGTAAACTCCGCCACCTTTGCCCAAGGACAATATGCGCTGATTGGCACAAACAATGCAAGCCTGAACACGCGCGGTGACCTCTGCGTGCAAGACGGCGCGGTGCTGGACCTGCAATCCGATGCAAAGGTGGCCTCCCTCAGCGTGGGTGCAGCTTCCACCCTGCTGTTAAACCACGAAGCCGAATTGATGGACAATGGCCGCATCCGGCTGGGTGCCGGCGCCCGCCTCCAGCTCAACAAGCTGCTGAGCATGGGCGAGGAGTGTACCATTCTAGTGGAAGGTGCCGGTGCTATCCTGAGCCTCAGCGAGCAGCAAGAACTCCAAATATCCTCCATTAGCAGAGTCACCCCCGATGCTTCGCTCAGGCTTGCCGGCTCCGGCATGTTCCATATAGGCGCCAACAGCAGCTTAGGGAACTCCATCACCTTGGAAGAGGATTGGAAGGGCACCATAAAACTTACCGCGGCTTCCTTCGCCGGGCTCAACCTCAATACCTTGGGCCATGCGGGTTCCTCCGTGGAGTTCTGCGGGGTAACCGGCTATCTAAATCAGGCCAACGGACAAGACGGGACTAAGGCGCAAACATACGCACCTAACCTCATCCTCACGAACAATGGAGATGCCGCCGCCTGGAGTATCAACGATGGGTGGTACGGCGATACTCGCACCTTTACCGGCAGTATCTCCGGCGAAGGCACACTGATACGTAGCAACGAACGCGGCACGGATCAGTACTTCATCTTTGCCGGGGATACTTCCGCATGGACGGGCTTGCTTTCCCACAGCCCCGGCAATGCGGGGTGGGGTGGTACTGCAGCGGAAACATACGTCACCTTCAGCGGCAGTAAGGAAATTAACGTGACTATGGACACCAATGGCAAAGGCGTGTTCCATGTGACGCTGGATGATGAAAACCTTGATGCCGGTTCCACGGTAACGGTGAACAGCAGCATCTCCGCTACGGGGCTCACGGTAACGGAAGGCACCACAGCTCTGCTGAAGAATACAACCACGCTGGACGGCTCTACGCTGCACGGCCAAGGGGATACCCCCGCCACCCTCTCCGGGGTGCAGACCACGGCGGGCGGCATGGTGGGGCTCGGTAGTACGGCACAAGCCAAGGACCTCTGGATAGAAGGTTTGGAGGAGGTGTATGAAATCTCCGGCATGGAGATGCAGAATGTACACTTCTCCACCGAGATGGAGGCCGTAACCCTGCTGCTTACGAATGTGAGCTTCGATGGGCAAAGCAGCTTCTCCGTAGGAGAGGCGGGCACCATCATCCTTTCCGGTGCTGTGGTGCAACTCTCCCTGCCGGAGCTGGGAGAGGGCAGTGTATTTACAGTGAATCTCAGTGGGCTGTTCCAATGCAAAGTGGAGGGTGAGCTTACCTTCTCCTTGGATACGCAAGCCCTGCTCAGTGCGGGTTACACCGGGGTGGATATCGATTTCGGCTCCGCCCCCACGGAGGATTACTCCGGCTTGGCGGTGTACATGAATGGTGCCAGCCTGAGCAGCAGCTCGGGTAATACCCACAGTTTCACCCTGAACACGGTGCCGGAGCCCGCCACAGCGGCGCTTAGCCTGCTGGCTCTGGCAACCATGACTGCCCGCCGCCGCAGAGCCTAATCCCCCCCTGCACCAAATGTTTTCCCCGGCATACCGCTTGGTATGCCGGGCTTTTTTGGGGAGGGGCAAAGGAGGGCAATGCAAGGTTTATGTGCTAATTTAGCAGATGATTAGCACATAGGGAAAGCGGCTTTCCATGCGGAATATGCGGAGGGGGAGATTTCGCTGGGGCGGATTTCGGCGCGCTCGCTCCAGAAAACGGCGGTATGAAGTACGGGAATGGCGCAGGCGGCCAAATGGGCATCGATGGCTTGCTTGTGCGCCAATACTTCCTGCCGGGTGGGGGCATGCACCACGCCCATAATCTGGGCGCCGCCAAAGGGAGCACCGCCACTGCGCCAGTAGCAGTGGGTCATGCAGGTATGGCGGCCACATTCCGCCCCGGCGCGTTCTTCCATTCCTTGGGGAACAGCCCAGTGGAAAAGGCCGGCGGCACCGGTGCCGGAGTGGCGGTTACGAGGGGTGCTGTGGTTCAAAAATGTGGCAAAACGGCCAATCACGCACCGGGCGTCCAGGGCTGCAGCGGTGGCGCAATAAGCCTCGGTGCTGAGACCCAGCGCAGCCGCTCGTCCTTCCCACGGGCAGGGCAGCAGTTCCTCCGGGCTAAGGCTTTCTTTAAGGCTCAGCAGTACCTGCCATTCCTCCGGGCTAAGGCAGGGATGCTCCGGCACCTGCATGGGCGGGGGCTGGGGCAAGCGGTCGCCGGGTTGCAAGCCGGCGCGGCGTGTGTGGCCCACACCAAGGGCAAACATGCCCACCACGGGTAAGGCCACCCATTCTTCTGCATGCAGGTGCGGGCGCAGCAGCTCGCAGTGTTCCTGCACGCTGCCATAGCCGGTGGGCACTTTGAGGGTGGTCCACAGGCGGAAATCCGCTCCGGGAGCATGGGGATTATCACAATGGCGGAGGACGATGTGCCCGGTGAAGGGGTCGTGCTGCAAGAGCCAATCGTACGCATGCTGAAGCTGCGCCTCCGGCACGCGCCAAGCCAGCAAGGCGCCCTCTGCCAAGCTGGTGGAGAGGAGGGTTTGGCGGATGCGGCGCACGGTACCTGCTGCCAGCATGGCACGCAGACGCTCCAACACGGTTTCCTCCGGGAGGGCACAGCGGCGGGCAATTTCCCGGAAGGGGTAGCGGTGGAAGCCGGTAATGCAGTCCTCCGCAATGCAGAGGATGGCGCGGTTTACAGCATCGTCGCAGGTGGTGGGAATCATTGCGGGTTAACGGTGCCGCAGTAGGTAAAGAGATGGGGCTCCAGCTCTTGCCGGGCAGCGGCGGCAATGAGAGCGGCCTGCTCCGGGGTTTCGGTGAGGGCGAAGAGGGTGGACCCGGAGCCGCACATCAACGCAGCACGCACGCCTTCCTGCTCCAACAGCCAGCGTTTCATGATGCCGAGGATGGGGAATTTGGCAAACACGGGACGTTCCAAATCATTAACAAGGGTAATGCCGTCCACCTGCTGGGGGCCATAGGGGATTCCCTTGAGGCGGCGGGAATTCTGAAGGCGTTTGTAAGCCGTGGGGGTGGAAACGCCGAAGGAAGGTTTGAGGAGTACCAGCGGGCTGCTCCATGTGGCCAGCTCCGGGATGGGGGTCACGATTTCTCCGCGTCCGGTGCAGCGGCTGATAACGGGATTCAGGAAGAAGGGGACATCGCTTCCCAAGGTGGCAGCCATGGCGGTAAGTTCTTCCGAATCATAATTGGTGCCCAGAATTTCGTTCACCGCACGGAGGGTTACTGCGGCATCGCTGGAGCCGCCGCCCAATCCGGCACCATGGGGAATGCGCTTGGTAAGGGTGATTCGCTGCTTGGCTTTGCGGCCATACAGCTTTTCAAACTCACGAATGGCACGCACCACGAGGTTGGATTCGTCCACGGGGACACCGGGGGCATCGCACAGCAGGGTTGTGGTGCGCGAGTTATGAAAATCCAGCGTATCCGCCAAATCCAGCGGAGCCATCAGGATATCCACATTGTGAAAACCATCCTCGCGCACTTTGTTCTGCACCCGCAGGGAGAGATTAATCTTGGCCGGAGCCGTGTAGCTGCTCATGCCCTAAGTGTACACGAAAAGGAGGCAGGCGTCAACCGCCCCCCATGCCTGCGGGCACAAAATCTCGCGGAAAGAGCGTGTCGGGCATGTTTTTTACTTGTCAAGCCTGCGGAGGGACGCTAGGATAACACCATACAGTACCCTGCCGCCTCCGGCAGGTTTTATTTCTTGCATTCTGAATACTGAAACATTACTCGCTTATGGCTAATCTGAACAAAGTCATGATTATCGGCAATTTGACGGCCGACCCCGAAGTACGCCAAACTCCCCGCGGCACCTCCCTGACGGAGCTGCGCCTGGCAGTGAACCGCGTTTCTTCCGGTCCCAACGAAGGGGAGCGCCGGGAGGAAACAACATTCTTGGATGTGACCTGCTGGGGCCGCACGGCGGAAATCGCCGCCCAGTATCTCGCCAAAGGGCGGCCGGTGTTTATCGAAGGGCGCTTGCAGCAGGATACATGGGAGGATAAGCAAACAGGCCAACGCCGCAGCCGTATCCGCATTATCGCAGAAAATATGCAACTACTGGGAGGCCGCGATGGTGCCCCGCAGCAAGGCGGCGGCAGCTACCAGCAGCGCCCCTCCGGCGGTTACAATAATGGCGGTTACAGCAATGGCGGCGGCTACCAGCAACGCCCCCAGCAGCAGTACCAACAGCGCCCCCAGCAAACGCCTCCCCCCATGCCTGCTGAGGAGGACGATGATATCCCCTTCTAAAAAATGATTAACCTGCCCCGGGGTGCGAGCCCATATCGCACCCCGGGGCCATGCTTTCCCCCTCCGCATGGCTCCCCGCACCCGCAGAATCCCCACAGCCCCGCCCGGTTTGAACACGGCGCGTATTCGCGCAGTGATTTTTCTGGGGGCGGATGCACTTTCCATGATGGTGGCGGAGGCAGACGGTGCCTCCCTGCGGGTGCTGGATGTGCTTTCCCAGCCCATAGCCTTGGCGCAGGATGTATTTAACGGCGGCACCATAGGCCGGGATACGATGGAGCGCTGCGTGCATATTGTGCGCGGATATAACGATTTGCTGGGAGAATACCGCTTAGCGGGTACGGTACAGGTGCGCTTGCTGGCCACCAATATCCTGCTGGATGTGCGTAATCTGGATACGCTGGTGAACCGCCTCCAAATTAACTGTGGCTTGCAGCTGGAGGTAATGGACGACGGCGAGATGACCCGGCTGCTGTACCTGAACACAAAGGCCACGTTTGCCGGCCACGAAGAACTGGAGCATAAGCGGGTATTGGTGCTGCACGTGGGGCCGGGGAATACACGTATTCTTCTCTTCGATAAAGGGCGCATCTCCTATTACGCCAGTTACCGCATGGGCGCACACCGCACCGGCATTGCCACGAGCGAAACGGATTTAGGCGGCACGGAGAGCGAAGGCGCCATGATTCGCGAGCATATTCGCGGCATTATGGAGCAGATTTTCTATGATTTGGAGGATGCGCTACCCAAGGCCCCGGATGCGCTGGTAGTGTATGGGCCGGATTTCCACCGGGTCAACTCCCCGCTGGTGCAAGGCTCGCGGGTAACCACAGAGAAACTGAACCGCCTGGCACACGAAATTACCGCCACACCGCCGGCACGCCGCGCCGAGCGCTACGATGAGGATTCCGCCAGTGTGTGCGCCCTGCTGCCGAATGTGATTATTGCGCTCACCATCATGCGCGAATTGGGGCCGAAGCTCACCTTTTTCCCGGCGGAGGAATTTTCGCACGCCTTTCTGCGGGACTTGCTTCCCGGGCAGGACGATAACTTGGCGCTGGAATCCGAGGTAGTTCACTTCACCGCGCTGCTGGCGGCTCATTACCGTGTGGACCGGGGGCACAGCCAGCAAATCCGCAAGCTGAGCATGAGGCTTTTCGACCAATTGCAAGAGCTGCACGGCCTTACACGGCACGACCGCCTCCTGCTCAAAGTGGCAGCTATTCTGCACGAGGTGGGCACCTACATCAGCCCGAGAAACCACCACCACCACAGCCAGTACATTATCCTTAACTCCGAGATTTTCGGGCTTTCCCGGCGGGATGTGGAAATTGTGGGGCTGCTGGCTCGCTACCACCGCCATGGTGCCCCCACGGCGGAGAACCGCTCCTATGCGGAATTAAACCAGCAGGACCGCCTGCGAGTACAAAAGCTGGCTGCCCTGCTCCGCGTGGCGGAAGCCATGGAACGCGCCCACTCCCACCGCATAAGCAGCTTTACCGTGCGCACCAACAATCGGCGTTTGGAATTCCTGGTACCGGATGTACACGACCTCACCATCGAGAACATGGCCTTGCGTAGCAAGGGGGCTCTCTTTACGGATATTTTCGGATTCGATATCGTGCTGCTTCCCTGCTAACCGGAAGAGGGGGAGTCTCAGTCCCTTGATTCCTGCTCCGGCAGCAAAGCAGCGGCTTTCCGCCCATAAACAGTGGCAGAGTACTCCGCCGCCAAACGGTGCAGGAGTAAATCGGCCAGAGCGGTATCCTGCATCGCCTTGCGAGCCACGGAGGCCGCCCTGTACAAAAGGAGGGCGGCATCCTCACGGTCGCGCATAGCAGCCGCGCCGGTTTGGAGGGATTCGCAAGCACGGGCAGGAGCCTTTGCCAATTCCTGCTGCAAGCGGGCCAGTTCCAGCCAGCCTCGAGCACGGCGAGGCTGCTGCTGCACAAGGTTTTCCAACTCCGGCAGCAGAGCGGCATCGCGCGTGGTTTCCACACGCTGCACGAACTGAGCCAGAGCATCGTTCTCCGGCAGGTAGGAGCCGGCATACAAGCGCTCGCTGAGAGCACGCCCCCAGCTCGGCAGTATCCAGTAGCGGAAGAGCAGCCCTTCCGCCACGGCCAGCACTGTGAGCGCCACCAGCAAATACGCAATGCCGCGCCACACCTCTCCGCCACCGTAAAACTCCTTTTGCACCAGCGGCAGCACCGCCATAAACATTCCCAGCGGAATGAGCACCACAATTATCTGCAACAGGCGGCTCAGCATAAATGCCGGAGGATAGGAAGGGGAAATGCGGATTATTTCTTACCGGGCAAATCGGCTATTTCGAGGTAATTCAGCGCTTGGGTACGCTCCGGATTTTGCGGATTACGCACTTCCAGCTTCATTTGTTTGAAGAACCAGGTTCCATCGGAAAGCCGCTGCACGGAAGTAATGGAGAAGCGCTTGCGGAGTTTGCCATCCGCGCCGTAGCCATCTATCTGCCAAGTGGTGCCATTCTCCTTATCCACCCACATGCGTACCCATGCAAATTGCCCCTGCCCGGGTTTGGGATTCGGCACCTGCACCACATAACAATCCCGGCCTTTGATGCGGGAATCCGCAGCATTGGCCTGCACCGTGCCACCCTTCCAATATAAAAAGCGCAGGGAGAGGTCCTCGTAGCACACATCCGTCCCGGCAATGGTGCGGGTATACTGCGCCGCATTCATCACCTGCGCTTTCCCCTTCTGCACCAGCATAAGCTCCGCACTGCGGCTGCCGATGCGAACATCGAAACGCTGCCAAGCCCCGGCGGCATCCTTATACTGGTACACCAGGGTTTCCCCCCGGGCGCTCAGGTTAAAGGGCACCTTCAGCCTGCCCTTGCGAATCGTGCCGGAAACATCCTTATTTCCTTGGCTCACCGTCATCTCGCGCATGGCCGCCAAGAGCTCATCCGCATGGGGGGCTTCCTCCTGCGAGAAACACAGAGGAGCCACACCCAAGGCCAACAGGAACGCCACTTTCTGAATCCACATCTTCATCACGCTCATAGTACCATAAAGGCGCAGCACTGCACAGCTTTTATTTTGGCTCTGCCGGCGGGATGATAGACTCTCGCTCCGGCAGGGAGACCACTAATGGTGCCATGCGTGCCAAATACAGCAAAGGCCCAGCCCCGGTCCATGCAGCTAAAAGTTTGAAAAGCACGCAATACGGCAGCAATCCCGGCCAATCCGTAACGAAGCACCCCAACAGCAGGAGCGGAAATGCGTGCAAACGCAACTGCATACGCACAGGTGCTGCCGCCATGTAATTCCAATTCAGGGTAGTGGCTGCCACCAGCACCACAACCATGAGCAAAGGCAGCTCCTCCTGCCGGTACATAAGCGGTTGCCCCGTGCAAAAGGCATACAAGGTACCTACAACCAAAACAGGGGAGAGCAAAGCCCCCATACGGCACAGCCACCGGGGCAAAAACATACCCTGCCCGGCCAGCAGCACCGTATGCGCCCATGCTGCCACCGGCAGCAAAAACGCCAGTGCTAATACCAGCAGCAGGGCGGAGCCCATGCCGCATACAATAGCAGCCAGCACAAAATGCAGCGGTGCCAATGCCAGTTCCAGTACCCCCAGCACCGCCGCTGCCACCAGCAGCCATGCAGTGGCACGCGCACACCGGGCCACGCCTGTTTTGACAGCCGGCCACAGGTGCATGGTATCATTCAGCCTGCTCAGCATGGGGAAGTTCCTCCTTTGGAGGCATGGGTTGAGCCGGGGCAAAGCCCAGCGGGAAGCGATATTTGCCGCACATATCCGGCAGCACACGACAGCGGGTAAATCCGGCTTCCTGCATCAGGCCGCACGTGCGTGCCCCCTGGTCGTGCCCCACCTCCAGCATTACCAGAGCCCCGGGGGATAAATGGGGCAAGCAGTTCTGCACAAAACGGCGCACCACATCCAGCCCATCCGCACCGCCGAAGAGAGCCGTGGCCGGATCGTGCTGCACCTCCGGAGCAAGCTCCTCCCCCTCCGGCACATAGGGAAGATTAGCCAGCACGAGGTCGAACCCATCCGGCGGGGCAATGGCACCCTCCTCCGGGGCATCCCAAGCGGAAAACAAATCGCTGCGGTAGGTGCGTACCCGTGCACCCAGGCTCGTGGCATTCTCCAGTGCGAGGGAGAGTGCGGCTTCCGATACATCCGCCAGCACCACCTCCGGTTTCTGCCGGGCAAGCTCCAAAGCCAAGCTAATGCCGATAACCCCGGAGCCACAGCCCATATCCAGCACCCGCATACCTTGGCGGCGCGGTGCCATTTGGAGAGCAAGCTCCACCAGTTCCTCCGTCTCCGGGCGCGGAATCAGCGCGCGGCTATCCGTGCGGAACTCGCGGCGAAAAAACTCCGTACTGCCCAGCAAATGCTGCAAGGGCACCCCCTTGCAACGCTGTCGCAGCAACTCCCGCAATGCCGCCAGCTTAGCCTCCGGCAGCGGGTCCTCGTAATGCAGATAAAGCCATGTTTTATTACACCCCAACACATGCACCAGCAGGCTTTGCATCGAATGCCGGGCACCCTCCACACCATGCGCCTCCAGATACGCCGTGCCGCTGCCCAGCACCTCCTGAATCGTTTTCATGGCCACAAGAAAATTGCTTTTTATTGCAGTTCGCCCATGCGCTCCTGCATCTCCTCGTGCTGCATGTGGGAGATGAGGTCCTCCAGCGCACCGGAGGTCACCACGATATCCAAATTATAAGCGGTATATCCGATGCGATGGTCCGTGAGGCGATTCTGCGGGTAATTATAGGTGCGGATTTTTTCCTCTCGGCCACCGGAGCCGATGAGTGCCCTGCGCTGGGCAGAATACGATTCCTGCGCCTCGCGCTGTTTCATTTCGAAGAGGCGGGCGCGGAGAATACGCATACCCGTTTCCTTATTTTTGAGCTGGGAACGCTCGTTTTCACAGCGCACCATAATTCCCGTGGGCAGGTGAAAAATCTGCACAGCGGATTCCGTGCGGTTCACATGCTGGCCACCGGCACCACCGGCGCGGCAGGTTTCGATACGCAAATCCTCCGGGCGGATTTCGATATCCACCTCCTCCGCCTCCGGCAGCACGGCCACAGTGGCCGTGGAGGTATGGATGCGCCCTTGGGTTTCCGTGGCAGGCACACGCTGCACGCGGTGTACACCGCTTTCGTACTTCAGAAAGCGGAATACCTCCTCCCCGGAAATACGGGCTGTAACCTCCTTAAAACCGCCGATATCGTTCGGGCTGGCATCCAGAATTTCCAAACGCCAGCCGCGGCTTTCGGCATAGCGCTGGTACATACCCAACAAATCTGCGGCAAAGAGCGCCGCCTCGTCCCCGCCGGTACCGGCGCGGATTTCCACAATCGCATCGCGATCTTCCGTGGTATCCCGGGGCAGCAAACTATACTGCACCAGCTCCAGCAACTGAAGTTCCTGGGGCTGCAGCTCCTCCAGCTCGGCACGAGCCATGGCAGCCATCTCCTCATCCTCCCCGGTAGCCAGCTCTTGGTTCTCCTCCAGCTGGCGCTGCACCTCCAGCAAACGAGCCCAATCCCGCATCAACTCCTGCGTGCGGCGATGCTCCCGCATCAACTCCTCCGCCCGGGCGCGGTCTTGGAACAGCTCCGGGTCTGCAATCTGCTGCTCCAGTTCCTCCAAACGCCGGCGGCGTTTCTCTATCAGTGGGGCGTAATCCATAGCTTCCGCAGCATTTTAGCCCACACCACCCCCCGGTGCAAGTGCAATCTATGCCTGTTTGCAGCAGCTTTTAATACTTTACAACGCATTTTGGGCTTGCCAGAACAGACACTTTGTGGTAATAATCCCTCCGCAAGCGTTTCATACGCCCGCAAACACAGCGTGGTCTCGTGGTGTAAAGGTAGCACAAGAGATTTTGATTCTCTTTGTCTTGGTTCGAATCCAGGCGAGACTACATCCCCCGAAAAACGCCCACAGGAGCCCTTCCTGTGGGCGTTTTTGCACTTGCGGAAGAGTGCCGGCACATGTTAAAATGCCGCATACCCATGCCGGAATCGCTCTACACCTTCACCCAGGAAATCACCCTGAACAGCCCTTGGCTGCTTCCCCTCTTCTTTGCCCTGCTGGGAGCCTGCATCGGTTCCTTTCTGAACGTGGTGATATACCGCATGCCGCGCGGCATGAGCATCAACAGCCCGCGGCGCTCCTTCTGCCCCGGCTGTAAGGCAGCCATTGCCTGGTACCACAATATCCCCCTGCTAAGCTACCTGCTGCTGCGGGGGCGCAGTGCCTGCTGCCGCACGCATATTTCCCTGCGCTACTGGCTGGTGGAACTGGCATGCACCTTGCTCTTTGCAGGCATAGCCTGGCATTTTTGTGCAGAGGACATATTCACGCAGTTACTACTCTGCCTTTGGGGGGCACTTATGCTTGCCAGCCTCTGCATCGACTGGGAGCAAATGGTGGTGCTGCCGCGGCTTACCCTCCCCGCCACCATGGCAGGACTGGCCGTGGGGCTGCTGAGTCCCTGGCTGCTTTGCGAAGGATTGGAGCCGCAGGAGGGACTGGTAAGCAGCTTGGCCGGAGCACTGGGTGGCTTCCTCATCTTCCGACTTGTGGGTATGCTGGGCAAGCTCATGTTCGGGCGGCGCTCCTGCACGTACACCTGCGCCACCCCGTGGCGGCTGGAGCAAGCCCCCGATGGGGAGGATTTGCACCTCACGCTGGGGCAAGAGCCACCTCTGCGCTGGAGCGAGCTTTTCTTGGAAGAAAGCCACCGCCTTACCCTGCAACAGGCGGTAGAAAATACCCATGCCCCCACCACCCCCGCAGGGGATATTAGCTTTACCCCGGATGCCATGCACCTGCCGGATGGCACACGCATCCCCTTGGAAGAAGCGGATTTTCTGGAAGGGCACTGCCATGGTTACACCACCCGCCGGGAGGCCATGGGCAGTGGGGATGCTTGGATTGCCATGGCCATAGGCGCGGCCTGCGGCTGGCAAGGAGTCATCTTTGCCTTAGTAGGCGGCAGCTTTATCGGGCTGGCGGCAGCAGCGGCGGCACGCATTAGGCGCGGCACCCCCATGCCATTCGGCCCCGCCCTCATTACCGCCGCCTTTATCTGGCTCTTCTGGGGAAGCCGCCTCTGGAACCTCTATTTGGACTGGGCTTTGGGCTAAAAAACACCCCCTGCACAGCCATATGCCATGCAGGGAGAGGAAAAAGCGTTTCGAGCAACGGCGGCAGTCGGCCTCAGAACTGGTACCCCATGCCCACCACAATCGTATGGTGACCATAGTTTACCTCATTATCCATCAGCTTAAAGAACACCTTGCCGTACTCATATCCCACATTCATGTAGATATTTTCGGCAATATCGAAGCGCAGGCCGGTACCCACTGAATAGGTGTAACCATGGGACTCATCAGCCATGCCCAGAGCACGCACATTCGTCCAAGCATAGCCCAGCTTGGCCCCGGCATACCACTGCAAAGAATCGCACAGGGGCACATTGAAATCGTACCCGGCTGTTACGGGCAGCATAAAGGACTCAATCTTATAATCCAGCCCCTCAATACTATCGGACTTTTCGCCCCACATGCCCCCCAAATTCACGCTGAACTGGTGGCGAATCGTATCCACCTGGTCGCTGTACAAATTAAAGCGCACGCGGGCACCCCAAGCATCGGGATCCTCGCTGTCCTCTGCAATGGAGTACGTAGCCTCCACGGAGTAAGCAGAGTTCAGACTATAGGGGTCCGAAGTCCCCGGCTGGTTCGGAGGAAGCACATACGGCACGGCATAAGCCGCACTGCCCAACATACCCAGCATTGTTGCCACAGATAAAACAGTTCTCATAGCACCTTTCGTTATACAAGAACACAAGGCATTTTACAAGCTCTTTTTTAGGCAAAAAGAAATGCAATGCCGCCTTAACCCTGCTGCTTTTGGAGCCACACCAGCAGGAGAGCCACATCCGCCGGGGTAATACCGGGAATACGCGCTGCCTGCCCAATGGTGGCAGGGCGTATCCGCGCCAAACGCTGGCGGGCCTCCGTCTTCATGGCAGGAATAGCATCGTAATCCAGCGTAGCGGGTATTTTTTTATTTTCCTGGCGCTGGAGGCGTGCAGCACCGGTGCGCATGCGCTCAATATGGCCGGCATAGGCAATCTCGATGGCGATGGGTTCCCACAGCTCCCGGGGGTGCATGGCCAGCACCTCCGCGGGAAGCTGCCGCCAATCATTCTCCGGGCGGCGCAGCCACAAATCCAGAGAAATCCCCTGCACCCGCACCGTGGGTGCCTGCTCCACCCCCCGGCGAATCCCCTGCAAGCGCGCCTCCGCCGCCGCAGCCTGCTCCGCCCCCACCAGCCCCAAGCCCGCCGCTAAGGGCGTGAGCCGCAAATCCGCATTGTCCTGCCGCAACAGCAAGCGCATCTCCGCCCGGCTGGTGAACATGCGGTAGGGCTCATCCGTGCCGCGGGTTACCAAATCATCCACCATTACCCCCAAATACGCTTGGTCCCGGCGGAGAATAAGCGGCTCCTCCCCACGCAGAGCCAGCATGGCATTTGCCCCGGCCAGCAGACCTTGACCGGCGGCCTCCTCGTACCCGGAGGTACCATTAATTTGCCCGGCGAAATAAAGCCCCTGCACCCGCTTTGTCTCCAGCGTAGCGTGCAGCTCCGTGGGCGGCACGAAATCGTACTCCACGGCATAGCCCGGGCGAATAAGCTCCGCCCGCTCCAAACCGGGGATACTATGCACAATATCCAGCTGCACAAAATACGGCAAACTGGAGGAAAGCCCATTCAGGTAAAACTCCTCCGTACTGCGCCCCTCCGGCTCAATAAATATCTGGTGGCGCTCCTTATCCGCAAAACGCACCACCTTATCCTCAATACTGGGGCAATAGCGCGGACCTGCCCCCTCTATCACCCCACCGAAAAGCGGGCTATGCTCCAAATTAGCCCGGATAATATCGTGCGTCCCCTCGTGCGTATAGGTAATGGCACAAGGCATTTGCTGCAAGCAGAAATCCGGCTCTGCCCAGTGATTCAGCGTGCAATGCGGCTCCGTTTCCCGGCGCAGCACCGTGCGGGATACATTGCTGAACAAACAGGGCGGCTCATCCCCCGGCTGCATCTCCAGCGCGGAAAAATCAATCGTACTCCCCTTAATACGCGGGCTTGTACCCGTCTTGAACCGCGCCAAAGGGAACCCCAAGCGAGCCAAACACGCAGAAATCCCACTCGGCGCACAGCCCAGCCGCCCCCCCGGCAAATGCTCCATCCCCACGTGCAGCAAGCCACGCATAAACGTACCGCTGCACAGCACCACTGCCCCGGCGGCAAAACGCTGCCCCCAAGTAGTCGTCACCCCCTGTACTCGCCCCTTTTCCACCACAATCTCCTCCACATCCCCTTGGAAAAGCTGCAATCCGGGAGTTGTCTCCAGCACCCACTTCATGCGCTCCCGGTATGCCGCCTTATCGCACTGGGCGCGGGGAGCGCGCACACTGGGGCCCTTAGAAGCATTCAGCATACGGAACTGCACCGCCGTGGCATCCGTATTCACCCCCATAGCACCACCGAGGGCATCAATCTCGCGCACCATATGGCCCTTGGCCAGCCCGCCGATGGCAGGATTGCAACTCATCTGCCCGATGGTATCCAGATTATGCGTAAGCAGCGCCACACGCCCCCCCATACGCACTGCCGCCAGTGCCGCCTCAATCCCGGCATGCCCGGCACCTATTACCAGCACATCAAACTTAGTAGGAATCAGATACGCCATACACAAGCATCCTCCGTTTAAGCAGTGAGACTCACAATGAGCTTATGCAGAATATCCCGCGGATCCAGCCCGCTGGATACCAGTGCCTTATCCGCCGCCGCACACAGCTGCAAATCCCGCCGTGCCTTCTTGAGCGAGAGCTTACCCACACTCCGTGCCGCATTGAATAACCCATAGCAGGAAGGCGTGCCATCCTTCTTCAGCGGCAGCAACTTGCGCCCCTCCGCAGGCAAGCGATTCAGGGCAGACTCAAACGCCCGGTAATTCCCTGCATCCGGGTGGTATGTATCCAGCAGCAAGCGCGCGCAAAAACGATTCCGCACCGTCGGCACAATCGCCGCACGCATAATCGTCACCGCCTGCTCCCCATGCTCCAGCTGCTCATTCACCAAGCGCACCGCCTGGCGGCAATTCCCGCTCTCAATCGCGCGCGAAATCTCAAACACCACCCCATTGCGAGACACCGCCACCATCAGCTCCACATCCTCCGCCAGCACCTTGCGGCGCCCCTCCCCCAAATACACATCCAGCTTAGCCAGCTCATTGGCAATCTGGCGCGTACTCTCATTCACACGGTGTACAAACAAATCCAGCGCCGCATTATCGAACTGCAAGCCCAGCGGCTTTGCCATGCGCAGCGTGAGCGCGGAAAGCTCCGCCTCCCAGCCCGGCTTTGTAATATCAATACGGGAAAACTCTTTCACCTCCCCCAGCGCACCCAGCTTCTTAAAAAAAGTACGGCGCTTATCCATCTCCCCGGCACTCAGCACAAAGAAAGTATCCTCCGGCAGATGTTGCAACACCGCCACCAGCTCCTCCAGCCCCTGCTGCACCGCCTCACTGCGTGTCCCCTGAGGCGTATCCCCCATAAACGTGGCCCCCTTCAGCCAAATCACCTTCCGCCCGCCAAACATATTCATCGTTTGCAGGCCGGAAATCGTGCGCCCCAGCAGCTCCACCGCCTCATCCACCGTAGCGGCGGCACCATCCACCACCTCATTCCCCCAATCATCCGTCCCCTCCGTCAACCGCGCATAAGCCTCCGCCGCCGCAGAAGCAGCAGCCCCCTCATCGCTCCCGAAAAAGACATAACTCGCAGATTCCCTTGGCACGCCCCACATTACAGCAGATTTCCCCCGCCAAGTCAACCCGATTCCCCGCACCGCCCCGCCGGGCAATAAGGCGCAACCCTCTCCCAAGCTGGAAAAAAAACACCATGAGCCTTATCATTCCCCCACATACCCCCATGATTGCCATTATCCCAGCTAAAAGCCAATCTCAGCGTTGCCCCGGAAAAAACCTCCGGCTCCTTGCCGGTCACCCCCTCTTTTGGCACTCCGTACAGTATGCCCAAAACGAGGGCTTCCTCCCCATCGTCAGCACAGATTCCGAAACCACCATCTCACTTTGTCGGCAACATGGTATCCCTTTTCTCCGAGAGCAAGTGAACGATTCCGACATCGCCCACTGCATCCGCCAAGTACTTAACCACCATATCGGCTCCGCCTTTGCCCTGCAGCAACCCACTTCCCCCCTCCGACCACCCGGTCTCCTCCGCCGCATGATGCACACCTGCACCCGGGGAGAAGCCCCCTCCGCATACACCGCCTGCCCACTCAAACCCATTGGGCATCTGCATGGGCATTTTCTCCATGCGGGAAGAGACCAAGATACTCCGCAGCGCTTTCACCACTTCGATGGCGGCATCGTCACCTGCACCCGTTCCTACTTCGAACAAAGCGGGCGCCTCTTCTCAAATGCCGCCCGCCCCTTCCCCAACACACACACACCTGCTCCCTGCAAATCGATACCGAAGAAGATTTTCTCCTTCTGGAACACCTCTGCACCCAGCCCCACTTCCGGCGCTTTCTCCCCGCCCGCCCTCGGCGCATCTGCATCATCAGCAACCGCCCCTTCTTCACCCGCGATTACTCCCCATTTATCGACTCCTGCGATATCGTTATACGCATCAACAAAATGGACAATCTCGACATCGGACTTACCGGCACCCGCACAGACACCATCGTCATCTCCTGCTGGCAAAACTACCTCTCCTTCCCCCGCGCAGCCCGCCACATGGAAACCCTGCACCGGCGCTACATCTACCGCGGCTACCTCCAAATCGCCGCCTGCGACCTCATCCGCACCGCCTACACCTACCCCCCTACGGCAAAGTCACCGCCAACGGCGATGTAGAACAACCTATTCAGTGGTCAAGTGAAGTCTACGATGCTAAATTAGGTATGGTCTACTACAACTACCGTCATTATAACCCCTCAGATGGTAGGTGGACGGGGAAAGCCTGTTCTAGCTTTCATTTTGTTATCGCCTTATTTATGCTTCTTCTTTTTGGCAGAGACGGAGACGTATCTATGGTGAGATTTTCCATCTTCCCGAATGGGAGTGCCGGAATTCGGTATTTGGAATTTGCCACCTTTACAATCTAATGTTCTTTTGGTAAATTCTTCTACTGCATCGATTCTGCTAAGTGTTTCTACGCTTTTTCCTAGCCCCATTTTGTTCATTAGGCTTTCCACTACTTCTTTATTGGGAGTATATTCGCGATACAAACAAAGTAAGACCCAGGTATAAGCCGGAAAAACATTCAGGACGATACGCAGGAAACGGCTTTTATTCTCCTCATCGTTAGAAAAATAAGTATTGATATCCGCTAAAAGCTCCGCAAGGCAGTTTAGAACAGGTTGCACGGTTATAAGTGAAGCAGATATGTTTTCTACTCTCACCTCATAGCTTTTTTGCTCGTTGTCGGAGAGTTCTTTCTTTGTACTAATCAGATCAACATAATATAAAGCGGAAATGCTTATGCTTTCGATTGCTTTTCTTCCTTTATAATTAACGGGCAAAGAATAGTTGCACGATTCCGGAAGCCAATTTTTCTTCTCATATTCGACATTCGATTCAAGTTCATAGATAAGGCTAAGACGTCTATGTATATCGTCATAGCGACTTTGGCTTTCGTACAATTTTGTTTGCCAGCGGTATAAATTGACCTGGTTGTTCAGTTCATCCTTTTGTTCTTTATACTGCCTGATGAGACGTTGAGCTTCTTTTCGCGCCTCACGCTGTTCATTACAATGGGCTATATAGTTTCTGTTTTGCTGATGCATGGAACTTAATACTCCGAAACCTGTTACAAAACATGTTAGAGAGGTAATTATTACCCCCAACAATGAAATATGTTCGCTATTTGATTGCCCCTTTGTCATCAAGAAGCCCAAATAGCACAGAAAACCCATATACACTATAAAGGTGATTACAATGGCAATAGTCCATACCTTCACCTTTTCCCACCAATGCAATTCCGATAAGGTATCCGTATCTTCAGCTTGTTCTTCTTCATCCATAAATATTCTTTGATACAGAATTACACTATAACAGCAACCACGTCAAGAAAAAAGTCATACGTATTACAAAGTCTTTTAACACGCCATCATGCTCTGAGGCAAGGAGTCGTAAGGAAGGCAAGGAAAATATGGGGTACGTGTGGGGGGGGATTCCCTGAATGAGGTATGTGAACAAAGCTCCCCGCTGTTTCCCAACCGGGGGCAAAGCCAGTCCGCATCGACGGTATTTTTTGAATACACTTTTTATCTTGTAATACACTGTTTTTATTCTATAATACAGATAAGGATATCCATTCTGATAAAAAAGTATAACGCAAATCTTTAACCAGAAATTAATTAGCAATATGTCCAAAAAAGCATTACTCATCGGTATAGACGAATATCCAAGCAATTCTCTTCCCTGCTGCGTGAAGGATGCTAAGGAAATGGCGGCTCTTTTAGAGCGGAATGATGATAACAAACGAAATTTTGATTGTCGGGTGGAATGCAATGTTGGCACAGCAAGGGAATTAAAGGAAATGGCTAGTGAACTTTTTCTGGGAGAGGGGGATACTGCTTTATTTTATTATTCCGGCCATGGGGCACAGGATAAATGGGGGTCGTATCTTGTACCGGCTAAGACAACATACACAACAGCGAGTTATTTTAGCTTTGATGACTTGCTTAAAATGGTGAATGCATCGAAATTCCGAGATAAAATTGTCATTTTGGACTGTTGTTTTGCCGGGGCCGCGGGAAATATTTCGGCGATTTCAGGAACAAGCGGGGCGATTCAGATAGCTAACGGAGTGACGTTAATGACCGCCTGTAGGAGTTACGAGACTGCGGCTTGCTCCAATAACGGCAGCGTGTTCACGCGCTTGCTGCTGGAGGGGCTGCGGGGGAGTGCTGCGGATGTTTTGGGACGAATTACGACTGCGGGCATTTATGCCTATATCGACAAGGCATTGGGGGCATGGGAGCAACGACCGATGTACAAAGCCAATGTTTCTCGATTCAATGTGATTCGGCAGGTGCATGAGGCGGTAGAAATAGAGATTTTGCGCGAAATGGCTTATTATTTTAAGAGTGAGGATGATCTCATCGAGTTAGATCCCTCGTTCGAATGGACGAACGATCCGAAAGTAAAACATGTGCGTAAGCAACCCTATGCTGATCCGAAGAAGGTGGAACTGTTTAAGAAGCTGCAAAAACTTTCTTACAATGGGCTGGTCGTACCTGTGGGGGCAAGCTGTATGTATGATGCTGCGATGCAGGGGCAATTATGCCGACTCACGGAATTAGGCAAGCAATACTGGCGATTTGCAAAAAAAGGTTCTTTTTAACACTTAACAATCCGAATATCAACATGAAAGAACCATTACATTTTTCGCCTAATTACAAAGAAGTCAAAAACACTTTTTGTGAGGAAAAGACTGTCGTTGACAAAGATGAAATTCCCAAAGTAGAGCAGATGTTCTCTCAAAAAGAGTTTCTTCCACTCCCGAATATTGCTAACATTATACGAGAGAAAAAATTATGGGAAGGAGAGCGCATCAACAAAGCGATTATCCAATACTCCTTCCTCGTACTCAATAAAAAGAATGAAATCATGCTCTACTCCAGAACAATGGGCAAAGTCGGCACACACGGACATCAGGTAAGCACTAATGAGGGGAATAATTACTCTGCTCTTATTTCCAACGGAATTCGCAGTGAAGTACCTAGAAATTACGGTGGGCTTATTCCTTATTATCAAGGAAGAGTGTTTGAACATGATGAAGCCGCTAAGTATCGGAATATCTCATTTTTAGGTGTAGTGAAAAATACCAAATACGTTAAAGTAGTTAATTCTACGCCCATGTACAAAGGGGCAACGATGGGACCTATTACTTATTTGTTCTATGTATTCACTGTACAATACGACTACGACGGAGAAATTTTTAGGAAGCCCTATGTAAACCCAAATGATCCCATTGCAGGATTTTTCCCGTTGGAAGAGGCATGGCATGCTTTTGATCCTAAAGAAAATCAGGCCGAATTAGGGGCACTCAGCATGTTGATGCAGCGTATGGGTAAGCCACAGCCTTTCCAGTATTTTTCTGCCGATACCGGGCAGCACAAGACCATTTTTGGTGCAGACCCCGGGCATTACATTGTCCACGCAGAGGAAGACCATCCTTTTACTCAAAAGTTAACTCATCTTCTTCACGAAAAGGAGATAAGATATTGGATTGATGATACCGAAGCAAATAGTTCTGATACATGGGTGGGAAATGCCCGAGATGCCATTCGCTATGCACAGGGTTACATTATCACCCTTGGCAAAAAGACTCTTACGAAACCCCATGTCATAGAGGAGCTGCAGTGGATTGAGGAGGTGAGAAGAAAGCATCGGATGCGACCTGTTATCATTCTTATTTACGATAATTTGGCTGAGGAGATACTCGAATTACCGGATTATAAGAAACTGCAGAGAACATATACATTTCTGGATGTGAGGAATCTTGAAGGAACCAAGTTCGAAGAACAAATGGGGATTATTTTGAGAAATAACCACGTCAACTAATATTATGGTGAAAAAAATATGCTGGATTCTTGAGGCCAATGAGGACTTGAGGGGGAGAAATCTTTGCACTTCCCCCTCCGCTCAAACAAAGCTATCCCTAAAGGCTCAAGAGTTCGTTGAGGAATCCTTCCGGCTTGGGTATATTCAGGAAGAGGAGTTATCTGCCATTCTTTTTCCGCAGGCTAAAAGCACAGGAAAGAGGCGTATTTTTATTTCTCACCCGCATGAATATGCTCAGGAAGCTCGTGCCATAAAGGAATTACTTTGTCCGGCATACAAATGTTTTGTAGACGAAGATGTATGGGGGCAAGTGGATGTGATTCTGCGGCAAATCCAAAAGAAGAAGGATAAATTGTACCTTTCTGAATGCAATTCATGGGCGGCTCACATGTACCTGATGCTTTCGCGAGCCATCTTGAAGGAAATCCGGAGGAGTGATATTTTTCTTTATCTTTCTGCGAAGGATTCCACAAACATTGACATCATTCATTCTCCATGGATTTATTTTGAATTGCAGGCGGTGCAATTGTTCAATTCCTGCCAAGACATCTCTTTGATAGAAAACTTCTCCCGGCAGACTTCTTATCCAAGAATGGATTATGATATCTCCCGCCTTACAAAAAATTTCCTTCCTATAAGTTATGATCTTCTGCAACAACTCAGCAAAGGAGATATTGGTTAAGACGAAGTAGAATCGTATGCTGCGGTGTATGCGGGAGTAAAAAATTATGAATAAAACATACAGGTACATACTTGGTTTGTACGGTGCCGAAAAGTATGTGGAGGCTTTTCGGCATATGCTGGAGCAGGTCTGCCTCGATAGGGGAATTCCCTTTGATTTATTCTGCTTGCGGGAAGGTTTGGGGAGTGAGGAGATTCAGCAATACAACGACGCGGAAAACGAGGTAGCCGGAGTTTATTTTTCCGATGGTAATGGCACTTCTCTTTCCGAGGGAGAGGGGGAATCCATCAGGGTTTTGTATGAGTTGGGGTGCTTGGTTTTTCCCGTTGTGCAGGGTAAAAATGCGGATGAAGAATTGGGGGACGAGCTACTGTGCAAATACCACGCCTGTACCTGCCGGGACGATGGAAGTTTACCACCGGAATTGTTCACAGCTATTATGCAGGGATTGCATCTGGAGCATTCCAGCCGCAAAGTTTTTATCAGCTACAGGAGGAAGGATTCCCAGAATATAGCCAACAAACTTCGGAAAGCTCTCGTTTTACGCGGATATGAGGTGTTTTTGGATGTGGTGAATATGCCTAGCGGCCATGATTTTCAGCAGAAACTGATGGAACAATTGAATGATGCCGACATTGTTCTTTTTTTGCATTCTGAAAACATAGACCAATCCGAATGGATTGAAAAGGAAATCATAGGGGCGGAGGTACGTGGCGTAACTTTTGTGCATCTTCTCTGGCCGAATGTGGCAGAGAATCATATTAAACACCACATAACAGATTTTATCCGGGTGGAGAAGCTGACGGAGGTGGCTGCCGGGCATCTTCCGGCGGAGCGAGAGCTGCTTATACCTGATTACGAAACTGTTTGCGATAATCTGGAAACGCTGAGGGTACGTGGATTAGCGGCTCGGCGCCGGAAACTAACCACACAGTGGAAAGAGATGCTGAATCAAGGCAAGGAGGTGGTGAAACATATCCACCCCATGGATGATACTCAGGTATTGAGCATGGAATCATCCCATAAGAAGGTCATGTTGTGCCCCTCCATGCCGAATAGTAAAACCGTTTTTCGATACGCCCACTCTGCCAAGAACAATCGTATGGCAAAATCAAAGCTTGAAGCCCTTTGCTATTTGGATGGGTATACGGAGGAGAGTAGAAATTATTTTCAATGGTTATGCCGTGCGGCAAAAATACACGTTTTGCCGGAGGCCACGGAGACGAATCCAAGGCTTCGTATTTTTCTTTCGGCCAGCTGCCCGTATGGGGAGCGGGCAAAGCAATATCCTCCCAATCCGCTCTGCATTCGGCGGGCCATTTGTTCTCTCGTCAGGGTATTTGTGCCGCATAGTCGCATTGTGTTCGGGGGGCATCCGGCCGTTAATCCATTTGTATTGCAGGTAGCAGAGGGGTGCAGAGCCATAGAGCATATAGATATTTACCAATCCTGCTATTTTGAGGATAAGATTCACCCGAAGATTAGGGAGCTGAGTGAGCGCGGACGTGTGACATGGACTCCCTATGATGCAGAGACTTCCTTAGCCAATGCGTTGAAAGAAATGCGGGAGCAGATGCTGAGCGGGGTGTACGATGCGGCTTTTTTCATCGGCGGGATGGATGGCGTGGAAGATGAGTTTAGGCTTTTCCGGGAAAAGCACAAAGGGAAGCCCACGTTCTGCTTAGCCTCGACGGATGGAGCGGCCGCAATACTGAGCAGGACGCATCCCTGGCCGGAGTCCTATTGCCCGGATGGTGCCGCGAGCAAGGATTACGAGTCCGTTTTCCGGAGCATTCTCCGGGTTTTGCTGTAAGGGATAAAACACGCGCTGCCTTCCGCAGGAGGGAGAGGCAGCGCGTAAAGGTTTTAGCAGTTCGATGGGGAGGGCTTAGTACTTGTAATCCACATAGAACTGGAATTGGGGGTCATCATCCGCGGCGTTGCCATCGCGGAAGGGGATGGCGTAGTCCACAGCCAGAGGACCCATGGGGAGGTTGATGCGGAGACCGAAGCCGTAATCGGCCGCAATGTCCTGCGGTTTGAAATCGAAGCTGTCCTCGTGCACAAAGCCAAGGTCCACAAAGACGGCGAAGCGTACGGATTCGATGACGGGGACGGTGAGTTCGAATTGGACGAAGGCGGAGGTGTTGCCGCCCATGGTTTCATCCCCGGCGAGGCGTTCGTCCACCATGCCGACATCGCGGTAACGGAAGCCGCGCAGGTTGTTCGGGCCACCAAGGTAGCAGCGTTCGAAGATGGGCACTACATCATCGTTATCGACGGTATCGATGGTTTCCATGCCGAAGTTGACGCTGAGGATGGAATCCCATACGGAGTTGTAGTAGTAAGAGCCGCTAATGCCGGCGGTGTAAGTTTCCACGGTGCTGCCGGGTCCGCTGTAACCGGCAAAGGCGGAGAAGTGGCCACCTTTGCGGGGTGTTATCATAGCATCGCGGGTGTCGATGTCGTAGGTAAGGCGGAAGTGGCTGCGGGTGAAATCGCCGCTGTTTTCGCGGAAGAAGAGGGGGGCATCGTACTCCGGCTTGAGGGAGAAGTTTTCGATGCGGTACTCGAATTTAAGGGATTGGACGTCTCCGATGGCGCGGCGCAGGCCAATGGCATAGCCATAGTTTTCCTGCGTGTAGTAATCGCTCATGTAGGAGGAGTCCGAGTAGAAGAGTTCGTTGCTGAGGGCGAGTTTGCGGTCCAGGAACCAGGGTTCCAACAGGTAAACGGAAGCGCTCTTGTACTCCGTACCAAGTTTGCCGGAGAGGGTGAGGCGCTGGCCACCGCCCACGAAGGTTCCGTTGGTAAAGCCGCGGATATCGAAGTTGGATTGGGTGATGGTGGTGTATACGTAAACGTTTTCCACGGTGGAGAAGGCCACGCCGAGGGTGAGGCTACCGGTCATCTTCTCGTGTACGTTCACGTTGATATCGCGGTAGCCTTCCGTGGTGGAGAGACCTTGGGAAACTTCCACGGAATCGAAGTAATTGAGGTTTTCGAGGCGTTTGCGAGCGGTTTCCAGGTCTACGGAGTTGAGTTTCTCGCCTGGTTTGAGGGGAAGCTCGCGGAGGATGACGTGCTGGCGGGTTTTGGTGTTACCGCGCACGTTGATGCGACCTACGGAGAAGCGTTCTCCTTCCTGTACATCGTAGCGGATATCAATCAGGTGGGTACCGTCTTCTTCTACTCCGGCTTCGTTAATGTCCGGGCGTACTCCGGCATCGGCATAGCCTTTAGCGCCGTAGTATTTGCGAATCATCGTCACATCGTCGGAAACTTTCTGGAGGGAGTAGATATCGCCATCCAGCATGCTGAGGCCGGGTTCCAGCTCTTCCGGGGTGTACGCCTTGAGGGGGCCGAAGGAGACTTTACGCACCTTATAACGAGGGCCTTCCTCGAGCTTCACCTTCATGTGGAGGCGTTTGCGGCCACCGGCGGCGGTGGGACCTTCGGAGTATTCCACGGAGGCAATGCGGGCACGGAGGTAACCATAGTTACGATAGTGGCGCACGATGGCATCGAGGTCGTCCTCCACCTGTTCGCGGTCGATGCGACCGGATTTGGTAATCCAGGTGAAAAAGCCGCGCTCCTTGGTTTTCATGAGTTGGCGGAGCTGCTCATCGTCGAAGGCGTGGTTACCTTCGAAGCGGATGATGTTCATGCTCACTTTATCGCCTTCCTGCACATCGAACACAACGTCTTTATAGGCCTTATTTTCAGTTTCCTTGGCCTGCCAGCTCACTTTGGTATCGGGGTAACCGGCTTCTTGGTAGTATTTGATGATTTCTGCGCGGGCGGTGGCAAGGGCACGGTCATTCAGCACGTTGCCGTGCTGAAGTTTGGAAGCTTCGCGGAGGTCATTTTCCTCGAATTCGGTAACACCTTTGAAGCCCACCCCGGCCAGTACGGAGGAGGCCCGCACATCAAAAATAACGCGCACACCTTTGCTGCCTTGGGGCAGCACGGAAACGCTCGTATCCGCATCCACAATGCCGCGTTCGATAAGGCGTTCCAAATCGGCGTTGAGGCGGGAGGCGGAGTAGGTGCTGCCCTCGCGGGTTTGGACCACATCGCGGAGGCGTTCATCCGGCACGGTGCGCTCGCCCGTGTAGCGGAATTGCACCTCCGTTACTTTGCGACCATCGAAGGCGGCATCGTTGTTAAAGAGGCCGGTGGCGGGTCCCAGCTCGCGGGATACCTCAGCATCATCCAGCAGGCGGGTTTCATCCGTGGTGGAGACAAGGCGGGTTTGGATGGGGGCAGCAGCTTGTTCGGCCTCTTTCTGCTGGCGAGCCTTGCGTTCTGCCGCCATGCGGGCAAAGGGGTCCTCCTCTGCGGGGGCAGGTTGCTGTGCAGCCGGTTTCGGAGTGGATGCGGATTGCTCCTGCTGGTCCTTCATCATGGCATCGAGGAAGGGGTCTCCCGTGGATTCCTGAGCCACGGCGGGAGAAGCCAGAGAGCATGCAAGCGCTGTAAGCGCCATACGCCAATGCAGAGAGGGCATGTTCATGGGAGGAATCGTACCACCTGATACCCTGCGGCGTCAAGGTTTAATTCGGGCATCTGCCATAACAATCATTCCGGTGGAAAAGCCTTGCAGAACCCATACGAAATAGCTAAGATACATTCATGGGGAATCCATGCTTACTTTGCTTGCTTTTGGTCATGCTGTGCAGCTTCAGTGCGCCCGGTGCGGATATAGGGGAGAGTGTACGCAGCGGCAGCCTGTGGAAGCAGCCTCTCGTGGAGATGGCTAAAATTGCCCTGAAGGGTACCCGCTGCGAGCGGGTGGAGGAGGGTACACTGCGTTTTCCGGCGGGGGAGTTGCAACTGGGAGGGCTGAATACGGGGGAATGCCTGCTGGAGATGGAGGAAGGGCAGAGTACCTCCCTGCGGGTAATGGTATACAACCGGGGGGACGATGGGGAGCTGGAAGAAAAGGATTTCGATGCCGTGGTGGCCGATACGCAGAAAAAAATCTCTGAGCTTACAGGGGTGCGCCCTCGTGTGCACCGGATGAGCAAGCGCAAAACAGCCGTGAAGGTGCAAAGCATGGAATGGCAGTGGGAAAATGGTATTATCCGCATGGAAAGCTCCGGCGGCAAGCGCGGCGGGCAATTTGTGGCAGAGTTTGTGCGGCTCACGCTGGGGGCGGATGCCAAGGCCATTGAGCGAGGCGGGGCAGAGAGTGCCGTGCGAAAAAACGAGCTGAGGGCTAACATCGTGCGGGAAGAGGATGGCACCGTGTGGCTCCGGAATATTCCGATGGTGGACCAAGGGCAGAAGGGGTATTGCGTGCCGGCCACTCTGGCTCGTGTCTTTGCCTTTTACGGCATGGAAGGGGTGGACCAGCATGCGCTGGCAGCACTGTGCGAATCCGCCTCCGGGGAGGGGGGTACTTCCTCGCTGGATATGGAGGCTGCCATGCGCACCATTTGCAGGAAATTCCGGGTTAAGTTCACCGTGTTGGAGAATTATCAGCAGTGTTTGGAGGGTACCATAGGGGAATACAACAAACTGGCCCGCCGGGAGGACCGCCCGGCCATGCCGTACTCCGGCATGGCGTTCGAGATGGCTAACCCGCAGCTGCTTCTCCAAGCACGCGCCGGGAAGAAAACAAATGTAGCCAAATGGCTCAAACCCATCCGCAAGAGCATTGATTCCGGCACACCCGTTATCTGGATGGTGATGGTGGGTATTTACCCGGAGCCCCTGAGCCTTCCCCAAATCAGGGGCGGCCATGCCCGCCTCATCATCGGCTACAACGCCCGCAAGCAAACCATCATCTACTCCGATTCCTGGGGAGAACGCCATGCCCGCAAGGAGCTTCCCGCTGCAGAGGCCTGCGCCATGACAGTGGGCCGCTATATTGCCAAACTCAAATAATTGAACAGACTCCGTGCATATAAACATCGCACGCCGTATCATTTCCGCTTGATTTAACATGCACGTAGGAGTAGAATGCAGAGCGTGAATGGCAGCGATATGAAGGAGCCGGCAAAACGTGCCTACAAGGCCATGCTCATGGCCCGGGCGTTCGACACCAAGATTTCCGCTCTGTACAAGGCGGGCAAGATTTTTGGTGGTGTATTCCTTGGTCGCGGGCACGAGGCCATAGCTGCCTGCGAGGGTGTATTTCTGGAAAAAGGGCGGGATGCCTATGCCCCATTCATCCGCGAGCAAGCGGGGCGCTGCGCATGGGGGTATAGCGTATTGGAGAGTGCGCGCTCTTACTTAGGCAGTGCCCAGGGCTGCATGCGCGGGCGCGATAGCAACGTGCATTGGGGCATACCCGGGGATGGCAACCCCGCTCCTATATCGCACCTTGGTACCGGCATCTCCGTGATAGCCGGTCTCATGCTGGCGCGGCGCCTGCAAGGGCAAAGCGGCTGTGTGGGGCTTGCCTGCATTGGGGATGGCACCACCTCCGTGGGTGCCACGCACGAAGCCGCCAACCTTGTGGCCGTGGAAAAACTCCCCGTCGTCATCGTTGTTACCAATAACCAATACGCATACTCCACGCCCAACAGTCAGGAATTTGCCTGCAAGAGCCTGATGGAGCGCGGCAAGGGATACGGCATGGCTTGCCACGAGTGCGATGGTACGGATTTTCTCCAAACGCTGGAAACCATGCAGCGAGCCATTGCTGCTGCCCGTGCCGGGGAGGGACCGCAGTGGGTCGTGGCAGAAACGCTGCGTATGTGCGGCCATGGGGAGCATGATGATGCCTCATACATTCCCGCCGAGCTCAAAGCAGCCTACGCAGACCGCGACCCGCTGGCCGTAGCGCGCCGCCAAATGCTGGAGAAAGGCTGGCTGAGCGAGGAAGAAGCCAATGCCTGGGAAGAGGAGTGCCGCGATGAGGTGCAGCGGCTGGTAGCCCAAGCCCAGAAGGAAGCAGCTCCCCGCTCCGAGGAAGAAGATTGGGATGCAACCAGCTGGCATCCCATGCGCTAAGCTCCCCGTTTTTACAGACACTATTTTCCCGTACACCAAAGACCCATGAGCGTAACCTACATCGATGCCATCCACCAAGCCTTGGCCGAATTACTGGAGGAGGACCCAAAGGTATTCTTGCTGGGGGAGGATATAGCCGGCAGCTTTGGCGGGGCATTCAAAGCCACCAAGGGACTGGCAGAGCGTTTCCCCGGGCGGGTGCTTAATGCCCCCATTGCGGAGGATGCCATTGCAGGTGTGGGCATGGGGGCAGCCTTAGGCGGCATGAAGCCCATTATCGAAATGCAGTTTGCCGATTTCGGCACACTGGCACAAAACCAAATTGCCAACAACGCCGCCGCGCATTATTACCGCACCGGCATACCGGTTAATCTTACCGTGCGCATGCCCAGCGGCGGCACTCCCGGAGGCGGTCCCTTCCACAGCCAAAGTTTGGAGGCCCTGTTTGCCCATTATCCGGGCTTGCATGTATTCACCCCCGCCACGGTAGCGGATGCATACTACATGCTCAAAGAAGCCGTGCGGATTCCGGATCCGGTTGTATTCATGGAGCATAAGTTCCTGTACCGCTGGCTCAAGGCGGATACATGGGTGGACCCGCAGCCTCTTCCGGTGGGCAAGGCACGCATTGCCCGCATGGGCAAGCATGCCACTGTGGTGGCCTTTTCCGCTATGGTGCCGGAGGCACTCAAAGCCGCAGAGGAACTTTCCGCCACCACCGGGTACGAACTGGAAGTAGTGGATCTCCGCAGCATTAAACCGCTGGATACGGATACGATTCTGGCCTCCGTGGCACGCACGGCACGCCTGCTGGTGGTGAGTGAGGATTTCCCATGGGGCGGTGTCGCAGCAGAGGTGGTAGCGCGCGTGGCGGATGCGGGCTTCCACCTACTGGATGCTCCGCCCCTGCGGCTTACCTCTCGGGAAACACCCATTCCTGCACATCCGGAGCTATGGAAAGCCCACCGCCCGAGTGCCGCCGGTATTGCTGCCGCTGCCCGCTACCTCATCTCCCTCTAAATACATTTTTCATCCTGCCATGCCGCAAGTTCCCATACTCATGCCCCAGCTGGGCGAATCCATTGCAGAAGCCACCATCATGCACGCCTTGGTGCAGCCCGGCGATACCGTCGTGGCAGACCAAGAAGTATTCGAGGTAGAAACGAATAAAGCCGTCATGGGGGTAACAACCTCCTGCGGGGGTAAGGTGCTATCCCTCTCCGTAAGCGAGGGCGAGGTAGTACCCGTGGGAGCCATCATGGGCATCATCGAAGCCACGGAGGAGGAGATTGAACGCTCCGGTGCCAGTATTCTGGAAGAGGGCACACAACCCGCCACCCCGGCGGAGACGGCTCCCGGCAGCAGTCCAGCTGCACAGGATGGCGCCCATTTCCGCACCGTGGGGGAATACCGGGAAGCCAGCCCCGGCAGTGGGGAGAAGCAAAGCTCCGGTCGCGGTCTTCCCGTACCCATTGGCATGCGCGGTGCCCATTTCCTTTCCCCGCGCATCCGGGCTCGCATGGATGAGCTGGGCATCACGGAGGCGGATTTGGCGTACATTATTGGCAGCGGACCCGGTGGCCGCATCACGATAGATGATTTTGAGGATTTCCTGAATTACGTGGATGGCTGGCCCTCCCGCAAAGCCTCCCCCATGCGCCGCAGCGTAGCCAGCAGCATGCAGCGCACATGGCGCCGCCCCATTGCCAGCGCCGGGCGCCCCATTTATATGGCACCTATCATCCTGCACCGCAAGAACCACCCCCGGCGGCCGGGCATCACGCTCTACTTCGTGCGCGCCTTGGCCTTAGCACTGGCGGAATCCCCCGAGTGTGCCGGGTATATGGTGGGCGGTCGCATCCTCACCCCGCGCCGGATTGATTTGGGCGTGGCAGTGCAAGTGGCGGATGGCGTAATGGTGCCCGTGATGCGCGGAGTGAACGAAAGTACGCTGGATGAGCTGGTGGATGAGTTCAACAAAGTGGTGCAGCAGGCGCGGGAGCGCCGCCTGGACCCCGGCTACCAAGGCGGCGGCATTGCCACCGTATCGAATTTCGGAGGCTTCGGGCTCACACACGCCACCCCCATGCCCCTGCCGAGCGAGAGTCTCATCCTCGGCGTGGGTGCGGTGCAGAAAGTACCCGTGTGGAGTGAGGAGGTGCAGTGTTTTATCCCCGTGGAGCAAGCGCAGATTGTGGCCTCCTTCGACCACCGCGTGGTGGATGGCGGCGATATCGGCCGCCTCATGCAGCGCTTGGCTCACTATCTGGAACACCCCGAATTGCTCTAACCCCCCCTGCACTGCCCGACCATGGACCCCGATTACAGCCATATCCGCACCCTCGGTGTCATTGCCGGAGCGGGAGAATTCTCTCGCCGCGTCATAGAGGGTGCCCGGCGGGCAGGTGTGCGCGTGGTGGCGGCCGGCATGCGCGGCGCAGTGGAAAAGGACATTCCCGGGCTCTGCGCGGCCTATGCCTGCTTCCGGGTAGGCTCGCTGGAGGGACCGGCAGATTTTTTTGAGCAAGAGGGTGTAACGCACGTGATGCTTACCGGGCAAATAAAACCGGCCAGTTTATACACCATGTGGCCGGATGCCACAGCGCGGCGTCTGCTGGCCACGCTGGATCGCCGCAATGCACACACCATCTTTGGTACCATTTGCGATTTTATCCACTCCCGGGGATTCACCGTGCTGCCCTCCACCACCTTTATGGAGGAATGCCTGCCCGGGGAGGGGCATCTGGCGGGTCCTCTTCCCACACCGCAACAAATGGAAGAAGCCCGTTTCGGACTCTCCCAAGCCCGAGAAATCGCCCGGCTCGATATTGGTCAAAGCATCATCGTACATGGGCAAACAGTGGTGTGTGTGGAGGGATTCAAAGGCACAAACGAGTGCTTGCATGCCGGCGGTCACCGCCCATACAGCGTCACCCTTTGCAAGGTGACCAAACCCGGGCACGATATGCGCTTCGATGTTCCCTGCATCGGTCTCGGCACCATTCGGAATGCCATCAAGGCGAACGTGCGCCACATCGTATTCGAAGCCGGGCGCACCATTCTCTTCCAGCGGGAGGAAGTGCTGCAACTCTGCGAGCAGCACGGCATTACCCTGCATGCCATGCAAGTACCCCTACCCCCGCAGGAAGGGGAGGACCCCGGCCACATCCCCACCGATGCGGAACACGCTGCCGCCATGGCTGCGGAGCTGGAGAAACTGGGTATTGGCCACTGCGCCGTAGTGTGCGATGGTGTTGTGATTAACGTGGACGATGCGGATGGTCCCCTCAAGTGCATTCGGCGTGCCGGGGCGTATATGAACCGGCTGCGTTTTGCACGGCTGGCAAACTGGCTTTGCCGCATTCTGCTGGGGCGCAGCAGCAAGCCCCCCGTGCCCATGGTCATGTGCGGCACCGCCGCCTTCCACCCCACGCCGGAAATCCGCCGTGCGGCACGCAAAGCAGGCATCATCCTGCAAGCATAAGCCCCCTATAACTGCTCTTACACGCCCTTGCGGTCGTTCCAAATCGCCACATGCAGGCGGTCTCCAAAGCGGCAATGATGCCGCAGGCAAAGCTCTGCCACAGCAGGGCGGGCAGATTGCAACTCCGGGAGGGAGGCCGCGCAAGGCATCAGAACCAGCCGTTCCAGCGGCAAGCCCAGCGCGGCAATGGCAGGCCAATCCTCCTCCCCCCGCACCACGAATTTAAACCATGCACCCGGCAAGCTTGCAAAAAAAGCCAATACTTCCGGCAGCAGGGGGGAAGCATGCCCATTGCCCGCATGCGGCAGCTTGGGAGAAACATTCCACTGATTTACCCGCGCAGCCAATACCGAGGAGGGGCGCAGGGTACCATTCGTCTCCACCTCCACATAGAAATCCTGCGGCAGCAGGGAGAGCAAAGCCTCCAGCGCAGGCTGTTGCAGCAAAGGCTCCCCGCCGGTAATCACCAAGCTACGGCAGGCATAGGCATGCAGACGCTCCGCCACGGCAGGCACCGCCAGTTCTACACCATCACGCCAGGAGTACTTTGTATCGCACCAACGGCAACTCAAATTGCAACCGGCCAGCCGCAAAAACACCGCAGGCACACCGGCGCGTACCCCCTCCCCTTGTAAGGAATAAAATATCTCCGGCTCAGAATTCAAGCGTGCAATCTTCATCATGGTATGGTATGCTGCGTAGCGTCATGAGTGGTCATACCAGAACAGAGGCCTCAGGTCAACCGGAAACTGAGCCACAAAAGCCTCCCTTCCGGGTACTCTTTGTATGCTTGGGGAACATTTGCCGCTCTCCCGCCGCAGAAATCCTCTTCCAACATGCCGTGCAAAAAGCAGGCTTGGAGCATAGTTTCCGGGCAGATTCCTGCGGCACTGCCTCCTACCACATCGGTAGCCGCCCGGATTCTCGTATGCTGGCCGCCCTCAAACGCGCGGGATATGCCTATGGCGGCCACCGTGCCCGCCAATTCTGCCGGGCAGATTTTGCGAATTTTGACCTCATTATCCCACAGGACAAATCAAACCAACAGGATATTCTTTCCCTTGCCCGCACGCCGGAGGAGGCTGCCCGCGTGCAGCCCATGTGCCGATGGTTCCCCCCCACAAGCGATTTGCAGGAGGTGCCGGATCCATATTACGGAGGGGAAAGCGGCTTCGATTTTGTGGTGGAGCTGCTGGCCGTTTCCACCCGCCGCCTACTCCGCGAATTAGCGGAATAAAGCAGCCCCATGGGTGCAACTTTTCTCCCATCCCTCCCCCGAAGCAGTGCTGCTCCGGGGGACTTTTTATCCCCGAAGGGATGGGCAATAAAGCGCAAGGCTATCCGGCAGGTGACAAACGGCGCACTCTATGCTCTAATATCCTTGGCAAGAGCCTGCGGTGGCCCAATTCCGCCCCCCCACGGGGTGAAACGGCTGCCAAGCGGCCATGCGGTTCCAGGAGACCCCGCCTGCGGACAATCCCCGCCTATGCCGATTTGCCATTCAACACATTCAAGAAACAATTACCACTATGGCAGACATCGAACAGAATTACCAGATTAAGTATTCCGAGAAGTGGGGCTCTTACTTGCAGCAGGAAGCCTCCCGCTTGGATAAGTACGTTACCGTGGAAACCGGACTCTCCGGCAAAATGGTAGCATTCGATCAGTACGGTCTCCTCTCCTTCACGGAAAAAACGAGCCGCATGGGCTCCACCACGCTGGATGAAGCCCCCACCACCCGCCGCGTTATCCACCCGCACATCTTTACCAAAGCCATCGGCTTTGATGAGTTTGATGCCAAAAAACTCGCTAACATTGATGTGCCCGTAAGCAAAACCATCGAGGCTATGCGTGCTGCCGCCGGCCGCTGCATGGATAAGGTCATGCTGGATGCCTTCCTGGGTACCAACTATACCGGGGAAAACGGCACCGTAGCCGTCAACTTCCCGAGTAGCCAGACCATCGAAAGCGATTTCGCAGAAAGCGGCAGTGCCGTAGAATGCAATCTGACGTTGGGCAAGCTGCGCTATGCCCTGCATATGCTCCAAAGCTGCGAGGCTTGGAGCGAGGAGCGCCGCGCTTACGGCGATGAGCTGGTACTGGCCTGCACCAGCAGCCAGATTAACGCCCTGCTCCAGCAACCGGAAGTTTCCAGCTTCGATTACAACAACGTGCGCGCCTTGGCCGAAGGCAAGCTGGATTCCTTTATGGGCTTCCGCATCATCCGCACGGAGCAGCTCCCCGTGGATAGCTCCGGCGTGCGCTCCTGCCTGGCATGGGTGAAGAGCCGCGCCCAGTTCGGCATTTGGGATGATTTCAAGGTGAAACTCTCCGTGCGCGATGATTTGGACGAAGCACTCCAGATTCGCGCCAAATTTGCCTGCGGCGCCACCCGTCTGCAGGAGGAGGGCTTCGTCAAGATTCTCTGCGCTGAGTAAGCGGAGAGTAATATGGGAGTGATGAAGTGAGAATAAAGCCGCGCTGCCGGAATAGGCAGCGCGGCTAAATTATTCTCCAATCAGAATAATCAATTATTGCTCAATGATATCCAACTCCGCCACAGCAGCAGAATCACCGCCATCGTGGGCGGAAAGTGCCACCAAGCGGATGTAACGTGCCGAGCAGGGGGTGAAGAAAAGGGCTTCCTGGCGCTCGTTCGTATCCGCAAAAACACCACGAGCCACCGGATTACCCCAGTTCTGACCATCCTGACTCACATAAACTTCGTACTCCTTCACGCGGCCAATGGCCATGGGAGCCCCGCGATACACCATCCCCTTAATCTGGCGCGTACCACCCAGATTAATACGAATCTCGTGCGGGAAACTCGCCAGCGTTACCCCCTTGAGGGTATGCCAGAAGGTATCCGCATTGCCATCCAGCACATTGCGGGCCGGGCCTTCCTCCGCCATATCGGAGCTTACATACTCCACGGAGAAATAGGCATAAGGCTGGTAATCCCCCACCACGCGGCTGATGATGGGTTTCACCTCCGCCAGAGCGGCGTATGGCGTACCGGCACTCATGGGCTCCTCGCACACCAGCTTGAAGAAGCGAGCCTGCATGGGTTCCTTCATCATCACGCGCTGCTCATTATCTTCATCCGCCATGGTGAGGGTGCAGGCAGGAGCCGCCTCCCAATTCTTACCATCGTTAGAGAGGTAGAAGGAGAGCTTACGCACGCGGCTGGTGGGGCTGCCCTGGCGGGGAGTCACGTTAAAACCGCGCAGCTCCGAAACGGCACCCATATCAATCACCACGTGGTGCGGGTACTGCGCCACGGGCTCGTGCCAGCGCGTGTGCCAATATGTATCCCGGCGACCATCAATAAGGCTCCACGGAGAATCTGCACGCCCCGATGTGCTGGAGCAGGAAACCACACGCATCACATTATCCGGTTGCCAAGCCTCCATATGCTGAGCCACATGCACCGAACGCAGACAATCCGCACTGGATGCTGTGGCACGCAGCACACCATCCTCTCGCATCAGGAAGGGTCCCGAGTAATCGCGCTCAGAACCATCCGGCATAATCAGCTCAATCCTCGCATCGCGAGAAGCGCAGTGTGCACTCACATAGCCCAGCGCATCGCGGGAAATCGTTACCGCACCTGTAAGCGGCAGCATCTTACGACCAATCTCGGCCGGATTCTCGCCATGCAGAATAGGGCGCAGGGAGAACACGAAGGTGGTGGGACCGGAAAGCGGAATATCGCGGTCGATGGGGCGCGGACCGCAAGCGGCACCGCCCAAGCCCAGTGTACAAGCATCGATACTCAGCACTGTAGCACCGGCACGCTGTACCTCCTCCGGGTGCGCTGCTTCGAAAATGGCGCGAGCCGTGTACGGCAAGGCGGAGAAATTCATCGTCTCGCCCGGCTCCGCCGCCAGCAGGAGCCCCACACCATTATCATCCGTAAGAGCTACCCAACGGGTATCCATACGATTGCCCATTTCCATGGGATAGGGGTAGCGCTCCACCATCTTTTCCACCGTGGAATCGTACACACCCACGGGGGAGCCGCTGCGGCGGTCCGGGTAGTTCTCCCCTGGGCCGCGGCCATACCAGCGCACATTTCCGTAGCGCTCCGGCAGATGCAGGGTATAACCCAGCTTGGGCAGCACCACCTTCTCCACGCTGGGCACAATACCGGCCTGCACACTAATGTAACCATTGGGCAGAATGGTGTATACCATCTGCGTCGTGAAATGGAAATCCTTCTCATGAATGGCACCTTCATCATTTACCTTAAAGGTACCGTTATCATACTGGCGGGAATCGAGGCTTTCCTTGCGTGTACCCTGGCTGGTAATATCGCAGGAAATACGCACCACTCCACGCTCCAAACGCTCCACCAAAAGCGGAGTAGCCGAGTGTTCCAAATTCCCGAGACCGTTATTCAGCCACTGGTTCATGGCCCATTTATCGTTTGCCAGCGGGGCGCGGAAGGCATTGAGAAGCACCGTCGGCTTCTCACCCAGAAGTTGCTGTCCGCTTACAATGTAATTCTTGAGCCCGCCCGTAGCCTTATCCACGGAGACGGAGAAATGCGGTCCGATAACGAGCATCTGCCCGCTCATATTGCGTACCTCCACACGTGCCTCATCCGGATGGAAAAGATTTGCCTTAGCGGTATAACCCGTCAGAATCTCCGGCAGGGGAATTTGTTCTGTAGCAATCACATAGCCCTTCTCTGCCCAAGGAGTCTTCTCCTTCAACTGCAAATTCAGTGTCAGGAAATAGTGGCGGTCCTTCTTGAAGGCAGACAATTTTTCCAGCGGCAGCACCAGCTCACTGGTTTGCAGGGGAGCCACCTCCGGGGCAAAAGTACCGGAAGCCACCACATTACTGCCCTCCTCGCAAAGCTGCCAAGAGCCGTCAAACTCGTTCAAATTCGTGAAGAGGTGTTTATTGCGCAGGCGAATACGCAGCCCCTTGCCATCGGGCGTCAGCCCGGCATAGACAAAGGAAGCATTTTGCTGCACCTTGCGGATTTCATCGTAAAGCGGCGTTACGGTACGGTCGCTGTAAATCACCCCCTTAATGCAGAAGATACCATCGTTGGGGAATTCGCCGTGGTCGCCGCCGTAGCTCTGGCGGGTCACCTTGCGGCCATCGGGCAGTGTCACTTCCTGGTCGTAGCTCTGGTGAATCCACTCCCAAATACCGCCACCGATAATGGAATCGCTGGAATCAATCGCATCCCAATAATCCTGCAAATTACCCATGGAATTGCAAAGAATGTGGGCATACTCGGAGATGTACCAAGGCTTCATCAGCTTGCGGCCGGCTATCTCGCGGGTCCAGTTCACACTCGGGTACTGGTTGGAGCATAAATCGGCCAGATCGTTATTGCGCTCGTACTGGGTAAGGCGGGAGGTATCGCGGCTCTTAATCCAATCACGCACCGCCTCGAAATTGGCACCGGGACCGGCCTCATTACCATAGGACCAGATTACCACGCAGGGGTGGTTCTTACTCTGCTCCACCATATTCTTATTGCGCCACACATGCTGAGCCTTCCACTCCACCGGGTGGGAAAGCGAAATCTCCCCGTAGTAATAGCCGTGGGATTCGATGTTTGCCTCATCGCACACATAGATACCCAACTCATCGCACATCTCGTAAAAACGCTCATTTTGCGGGTAATGGGAATTGCGAATGTGGTTAATGTTACCCCGCTTCATGATGAGCAACTCCTGGTAGCACTCCTCCTCCGTCACCGTGTGGCCATTGGCATGCTGGCTCTCGTGGCGGTTCACACCTTTGAGCTTCACCGGCATACCATTTACCAGGAAACGACCATTGAGCAGCTTCACATCGCGGAATCCGATCTTGCGGGAAATAATCTCCGTCACACGCCCCTCCTTATCCTTCAAATTCAGAATAAGGCGGTACAGATTCGGTTTCTCCGCGCTCCAGAGAGCGGGATTTTGCAACGTGGTAGCCAGCACAAGGCGGGACTCCGCACCGGGTTTCAGCGCGGCCGGAGCCGTCTGCATACGAGCAACCGTTTGCCCGGCGGCATCCAGCAGCTCACCCTCCACGGAAGCCGTAGCCTCCGCCGCGGAGCGGTTATTCACATCCACTTCCACACGCAAATCACTGCGGGAGTAATCGCTCATCCCATCTGCCTTCTGCGGAAAATCCGTATGCACAAAGAAATCGCGCACCAACACCTGCGGCGTGCTGTACATATACACATCCCGGAAAATACCGGAAAGGCGCCACATATCCTGGCACTCCAGATAAGAACCATCGGAATAGCGGTACACCTCCGCCGCAATCACATTGCGCCCGGGCTTCATGTACTTCGTCACATCGAACACCGCTGCCGTGCGGCTATCCTTCGAGAAGCCCACTTTGTGCCCGTTTACGAAGAGATAGAAGAACGAATCCACACCATCAAAACGCAGAAACACCTGCCGCCCGGCCCAATCTGCCGGCAGCTCCACATCCCGCCGATAAGAACCCACCGCATTCGGCTCCGTCTGCGGCGTCGTATACTTCTTCTCGCGGTCGGTTACCGGCTTACTCATCACCCGGGGCCAATCCCGCACAAAAGTATAGCTCTGGTTGCTGTAAATCGGCGTACCATATCCACGCATCTGCCAATTACTCGGCACATCTATCTCTGCCCATTGGCTCACATCCGTCTCCGGCTTGTAAAAATCCAGCGGACGCTTATCCGGGCTGGGGGACCAATGGAACTTCCACTGCCCATTCAGGCAGCGCACAAGGGAAGAATCCCGGCGGTGGCCTTTCAGCGCCTCATCCCGGGTGGCAAAAGGCACAAAGAACGCGCGGGCATCCTCGCGTCCCTGAGACAAATTCTGCGGATTTTCCCAATCCGGGTGGGGCTCATAGGATGCCTGGCCAAACGCCAGTGCTCCCGTCATCGCAATCATTGCAGTCATGCTCTTCAGCAGGTTCATACGATATAGATACTACCTAATTCCCCTTATCCTTTCAAGGAAAAAGAAATTTCTCACACATCCCATGGGGTTGTTTCTTGCCCATTAGCAAAAAGAATGAGCATTTAGTACAGAGAAAGTGCCCCCCATGCTGTGTTGACGCCATGGCGCGCGCCCTTGTCGGGAGGAGAACTCAAAAAATCCCCCGCTCTGTCGCGCGACAGAACGGAGGTGAGGAGGGGGAAGGAAGGGCGGGAGCTAAAAAAAACCCGCCCCTTGGTAAGGGGCGGGTCGGAAGGAAGGAGGAACGGGGGTGAGCCGCATCAGAAGTTGATGCGGTAACCCACCGTGCCGTTGAGGTTGATGTAAGCATCGCGGATTTCGGCGGAGGCATCGAGGAAGATGGAGCCGCCTTCCTGACCGACGGGGATGGTGAGACCCACACCGGCTTCTGCGCCGAAGGCACCCAGCTCTGCGCTGTTCACCTTGGCGGAGCGAGCGCCATTAAGGAACTGCACTGTGCTTTCGCCCTCGGTATCACCGGCATCCAGCTTGGCCATGAGTCGGGCTTCGAGGATGGAGGTGCGGTTGTAGATGCTTTCACCGATGATGGTCTGGATGCGAGCACCCAGGCCGGCGGTGAAGGTGGTGTAGGTTTGGTCGTCCACCTTGAGGCCGGCATCGCTGCCGGTTTCGCTGTAAGCACCCACGGAGCTGTGGCGGAAGCTAAGGTTCAGGATGGGCTGCAGACAGGTGGAGGCGTCCTCGTTGAGGGCGAAGACACGACCTACCTCGTACATAAGGCCAAAGGCCGTACCATCCGTGTTACCCTGGGTCTTGTAGGAGCCGCCGTTGTAGCTCACGGTGCGATCGAGGCTCATATCCGCCAGGCCCATGGTGGCTACGAAGGTGTGGGTCCAGGCGCTGGCAGCGTAGCGGGCAAAGGCGGAGACGTAGTAGGTATCCAGGTTACCCTCTGCCTTGTCCGGGCCATCGGCTTCCAAATCGCCATACATGGCGGTAAGGGCCATACCGAAGGTGAATTCCGGCGTGCAGTCCACATCGAAGCCGACGGTGCCACCATAGGAGTTGAGGGTGTAGCCGGCGGCAGTGCCATCGGAATCCATCTCGGAGTAATCGCCTTCGGCATTAATCCAGGCGTTGAGGTAGGGCATATCCTCGTTCACCACGCTCTGGTCCACACCCATGGTGGTGGTGCGGTTGCGGATGGCGCGCATTTGGCGCTCCACATCGCCGGAGAGGGCCACGCTCATGATGGCGGTGGAAGCACCCGCCACGGCAGCAGCGGCTTCATCCGTCACGGTATCGGCATCCACGGCATCCATCAGGCGGCTCAGGTCGGCGTACGCGCCGGTGGGATCGGCCTGCGGGTTGAGGGAGACGAGGATATCATCCAGCAAGGAGGCACCGGCTGTACCGTTAGCCGTTTCGGTTTCGATGCGGCTGCTGGCATAGGAGGTGTTGCGGTCTACCTTCACCACGCCATTCTGCACGGTGGCATTGGCGAAGTACTTGTTGAGGGCATCGCCCACGAGGGTGACTTCTGCGCCGGCAGTGTTGCCATTGCCGAGGATGGCGAGGGTATCGCCGATGCGGTCAATATCGAGGGTGGCATCGTCGCCTTCGGTGCCGATGGTTACCTTCGTGCCATTGGTCAGGTCGAGTGTACCATCGATGACATCCACGCTACCCATGGCCAACTCGTAGCCAATGAGGTTGAACTTGAGTTCGCCGCCCTTCATGGAGGAGGCTTCATCCAGCGTGAGGGTGGCATCGGCCGTGCGGTCCAGCACTACGGTGGCGCCGGTGGTCTTAATGGCATCCATGCGGGTGGAGCTGTCGTATTCCAAGGTGGCGGTGCCGTTGGTGCCGCTCACGGTAAGGCCGTCCTTGGCCGCCAGGGTTTGCTGTCCGCCCACCATCGCTATCTCCGCAGCATTGTATGTACCGGAGAAATGACCGGCAGGTACATCTGCATTACCGGAGATAAGGAGCTTGCCGGAGATGCTGCCTGTTCCCTTTAAGGAGGATGTGCTGGCGGTACCACTCACTGCGAGGGAGGAAGCAGTATCTGCCAGGTTAATGGTGGCGGCATTCATGAGACCATTTACCACTACGGCAGCTCCATTCTGTGCCGTAAGGGTGGTAAGTCCCTGCGGAGCATCGGTATCCACACTCAGTTTGAGACCATCTGCCGTCAGGGCAGCACCTGCACTTTCCTTACTATTCGTCAGTGTAGCACTGTCCGCAGCATCACCCACGAGGGTGAGGGTCTTACCGGAATCCCCGGTAAGATTCTTGATAACGAGGCCATCAGCATCGGCGGTAAGGGCGGTAAGGTCGATGGTCTTATCCGCATCCACATGCACCCCGGCCATGCCATCCAGAATGCTGTAGTAATCCTTCACCGGGGTGGTTGAACCTGTGGCTTCGATGAGGAGACCATTCTCGGACCACTGCTTGGAGGTATTCCAAGTATCGGGAATGTCGGATTCTACGGTAAGGTTCAGCTTGCCATTCTGAGCGGTGGCCGTGAGTTTCTGGCTGCGGTTCTCGTAGAGGTATTTCTGCCATTCCTCGTTGGTATTCACTACGGTGTTGACAGCATCCAGACCGTTCGTAGCCTCGATGATGCCATACTCTGCGGCGCCCTTGGCGGGCGTGGCAGGCACGAGCGCATCCAGCACCAGCGTAATGTCCCCGCCCTCGGTGGCGGCGGCAAGGGTATCTGCCTTCAGCACGGTCTTAGTGGCATCCAACGCACCGATGTGGAGTGTATCCGTGGTGATGGAGGTGAAGGTGTTGCCGGCGGCATTGAGGGTGACTTCCTCTGCGGTGAGGGTGCCGCCCTGCGTAGTGGCATTGTTCAGGGTGAAAGAACCATCCACGGTAAGTTGTCCGGCATTGGCAAGGGTGTTCAGCACCACATCGCCATCGATGGAGACGTTGCCATCCTCCACGCCGGAAGCGACAACAGCATCCACAATCTCCAAGCTGCCTGCAGCGGCACCATCGGTGCCGACGAGGCCACCCAGAGAGCCCTTGTGCAGCAGGAGTTTACCATCGTTGGTAATGCTCACGCCCTCGGCATCCATGCTGCCCAGAATGTGCAGCTCTCCGTTCTGCGTAATGGAGAGGGCACCATCCACTGTGGCATCCGTGTTCACGGTGGTCATGTTATCCACCGTGAGGGCTCCGCTGTTCACCTGCAATTCATTGACGGTGAGAGCATCGCCCGTGAGGGTGTAAGCCTGCGTGGCAGCAGAGGCATCCGGATTCACCACAAGGGAGGAAGCGGAACCGGCGGCATCTATCGTTACCGTGCTGCTGCCTGCCCCGGAGAGCCATACATTATCCCCGGCACTCGCGCCCAGCTCGGACCAAGCGGTCTCTGTATCCCACGTGTACCCCTTCTTGGTAGCCGTCACGGAAAGTTCCGTACCGGCGGTATTCCAGCCAAGGCTCACATCGTACAGCTTAGCCGTATCGGCATCCACTCCCGTGAGGGTGGGAAGAGTCGTGCTGCCAAAGGCTGTATCCAGCGTAATCAGCGTGCAGGCGGCTCCGTTTTCTGTGGCAAGGGAGCTCAGGATGGCGGTTACATCCACCGTAGCATCGGCCATGGTCAGGCTACCGGCAGTAATGCCACTCTCCATGGTGTTGAGGGTCACCCGATTATACCACCAAGAGTAAGCATACCATCCACATCCAGCGTGGCATGAGTCGGCGTGGTGCCGGCTTTCCCCAGAGTAAGACCACCGGATGTAGCAAAATCTGCCACGGAACTCGCTCCGTTCAACAGGGTGAGTGCACCTGTGGCAGCAATGCTGCTACCCGCTGCACCGGCAATGGAATTAAGCGTAGTGGATGCACCCAATTCTACCTGTGTACCTTCCGTCACACTGAGAGTGGTGGCACTAATGGATGCCATGGTCTTGACTGTGGCAGGTGTGACCAGATGTGCATCGTCCAGAGTGATGTTGAATTCGCCCTTGCCATTGGTGGACATAGCCACATTAATGAGCTGCGAGCCACTGAAAGTGACGTTTGTTTTAACCGTAGCACCACTGTTTGCGGCATAGTTGGGCTCGTGTACCAAAGCACCGGTCCATCCGGAAGTATCACCGGCAAAGATGATATTCTGTACCGTACCCAGATTGGAACTACGCTTCAATGTACCTGTGCCGGAGATGCTACCCTCAAAGGTACGAGTATCGTTATTCCAACCATTGTTGATATTCCAAGCAACGGTATTGCCGTTATTGGTAAGGATGATATTACCGGCGTACGTGCGTGCCGTATTGTTTGCCTGGGCGAGATAGCCGCTCACCCCGCAAAGTTCCACGGTGGATTGGGCATTGGCAAAGATATCCAAGCTCTGTCCATTCAACGTGCTGCCCGTCAGTTTCACCTTACCGGTCCAGGAGGAATCCAGAGTCACGCCGGAGCCCAAATCCCTCGCATCAGCAAGATCATATATACCTGCACCGGAGAGGGTGAGGGTCTTGCCCGTAACGTTTTCCGCCATAGAGATGGCACTGCGAGCAAGACTAATGCCGGAGGAAATTTCCAAAGCACTGTTATTATTCAACACAAGGCCACCGGTAAGAGCTTCATCCAAGGCGGAGGTCAGCACGAGCTTACCGCCGTTGAGCTCCAAAGAGGTGGCACCGGAGAATGCGGTACCGGCATCGTAGGTAACGGTTCCGGTGTTCACCCAGTAGCCTGTACCCTGCTGCTCACCTTGAATGGTAACTATGCCATTGGCATAGCTAATGGCACCTGTGGCGCGGGTGGCAGTATCCGCGCTCCAAGAGGTGACCCCATCGGTATTCAGCGTGCCGCCTTCGGCCACGGTGTAGAGTGCCGTGGCAAATTTGAAGCCGTTACCGCCATCGGAATAACCCACGCCTGTGGTCTGCTTGTTAAAGCCGGCAGTCTTGAGCGTTACCGTGCCGGAAAGAGTGAGGGTACCATTGTTAGCAATCGTGCCGGCCAGAGTGGTATCCGTCAGCGTAATGGAAGCACCGGTATCCACCGTAGTTGCACCTGTGCCATCAGCAGCAGTGCCGCTGCCTACGGTGACACCCGTGGCACCCCAAGTACCCTTCAACACAGTACCGGAAATGGACTTGGTGGCACCGGTGGTGGCAATGGCATTAGCACCGGAAAGCTCCAGAGAGCCGCCTGAGATGTCCACACTGCCTGCACCGCTAATGGTGCCGGTGCTGAGGGTACCGGTGGAGCTGAGTGTGCCGCCCACGGCAATGCCGCCTTCCACGCTCACCGTGGCACTCTCGGCAATGGAGATATTGCCGGAGACTGCGAGCTGCTCGCCGGTAAAGTTATACTCTCCGCCGGTTATGGTGGCAGATTTGAGGTGATCCCCCGCCTCCACGGCAATGGCATCGGCATTACCATCTCTATTAGCTCCGAAGGTGATATCGCTGCCATCCTCGTAGTTTCCTCCTTGGTAGTTATTATCGCTCAGGCTGCCGTCGCCGCCATTCCACGTCAAATCGGGGGAGGCGTGAAGATCCGTGAAGCTGATGGTGCCGTCTGCATTGAATTTCCAATCCGTACCCAGAGCCTTGGTAGCGGCGGAGAGCATGCTCTCCGTCAAGCTGGTCAGGTTATGGGTGCCGGCACCCGTCAACAAGGTAATAATCTTTTCATCCTCTCCGGTGCCGGCTACGGAGTCCATCCCCGTCAAATCCAGCACCAAATCACTGCCAAAGGTGAGGGCACCGCCGTTGGCAATGCTCTCGGCCAAGGTGACAGTACCACCAAGGGTGACATCACCCGCCAGAGTAAGGGCAGCGCCATCATTCACCGTAAGGCCGCTGAGCGTCAGGCTGCTTGCATCGGTGCGTACAAGATTGGCAAGGCTGGTTTCCGCACTGATGACGGCGTTGGAAACCTTCACTGTACCGGTCCAGTCCTCGGAAAGGGTGGTTTTAGTAAGGGTGGTGGCACTGCCGATATCGTACGTACCTGAGCCGCCCAGCCACAAGGTGCCATTTGTAACGGTAGTGGCATTCAGCGTTACATTTGCCCCCAGATTCAAGCGTGCGGAATGCCCGGCATTAGCCCCAACGCGAATGCCACCCAAATCAACTGTTGAGGGAGCATCTCCGCCCGCTACTGTAAGATATCCAGCCGAACGCAGGAACAAGGTACCTGAACCGCTGAGGGATTTCACCGTGCTGACGTTGTTTTGATTGGTGTTAATTATCAACTGGGTGTTCTCTGCCAAAGTCACATCCACCTCACTCATAGCGCATCTGCCGGAGGTAAGCTCCACGGACCCTTCCTGAATATCCAAGGTACCGGCATTAGCTGTGGTGTTGCTCATGTAGAAATAGCCCGTTCCGGTCTTCGTTAGGGTGTGACCATTCAGCAGCAATTCCGTGGCACCATAGCCACTGCCTACCATGCGGATTTCGTAGCCGTTTTCATCCCCCTCTATGCCGCCTATGGTATGCACGGTAGCGTTGCCCTCCAGCACAATTTTGGGCAGCTGGCGATGTTGATCGCTACCGGAATCATTCGCCGTATTCGTCAACAAGGCACCGTCCTGCAACTTCACTTGGTAGTATAAGGGTTTGCCACCCGCATCGAGCGTAGCACCGCCCTCTACAATCAGGTAACGATTTGCGGATGCGGCCTCGTAATGGTCTTTACCAAAGCAACCGGCATCGCTTCCTCCCCGCAGGGTATACCCACTCTTAATGGTGATGTCTCCCAGGAATGTGCTGCTATTATCGGAACCTGTAACGATGGTTTTACCATCTTCCGTGATGATGCTGATGGGCATGGTACCACCGGCAAAATCTCCGCTGAGGCTCAGCACGGTGTTACCTCCGCTGGTAATGTTTACCACACCATCATCCGCATTGGTCACCTTTTCCAGATAGGAAGCATCGCCCTCCAGATTGACAACGCCGTAGTTCGTTACATTCTTGGTGAGGTTGCTCCCGGAGGCCACATTAAAGACGCCTGTTTCTGTTACGTAGAAAAGCTCTGCGGAGGACATATCCGCATTCTGAGCATTCCAGGTGACGGCGTTCCCGGCTTCCGTTACCCAATAGGTAGCGGTATCATCCACGGTGATGTAAAGACCGCCAGCCTCAGTGTTTACCGTTTGTACTTCCTCGCCTATCTTTACCGTGGTGTTGTTAAGGGTAACCGTGGCTCCACTGATGAGGTAATAATTTGCCTGTGCAAAACCATTTTTCCCGCCAAGAGGCGCGGCTTTAAGTCCATCCAAGGAGGTGAGGTTGATGGTGTTTGCAGCACCAAGGTTCACACTTGTACCGGCAGCACCGTCAATAGTGGTAGTGATGTTCAGCACGGCGTTATCCTGCGTGGTAAGGCTGCCGCCTGTAGCAAGGCTAAAAGCACTGCCCAAAGTGGAGGTACCGCCCAGATTCAGCGCGGCACCCACCTGCACGGCACCACCAGTCACGTTCAAGCCACCCTTCAGGATGAAGCCCTGATTGAGTACCAAAGCACCATTGCCGGACTTATTGATGATGGAGCCATTCTTATCGCTTGTATAGGCGGCATCCTCAATAGTGAGGGAGCCATTCGTCACATTCAGGGTAAGCGTGTGCCCGCCATTAATACGCAAGCCACCTTCAATGCGGCTCGTGCCGGCGGAATTGATGGTGGCACTCCCGATGTAATCCAATACGCAGGGGTGGTTGGTGGCATTCTGCCCGGTACCGGTAATGGTACCATTGTTCAGGGTGAAGGTCGTGTTAGCAGAGACAGTCCAACGATTCGCCCCAATATCCAGCGTACCGCCATCGCTCACGGTAATGGTTTGTGCGTTATTCGCATCATGGCCATATATGATGTGATCACTCTGCCCCTGGGTGGCAATGGTGAGCTTACTACCGGCACCGGTGATGGTAACATTACCCTTGATGGAGCAGTTATCGCGTTCCGTCACAGTCAGTTCTGCACCATTATTCACCACCAGAGCAGTTCCGGCTGCAGTTTTGAGGTGTTCCAACGTGGTATCCACGGATACTGTGGTGCTGCCGTTGCCATCGATGGTGCCCAAGGTGTGTGCTTGCGTACCGCTGAGTGTCAGGGTGGCATTCGGTGCCACAAGCGCCGTCACGCCCGCCATATCCTTGTAGTCATCAGTCAGATTCACGGTGGTATTCACGCGGAAGATGGCTTTATCCGCCTCGCTGATTTCACCGGCTACTACACCATCCACCACATCGCGAAGAACACCGCCCACCGTTGCCTGAGAAATGGTGGAGCCGATGCCGGCCACACGGTAACCGCCGGAGGTGGCATAGCCATCTGTGGTGCTACTGCCATAGCCCGCATAGCCGACCAGCTCGTAAAGGTTATTCAGATCCACACTTTCTGCCAGAACGAGGGAGGCAGAGGCTCCTTCCGCTACATGTACGGCGTTCTTGAGGGGGGAGGAAACGGTGAGAACACCATCTCCGGCCAGAGTGAGACTGCCGCCGTCTCCCTTCAAAACTCCGGAAAGGGTAATATTTGCCGCTCCGGAGTACGTCTTGGTATCCACATCGTACACAGCCAGCTGGATGGTGGAGTCGGTATTCAGGGTGATATCCTGAGCAGCACTCCAACCTTCAGAGGAAAGAGCACCCAGTACACCGCCGGTAACCGTAATGCCTGTATTGGCGTTGTTCGTGGGATTGGTAATCCCGCTCACGCCCAAATTCAGCATGGAACCGGAGTTGAGGTTTACCCGGCAATCGTTCGCCATCCGAAGTCCCTTCAGGTTAATGACGGAGGCATTATTTGCCGTAAGATGGGTTCGACCATCATCGCCAATATTAGCAATGGCATTCAGTACTCGGAACTCCCCACCATGATCCATATTGAAGGTAGTGGTAACGCCCCAGTGAGCCAAACGAACCGAACCATTCTTGTGGCCGGCATCCACTTCGCCGGTAATGTTCAATAAACCACCGTTTTTCACCTCTAGCGTACTGGGCCAACCTTCATTGCCTGCCCCGATGCTGTCGGATGTGACGGTACCGCCATCCACCACAAGTACCGCATTGCTCATGCCAATGCCGAAGCGAGAGATATCTGATTGAGCTCCCGAGCCGCCGATTTCTTCCGGCGTAAGAGTGGAAGCATAGGTGAGGCTAACGCCATTCCCTACAACGAGGGTTTTGCCGCTATTGAGGTAAAGGTTCGGGGTATCGGTGGCGGCATAGTTACCTACCACGGAGACTCCTTCTCCGGCGCGAAGCTCCATCGTGCTGTTGTCGGCCAGAGAGAGGTCGACCATGTTCACGTTAAGACTTCCCGCAGCCGAAGGACTTTTGCTGAAGCTCACGATGTCCGAGCCGGCAAATGAGACGCGCACATCGGCATTCTCCGCCAACATCACATTCTTGCTCTGCGTGTCGATACAGTTGCGCTTGAAGTCCTGCGTGCTTTGAATGGTGACATTGCCGCTTGTGTATTCCGTATTAGCCGCCACACTGGTGTAAATGCCTGAGCCATTCCCCTGGGTAATCGTACCGCCCAGATGGGTGTATGCCCCTGTTACCTCAATAACAACGCCATCGGCAAGTGCAATATTGCTGCCGACGTTCAAATCATCCAACACTTGATTGGCAGAGAAACGAATGGTGCCGGAGCCCCCCAAATTAAGATCTGAACCGGTAGCTAACGTGGAGGCCACATCCATGGTAGCTCCGGCACTGACCCAAAGGGTGGGTAGCGTCACCGTCACGCCGGAAGCACTGTTGAGCGTGAGCGTGCCGGAACTTACCTGCAAGCCCTGAAGAGCGGGAGCTTCGCTGAAGACGATGGTGCTACCGGAAGCATCGGCCGCAGCTTTCAACCAGCGGTCGCCCTCGGTGATAGCATCTGCGGCGGAAGTGGTTTCACCCAGCGTCCAGGAAATGGCGGAGAAGGTATTGTTACCCGCAGCGAGAGCGGCAGACCACGTATCGGCCTCCACCACCTGCAAGCCGGAGAGAGTAGCACGCTTGCCGGAATCGCCCATAGGAACGTTCTCCATGTGAATCAATCCGCGTACATCGGTAACGATGATGCGGTTGTTATCGGAAATCGTGGCGGAAGCTGCCAAGGAGCGGTCCCCCCATTCGGAATTACCTTTCACATTCGTACCACCCACATAGCTTGTACCATTTACCAGCACGGGGGCGTATTTGTTGCCATCGCCGGAGAAGTACAGCACCACATTGGAACGCATGAAATCGGTACTCAAATCAATCTGCCACTTATTGCCGGAACTTAAATCCAGATAGGAAGATTGCATCTGGGAAGTAAGCGTCTCGTTACGCACGGCATTGTTTGAGCCCCATGTATTCTGAGGTGTATTCAATGTCAGAGTTCCGACGGCATCAACATTTTCACTTTTAAGGATATGCGTGCCGTTCACATCAGTCTGATTACCCACAATGTTGTTCCAACGGGCAGAGGTGGAACCATTAATAGGCTCTGTGGCATCTGCAGCGATAGGTTCATCAGAGGTGCCGAAATTCACGCTGATAATATCAGCACCTATGGTGGTGGAGAAGCACACCGCAAAGGTGGCCATAAGCGCAGCAAAAAGCCGCTTGGGGAGGTGTAATTTCATAATGTGGAAGGTAAATTTAAAGTGATTCAAGGGTACATGGCACCCCTAGCTATACCATGCCAGTATACCCCCGTCCTCCCCGATGGCAAGCAAAATTTTCCGTTCTGTATGTTTTTTTTGCATTCACCATTCCGAAGGAAAAACGGAATTTGTTGGACAAATCAGATTTGACATGATAGTATACGCGCGTATGGCACGAGTAAGCTTTACGGAAGATATGGCAGCCAAACTGGGGCTGGATGAAGAATGGGTGATTCCCTACGGCAGAAATAAAGCCAAGGTAAGCCTTGATGCCCTGAAATCCGGGCGGCAACCCGGACGGCTTATTTTGGTGAGCGCGCTGACTCCCACCCCCGCCGGCGAAGGCAAGACCACGGTTTCCATTGGTTTGGCACAAGGCTTGCAAGCCATTGGCAAACGTGCTTGTTTGGCTCTTCGGGAGCCTTCCATGGGCCCGGTATTCGGGCGCAAGGGCGGAGCCACAGGCGGCGGTGCCTCCAGCATTGTGCCGGGGGATAGCATTAACCTGAGTTTCAATGGGGACTTCCCGGCCATTACTGCGGCGAACAACCTGCTTGCTGCCGTGCTGGATAACGCTCTTTTTTACAAAACCACCCGCCTGGATGCCACCAAGGTAACTTGGAAGCGTGTGATGGATATGAACGACCGCTCCCTGCGCAGCATAGTGGTGGGTCTGAATCGCAATGGGGTGGCACGCGAGGACGGATTCAACATCACCCCGGCTTCCGAGATTATGGCCTGCCTTTGCCTGGCGGAGGATTTGGACGACCTGCGCCGCCGCATTGATAACATTGTTATCGGTTTCACGGCGGAGGATGAGGCAGTGTATGCCAGTGAACTGGGGGTGACGGATGCCCTGCTGGCCATCCTGCGGGATGCCATCCAGCCGAATCTGGTGCAGAGTTTGGAAGGAGTACCCGCTTTTGTGCATGGCGGTCCCTTTGCCAACATTGCCCACGGCTGCAACTCCGTGATTGCTACGCGCATGGCTCTGGCCTGCGGTGAATACGCCGTGACAGAAGCCGGATTTGCCTTCGATCTCGGTGCGGAGAAATTCTTGGACATCAAGTGCCGCCAAAGCGGACTTTCCCCGGATGCGATTGTGATTGTGGCCACCATCCGCGCGCTCAAGATGCACGGCGGCGTGGATAAGACTGCCTTGGAAACCCCGGATGCCTCTGCGGTAAAACGCGGGCTGGCTAATCTGGCGGCCCATATTGAGAGTGCCCGCCTGTATAAGCGCCCCGTTACAGTGGCCATTAACCTCTTTGCCGCCACGGATACGGAGGAGGAAATTGCCGAGGTGCAGGAGTTCTGCCGAGCTCAAGGCGTGGGCTGCGCCGTGGCCAACGTGTTCGGCCAAGGCGGAGAGGGCGCCAAAGAGTTGGCTCGCACCGTGGTGGAAAGCATTGAGGCTGCTCTGCCCCTGCCCCCCTTCCAATGCCTGTATAGCTTGGAGCAAAGCGTGCAGGAGCGCATGAATACGATTGCTCGCAGCATTTACGGAGCCGATGGCGTGGTACTTACTCGCCCCGCCCAGAAAAAACTGGAGCTGATGCAGAAGAATGGGCTTACGAATTTACCCATCTGTATGGCTAAAACACAGAACTCCCTTTCCGACAACGGAGCCCTGCGCGGACGCCCCACAGGCTTCACCGTTACGGTGCGCGATTTCGAGATTGCGAATGGAGCCGGCTTCCTCGTGGCACTGTGCGGGGATATTCTGCGCATGCCGGCATTGCCGAAGGTTCCCTCCGCCTGCGATTTCCGCGTGGCAGCAGATGGCACCATCAGCGGCATGAAAGGCTAACTCCGCCCTGTGGTTTATGAAAACCCTTATTCACCTGCTCTGCTGCCTGTTTGCCGCAGAGCAGGTTTTTTCTACCGGTCTGCCGAAGGCTCCGAGTGTGGAGGAGGCACTTGCCCGCGCCGGGGAGCGCACGGTGCTGCTGGAATTCACGGGGAAGGAATGGTGCCCGCCCTGCATTCACCTGCGTACACATATTCTGGAAACACCGGAGATGGAACAGAAAGCCGGTAAGGATTACCTGCTGGTGGAAATCGTATTCCCCCGTTTGCCGGAGGCTGTGGCCGCCCTCCCCCCGGAACAGAGGGAGCAAAACGAACACCTGTTGGAGCACTACCGCATCAGCACCGGTCTGCCCACCATGCTGATGCTGGATGCCGCAGGCCGCCCGTTTCACCAAATTGTGGGCACGCGCCGCAGCGTGCCGGAGTATTTGGCAGAGCTGGAAAAGGGGCATAAGCTGCGCCGCAAGCTGGAAGCGGCTTTGGCCGCAGCCCCCGAAACGCCCGGAATGGAACGAGCACGTGCGCTGGCGGCGGCACTGGAGCTGCTGCCTCCCCATTTCCGGGATAAATACCCCGATATTGTGAACGAGATTAACCAAGCGGATTCTCAAAATGCACTGGGATACGCTCGCACGCTAACAGCACACCGGGAATACACGGAGCATCGCGCGCGCCTGCGCGAATTACTGGCAGGTATGCGTGGGCAGCTCTCCCGCCCGCAGCTGGAGGCACAGCTCCTTACCCTCCGGGATTTCCTGCAAACGCCACACTTGCACCCGGAGCTACAGCAGGAATGCCTCCGCACCATGGCGGATTCCTACGCCCTTTTGCGCCGTTATAAGGACATGTACGAATACACCCGCGCGGCCTATGAGGCAGCGCCGCATTCTCGTTTGGCTCCTCGCTTGCTCAATGCGCTTCAATACTACGAAAAGCAGCTCCTGCCTTCTCTGGAGCAGAAAGCGAAGGATTCTCCAAAGTAGAGCAAACTCTACATAACACATATATTATTCGTCGTTAGTGCATTGTAAAACATATTAACAGAGCAAAAACCCTTACAGAATGCTCATCAGGCGCGGGAAAGAGTACATCTTTCTCCCTAATCCACTCACTAAGAAAGAAAAAGTTTTTGACATTATGTATTTTCTTTTCTTGCATTGTGCTCCGAAATGAGGTATATGTAATGCCGTTCGAGATATTTTTATGAAAAAAGCACATACTACTTATTCGCCGGAAGCTAAGCTGGAGATGGTTCTGAACATCATGAAGCGCAAGACAACCATCCAGAAAGTGGCTCGGGAAAACAACATTGCCGCCACGCTCATCTCCCTCTGGAAGAAGCAGGCAGAGGATGCCATTTTGGAGCGCTACAGCAACCGCCGCCATAACCGCCGCAAGGCAGAACCCGTTGAGAACGAATCCCCCTCCGCCCTCCGCATTGCACGCAAGGAGGCACGCATCGCCAAAACCCGCGCTTCCCGCTTGGAGGCTTCCCTCAAGCTTGCTAAAGAGCGTGTAGCCACGCTGGAAGCAGCTATCCAGCAACTTGCTGCCAGCCTCGATTGCAAGGTGGTGAAGAACCGCACCCCGCGCAGCAAAAAGGCTTAATGCCCCGATACTATTACCCAACAAGATAGATACCCCGCACAAGCTGCCATGTCGGCAGCTTGTGTCAGTATCTTCAGAAAAATTGAAAGGCACCCCCCGCCTTCAATCGTATATAAGGGAGCATGGGGAATGTATGCCCTCCCCCAATAGAACAACATGAATATTTTCCACACATGGCCCACTCGCCTGCGCGCCGCAGGAATGGTAGCTCTCACAGCTCTCGTCTCCTGCACATCCGTAAGTCAGGCCGTACCGGATTATGATATTATCGGCAAGCAATTCTCTCTGGTATTGCAAAATGCCCATTTTTCGCGCGAGCGCTTCTCCCCGGAGATGTACGAGCGCTTTCTGGAGAACTATGTGCAGAGCTTGGATGCCCAACACCTCTTCCTGACGCAGGAGGACGTGGCTCAACTGCGTGCCAAGTATGCCTCCAGCTTCGGAGATTACCTGCTGGCAAACCAAACCACCCGCTTGGCGGAGGAGCTGTATGCCTTCTATTCCGAGCGTGCCCTGCCACGCATTACCCAGGCGGAGGGGCTGCTGCGCCGGCATGCTAAGGCCATGCCCGCCTTTGATTCGGAGCGCACGGTTCCGCGTTCCCGCCGCAAGACGCCCCGCGCAGCCAATGCCGCAGAGCTGGACCAAGTGTGGAAAGACCAAGTGGAGGATATGCTCCTGACCGAAATTATCCGTCGCGAGAATGTGGCCAAGCTGGCAGCTGCCAAAGGAAAACCGGACCCCAATGCCAAGGAAATGAGCGTGACGGATAAGATGCTGGCACGCCTCAAGCGCATGCGCAACGATATTCAGGAAGCTGACCGCGAGGATATGGTTTCCCACTTACTCAATGCCGTGGCACATGTGTACGACCCGCACAGCGATTACATGGGTGCCCGGGAGGAACAGCGCTTTAAGGACATGATTAAGGCTTCCATTGTGGGCATCGGTGCGCGTCTTCAGGCTTCGGACGATGGTTCCACCACGGTGGAGGGTATCGTGAAGGGCGGTCCCGCTGCTAAAAACGGCCAGCTCAAACTCGGGGATCACATTGTAGCCGTTTCCCAGCATGGGAATGACCAGTGGACCGATATTATGTTCCTTTCCATCGACAAGGTGATTGACCTCATCCGCGGCCAAAAGGGCAAGCCCGTGCAGCTCCGCGTACACGATGCTGATGGCGGGGAGGAGCGCATCATCACCATTGTGCGCGATGAAATCCCCATGTCCGAAGAACTGGCCAGCGGTCGTATCGTAGAAATGCGCCAGCCCGCCACGAATAAGCAACCCGCCCGCACTTACCGCTTGGGCATTCTTACCCTGCCCTCGTTCTACATCGATTTGGATGCCGGAGAGGTACACTGCGCCGCCGATGTGAAAAAAATCCTGCGCCGCATGAAACAGGAGGACGTGCAGGGCATCGTACTGGACCTCCGCTTCAATGGCGGCGGCTCTCTGGACGAAGTTCGGAAAATGGTGGGCTTCTTTACCGGAGCCGGCCCCGTGGTGCAAGTGAAGGATTCCCGCGGCCACGTGGAACGCCTTACCGTAAGCGGACGCCCGATTTTTGACGGTCAGCTGGTGGTACTCATCAACAAACTGAGTGCTTCCGCCTCCGAGATTTTTGCCGGAGCCATGGCCGATTACGGCCGCGCCGTCATCGTGGGAGATGAATCCAGCTTCGGCAAAGGCACAGTACAAGTGCCCCGCAGCTTGGCGGATTACATGCCCTACTTTTACGCCCGCGAGGGATGCGGAATGATTAAGGTGACCACGCAGAAATTCTACCGCGTAGGCGGGGCTTCCACCCAGCTGCGCGGCGTAAGCAGCGATATTGTACTGCCCACTCTCACAGCCGGATTCCGCATTGGCGAGGGAGAGCATGATTATGCCATGCCTTACGATGAGATTCCCCGCGCAGGCGGCTATGTAAAGAGTAACCGCATCTCCACCATCCTGCCGAAACTCATGGCTCTCAGCAAGGCCCGCACCGATGCTGATATGGACATGAAGTATATGCGGGAGGATATTGCACGCTCCAACGAACGCCAGGAGAAAAACAGCGTATCCCTCAACAAAGAAACCCGCCAGGAGGAAAGTGCCACCCTGCTCGCACGCAAGAAAGCCATTGATGCCGAACGCAAAGTGCGCTACGAACAAATGGCACGGCAGGATGAAAAAAACCTCACCATCTACCGCCTGAATCTGAGCGATGTGAAGGCCGATACCCTGCCCCTTGCCTCCAAGGAGGATAAATCCGAGTTTATGGACGAAGCCAAGGACCCGGAAGATGAACTGGCAGAAACTCCCGAGTACCCCTCCAACCTGGACCCGGTGCTGCGCGAAAGCCTCTTCATCGTGCGCGATATGATTGATATTCCCTAAGTTTTTCCTGTTAGTTAGTGAATGCAAACGAGGAGCCGCCCGGTTTCACCACCGGGCGGCTCCGCTTTTTTGCCCTTTTTTGCTCTCCATGCCGACGAAAAGGAGACTTCCATACCCAAGACATTCCATTTTATGCTTGACTTAACTCCACCTCTCCGCTAGTGTATAGGCGTAAGTTATGAAAGAACGTCGCATTGTCATTACCGGTATGGGTGCCCTCTCTCCTCTTGGCAACAGTGTGGAGGAGACTTGGGAGGGCATGAAGAACGGGCGCTCCGGTATCGCCGAAATTCGGAATATCGATTCCAGCGCGCTGAGCATCCACATTGCCGGCGAGGTGCGCGGTTACGACCCGGCACCTCACTTTAAGAAAGACCCCAAGTCCGTACGCCGATGCGACCGCTTCGAACAGCTTACCATGGGAGCCGTGGATGAGGCTCTGGAAAACTCCGGTCTGGATTTGGAGAAGGTGGATAAGACCCGCGTGGGCGTAATGATTGGCTCCGGCATCGGCGGTTTGGGAATTCACGGCGATGGCTGTGCCGCCCTGCTGCAGTCCGGTCCCCGCCGTGTGAGCCCCTTCTGCATCCCCTACATGATTACGAACATGGCCTCCGGCATGGTGAGCATCGAACACGGCTTCGGAGGCCCGAACATGAGCATTTCCACCGCCTGCGCCACAGCAAACCACTGCATTGGCGAGGCATGGCGCATCATGAAGTTCGGCGATGCGGATGTGATGATTTGCGGCGGTGCAGAGGCTGCCATTCTGCCCGTGGGCATTGCCGGCTTTGCTAACATGAAGGCTCTCTCCACCCGCAATGATGACCCCGCCACCGCTTCCCGCCCCTACGATGTGGACCGCGATGGTTTCGTGATGGCAGAAGGTGCCGGCATCATCATTCTGGAGGAACTGGAGCATGCTAAGGCCCGTGGTGCCAACATTCTGGCAGAGCTGGTGGGCTATGGGCTGAGCGCCGATGCCTACCACCTCACCTCCCCCATGCCGGATGGCGAAGGTGCCAGCCGCTGTATGGATATGGCCCTGGCTCACGCCGGACTCAAGCCCACGGACGTGCAGTACATCAACACCCACGGCACCTCCACCCCCTTGGGCGATATCTGCGAAACAAAAGCCATTAAGAAGAGCTTTGGCGAATACGCCAAGAATGGTCTGGTGGTAAGCTCCACCAAGTCCATGACGGGGCACTTACTCGGCGCCGCCGGTGCTATTGAGCTGCTGGCCTGCGTGAAGGCGATTCAGGATAACTTCGTACCGCCCACCATCAACGTGTTTAACCAGGACCCCGAATGCGATTTGGACGTATGCCCGAATGTGGGACGCGCCATGAAAGTGGATGTGGCACTGAGCAACTCCTTCGGTTTCGGTGGTCACAACGCTTCCCTCATCGTCAAGCGCTACGTGGACTAAAGCCCACTTGCAAACCATCCCTGTATTTCATTCAGGCATGCGGCGGCAGGGGGAACACCCCGCCGCCGCCCTATTATCCCCCTTCCCCCATGGATTCCCCCACTCCCACACCGGATACCCCCACCCCGCGCGCTGCGCTGGGCAGGCGGGATGTGCTGCTGCTGCGCTGGGCCGGGCTGTGCATTACAGTGCTGGGAATGGTAACGGTGCTTGGGTTTACCGGCCTGCTGGCAGAGTTGGAACTGGAGCAGATACGTTTTCTGGGGGGACACCCTTTCTATATCGATGCGGAAGCAGCGCAGGTTTCCCTGCTGGAGCCGCAGGGGCTTTTTCTGCTCTGCGTGGGGGTGTGCCTGTATTTGAATATGCTGCTGCTGCGGGAGAAAAAGTTTTCCCGGCGCTTGCAGCTGGCACTGTTGTTTCTGTTAGCCTTAGGGCTGCCCGGGCTGCTGTGTGTGCTGTGGGATGGTGTGCTGAATATGAGCGGCCCCATGCTTTGCACTCTGCTTTGTTATTCGGGCAGTGAGCTGCTGCACCTTTTTCCCCTCCCCGCTCGCCGATGAAAGCACAGGATTACCCCCCGGAAGTGCTGGAGCTGCTGGCCTCCCTCAAACGTATGCCGGGGGTGGGCAGTAAAGGGGCAGAACGCTTGGCACTTTGGTTCCTGCAGCAGGGGCGCAACGAGGCGCAACGCCTCGCGGCGGCACTCTCCACGGCCGTCTCAACTGTAGGCTACTGCCCTTGCTGCGGGTTCTTCTCCACGGAGGGGAAACTCTGCACAGCTTGTTCGGATACCACGCGCGATTCCTCCTTGCTTTGCCTCGTGGAACAGCCCACGGATGTGCTGCCTATCGAACGCTGCGGCATCTTCCGCGGGCTATACCACTGCCTGGGAGGCAAAATTTCCCCTCTGGATGGAGTGATGCCGGAGGATTTATCTGTGGAAAAACTTTTGGAGCGAGTGCGCGCCCTCCCCGGTTGCGAGGTGATTCTGGCTCTAAGCAGCGATGTGGAGGGAGAGGCCACCGCCCTCTATTTAGCGGAACAACTCTCCCCTCTTCCCTGCAAAGTGAGCCGCCTTGCCCAAGGGCTGCCCGCAGGTGCCGGGCTGGGACATGCGGATCCCATTACCCTCATGCGCGCCCTCCAAGGACGCAGCGGGTTACTCTGATTCGCCGCCTCTCCCCCTCGGTGCGGAGGGCTTGACAATGCAGCCATTTGTCTGTATACTCCCGCCCGTTATGGAGAACCAGACGACCAATATCGATCTCTCGGCGCTCGACACGGAAGCCATGCGCTCCCGTCTTTCCGAGCTCGGGAGCTATCTTTGACCTCGCAGCACTGGAAGAAAAAGTGGCGGAGCTGGATGCCCGCATGAGTGCCCCGGATTTCTGGGATAACCCGGAAGCCGCCCGCACCCTGATGAATGAGGTGAACCCCCTCAAACGCCGCCTGGAGCAATACCGCGCTCTGGAAAGCGGATTGGAGGATGTGGAGGTGGCTCTCGAAATGGCCTCCGAAGAGCCGGATATGGCTGCGGAGGCTAAGAGCGAATACGATGCGTGGGTGAAGCGTCTGGAAGAGTTCGAGCTGCTCACTCTGCTCAACGGTGCCCACGATGATGCCGGCTGCTACGTGACCATCCATGCAGGCGCCGGTGGCACGGAAGCATGCGACTGGGCAAGCATGCTGCTGCGTATGTACCTGCGCTACTGCGAGCGCCATGGTTTTACCACGGAAATTATGGAAAGCACGGATGGCGATGAGGCCGGCATTCGTTCCGTAACGATTAAGATTGATGGTGAATATGCTTACGGCTACCTGAAGAACGAGCGCGGCATCCACCGTTTGGTGCGCATGAGTCCCTTCGATTCCGCCGGCAAACGCCATACCTCCTTCTGCTCTCTGGATGCCACCCCCGATATTTCCGACGATATAGAAATCGAAGTAAAAGAGGCCGATGTGAAAATGGATACTTACCGCTCCGGCGGTAAGGGCGGTCAAAACGTGAATAAGGTGGAAACCGCAGTGCGCCTTACCCACCTTCCCACAGGTATCATTGTAGCCTGCCAGACCCAGCGCTCCCAGCTCCGCAACCGAGAGGAAGCCATGCGCATGCTCAAGGCACGCCTCATCCAGCTGGAGGAAGACCGCAAACGCGCCGAAGCCGACCGCCAATACTCCGAAAAGGGCGATATTGCTTGGGGCAACCAAATCCGCTCCTATGTATTCCAGCCCTACCAAATGGTGAAAGACCTGCGTACCGGTTTCGAATCCGGCAACATTCAGGACGTGATGGATGGCAATATCGATGGTTACATCGAGGCCATGCTCCGCCATAATGCCAACCAATAATGCCCCGGCTTAGCACGCGATGCTGCGCATTGATGTACTCACCCTCTTTCCGGAGATGATTACCGGGCCGCTTTCCCAAAGTATTATGGGCAGAGCGGCAGAAGCCGGCTTAGTGGAGGTGCGGGCACACCAATTGCGGGATTGGACGCACGATAAGTACCGCCGCACGGATGACTACCTGTGCGGCGGCGGGCAAGGTATGCTGATGAAGTGCGAACCGATATTCGAAGCCGTTGAAGAGCTGCGGCAGGAACATACCAAGGTCATTCTGATGACACCACAAGGGCGTGTTTTCTCCCAGCGCGTGGCAGAAGAACTGGCAGCTCCCTGTACCGCAGGCGAGGAAGCGCACTACATTATCCTCTGCGGGCATTACGAGGGAGTAGACCAGCGAGTTATTGATACACTGGTGGATATGGAACTTTCCATCGGGGATTATATTCTGACCAATGGAGCCATTGCCGCCGTGGTAGTGGTGGATGCCGTTGCCCGCCTGCTGCCCGGTGCCTTGGGGGATGCCCGCAGCAGCGTAGATGAGTCCTTCTCCAATGGGCTGCTGGAAGCTCCGGCCTATACCAAGCCGAATGTGTTCCGGGGCATGGAGGTGCCGGCTGTATTCCTCTCCGGTAACCACAAGGCTATGGAAGAGTGGAAACTGGAACATTCCATAGAACGCACCCGGAAAAATCGCCCGGATTTGTACGAGGCTTGGGCCGCTGCCCACCCGGAGTACTTTGCCCCTAAAAAACGCAAAAAAACACGCCTCACGAGCTACAAACCGCGCCCCGGACAGGAGCCCCCCCCGCCGCCCCAGAATTAAAGGCAGCTTCACTTTTTTTGAAAGAATCTACCTTCGAGGAGCGTACATAGGGGTAGTATGATGTTACGCAGCTCCGCACTGATTCTTTCCCTCTGTCTGGCAGGCACGCTTTTACCAAATAGTGTCCGCGCACAGGAAACTCCTGCACCGGCAGAGGCCACCATTTCCTCTGCGGTTTCACACCCCTACTGCGATTGGGAGGGAATGTACCCACGCTGGTCCCTCCTTACACCGCAGCAAGGTTTGCAGGATGTTCGCTACGGCATGCAACTGGCTCGCAAGCGGCTGGAGGCTCTCTGCCAAGTGAAGCCGGAGGATGCTACCTACGAGAATACCTTTGCCGTGCTGGAGCAATTGGACCGCGAAATGAACCGCGCTCAGATGCTTATGTATCACCTCAGCTCTGTGATGGATAATACGGAGCTGCGCCAAGTGCAGGAAACGCTGCTGCCGGAGGAAACAGAATTCTCCGCCTCCCTTAGCACAAACGAGCAACTGTGGGCAGTCATCCGCCATGCAGCAAACCAACCTTGGGTGCGCTCGCTTTCTCCCGCTCGCCAGCGTTATGTGCAGCAGGTGGTAGATTCTTTTAAGGACAGCGGAGCAGATCTCCCCGCCGATAAAAAAGCTCGCAAGGTGGAAATTATTAAAGAGCTTTCCCGGCTTTCCCACAAGTTTTCCAAAAATGTACTGGATGCCCGCAACTCATGGCAATTGCTCATTACAGAAAAAAGTGAATTAACCGGAGTAAGCAACTCTTGGCTGGAGGAAGCTGCCAAAGCCGCTCAGGAAGCAGGCTATGGCACACAGGAAAAACCAAACTGGCTCATCACGCTGGATGATACCAGCGTGCTGGAAGTGCTAAAGCATTGCGATGTGGAGGAAACCCGCCGATTGTGCTGGCTGGGACGCTCCGGTATCGGCAGTTATGCGCCGTACGATAATGCGCCTATTGTAGCACGGGTAATGGAGCTGCGGCGGGAACTGGCCACCCTGCTGGGTTTCGGCACCTTTGCCGATTTACAAACAGCTCGCCGCATGGTGGGCAGTGGGCAGAATGCCCTCCACTTTGTGGATGAGATGATGCGAAAGGTAAAGCCGGCCTTTGATCGCGAGGTGGCGGATTTCCTGCAATTTGTTTCCGAATGCAAAGGGCAAAAGGTAAGCAAAATTAAGCCTTGGGAAACAACTTATTACAACACACGCTACAAGGAAGAACGCTTCCGATTCGACCAAAATGCCCTGCGCCCCTACCTGAGCTGTGAGAATGTGGTACAGGGTATGTTCTCCATCTACCAAAAGTTGTACGGCATCCGGATTAGCGAGATACCCACCATATGGCTCCTGCCCGGGCAGGAGCTGCCGGAAGGCATGGCAGAGGTGTGGCACCCGGATGTAAAACTCTTTGCCGTACACGATACCGCCACAGGGCAGCACCTCGGCTCGTTCTACATGGATCTCTTCCCGCGAGATTCCAAGCGCGGCGGTGCTTGGGTGCTGGGGCTGGATTTCCATGGCTACGGGCAGGAGGGTAAACCGCACTCCCCGCATCTGGGGGTACTCATCGGTAACCACCCTATGCCCACGGAAGATAAGCCCGCACTCTTTACCCAATATGATGTGACAACAATTTTCCACGAATTCGGGCACATGATGCACTGCATGCTCAGCCATACGGAGCTTACTTCCCATGCCGGAACCGGTGTGGCTTGGGACTTTGTGGAGCTGCCCAGCCAGCTGCAGGAGAACTGGACCTGGATTCCCGAAGGCATTACCACTTATGCCCGCCATTGGCAAACCGGAGAGCCCATGCCCCAAGAGCTTTTGGAAAAATTGCAGAAGACACGTTACACCATGCCGGCCATGGATAATATGAACCAGTTGTGCATTGCCAAATTGGATTTGGAGATGCATATGTTCTACGATGAGAAGTTCAAAGGGCGCCCCTTGGATGAGGCTTCGGCGGAGCTGCTGGATCCGTGGCGCATGCCCTTCTCCGTACGGATGCCCTCCATTATGCGGAATCTGGAGCATTGCATTTCCGGAGGTTATGCCGCAGGGTATTACTCCTACAAATGGGCAGAGGTACTGGCCGCCGACGCCTTTACGCGCTTTGCTAAGGAGGGACCGCTCAATCCCGCCACAGGTGCTGCCTTCCGCAAGGAAATCCTCTCTCAAGGGGATAGCCGCTCGGCAGCGGAACTCTTCCGCAACTTCATGGGGCGAGAGCCGAACCCGGATGCTCTTCTCCAAGCACAGGGACTTTAAGATTTACAAGTGCAGCCTCTCGGTTTACAATCCGGGAAACACATCCCCACCCCATTTCCTAAAATGAATCGCCAAGATAATCGCGCAGCCGACGAGATGCGCAGCCTTCGCTTCGTTCCGCATGTGGCTCCCCATGCCACCGCTTCCGTACTCTCCTGCTTCGGCAACACGCGCGTTATCTGCGCCGTAACGATTGAGGAGGATGTGCCCCGCTGGATGAAAGTCCAGCAGGTACCCGGCGGCTGGCTCACGGCGGAGTACTCCATGCTCCCCTACTCCACCCTGGACCGCAAAAAACGCGATAGCTCCGCCGGCAAGGTGGATGGTCGCTCCGTGGAAATCCAGCGCCTCATAGGTCGCGCCCTCCGCGCCGTCGTGGATTTGGAAGCACTTGGAGCACGTACCATATGGGTGGATTGCGATGTACTCCAAGCAGATGGCGGCACTCGTACCGCCAGTATTACCGGTGCAGCCGTAGCTCTGCAAATAGCGCTCAATCGTCTGGTGGCTCAGGGGGCCCTGCCCGCCAGCCCCATGCGCCAGCTGGTATCCGCCGTTTCCGTGGGCAAACTGGCCGGCACCCCCCTGCTGGATCTCTGCTATGTGGAGGACCGCGATGCGGAGGTGGATATGAATGTGGTGATGACGGAGCGCGGGGAATATGTGGAGGTGCAAGGCTCCGGGGAGGAAGCCGTGTTCACCGCCGAGGAGATGGCACAAATGCTGGCTCTGGCCGCTAAGGGAGCTGCAGAGATTAACGCCGCCCAAAAAGAGGCCATTGCCGCAGCGGAAGCCCCCTCCGCCGAGGATATTTCTTCCTTGGTCAATTTCTTCTGCCGCTAATTCTCGGTAAAATCATTTTTTTAAAAGTTTGTAGATTATTTTCCGCCCCTGCGTTCTTCATGAGTGCAGGGGTGCTTCCTTCACCCGACTGCAATCCCCCTTAAACACCAATACATCTACACACACGTTATGAAAAAATCACTCATGTTTGCCGTTTTGGCAGCCCTGCCACTGATGGCTCAGGATGCCGCCCCTGCCCAAAATGCCTGCTGCCCCATGCCGGACTGCGCCTATGCTGAAAACCGCCCCTGCTTACCCTGCTGCCCCAAGGGTCCCCGATTCTCCCCGGAGAAAAAGGCCGAATTCCTGGCCAAATGGGACGCCGATAAGGATGGCAAGCTGAGCTGCGAGGAGAAGAAGGCCCTCCACGAGGCCATGAAGGCTAACTTCGAGAAGAGGATGCTCGAGCGCTGGGATGCGGATAAGGATGGTCGCCTCTCCGACGAGGAGAAGGCCGCCGCCAAGGCCGAATGGGACAAGAAGCGTGCCGAGCGTAAGTGCGGCCGCCGTGGTCATGGTCCCAAGGGCCCCCGTTTCTCCCCGGAGAAGAAGGCCGAGTTCCTGGCCAAATGGGACGCCGATAAGGATGGCAAGCTGAGCTGCGAGGAGAAGAAGGCCCTCCACGAGGCCATGAAGGCTAACTTCGAGAAGAAGATGCTCGAGCGCTGGGATGCGGATAAGGATGGCCGCCTCTCCGATGAGGAGAAGGCCGCTGCCAAGGCCGAGTGGGACAAGAAGCGTGCCGAGCGTAAGTGCGGCCGCCGTGGCCACGGCCCCAAGCGCGGCTGCTGCCCGCCCCCCGCTTGCTGCCCCAAGGCTGCTAAATAATTTTTCCGTTAAATCACTAGCAACCGGAAAAACAACCCACTCGGCAGAAATGCCGGGTGGGTTTATTCTTTTGCGAATTCCCCCTTGGGGGGAGGAGCTTCAGTGTTATGGAATAGAATGGTTATAACCGCGCCCTCGGCAACCGGGGCAGGCTTTGACAGTGCCGCCACTGCGGATGGTTTTACCCCCTTTGCACATGGTGCAGGTTTCTTTTTTGAGCTGCCAACCACCGCCGGAGGAGCCGGTGGTTTCCGTAATGGAGAGTTTACCACTGCCTCTGCAATTCGGGCAGGTAACCGTGGTACCGAGAGTGCCGCGCATGGAACCTTTTCCGCTGCATGTGGAGCAATCGACTCGCTTGGTAACAGTCTTTCCGCCGCCGGAGGAGGAGGACGAGGAGGAACTACCCGATGCCGCACCCCCGGCATCCCCGGAGGAAACGGGGGCAGCATAGCTCTGCACCCCGGCGGACAGTCCTTCCACAAGTGCCCGGCTTACGCCCTGCCGGAATTCCCGGGCGGCTTTTTGCTTAGTCTCTGCCACCATGGCAGTGGAGCGGCGTTTCATATAGGCCGTACTCTGCCGGGTATGTTTTTGGCTCACCTCCTCGTATACCTTTCGGAGGGCTTTGGAGCGGTAGTTCTTTGTGGGGAGTACTTTTAATTCCTGAATCATTGCCTCGTCCCCATAGAAGCGGGAGCGTGCATCGACGGGTATTCCCATGTACGCCACCTCCTGCACTGCCCCATTGTGGCTGCGTGTGGCTAAAACGCCCATGCAAAAATTCGTAAGGTCCGGGGAGAACCATGTGTAATACCACATATCGTATCTGCCGGCGGCATCGCTCGCATGGCCATCCGATTTGCAGCCGAGAGCCTGCTCTATGCTGCTAAGGCTGGAAAAACGGCCATTCTTCAGCATACGGGCAATACTGTTCCTATTGTTCCAATGCAGGGAGCGGGCTCCCAGATGAAAATCCGGGCCGGAGAATGTAAGTGCCCCGGAATCAGTGTGGGGGCGGGAAACTTCTTCCTCCCAATCCGCTGTGAGGACTTTGGTGGCAGGGGCAGCAGGAGCGGTAGCCACGGAGGGCGTGGCGGGCGGTGTGGAGCTTGCTTCCGGCACTGCTGCGGGGGCAGTGGCTTCGTGGGGGTGGGCGGGTTGTGTTTGCGCGGCAATGTTGCCTTCCGCCATGTTTTTCTTGCCGCGCAGGTGGCATTTATTGGTGGGCGGCGTGGCACCGGAGCGGACAAGGAGGGATACGATGTCCTCGTGCCCATAGCTACGCGCCACCTCGGCCGGGGTATTCATGAAGCAGGATAAGCGGTGGGTGAGCAAGCATTCGTGTTCTCCGAATATGGCATCCATGGTAATGGGGTATATTCCCAATGTGCCTATGGCTAAACACAGCTGGGCAATATCCGTGGTGATGGCTACCGGCATGGCCGGAATAATCCACAGCATGTGTGCCGGGTGCGGTTTATCGTTCACATCCGCACCATGAGTAATCTCATGCTGCACGGCGGCAATATCTCCCCGCACGGCGGCACGGTGTATGGTGGAGCGGCAGCCCGCTGCCAGCAGACCGGCCAGCAGAAGAGTGGCTATGCCCCATGTTCCTATTCGTTTCATTGCTCAGGTAATGTTGTTATTCAGGTTGGTAAGTACCCTCATCGGGAACATCGTGGTTCGTGCGGATGTGAGGGGCGGGCTTTTCCTGCCAGCGGAGGTAGGCCACAATGCCATGGCCGATGCTTTCCGCATAGCGGCGGGCGTTTTCCTTATCCGCCAGCCATGCGGCGTGGCGGCGGTTGTTCAGAAAGGCGGTTTCGATTACAGCGGCGGGTATGCCGGCATCGTCGCACACGTTCATCCAGCCTGCGGCGCGGGAGGCATCCTTGCAGCGCACTTGGATGGTGCAGCGCCGGCCACCGTTAGGCAGACCGTGGTTCAGCACACGGCGCTCCAGCTCGCAAGCAATGGATTCTGCCAAGGGTGTGCCGTTGTACCGGTTGGTGATGAGGAGGGAGGGCATGCTGCGGCGCTTATTCCAGCGGCGGCCGGTGCTGTTGTGGTGCAGGAATACGGCAGCGGGGGCTTGGCGGTATACGGCATAATCCGCGCTGATGATGCCGGCTGCCACGCGGTCGCGGGAGTAGTAGGAGCGGTAGCGGGGGGAAGCGGCATCGTCCGGGCGGCCTAGGTATTCCACCCCGGCCTGTTCTCCCAGCGCGCGCAGCTGCTCATCCTCCGGTTCATCCCCACGGTTGCAGATAACGCAGGGGTAGCCGGCCTCTTCCACCACACGGCGGGTATGTACGGCATTTTCGTGCCAAAAATCGTACTCATTCAGCACGCGGCCTTTGGTGCGCCCGGGGGTGTATGCGCCTTTGGCCTGCTCGCAATGGCCGATATCCAGCACCACGGCGGGGCTACCCTTGCGGCCGAACATGAAGCGCTGCTGGCTGCAGGATGCCAGTAGCATTCCGAGGCATGCCACACTCAGGAGCAGTAGACAGGATGTTTTATTCCTCGCCATCGTCCTCTCTGGGAATGCGGGTGGTGAAGCGCATGAGTTCTGCAATGAAGGTGAGGGGCACATCCCCCGTGGGACCATTTCGATTCTTGGCAAGCGCCAAGTTCGCATCGGAGCCTTTCTCCTCGCGTTCCTCATCGTCCTCGGCGTAATAAGCCATGCGGTATAGCAGGCCGATCATATCGGCATCCTGCTCAATGGCGCCGGATTCGCGGAGGTCGCTCATCATGGGTACGCCTTTATTTTTACCGGGGCGGTTTTCCGGGCCGCGGTTCAGCTGGGCAAGCACGAGGATGGGTACTTTAAGCTCTTTGGAAAGGGCTTTTAAGCCGCCGGAAATTTCTGCGATTTCGCGTTCGCGGCTATTCTGGGCCTGCTTGGTGTGGGAGCGCATAAGCTGCAGGTAATCGATACCTATGCAGCAGAGATCCGGGTGTTCGCGCTGCACGCGGCGTGCTTTGGCACGCAAGGCGGAGATGGAGATGCCGGAGGTATCATCGATGACGAGTTTGCTGTTTCGCAGTTCGTTGATGGCGTGTTTCAGGCGTTTCATCTCCTCCATGGAGAGGGTACCTTGCTTAGCAACAAGTTGCTGCTTGCTCACGCCGCTGCGGGCATAAAGAAGACGCTCCACCAGCTGCACGCTGGGCATTTCGCAGGAGAAGCAAAGGACGGGTTTTTTCTCGTTCAGGGCCAAATGCTCCACGATGTTGAGCAGGAAGGAGGTTTTACCCATGGAGGGGCGGGCAGCGATAACGAAGAGCTCCCCGGCTTTCAGGCCGTTAATCATCTTATCCAGCTTGGGGTAGCCGGTGGAGAGACCCAGGATATCGCCTTTGCTGTTCATCATGCGCTCCAGGTTATCCATGGCCTGTTTAATATCGCGATTCAGGCTCCAATCCTCTCCCTTATCCATGCTCTGGCGGATTTGGAGAACCTCCTGCTCTGTTTCGTCCAAGAGGGTATCCACCTCGGCCTCGCTGGTATATGCCGCACCGGCAGCACGGTGCGCGGTGAGGATGATGCTGCGGCGGATGAACTTCTCACGCAGGGTATCGAAATGCAGGCGGAAAAGGCCGGTGTTCGTGGTGTAGGAGAACACGTCCATTAGCCCCGGGGCACCGCCCACGGCTTCCAGTTGGTTATGGTCCGTAAGCTCTTGGATAACGGAGGTGGAATCTATCGGCACGCCTTTATCGTACCGGGAGCGGAAGATTTCCCACAAGATGCGGTGCGCGGGGATGTAAAAGTATTCTCCGGTCATGCCTTCCGCAATGCACTGGGAGATAACAGTGGCCGGGTCAATCGTCATCATCGAGAGCAAGCTCTTCTCAATCTGGGGAGCCTGCGGCATCACCCCATGTTCTGCTGTGGGGAGCGGGCTGCCAGCTTTCAGGTCCGGTTTCTCTCGGGTATCATTGCTCATATGCGCGGGGATGCGTATTCTAGCACGGAAGTCTCTGTTTGGCAAGACTACTGTGGTATACCGCTGCATGTTCAGGAGCAATGCCCGGGCGTGGGCATTGGGGGATAATGTCACAGTGGGGCGTTGACTCGCACGCGCGAGAGAGCTAAGATGGCGGCATGAACGAAGAAGAGACTAAGAATGCCGAAGCTGAAGCCGCTGCCGCCGAGACCTCCCCCCAAGAGGTCGTGGAGGATACGCCCCGGCAGCCGGAAGATGAGCTGACAAAGTGGCGCGAGACTGCGCTACGCACTGCCGCCGAGTACGATAATTACCGTAAGCGCTGTGTGAAGGAGCGCGAGGATTTCATTAAATACGCTAACCGTGGGCTGCTGGAGGAGCTGCTGCCGGTGATTGATAATTTTGAAATGGGCATGCAGATGGCCGAGCAGGATACCTCCTCCATGATTTACATCGGCATGAGCATGGTGCAGAAACAGCTGGTGGATTTCCTCAGCTCCCAAGGCGTGGAGCCCATTGAGGCCACCGTGGGGCAAACGTTCGACCACAATCTGCACGAGGCCATTATGAGTGAAGCCTCCGACCAGCCGGAAGGTACCATTATCCGCATTCTCCGCAAGGGATATATGCTGCGCGGTCGCTTGCTGCGCCCGGTGAATGTGGTAACGGCTGCCGCTCCGGAAAAGGAGAATCCCGCCCAGTAAGCCCTAACACCATTTGTTCCCTATGTCCAAGGATTACTACGAGGTACTCGGTGTGGACCGCAATGCGGACGATACCACCATTAAAAAGGCCTACCGCAAGCTGGCCATGAAGTACCACCCCGACCGCAACCCCGATAATAAGGAAGCGGAAGAGAAGTTCAAAGAACTGGGGGAAGCGTACGAGGTGCTGAGCGATGCCGATAAACGCGCCGCCTACGACCGCATGGGACACGAGGCCTTCAAAAACGGAGGCATGGGCGGTGCCGGCGGTGCCGGCGGCTTCGGAGGCTTTACGGACCCCATGGACATCTTTGCCCAGATGTTCGGCGGAGGCTTCGGCGGTTTTGGCGGCATGGGTGGTGGAGCCCGCCGCAAGGCGGATCCCCGCCGCCCCGGCTCCGACCTGCGTTACGATTTGGAAATCACGCTGGAGGAAGCCGCCAACGGATGCACCAAAACACTGGAGATTGAGCGCCTTGTTCCCTGCGAAAGCTGCCACGCCACGGGCTCCAAGGATGGCCGGGAGGGATTCAAAGAATGCCCCACCTGCCGAGGCACCGGCGTGGTAACCCGCCAGAGCGGCTTCTTTGTGCAGCAAAGCACTTGCCCGAACTGCCGAGGCGCCGGGCAAACCATTGCCAACCCATGCAGCAAATGCCACGGGGAGGGCCGTGTACACAAGGATGTCCAAATCCACCTGCGCGTGCCCGCCGGGGTAAATACCGGCACCAAACTACGTTCCACCGGCAATGGCGATGCCGGGGTACACGGCGGAGAAACAGGCGACCTCTATGTCTTCCTGGAAGTCAAACCGCACGATATCTTCACCCGCGATGGCGGGGATTTGCACTGCACCATACCGGTGCCCTTTGCCCAAGCCGTGGAGGGCGGGGAAATTACCGTACCCACGCTGGATGGTCCCACCAAGCTGAAACTCCCGGCCGGCACACAGAGCAATACCATCTTCCGCGTACGCGGCAAGGGCATGCCCTCCCTCAAAGGCAGCAGCCGGGGAGACCTGATGGTGGAAGTGCAGGTGGAAACGCCCACCAAACTCTCCTCCGCCCAAAGCAAAGCACTGGCAGCCTTCCGCGATTCCCTCAAGGAGGCTAACCAACCCGAAGTGAGCGATTTCCGCAAGCGCGCCGCGCGCTACCTCAAGTAAAAAAATCCCCGCACTGCCATGCACCGCTGCTACCTGCCCGGCATTGATTTTTCCACCGCCAGCCAACTGGTGGTGGAGGGAGAGGAAGCGCGGCATGCCCTGCGGGTAATGCGCCTGCGCGTGGGGGATGTGTGCGAGGTGTTCGATGGTGCCGGCCATGCCGTGCGAGGTAGTATTTGCGCTGTGGAAGGCAGCAGCTCCCTCACCCTGCACCGGCTGGAGCCCTTGCCCCCGCTGCCCCCGGTAGCTCGCATTACTCTGGCCATTGCCATTCCTAAGGGGGCAAACATGGAGCTTATCGTCCAAAAAGCCGTGGAAATGGGCGTTTCCCGCATTATTCCCCTGCTCACAGAACGTACCATCGTACGCCTGAGCGGCAAGGATGCCGAGGCAAAAACCGCCAAGTGGAACCGCACGGCTTTGGAAGCCTGCAAGCAGTGCGGTGTGAATACCCTGCCCATAGTGGAGTGCCCGCAAACATACACCCGGCTTTTGCAGCGGCAAGAGCTGCCCGCCCTGCGCCTGCAATGCGCTATTGTGCCGCATGCACGCCCCATGCGCGCCGCGCTGGAAGAGGCTCGCGCCGCCGGACACAAGGAGGCTCTCCTACTCATCGGCCCGGAGGGCGATTTCTCCCCGGCAGAATACGCTGCTGCGGAGCAGGCAGGCTACCTTCCCCTCTCCCTCGGTCCCATTATCCTGCGGGTGGAAACGGCTGCTTTCCTTGCCGTGGCCGCCACGCGCTACGCTCTCGATGCGTAATCTCCCCACCGCCCTTCCGCCCGCTGCCCCACACAAGCAGTTTATAGAACGCGCTTTTTGAGAAAAAAGTGTTGCAGTGGGGAGGCTGTTATGTTAGAATGCGCCTCCCCTTATGCGCCGAGCTTCCCACACACTGCTGCTCCTTATGCTGGCCGGTCTCTTCCTGCCGGGGGTGAGCTGCAGCTGGCGCGGAAACATTTTTCACAAGCAGGAGGATACCCGCCCCCTGCCCAAAGTGAAAAATTCTAACTACTCCATCAATGGTAAACGCTACCGCCCCATGGGCGTGATGGAGGCACTCCGATACACCGCCACCGGCGAGGCCAGCGTGTATGAAGGTGCTAATACTCGCGGTGCCCTCGGAGAGCGCTTGCCCTATGGCGCTATGTATGCCGCCCACACCACTCTCCCCCTCCCCTCCGTGGTGCGTATCACCAGCGTTTCCAATGGCCGAAGCTGCGAGGTGCGAGTGAATGACCGCGGCCCTTTCCACCGCCGCCGCATTATTGATGTGAGCCCCGCCGTGGCTCGTAAATTGGGTTTTTCCGGCGTTCACCAAGTGAAAGTGGAGGTGCTTTCCGTGGGGGATGGTGCGCTGCAACGCAAGCGCGAGGATTGATTCCGCTTGCATGCCACTGTTAGTTGCAAAAAAATTCATATTTTGATTGACTTTCGAGGTGTATTGAGGTGTACTGGGGGTGACGCATAGTGTACCCATCGGAATGAGCAATGTACCCACAGTGATGTTTACGGGTAATGTGACCCATAAACTGGACCCCAAGAGCCGGGTGGCAATCCCGGCGAATTGGCGTGCAGCACAGGGGAGCATACTCACGCTCATCGATGCGAGCAGCGATGGCTACCCCGTGCTTAAATGCTACACCCGAGAGGCTTTTGCGGAGAAAATTGCCACCATTCGGCAGCAGGCAGAGGCTCGCGGAGCCGAGCCCGGCGAGATTGACCGCTATCTGGGCATCATCACCGGCCGCAGTTTTGATGCAGAGGTAAGCAGCCAAGGTAAACTGCTTATCCCCAAAGCACAGCGCGAGCGTATAAAGCTGGCGGAAAGTGCCACCATTGTGGGGCGGGGTAACTATTTTGAAATCTGGGCCCCGGCCGATTTCGAGGCCACCAACAGCCCCGAAGCTCTGGCGAAACTGGAACTCGACAAACTCTTCCACATGCTCTCATGATGCCCGCTCCGAACAGCCTATGCCATGCAGCGGATTCCTCGCCCACCGGGCCATGCTACCGAGTGCTTATGTGGGAGCAGGATGCTCTGGCGCCGGAAGCACTGGCACAATGGGCCACTGCCCGCAAAGAGCTGCTGGCACGCATGCGCGATGCCGGCATCAAAGGCTCCCGGGGTATGCTGGCGCAGCTGGAAAACGAGCTGCGAGAACTCACAGCCCGCGCCGTGGAGGCGCCCTTGGTCACGTGTGCCCGTAGCGCGCGCCTTATTACGCGCGTAGGCGCGCTGGAGGCAGCACTGCGGGCGGATTCCGGCGTGTTAGCATATCGTTTCCACCCGGCAGCTCTGGAGCTGCTGGTACAACTGCAAGGGGAGCTGGGAGTAGATGCTCTTGTGGCTCACTGGCAAGCCGCCGCAACGGATGTTTGCTGGTACCCCGCCCCGCTGGTGGAATGCCTTAGCCCCCGGGAAGCTATGGAATGGCAGGCCGGCTGCCGCGTGGCCGCCATGGAGCAAGCCGCCGCCCGCGAAGCGGAGGAGGAGGCGGAAACCCGGCCTTTCCACCATGTAACGGTACTGGCTCGCGAGGCGGTGGATGCACTGCTGCCTGCGGAAGGGCGTGTACTGGTGGATGCCACACTGGGTGGTGGCGGCCACAGCGAGCTCATGCTCCGGGCAGGTGCCACAGTGTGGGGGATTGACCAAGACCCCGCCGCTCGTGCAGCAGCCCGCAAACGCCTGGCAGCCTATGGAGAGCGTTTGCATATTGTGGCAGGCAATTTCCGGAATGCAGCTACCCTGCTGGCAGAACATGGCGTGGAGCAGGTGGATGGCTTGCTGGCGGATATCGGCATTTCCTCCCCGCAAGTGGATTGTGCAGAACGCGGATTCTCCTTTTTGGCAGAAGGCCCGCTGGATATGCGGATGAATCCTGCCGCCCCGCGCAGCGCCGCCGATATTGTGAACACCGCCACGGAGGCCGAACTGGCGGACATCCTCTGGCAATACGGGGAGGAACGTGCCTCCCGCGCCATTGCCCGCCGCATCGTGCAAGAACGTGCCAAGGCTCCCATTCGTACCACCACGCAGCTGGCGGCCATCATCTCCTCCGTGCTACCCCGCAAGGGTAAGCAGCACCCTGCCACCCGCAGTTTCCAAGCACTCCGCATTGCCGTGAATGATGAGCTGGGCGCTCTGGAAGCTCTGCTGGAAAGCGGCCTCAGCCTGCTGAAAAGCGGTGGCCGCTTCGCCATCATCACCTTCCACAGTTTGGAGGACCGCGCCGTAAAACGCTACTTCGACCGCGTAACCCGCCCGGAAATAGACCGCCCGGAATGGCCGTCTCCGCGCCCCAACCCGGAATACGCCGCCCGCAGCATCTTCCGCAAACCCCTTACCGCCGGGGAGGCCGAGCTGGCCTCCAACCCCCGCGCCCGCAGCGCCAAACTGCGTGTTATCGAAAAACTCTGATTCCTGATTTTCCTCCTCCCCCCCTCTATGGCACCCACCCACCACAGTCCGCGCTATGCCGACCAAGTGAGCTTCAGCTTCTTGGTATGGATGGTGCTGCTTGCTGTACTGGTATGCTCCGGCGGCATTACCTATGCCTGCCTCAAGAGCAGCCAAGTGGTGGTGCGCACGGAAATCCGCAAGCTGCACAGGGATATCGCCACCTGCACCATGAATACCAACCAGCACCGCGCTAAAACCAATGCCCTTACCAACCGCTGGGCCATGCGCGACCGCCTGAGCCAGGACCATTCCACCCTCCGCGATATCGACCGCAGCCAAATTGAAATTGCCCGCCGTATGAGCCGCACGGGTGATATGGCCATCCACCTTCCCACCAAAACGCCGCACCGGCACTAAGGCTCCGGAATCCATCCTCCACCTGCCGCACGATGAAGACCAAAATTCCCTTTGCTGGCCGCAGTCTGCTACTGAGCATTTTTGTGCTATTATTCAGTAGTGCCATTGCCAAGCAGCTCGTCGATTTGCAGATGCTGGATTCCCGCAACGCCGGACGCTCCGCCGCAGATGAACTCATTGAGCGGGAAAACATCCCTGCCCAGCGCGGCATCATCATGGACAGGAACGAGGAAATCCTTACCAACAACATCCAAAGTGCCGAGCTGATTGCCAACCACTACCACCTGCGGGAAATTACCGTGGTGGTGGATGGCCTGGCCTATAACCAAGCCCAGCATGACCCCACCTGGGAAGAGGTGCGCCACGATGATAAAAAACGCCGCCAACTCGTGCTGAAATGCCGCGCCAAGCTACTGGCTAATGCCCAATCCTCCCCGGAGGACAAGGAAGCCCGCCGCAAATTCATCGACCCCAAGGATGCCGCTGCTAACCGCTTGCTGGATTACGACCTCGCCATCATGCAGCATTACTTCGAGCAGCACGATAAGCTCGTGGCAGAGGTGCTTTACCCTTTCCTGAAGAATAACCGCATCGAGGAAACCGGCGCGGACGGTATAACCCGCTCCCGCTTCATGACCCGCCAGGACATCATCAACCGCATTGCCCAGCCGGAAATCGAAGCCTACAACCGCGAGGCCGAAGCCAAAGGCCTCCCCCCCAAAAAAATCGTCCGTAACATCTACCTTGCCAAAGGCTTGAATTTCGATACGGCGGACCGCATCAAAAAAGCCCTCAAGGATGCCCGCATTCGCGGCCTCATCGTACAGGAGGATATGCGCCGCTCCTATGTGATGCCGGAAATGCTCAGCCACGTGCTGGGCTACATGGGCCACGAGAAAAAAGGAAAAGCCGGCGTGGAGCGCTATTTCCAAAGTTATCTGGCCGGGGTGGACGGCATGCGCGAATACCGCAGTGGTGCCCGCGGGCAAGTACTCCCCAATGAGGACGACCGCTACCTCCCCCCCAAACACGGGCTGAACCTGCGCCTCACCATCGATATGCGCCTGCAAACCATCGTGGAGCAGGAGCTGGATAAAGGCTTGCGCCACTTCCGCGCCAAACGCGGCTGCATGATTGTGGTGGACCCCAGAAACGGGGATATTCTGGCCATGGTAAGCCGCCCCTCCTTCGACCTCAACACCAAAGAAGTCATCACCCACCAAGGCAAATTCAAACGCGGGGAGTTAAAGGACGATAAGGGGAATGACATTACCGGCGATTTCCACTTTGCCTGCCAAACCCGCTACGAGCCTGGTTCCACCTTCAAGGTAATTGCCGTTACGGCGGCAGTGGATAAAGGCATTATGGGCATTCGGGATTGGGTGAGCTGCCACCCCTTCTCCGTGGGCGGCGGGAGCAAAGCCATTAACGATGGCCGGGTAAATTACGGCACTCTCCCCGTATGGGGCGTACTGAAAAAATCCAGTAACCCCGGCGCGGCAAACATTGCACTCAAATGCAAATGGCCCGTGTATAAGGAATACGTGGAGCGCTACGGGCTTACGCAGGGTACCGATATCGACCTCGATACCGATAAAACCTGCATCCTCTCCAACGGTAACAACATCGTCAACTTCTCCCGCATTGCCTACGGCTATTCCGTGGCCGTATCCCCGCTCCACATGGCCATGGTATACGCCACCATCGCAAACGATGGCATCCGTATGAAACCCCGCCTCATCGATAAAATCATCGCGGAGGATGGCTCCGTGTACGATGAGTGCGCCCCCGTGGAAATTTGCCGCGTAATGAAACCCCGCACCGCCGCAGACCTGCGCTTCGCCCTGGAAACCGTCACCCACGCCAAAGGCGAATGCGGACGCGGTACCGCCACAGCCGCCGCCATCCCCGGCTTCCGCATCGGCGGTAAAACCGGTACCGCCAAAAAAGTAAAGGAAAGCGGCGGATATTACGATGGCATTTACACCGTATCCTTTGCCGGCATCCTCCCCATCGATAAACCCCGCTTGGTCGTCATGACGGTGATTGACGAGCCACACCCCCGGGATGTAAACGTGGGCGGCGGCACAGTGGCAGCCCCCATTTTCCGCGCCGCCGCAGAACGCATGATTAACGTGCTGAACATTGCCCCAAGCGACCCGGAAGCGTACGAAAAGTACCTCGCAAACAAAAAATCCTCCGAATCTGATAAAAAATAAAACTTTCAGCGTACAAATTCCTGCTATGTCCCACAACCAACTTTTCCACTGCCTACCCGGCGCCCGCATCACCGGTAGCCTCCGGGCCCCGCTCAGCAGCCTGACCGATGACAGCCGCCAAGTGCAGCCCGGCAGCTGCTACATAGCCGTACGCGGCACACAGTTCGACGGGCATACGGCCATTCCCGCCGCCATAGCCGCCGGAGCCGTTGCCATTGTGGCGGAGGAACCCGCCCCGGCAGATACGGAAACGCGCAGGCTTTGCTGGGTGCAAGTGCCGGACACCCGCGAGGCGGACGGCCTGCTCATGAGCCGCTGGAACGGCACCCCCAGCCGGGACATGCTGGTACTGGGCGTTACCGGCACCAATGGGAAAACCACCATCAGCTATTTGGTGAATCACATCTTCCGCGCCGCTTGGCAGCGTGCGGGCCTCATCGGCACCATCGTTTACGACGATGGAGAAAGCCGCACCCCATCCTCCAACACCACCCCGGGCTGCGCCCGCTTGCAGGAAATGCTCTCCACCATGCGCCGCAATGGCTGCCGCGCCGTGAGCATGGAAGTATCCTCCCACGCCCTGCACCAGCACCGCACCACGGGCACCAACTTCCGCGTGGGCATCTTCACCAACCTCACGCAGGACCACCTGGACTACCACCACAGCATGGAGGAGTACTACCAAGCCAAAAAACTCCTCTTCACCCGCATGGCCGCAGAAGGGGATAAAAAAGCCACCGCCGTCATCAACACGGACGATGAGTACGGCTGCCGCCTGGCGGAGGAGCTGCGCCCCCTTATGCGTGTACGCACCTTCGGCACACGCCCCGGGGCGGATTTTCTGGCCACGCCGCGCTTAGTCACCCTCAAAGGCAGCCAGTACGAGCTGAGCTACAACGGCCGCAGCTACTTGGTGCGTACCCCCCTCATCGGAGAATTCAACCTCTCTAACAGTCTGGCCGCACTGGCCGGTGCCGTAAGCGCGGGCGTTCCCCTCCCGGATGCCATTAACGCCCTGGCCCAAAGCCCACAGGTACCGGGCCGCATCGAGCTGGTAGCCAGCGTGAACAACGTGCAATGCTTTGTGGACTACGCCCACACGCCGGATGCCGTGGAAAACGTGTGCCGCACCATGAAATCCATGTGCCGCCAAGGCCGCCTCATCACCATCTTCGGCTGCGGCGGCGACCGCGACCGCACCAAGCGCCCGCTCATGGGGGAAGCCGCCGCCCGCTACTCCGACCTCTGCCTCGTTACCAGCGATAACCCCCGCACCGAGGACCCGGAAACCATTATCGATGAAATCATGCCCGGCATCCCCACCGGCAAGCAGCACCGCATTACCGACCGCGAGGAAGCCATCCGCGCGGCACTGCAACAAGCTCGCCCGGGGGATGTGGTACTGGTGGCCGGTAAAGGACACGAAAATTACCAAATCTTCGCCCAAGAAACCATCAACTTCTCCGATGCCGCCGTCATCCGCAAATACTATGCGGAAAAAAACCCGGAAGGCATTAGCGTACCCTCCCGCAAGCCGGAGCAACCCCGCCGCTAATCCCCACACCAAGCAGCCATATGACGCACCTTACCCTCCGTGAACTGCTGGAAGCCACCGCCGGCGAGGCCGTGGTTTGCGGTAGCCGTGCCATTTGCGCCGGTCTCACCACGGACAGCCGTGCCATTACCCCCGGCTGCATCTTTCTGGCCCTGTGCGGGGAGCGTTTCGATGGCAACCGCTTTGCGGCAGAAGCCTCGCAAAAAGGTGCAGCCGCCGTTGTCGTCTCCCGCTTGGAAGAAGGGGACTTCGCCCCGGAATGCAGCATTGTGCTCGTGCCGGATACCCTGCTGGCCCTGCAAGCACTTGCCTCCTGGTGGCGGCAGCGCTTGGAACCCCTGCACGTTATCGGCCTTACCGGCTCCAGTGGTAAAACCAGCACCAAGGATATGTGCCTGGCCGTGCTGAGCCGCCATTTCCGCACCCTTGCCACCAAAGGGAACCTGAATAACCACATCGGAGTCCCCCTCAGCATCCTCTCCACCCCGCAAGGCACCCAAGCCGCCATCTGGGAAATGGGCATGAACCACGCCGGAGAACTTGCCCCCCTTTGCGGCATGACCCGCCCACACATCGGCATCATCACCACCATCGGCTCCGCCCACATGGAGTACCTGGGCAGCCGGGAGGCCATTGCCCGGGAAAAATGCACCGTGGCTCGCGCCCTGCCGCCGGAGGGATTCATGATTTACCCGGCGCAGGATGATTTTGCCGCCACCATTGCCGCCAGCACCGCCGCCACCCCATTGCCCGTAGGCGCAGAGGGCTGTGCCGTACAAGCCCTCCGCCCCCGTCCCTCCCTCCTGGGTACAGAGTATACCCTCTCCATTGCAGGGCTGGGAGAGGTGGACATCCACCTGCCCATTCCCGGTGCCCACATGGTGAGCAACAGCCTCCTGGCTGCCGCCGCAGGCTGGAAACTGGGCTGCACACTGGAGGAAATCGCCGCAGGACTCTCCGCAGCATCCCTCACCCATGGTCGCCTTGCCTGCCGCCAAGCGGAAGCCTACACCGTGGTGGACGATACCTACAATGCTAACCCCGAAAGCATGAAAGCAGCCCTGCAAACCGTAGCCACCCTGCGCGGCAAGGGCCGCAGCATTGCCGTGCTGGGGCGCATGGGCGAACTTGGTCCCGGCGGCATCCAAGCCCATGCGGAAATGGGCTCCTGCGCCGCAGAACTGGGCTATGCTGCCGTGCTGGTTGTGGGTAGCCCCTGTGCGGAAACAGAAGCCCTGCGGCAAGCCGCTGCCGCCGGAGTGCCGCACACATACAGCACCCCCACCCCGGAGGAAGCCGCCCGCCTGCTGCGGAGCATAATGCAGGAAGGCGATGTACTCCTCTTCAAAGGCTCCCGCTCCGCAGGCATGGAGCGCGTCATTCACACCCTTTTCCCCACCCTTTAAACCCTCCCACCACCACCAAGCCATGATTCAACTTCTCACCACACCGGATCCGCTTTGGGTCATCCTGTTATCCCTGCTTATTCCCTTTGTGGGCTCCATGCTCATCGGGCCGCGCCTCATTGCTATTCTGCGGGCCATGAAAGCCGGGCAGCCCATCCGCGTGGCCACCCAGTGTGCCAATGCGCCGGAGCATTCCGCCAAGGTGGGCACCCCCACCATGGGCGGCATCATGATTATCGGCCTTGTGCTGCTCACCACCCTGCTGGTGGCGGACTTGGCGGACCCGCGCATTCAATGCTGCCTCGTGGTCACCACCGTCACAGCCGCTCTGGGATTCATGGATGATTACGCCAAGATTACCCGCCAAAATACGGACGGCGTGAGCGGCTGGTTCAAAATTGCCCTGCAAGCCGTAGCCTCTCTGGGCTGCGGAGCATACCTGTACTTCCTGCTGCCGAATGCCTCCCTCGTGTACGTTCCCTTCTGCGGCATGTGGGATATCGGTCCCTTCTTCATCCCCTTTGCCATGCTCGTCATCATCGGTGCTTCCAACGCCGTGAACCTGACGGATGGTTTGGATGGTTTGGCCAGTGGCTGCATGGCCATTGCCGCCCTCACCTTCATCCTCCTGCTGGGGAGCGAAGTACTGCTGCTTTCCCCCTTCCTGCTGGCCATCGTATCCGCCTGCTTAGGTTTCCTGTGGTTCAATGCCCATCCGGCCAAAGTATTCATGGGGGATACCGGCTCCCTTTCTCTTGGCGGAGCCTTAGGCACCGTAGCAGTATGCTGCCACCAAGAGCTGCTGCTGGTGCTGGTGGGCGGTGTTTTTGTGGCGGAGGCCACCTCCGTCATGCTGCAAGTGGGCTGGTTTAAGCTGAGCCGCAAACTGTATGGAGAAGGGCGCCGCCTGTTCCGCATGGCTCCCATTCACCACCACTTTGAAAAATGCGGCTGGAGCGAAACCCAAGTTTGCCTGCGCTTCTGGATTATCGCCCTACTGCTGGCGGCCACCGGCATCCTCTGCGCCTTTACCGCCTGATGTTCTCACCCTCAACCATTCCCCCATCCCTTTCCCCCACCATGAAGAGCAAACTCCTTCCCGAAGGTAAAAAAATAGCCGTTCTGGGCTGCGGCAGCAGCGGTGTAAGCGCCGCAAAACTGGCTGCCGCCCGGGGTGCTGCCCGCATCTGCATCTTCGATGCAAACCCTGCGGCCACCTGCCGCCCCCTGCCCGGGGTGGAGTTCTGCCCCGGTGCCACAGAGGAGCATGCCCGCGCCTATGCGGCGGACCTCATCATCCTCTCCCCCGGCATCGAAGCGGACATCCCCTGGACCCTCTCCTTTGCCGCCCCGAAGAATGCCCCCATCATTGCAGAAACCGAGCTGGCATGGCACTTCTACACCGGGCGCATTATCGCCATTACCGGCACGAACGGCAAAACCACCACCACTGCCCTGCTGGAACACATCCTCACACATGCCGGGCACAGCGCCGTGGCCTGCGGCAACTACGGCCTGCCGCTCTCCGAGGTTGTACTTATGGAACCGCAGCCGGAATTCGCCGTGCTGGAAGTCTCCTCCTTCCAAATGGAAACCATCGTCCACTTCCGCCCGGAAATAGCCATCTGGCTCAACTTTGCCCCGGACCACATGGACCGCTATACACGCGTGGAGGATTATTACAACGCCAAGCGCCGCATCTTTGAAAACATGGATGCCTCCCAAACAGCCATCGTGCGCGAAGGCGAGATACTCCCCGACCTGCGCCCCCGCCGCCTCGGCTTCTCCTCCGTCGTAGCCACAGGGCAGCTCGCCTTCGATGGCCAAAACATTACCGAACAGGGCATCCCCCTGCTCTCCCTGCGCGGCACCACCATGGAACAAGCCCACAACGCGGAAAACTGCATGGCTGCCCTGCTGGCCTGCCGCGCTGCCGGGCTGGAGGATGCCTCCATTGCAGCGGGCATTCGCTCCTTCTCCCCCCCCGGCCACCGCTGTGAAACCGTAGCGGAAAAAGACGGCATCCTCTGGCTCAACGATTCCAAGAGTACGAACCTGCACTCCACGGAAGCCGCCGTGCGCTCCCAAACACGCCCCATCATCCTGCTGGCCGGCGGCAAGGATAAAGGCCTGGATTACAGCCCCATTACCCCCCTCCTCCGGGATAAAGCACGCCTCTGCATCGTCTTTGGCCAAATAGCCGCCCAGCTGGAGCAAACCTTTACCCCGGTATGCCCGGTGCTGCGCGTAGAAACGGTGGAAGAAGCCGTAACCGCTGCTGCCGCGCAAGCGCAGCAAGGGGATGTGGTCCTCTTCTCCCCCGGCACCTCCTCTTTTGACCAATTTACCGGCTATGTGCAGCGCGGCCAATGCTTCCGCGATGCCGTGCGCCGCACACTCAACCTATAATCCCACCTTCCTTTAGCAGAACGAACATTTTATGAAAAAAGATATCCGAGCCTCCTTCCGCGATTCCTCCCTCGACCGCGCACGCCCCAAACGCCACTTCCTACGCACCTTCGTGAATGATACCATGAAGCAGAAACGCCTGCACAGCAACGCAGGACTTGTGGAAGACCGCACCAACCCCGCCGCCGTCCTTCGCATCATTCTCGGGCTGGTCATCATCCACCTCCTCGTCATCGGCGGCGTCATGCTCCGCGGCAACATCGTGCGCAACCACGGCGGCACCGCCATGGCTCCCACCATTACCCCGCCCCCGGCTGCCCCCGCTGCCCCCGCCGTGCAGGCAACACCCCAACCCGTCGCCCCGCTGAATCTGGCTCAAAGCGTGCAGCCTGCCCCCCAGCCCGCCCCGGCAGAACCCAAGGAAAACCACATTAGCCAAACAGCCCCCTCCCTGGGCAACAGCCCGGCTAACCCCGAGCCCCTCCGCATTACCCATGCGGAAATTGCCCCCGCCCCGGCGGCAGAACCTGCCCCGGCACCCGCCCCGGCACCGGCTGTAGCCCAGCCTGCCCCGGCTGCGGAGCCGGCTCAAGGCACCGTTACCCTGCCATACCACACCAAATCCGGCGATACATGGGGCCGCATTGCTGCCCAGTACGGCATCTCCGTGGATGCGCTTAAAGCGGCAAACCCGGATTCCGCCGCACGCCCCAACCCCTCCAGCGGCAGCTATCTCGCCATCCCCGTACCGGCTAATTCCCCCGCTGTAAAGGAAGCTCAGGCAGCCAAGGAACAACCCGCCGCGCAGCCCCAAGACACCCCCACCATCATCATCCACAAAGTGGCTCCCCGCGAAAGCCTTGGCAGAATCGCCGCCAAGTACAAAGTATCCCTCAAAAAAGTGATGAAGGATAATAACATGAGCAAAAAACAGGCCGACCAACTCAAAATCGGCCAGGAAATCAAAATCATCAAATAACCCCACTCCCGCGCTCTGCCATGACTCCCCGCCTCAGCATCATCTGCATCTGGGTATGCTTTATCTGCCTGCTGGTGCTGGGCATCATCATGGTAGCCAGCACGGGCCTGGCCGCCACCCCGCCCAAAAACGCCGCCCCCACGCACTTTCTGGTGCGCCAGTGCCAGTGTGCCTGCATCGGGCTGGCGGGTGCCCTCTTCATCAGCCGCACGGATTACCGCATCCTCCGGCACTGGATTAAACCCATCTGGATAGGCTGCGTTATCCTGCTGGCCTTGTGCTATGCCCCCTTCATCGGCATGAACATTAACGGCGAATCCCGCTGGATTAACCTCGGGATTCCCTTCCAGCCCAGCGAGCTGGCTAAAATCTGCCTCATGATTACGCTGGCACACTGGTACACCACCCACCGCGAGATGGCCGGCACCTTCTGGCGCGGCTTTGCCATCCCCGGGGGCATCCTCTTCGGCATTCCGCTGCTGCTCATCCTCTTCGAGAAAGACATGGGCACCGCCGCCGCCCTAGCCGTATCCGGCTTCAGCGTCATGTTCGTGGCTGGCACGCGCAGTTGGCTGCTGCTATTGGCCATCATCCTGGGCTTTCTTGCTCTATACGTGCTTACCACCAGCAGCCCCAACCGCATGCTCCGCATCGAAGCCTGGCACGACCCCCAAGCCTATGCCCAAGGCGCCGGGCGCCAGCAGTGGATTGCCATGCTCGCCTTTGCTCGCGGTGGCCTTGCAGGCGTGGGCCTGGGCAACGGCATCGAAAAATACGGCAGCCTCCCCTATGCCCACACCGATTTCATCTATGCGGAAATCGGTGAGGAATGGGGCTTCCTCGGTGCTGTGGCCGTGCTGATTCTCTTCACCATCCTCACCATCGCCGGCATTAGCCTTGCCCTGCAAACGCAGGACACCTTCGGCCGCCTGCTGGCCACCGGTGCCACCTGCATCATCTTCTGGCCGGCCGCGCTCAACATGATGGTTGTGACCAGCCTACTGCCCAACACAGGCTTGCCGCTACCCTTCATCAGCTACGGCGGCACAAACCTCATCTTCACCATTGCCTCCATTGGCGTGCTAACCAGCATCCAAAGGCATGCCCCCATCATCCGCCCGAATTACTGGCCCACCCGCAGATTGCAGGACTCCATCCAACCATGAACTCTGCCCCCTCCTCTCAACCCATGAACATCATCATCGCCTGCGGCGGCACAGGCGGCCACCTCTTCCCCGGCATTGCCGTGGCACAGCAGCTCCGCAGCATGGGGCACCACCCCGTGCTGCTCATCTCCCGCAAAGAGGTAGATGCCGAAGCCTCCCGCAAATACGGCGACCTCAAGTTCCACACCGTACCCGCCATTGCCAAGCCGCCCACCTTCTCCCTGCGCATGCCGCGCTTCCTCTGGCAACTCTTCTGCACATACCGCCGCTGCCGCGCCATCATCCGCCAAGAGCGGGCAGATGTGGTACTGGGCATGGGTGGCTTTACCAGCCTGCCCCCCGTTAAAGCCGGGTACGATATGGGCCTCTGCACCTATGTGCATGATTCCAACGCCCTGCCCGGCAAAGCAAACCGCACCACCGCCCGCTGGTGTACCCGCGTGCTGGTTGGCCTTAAGGAAGCCATCCCCTACTTCCCCGGCATACGATGCGAACTTACCGGCACCCCCGTGCGCGAAGAACTCCGCCACCTCCCCTCCCCGCAGGAAGCCCGCGCACGCCTCAACCTCCCGCAGGATAAACCCCTCATCCTCGTCACCGGCGGCTCCCAAGGCGCACGCAACCTCAACAGCCTCCTTATCGATGCCGCCAAGGCGGACCCCGCCGTCCATTACCTCGTCATCGCCGGTCAGCAGGACTTCCCCCGCGTGCAGGAACTCGCCGCCGGCGCAGAAAACATCACCGTACTGGGCTTTTGCGCCGATATGGCAGCCGCCTATGCCGCTGCGGATGGCGTCATCGCCCGCGCCGGCGCCTCCACCCTCACAGAGCTTTCCCTCATCGGCAAAGCCACCCTCCTCATCCCCTACCCCTTTGCGGCGGACGACCACCAGAGCCACAACGCCCGCGCCTTCACCACCTGCGGAGCCGCCATCATGCACCGGCAAGCGGACCTCACCACGGAAAAAGTACACCACTTTGTCCACCACACCGTACTGGACCCCGCCGCCCGCCGCAGCATGGAGGAAGCCATGCGCACCCTCTCCCGCCCGGATGCGGCACAAAGCATTGCCCAAGTCATCACCACCACGGCATAACCCCCGCATGCAAGGCATCATCCTTCGCATCTGCATTGCCACCCAGCAGCTGGAAGTACGCCGGCAGCCCGGCGGCAAACTTCTGCACCGCTTCCCCTGCTCCACAGGCGCCGCCGGCACCGGCAGCGAAGAAGGCAGCGGCCGCACCCCCCTAGGCCACTTCTCCATTTGCAGCAAACACGGCGAAAACGCCCCCGCGCACACCGTCTTTCGCGGCCGCCTCCCCGTGGGCCTGTACCCCGCCGCCGCCCGGGGGGAGGATGCCATCCTCGCCCGCATCCTCTGCCTGCACGGCTTGGAACCGCACAACGCCAACACCCGCGCGCGCTACATCTACATCCACGGCACAGCAGATACCGCCCGCCTCGGCACCCCCGTATCCCACGGCTGCATCCGCCTCTCCCCGCAGGATGTCTGCACCCTCTTCCCCCTCGTCCGCATCGGCACGCAAGTCCACATCGCGGAACACCCCCTCTAGGAACACGCCATGCCCCACCTCCTCACCCGGCACACACAGCTGAGCCTCCGCTGCTCCGAACAAGGAAAACTCCTCCTCTCCTACCTTGGCGCACGCCTCCTCCACCCGGATGATGCCTACACCGAGCCCCCCTGCGAATACCCCCTCCTCCCCACAGACTTCGATGCCCTGGGCACCCCGGAAAACCGCAGCGGAGAATACGCCCTGCACCTGCGCCTGCCGGATGGCACCACCGCCTGGAACCCGCACCTCCTCCACCCCCTCCGCCGCGAATCCGAGCACAGCATCCTCGCCATACTGGAGGACCCCCGCTGGCCCGGACTCCGCGCCCACTGCCACCTTACCGCCGCCCCGGAGGAGGACACCTACACCCTCCAAACCACCCTGCACAACGCTCTGGAACACCCCATCACCCTGCTGCAAGCCGCCAGTGCCGCCCTCTCCCTCCACGCGCAGAACTACCACCTCCTCACCTTCCGCGGCTCCTGGGCCGGAGAACACTACCTGCACCGCCAGCCCATAGCCCCCGGCAGCACCATCTCCCTCTCCTCCACCACAGGCATTAAAACCGCGCAGGAAGGCCTCCCGGGCTTCCTTCTGGAACTGGGCCGGGAACCCGTACAGGAAGAAAGCGGCACCTGCCTGCTCGGCCTCCTGGCCTGGAGCGGTAACTACCACCTCCAATTCAAACGCAGCATATACGGCCACCTGCAACTCCACATGGGGCACCACTTCCCCCACAGCCCCTACCTCCTCCCACCCGGCAGCAGCCTCGAACTCCCCGCAGCCATCCTCACCCTCAGTACGCAGGGCCGCGGCCATGCCAGCCGCTGCCTCCACAGGCACCTCCGCCGCTGCATCATCCCGCGCGGTGAAGAAACTCGCCGCACCCTCCTCAACAGCTGGGAAGGCGTCCACTTCCAAATGGACGAAGCCTCCCTCAAACACATCATCTCCGCCACCGCCCAACTCGGCGCAGAACTCTTCGTACTGGACGACGGCTGGTTTGCCCACAGAGACGACGATACCACCTCCCTGGGCGATTGGACCCCCGCACCCCATAAACTCCCCCACGGCCTCACCCCCCTCATCGAACACGCCCGCCACTGCGGCATCAACTTCGGCCTCTGGGTAGAACCGGAAATGGTCTCCCCCGCCAGCAAGCTCTACACCCAGCACCCGCAAGCCGCCCTCCGCCTCCCCGGCATACACCCCCGCCAAGAACGCCACCAACTCGTATTGGATGCCACCTCCACCCCCATTGCCGCACCCATTCACCACCTCCTGCGGCAAAACCCCGGCATCTCCTACATCAAATGGGACTGCAACCGCAAAATAACAGACCCCGCCTCCGCCGCTCGCCCCGCAGAACACCAAGGCAACCTCTACTTCGACTACATCCAAGCCTACTACCACCAACTCCGCCAACTCCGCCGGCAGCACCCCCACATCACCTTCCAAGGCTGCTCCGCCGGCGGCGGCCGCATCGATGCCGCCGCCGCCTCCCTCCACGAAGAATTCTGGCTCAGCGATAACACAGACCCCCACGACCGCCTCCGCATGCAATGGGCCGCCTCCCACTTCCTCCCCGCAAACGCCATCGGCTGCCACGTCACCGCCAGCCCCAACCTCTACACCGGCCGCCACACCACCACTAAATTCCGCTTCGACGTTGCCCTCGCAGGTCGCCTCGGCCTGGAACTCGACCCCCGCACCCTCTCCCCGCAGGAACAGGAAGAATACCGCACCCGCATCGCCCTCGCACACCGCCTCCGCCCCCTCACCCAACTCGGAGACCTCTACCGCCTCATCTCCCCCTACGACGGCCCGGATGCCGCCCTCCTCTACACCGATGGAGAGCAAGCACTCCTCCTCGCCTACACCACCCAACGCCCCTACACGGACCAGCACACCCGCATCCCCCTGCGCGGCCTGCAAACCACACGCCGCTACCACATCGAAGAACTCCTCCCGGACACCACAGGCCACCACTGCCCCCTGCACCACCACACCCTCGGCGGAGACACCCTCATGCACAACGGCCTCCCCCTCCGCTGGAACCGCCCCCACCAATCCTGCGTCCTCCTCCTCACCCCGGTCTCGTAGTTCTCCTCTTTTTGGGGATGATAAAGAAAGAATAAAACACCACAGATGCTATTTGATTAGCAAATAATTCAAATCCTCAGCTAAGCGCGTCGTTAACATCGTACGCCCTGAGTTATTTAGATGAGCACGATCGAAAAACAACTCTCGGCGAGCAAGTTCTGTGTAATCTAGATAAACGATATTAGGATGCAAACCTGCCAACTCTCTATAGAATTTGTATATACTATCGCAGGTAGTTGAATAATGACGAAGATATTGTGGATTGGTGGGTGGGGTCACTAGGATGAATTTCACGCCCGCCTGTGCATATTGTAAAGCCATTTCCTTCAAATGCTTCATATTATTCTCGTTGAGAGTTGTAGAATAATTTGGCTTTGCGTTCCACAACTCGATACTTGCAACATCATCAATATATGAGTTGGTATCATTCAAATACCCACGGAGGGAATAATATAAAGAAAGTATCGTATAACGAGTCGAACGAAGCAAAGTATGTTTCACCATGTTCAATGGTGTATCGAACTGTGAAAGATACTCTCTCATCACGGGTGCATCCAAAAATGGATAAAAATGTACGTGCTCATTCATACTAATCTCCTTTTGAGTCAGCATAAAAATGTCAGAGCAGAATAGCACATACTTCACCCCGGCATTACTCTGGTGGCTCATAAAATGAGCAAGCATGGCACAGCGAGTCGGAAAACTTGTGCCAGACACCGTATACTTTGCAGTAGAAAGATTCGTGGCCTCCTCAAGTGCATCGGAATCCAGCCCACTCTCAAGATACGAGTTACTAACAATCAGTAACTCTGCATCCTTCCTCATTCCATAATAGCGCTCCAGCCCATAATAGAGAACCCGGTCAATCAAATAGTCCGTACAGAATAAAATCAAAAGGAAGCCTAGTATACAACCTATATATCTCTTCATGAATTATATTCAGATTAAAAATTAAAATACACAAATTTATTGTCTGGAATCGCAAATATTGCAATTAGACAAATAAGTAGAGCAAAACCAAACCAATGCCACACTATTCCCTTGGGATAGCACTTGTGATACAACATTAGCTCCAATATAAGGAATAAAATTGCTAAACATATTGTCCCCACAAAACTAAATGGCAATTGCCCCATAGCCGTAAAAGGCAACCATGGCCCTGCAAAAATACATTTCACCACATACCATGCATCTCCCGAATGAGGAATTCGGAAAAAAATCCAAGCTGTAACCACCCCCATCAGCATCACCACACGATACAAAATCGTATGTGTCAGCTTATCACTTACTGCTCGCTCCAGCAAATACATCATGCCATGCATGGCACCCCATATCACAAAGGCCCATGTAGCACCATGCCATATACCACTCAACAAAAACACAGTATAGATATTTATCATCCAGCGCCATTTACTACAACGATTCCCCCCCATAGAAATGTACACATATTCTGTAAACCAGCTGGTAAGAGAAATATGCCAACGTTTCCAAAATTCCTTAATCGTCCCCGCAAAATAGGGGAAATTAAAATTATCAGTCAATTGAATACCAAAACTACGTCCTATCCCCACTGCCATACTAGCATATCCGCTAAAATCGGCGTATATTTGAATTGCATAGAGCAGTGCGGCCAACGCCAAATTTAATCCACCAGCCGTCTCTAAATCCGTATATGTTACATCTACAATTTGCCCCAAATTATCCGCAATCACCAATTTCTTGAAAGCACCCCATATAAATATCTGCACACCAGATACAATATTACACCATTTGTAGGTGAACCCACGTTGCAACTGGGGAATTAAATTCCGCGCACGCTCGATAGGACCTGAGAGCAACGTGGGGAAAAAAGCCACAAACAACGCCACATCCAGCAAGCCAAACGATTTCTCTATCTTCCGACGATAGCAATCCCATATATAAGTAAGAGATTGGAGCGTAAAGAATGAAAGCCCCACAGGCAACCATATGCTTTCATTTAAAAGCGGTGCGTATTTGAAAAAAAACAATGGGCAAAGAGAAACCCCTATACTTACACCAGCCACCGCCTTGCGATGCGAAGAAAACCTTTCCAGAACCTTCCCGGCTACATACCCCACAACAGTTACATATAACAACAATAAAGGATACCACTCGTGTAAATTACCATAAAAAAAATACGACCCTACCAATAAAAGGAAATTTCGAATGAAAACCTTATCATACCTGTTCATCAGGTAGACCAATGCATACAATACGAGATAAAATACTAAGAATTCAAAAGAAGTAAACAGCATAAGAGTATTTCGTAATTATTTACATATATATTCCTATAATCGATGAGCTATATCACTCTAAGAATTCATAACCCTGCACAGCAGCCCGATGATAGCGGTTTCTAAAACCGCAAGAATTCTTTTCTAACACTCAGGTACACCTCAGCTTGCATTTTCTTTTTCAAAGCCCATGTGACATATATTGCCCATAGATGAAAAATATAACTCTCTTACATCTCAATGTTGATTTTTCCCATCTTTCGTGCTTGACTACGGTTTTAGAAACCGCAGGGTAGACTGGAGCGTATGAAGAAGATGAAGGTGAACAAGAAAGAGGCGGCGGCGCTGGAGCTGCTGCGGAGTACGGGGGTGGATGTGCTGGAGGCGGCGCTGCTGGCGAAAATGGCACTGGAGGCGGGGAGGGGGAAGCCGGGGCGGGCGCGGAGGTGTGTGGCGGCGGGGGCGGCGGCGCTGGAGCAGCAGGAGCGGACGGTGAGCTTTGAGCGGGCGGTGGAGGAGGCGCTGGAGGCGCGCAAGGATAGGCGGGCGCGTACGCTTTCGGATTT
>JAFXCP010000026.1 GCA_017521405.1 Akkermansia sp. | reverse complement strand
GTGCCCGTAATACTACCATCAGCCAGCGTTACGCCTCGCAGCGTGGCAGGCGTGCTTCCGGAGCTAATGCTCAGCCCGCCATCCAGCGTTACGCTCCCCTTCACACTCATTTCCGCTGCGGGAGTCAGCGTAATGCTGCTTTCGGCAAGGTCTCCGCGTGCTTTCGGTGCCAGCGATGCCCCGGGAAGGGACGGATCATCCCACAGTTCACCCTCATGCCCGGGGTCGATGATTATTCCACCTAGTCCGGGGTTGATGGTTATTCCACCACTCAATGTATATCCCCTCAGCACAATGCTACCGCTAATGCTGCTGTTTCCCTCCACTTCCAGCTTCGTGCCGTGGTTGAAGAGGATTTCATAGCCGGCATGATTCAGCGTGGCATCCTTTACTCGCACCATAGCTTCAGAACCTTCGTGTACCGTGATGCCTTGACCTTGATACACCGCTCCATCCTCCACACGCAGGCGCCCGCCATACAGATTCGTCATCGCAAGCACCTCCGTGGTGCGGGAGTTGAGAAGCTCCGCCGCCGTGCCGGCACTGCCCTTGGCCTCCAGCAAGTCCGCATCCGTGGTCGCACCGGTAAAGAGAATATCGCCCTTCTGTGCATGGATATTCCCCTCTGCATCCGTGTAATCGGCATTAAAGTCCACCGTGGTACCGCTGCCGATATACATGGAATCCCGGAAAATAATGCTCTTCCCCGCTGCAGCCGAGAGAGAGACGGTATTTCCACTGCCTCCGGATACATAAATACTCCGCAGACGATAAGAGGAATCGGATTTCTCCACGTTCCCCGCAAATTCCACGGAATCGTTGTTGCGGATGTGCAGATTGCCGGAAGAATAAATCGCGCCGCCGGAGGAAGCCGTGTTCCCGCTGAAAGTCACCGTGTCGTTGTCGCTCAGCGTGATGCTGGATCCGAAAAACGCGCCGCCGTCGTATCCAGCCGTGTTCCCGCTGAAAGTCACCGTGCCATTGTTACTCAGCGTCGTGTCTCCATAAATTGCGCCGCCGTCGTATCCGGCCGTGTTCTCGCTGAAGCTCACCGTGTCGTTGTTGCTCAGCGTGGTGGTGCCATTCCCATAAATCGCGCCGCCGTAGGAGCCAGCCGAGTTCCCGCTGAAGGTCACCATGCCGTTGTCGCTCAGCGTGATGCGGGTTCCGAAAAACGCGCCGCCGTCGCCGGAAGCCGTGTTCCCGCTGAAAGTCACCGTGCCATTGATGCTCAGCGTCGTGCTTCCGAAAATTGCGCCGCCGTCGGAAGCCCCATTCCCGGTGAAGGTTACCGTATTGTTCTTGCTCAGCGTCGTGGCTCCATAAATCGCGCCGCCAGCGTCATCAGCCGTGTTCCCGGTGAAGCTCACCGTATCGTTGTCGCTCAGCGTGGTTTTCCCGGAAATCGCACCACCGGAGCCGATATATGATTTTGCGGAAGCCGTGTTCCCGATGAAGCTCACCGTATTGTTATTGCTCAGCGTGGTGTTCCCGGAAATCGCGCCGCCGCCTCTGGAAGCCGTGTTCCCGATGAAGCTCACCATGCCGTTATCGCTCAGCGTGATGGTACTCCCACAAATCGCGCCGCCACTGGCATTGGAAGCATTGGAAGCCGAGTTCTCGCTGAAGGTTACCTCGCTGTTGTTTCTCAGCGTGATGCTGCTTCCATCGTACCCATAAATCGCACCGCCATTGTCTCTGGAAGCTGTGTTCCCGCTGAAGGTCACCGTATTGTTGTTGTTCAGCGTGATGGTTCTACCTTCAATCGCGCCGCCGTAGGAAGCCCCTTTCCCGCCGGAGGTAGCCGTGTTCCCGGTGAAGCTCACCGTGCCGTTGTCGCTCAGCGTGATGGTGCTGTAGTTGCCTCCAGAAATCGCGCCGCCGTAGGCAGCCTCATTCCCGCTGAAGCTCACCGTGTCGTTGTTGCTCAGCGTGATGGTGCTGCCACGAATCGCGCCACCGTAACCGCCGTAAGAGCAGGAAGCCGAGTTCCCACTGAAGGTCACCGTGCCGTTGTTGCTCAGCGTGATGGTGCTACCTTCAATCGCGCCGCCGTAGGCGTAGAAAGTGCCGGAAGCCTCATTCCCGCTGAAGCTCACCGTGCCGTTGTCGCTCAGCGTGATGGCGCTACCTTTAATCGCGCCGCCGTAGGCGTCGTCAGAGTCCTCAGCCGTGTTCCCGCTGAAGTTCACCGTATTGTTGTTGCGCAGCGTGATGGTGCTGTAGCTGCCTCCATAAATCGCGCCGCCGTAGGAAGCCCCATTCCCGCCGGAGGTAGCCGAGTTCCCGATGAAGCTCACCATGCCGTTATCGCTCAGCGTGATGGTGCTGTAGCTGCCTCCAGAAATCGCGCCGCCGTCGGCAGCCCCTTTCCCGCCGGAGGTAGCCGTGTTCTCGCCAAAGGTCACCTCGCCGTTGTTATTCAGCGAGATAGTGGCGTTGCTCCCCCCATAAATCGCACCACCGTAGCGAGCCGAGTTCCCGCTGAAGCTCACCGTGCCGTTGTCGCTCAGCGTGATGGTGCTGCCACGAATCGCGCCACCGATGTAGTACGCCGAGTTCCCGCTGAAGCTCACCGTGTCGTTGACGTTCAGCGTGATGCTCCCCCCATAAATCGCACCGCCACTGCCGCTGTTGCTGTAAGCGGATGAGCCGGAAACGGCGTTCCCGTTGAATGTCACCTCGCCGTTATTGTTAAGCGAGATAGTGCCGTTACCACCCCCATAAATCGCGCCACCGTAGCCAAAAGTCGAGTTCTCGCTGAAAGTCACCGTACCATTCTCATTTAGCGTAATGGCATCGCCGATAATCGCGCCGCCGTAGGTGGTACCGACTTTATGAAAGGCCTCATTTTTGCTAAAGATTACCATGCCATTCTTACTCAGCGTTACGGTGCCGCCGGAAATTGCACCGCCGGCACCAACGGAAACCGTATTCTCACTGAAAATCACTGTGTCGTTGTTGTTCAGCACAATGGTACTGTCTCTATCCCCATAAATCGCGCCGCCCTGACTAGAGTAGTAACTGTAAGATCCTGAAGCCGAGTTCCCTTTGAAGGAAACTTCGCCATTGTTGCTCAGCGTAATGGAGCTCCCATAAATTGCACCACCGTAGCCGTAAATCGAATTCTTGCTGAAAGTTACCGTGTCATTATCAAGCAGCGTGACGGTGCTGCCGGAAATTGCGCCGCCGTAGCTGTATCTCCTGACGCTGTCGTCCTCGGAAGCCTTGTTCTCGTTGAAGGTCACCGTACCGTTGTTACTCAGTATAATGGAGCCACCACCAATTGCGCCGCCGTTGCCATCGGAAGCAGTGTTTCCACTGAAAATCACCGTGCCGTTGTCGTTCAGCGTGGTAGTACTGTCGCTATCCCCATAAATCGCGCCGCCGTTACCAGCCTCATTCCCGCTGAAGCTCACCGTGCCGTTATTACTCAGTGCAATGGTGCTGTCGGAGCCCCCATAAATCGCGCCGCCGTTATCAAAGCGAGTCGACAAGTTCCCGATGAAGCTCAAATCACAAAGAGCGGAGAACTCAATATTTTCACCAACGTTTACACAAAAAAGGCTGAAGGTGTTATCCTTAAATCTCAAAGAACAGAGATAATCCGATGAAAAACTGGAAAAATGGCGAGACCCAGAATCGGATTTCATCAGAGCATCATTCAAGCCGCTAATTTCCAAATCATTAATCAGCCGCAATGCTACATTGGATGAGGATGAGGTGTGAGTGATAATGTCATCGAGGGTAAAAACAAGTTGTCTTACTGAATAATATTCCGGAATGACAATCTCGGTGGGGATGGTATACTCTGCATGCAGCGTAGAGGACAGAGTCACTATCAAAGCGATGACAGCACGGAATAAATGCGTAGGAAGGTGTAGTTTCATGCTGCCCATAGACTAGCGGTTTCTAAAACAGCCGTCAAGCACGAAAGATGGGAAAAAGCAATACTGAGATGTAAGAGAGTTATATTTTTCACCCATGGGCAAAAAAATCACATGTGCTTTGAAAAAGAAAATGCAAGCTGAGGTATACCTTAGTGTTAAGAAAGTATTCTTGCGGTTTTAGAAACAGCAGGGTAGACCGGAAGATATGAAGAAGATGAAAGTGAGCAAGAAAGAGGCGGCGGCGCTGGAGCTGCAGGAGCGGACGGTGTGTTTTGAGCGGGCGGTTGCGGAGCGCGGAGGCGTTTTGGCGTTGAGTAGATGAAAAAGGGGCAGTTGCCGGGAATGGCAACTGCCCCGAAAGGGATGTTTTTGTTCCGGTGGGTTTACCAGAAGAGGATGTAAAGGGCCACGGTGGCGATGACAACGGCAATACCAAAGCCCTTGGCACGGCCGGATGTCTTCATTTCGATGATGCCCTTGTCCTCCAGTACCACGGCTTCGCCACCCTTGAGGTGGTTGATGATGGTGAGGATGAGACCCACCACGCATACCACGATGAGGGAGTAGCCCATGCGGTTGAGGAAGGAGGAATCCGTGCAGCCCAGAAGGCTTACCCACTTGAAGGAGGCATAGGCCACGGCTCCGATAACGATGCCTAACCAGCCGAAGACGCGGGGGCACTTGGGTACGAAGAAGCCAAAGAGGAATACGGCCAGTACGCCCGGGCTGAGGAAGCCCTGGAATTCCTGAATGAAGGTGAAGATACCACCGAAGGCGGGGTTATCCAGGAAGGGGGCAACGACGGTGGCGATGACGGCGCATACCAACACGGCCACTTTACCCACGGCTACGAGTTGTTTGTCGGAGGCAGGTTTACCGGTAGTTACTTCCTTAGCCTTGTTGTACAGATCCATGGTGAAGAGCGTGGAGGCAGAGTTCAACATGGAGGCAAGGGAGCTTACTACGGCACCGAAGAGTGCGGCAAGTACGAACCATGCCCAGCCGGTGCCCGGCAGCAGTTTGCGAAGAAGGGTGGCAAAGGCGTAGTCGTACTGGTAAGCCGCCATGGTGGTGGTGACGGTGTATTCCGTGGTGTTAGCACGGGCTGCGGAGGTGGCTGCTTTTTCGATGGCGAGCAGTTCCGCAGCTTTGGCATTGCGGCCGGCTATATCGGATGCGGGCAGGGCACTCAGTTCTGCGGCTTTGGCTTCCAGGGCTGCCATTTGCTCCACGGCGCCTACGGTGCCGAGGTTCTTACGCAGGTAGTCCACGGAGGAGGCTGTGGCGTCCTCGCGCACGAGGCGGCTGGCGGCGATGTCGTAAATGACTTTCTTGCCGGTGGCTTCTGCGGCCTGCACGATGGCGGCACTGTTGTCGTCGGCCTTCTTTGCGAGGTCATCGCGGAAGAGGTTGTATGCCAAGATGCCGGGGATGATGACTACAAAGGGAACAAGCAGTTTGAGGAAGGCTGCAAACACGATACCGAGCTGTCCTTCTTCCAAGCTCTTGGAGGCGAGGGTGCGCTGCATGATGTACTGGTTCAGCCCCCAATAGAAGAAGTTGGGAATCCAGAGGCCAAGGAGGTAAACCGTCCAGGGCATGACGGGGTCGCTGGCTTCACGCATCATGTGCAGTTTGCCGCCGATGCCGTTGGTGGCTCCGCTGACATCGCCTGCGTTCAGGTTAACCATGCGGCTGAGACCATCGCAGAATTGGGAGCCGGTGGAGGCGAGGGCGTCTGCACCGGTGTTAGCCGTGGAGACGGCGGTGGCCATCACGTTGTCCGGCAGGGTCGGGTAGGCACCGAGGGCCATGATGGCAAAGTAGGCCACCACACCGCCACCGATGATGAGGGCGGCACCCCAAATGAGGTCTGTCCATGCGCAGGCTTTCAAACCGCCCACGTATACATAAACGGTGGCTGCACCGGCGATGATGAGGCAGCCTGTGGGGACGGATAAATCAAAGTATACGGAAACAACGCTGGCACCGGCATAGATAACGGCTGCGGTGGGTACGCCTACCAGAATGAGCAGGTTCACCAGTGCCATGATGATGCGGGCTACTCCATTGTATCGCTCTTCCAGGAATTGAGGGATGGTGAATACGCCGCGCTTGAGCAGCATGGGCAGGAAGGTGAAGGCAACAATGACGAGCACGATGGCGGCAAGCCACTCATAGCCGGCAATGGCAAGCCCCAGCCAGTCGGCAGATTGACCGCTCATGCCCACGAATTGCTCTGTGGAGATGTTGGCTGCCAGCAGGGAGAAGCCTACGAGCCACCAGCTCAGGCCGCGCCCGGCCAGGAAATAATCGGCAGCGCCTTTTTCTTTTTTCTCCTCACTGTTCTGCTCTCCGGAATCTCCGGATTTCCAGATGCCCAGAGCGATCACTCCTACCACGACAACGCAGAAGACAATCATTTCCCAAAGGGGAAGTACGTCTTGGGTGGTCGCAGCTGCGGGAGCAGAGTCCTGTGCCAGAGCACTGCTTGTCATGAGCGCGAGAGCGCCCAGTATGGTTGCGATTTTTTTCATAAGAGTATGGAGTTGTTTTTCTGAAATTAGGCTTGGTAAAGCACGCGCGCACCTTCCCCGGGGCGAGTGATGAGGTAGGTGGTTTCGATGCCAAGTGTATTGCGATAGGCTTCAATCATTTCCTCGGCTACCTGTTCCACGGCATCGCTCTTGACGAGTGCCACGATGCAGCCGCCGAAGCCGCCTCCTGTCATGCGGGCTCCAAATACGGAAGCCGCAGAGGGGATGGTGTCTGCCAGAGAGACGAGGGTATCTACCTCGGCACAGGAGACTTCAAAATCATCCTTGAGGGAGGCGTGTGAGGCGCGCATGGCCATGCCGGCCGCTTCCCAATCGCTCTTTTGCAGAGCCTCGGCAAAGGAGGCTACGCGGATGTTTTCGCCTACGACGTGGCGGGCGCGGCGGTAGCAGAGGTCTCCCAAATCGTTCTTGCGTTCTTCCAGCATGTCCAGTGTGGCTTCGCGCAGGGAGGGGATGCCCAGAATGGTGCAGGCGTCCTCGCAGTTTTTGCGGCGGGAAGCGTAGCCGCCATCGGCCAGAGAGTGTTTCACGGCGGAATCGATGACGAGAACACTTACGGAGGAGTCCGTCATGGGGATGAGTTTGTAGGAAAGGTCCTTGCAGTCCAGCATGAGGGCATGGTCTTTACGCCCATTGGCGGAGATGAATTGGTCCATAATGCCGCAGGGAACATTGACGAATTCATGCTCAGTGGCTTGGCCGATGAGAGCTCTTTCCGTGGGGGAGACATCCGCACCGCAAAGGGCGGCGAGTGCTGTGCAGGTGGAAACCTCGAAAGCGGCACTGGAGGAGAGACCACCACCGCGCGGTACGTTGGAATCGATAAGCATATCCACGGCCGGCACTTTGATGCCGCGGCGCTCTAACATGCAGATGACGCCGCGTACATAGTTGCTCCAGAAGGGTTCTCCGGGTTTGGTGGCATCCTCCGGGGCGATTTCAATCATCGTGTCGCCGATGGCGCCAATCCAACGATGTTTGCCGGTGGGGGAGGGCGCCACTGCTACTACATTGATGTTATTAAGAGCCATGGGCAGCACAAAGCCGTTATTGTAATCGGTGTGCTCGCCGATAAGGTTGACTCGTCCCGGGGAGGCAGAAACAACTACGGGCTTGTGCCCGAAATACTGTTCAAAATAAGGGGAGATGGTTTCTGCGCTGATTTCGCGTTGCTCTAAGTCCATAGCGCGGTATTTTTAGCATATTTGGCATCACAAGTAAATCCTAAAGTTCCGGAGGCGGATATTTTGAACTGTTAACAGAAAAAGCCGCCGTGCCGAAGAGGCATGGCGGCTGGCAAAGGAACCGGAATATTCGGTTTTACTTCTTCTTGGCACAGCTCTTCTTTTTGCAGGTCTTTTTGGTGGGAACCACCGTTTTGAAAACAGAGGAGGGCTTGAAGGAAAGTGTTTGGGAAGCAGCAATCTTCATGGCCTCACCCGTCTGCGGATTGCGTCCCGTGCGGGCAGCGCGGGTCTTCATCTCAAACGTACCGAAACCTACGAGCTGAACTTTGTCCGTGCGGACGGCGTCCTTGATGGCATCCAGAACTGCGCCCAGCGCAGCTTCGGCGCATTTCTTGGTAGCACCTTCACCGAGTTTAGCCTGAATGCAGTCAACAAGTTGAGTTTTGTTCATAGGTCTTTATGTTAGCATGCTGTTGCTGTATTTCAAGTGAAAAAGGATGAAATTCCGCTCAAAGAAGAAAAAAAACGGCAAAAGAGGGGGGGAAAAGGGGATAATGTTCTGTTCGTTTGCTTAAGGTGGGAAAAAACTCCGGGCAGCCCCGGTAGTTTTGATGGGGCTGCCCGGGATTGTTTCGGACTGGCGGGTGATATGCCGCGCTGAAGAGGTGTTACCAGTTGTTGTTGAGACTCTTTGTATGTTTTTTTATTTCCAGGTTGCGCTCCGGCTCTCCGGTAATGGGGGCTGCCTGTTCTGCATAGAGGTCCAGCACGGTAATGGTGTTGTCCCCCTGGCGGAGGAATTCGCCCGGGCAGTACAGGCGCTCTTGGGGGCCAATGTTCCAGTAGCGGCCCAGTGCGTGACCGTTTACCCACACATAGCCTTTTTGCCATTGGCTCATATCGAGGAAGGTATCGGCTACAAGGTTGAGGTGCAGGGAGGCTTGGTACAAGCCGCCCAGTCCTTTAGCTTGGTTTTTCTTGCCTTGGCGGGGTTCCCGCTGCAGGGGGAGAAGGCGCATGCGCCAATCGGTGAGGAGGGTATCGCCGAGTTTGACTTCGCCCAGCAGCCCCTTGCGATCCTGCTCTGTATAGCGGGAGAAGTTGACATGCCCGAATGTATCCACCACGATGCGTAGGCGTTTTTTGCCGGTTCTGGCCGGGATGTTGATTTGCTTGGTGCCGGCCATGCGGTCCAGAGTGCCCAGGAAGGTATCGTCCAAATAGACAAGGGCGTGGTCGTGCGCTGTGGCATGCAGGGGCTGCGCTTTCCCGGCGGGGATGGTGGCGGTGTAAATGGCCAGCCCTTGGTTTTGTCCTTGGCTTTCCAGCGTGGGGAGTTGGGTGTATGCTTTTTCCCGGCTCCGGCGGGTGCGGAGTTGGAAGATGGTGCATTTTTTCTTCGGTGTGAAGGCCGGGATGGAGATGCACTCCGGTGTGGCCGGGGGCGGGGGAATATTCACTCCGGGCAGAGCCTTGGTGATGATGTCGCGGTACTCGTGGTATTCGCGGGTTAAGTTGCCGTGTTCTCCTATGGGGGAGCCGTAATCGTAGCTGGTCAAATCCGGTTGGAAATGGGTGCCGTCCCCATTGGAGTTAGCCCCCGCAGTGAGCCCGAAACTGGTGCCGCCGTGCAGCACAAAGAGGTTAAAGGAGATGCCGTCCTTCATATACCAGCGTACGGAGTTGAGCGTGTTGCGGGAAGGCGCCCAGTTACCCTCCCCCCAGTGGCGCAGCCAGCCGGGATATGTTTCGCTGGAGAATACAGGTACACCGGGAGCCAGACGCAAAGCATGCTGCATTTGTCCGGCATGGTCAGCCGGGTCCAGACCGACAGCTACCCCGGGGATGACAAAGCGCAGGTGGTGCGGGGAAGAGCCTTCCGAGAGGTAGAAGGGTCCGGCTCCTTTTTGGCTCCAAAAATCGCGCAGCCATTCGATGTAGGCTTTCTCATCGTGGGGCGAGTTGTAGCTGCCGTATTCGTTTTCCAACTGAATCATGAGTATGGGACCGCCGTTTTTGCTGAGGCGGGGAATGGCTATCTTGGCCATTTCTTCCAAATAGCGTGTTTGGGCCTCCATAAACTCGGGGTTAGTGGTGCAGCGCAGGGGGCTTACGTCCTTCTGAATAAGGTAGGTGGGTAGGCCTCCTAAATCCCATTCGCCGCATACATAGGGACCGGGGCGGAAAAGCACCCACATGCCTTCCTCTTGGCACATGTCGATAAAAGCCCCGATATCCTTGCGCCCCGAAAAATCCCATTTTCCTTCCTCCGGCTCCAACTCATTCCAGAAGGTATAGAAGGCTATGGTGTTGAGCCCCATGGCTTTGGCTGCGCGAATGCGGTGGCGCCAGTGGCTGCGGGGAATGCGTTGCGGGTGCATCTCCCCGGAGCGTATCTGGAAGGGCTTGCCATCCAGCATAAAATCGCGTCCGCCTTCGCCTCCGAAGCTGAGTACGGCTTCTTTGCCTTTTTGCGGAAACTGCGTATTCTTCATGGCTTCCACGCTGCCATACACGGTGGTGCCGGCAAAAAATGCGATGGAGAGAATGTTCAGTAAGTGTTTTCTGAGCATGGTTTCCTCCATATCATAGCCTATATTAAATGTACAGCAAAAAAGTGGGAAATGGGGCAAAAAGCGCGAAAAACAGCCATTTTTTCTTTACATACTCATGGGTGGGGAGTATAACAAGACTTGTTCCGTTATGCACGCTCCAAGTCTGATTCATTGCCTCCGGAATTATAATAGGAAGACTTTTTTCTCGGATTTATCTGCGGGGTTAACCGTGGGTGTAGTGGCTTTGCCGCTGGCCATGGCCTTTGCTATTGCTTGCGGCAGTAGCTCCATCACTCCCTCCACGGGTTTGGTGACGGCAGTGGTGGCCGGGTTTATGATTTCTCTGCTGGGGGGGAGCAAGTACCAAATTGGCGGGCCTACGGGTGCCTTTGTGGTGCTGATTGCCGGGGTGGTCGGGAGTTTTGGCTTCAGCGGCTTGGTGCTGTGTACTTTGTTGGCCGGTATATTCCTTATCCTGTTTGGGGTATGCCGCATGGGTTCTCTAATCAAGTTTATTCCCTACCCGGTAACCACAGGGTTTACCAGTGGTATTGCTGTTACGATTTTCTGCACGCAGATTAAGGATTTGCTTGGTTTACAGATAGATGGGCATATACCTGCCGAATTTTTTTCGAAATGGAGCTGCTATTTCCAACATATCGGGACGATTAACCCATGGGCTGTGATGCTTTCTGTGCTGACGGTGGCTACCATCATCATCATCAAACGTGTGTGCCCGCGTTTGCCTTTCATGCTGATAGCCATGCTGCTCAGTACGGTGGTGTGCCAGGTGTTTTCCCTGCCGGTGGAGACGATTGGTTCCCGCTTTGGGGAGCTGCCGCATGGCTTGCCTGCCCCCGGATTGCCGGACTTTGATTGGAACAATTTGCCGAAATTGATTCAGCCTGCGTTTGTGATTGCGCTGCTGGCAGCCATAGAATCCCTGCTGAGTGCCAGCGTGGCGGATGGTATGACGGGGGCCCGCCACCATCCGAATACGGAGCTGGTGGGGCAGGGTGTGGGTAACATAGCCTCTGCGCTCTTCGGCGGTATTCCTGCCACAGGAGCTATTGCCCGCACGGCGACCAATATTCGTGCCGGTGGTAAGACGCCCGTTTCCGGTATTATTCATGCCATTACTTTGCTGCTGATTTTGATTTTGGCCGGGCAATATGCCGCGATGGTTCCCTTGGCCGCACTGGCCGGAATTCTGCTGGTGGTGTGTTGGAACATGGCGGAGGTGCAAACTTTTGCACACTTGCTGCGTGGTCCCCGCCAGGATGCGGTGGTGCTGTGCATTACGTTTATCCTGACGGTGCTGATTGATTTGGTGGTGGCCGTGGAGGTGGGCGTGGTGCTGGCGGCGCTGCTGTTTATTGGGCGCATGGCTCAGATTAGCAATGTGGAGAGCATTAGCCGGGAAATTGAGGGTGAGGACCCGGTGGAACAACCGTCCCGCTCCCGTTACCTGCGCCAAGTGCCCTCTAATGTGGAGATTTTCGATGTGCAGGGACCGTTCTTCTTTGGTGCTGTGGAGCAGTTTAAGGACCGTGTGTTCCGCACTATTCGCGCGGACATCAAGTACGTGCTGCTGCGTTTGCGCCTGGTTCCGGCATTGGATGCTTCCGGTCTGCATGTGCTGGAGGATTTCCAACGTTATTGCCACGACCGTGGGATTACGCTGTTGCTTTGCGGTGTGCAGCCCCAGCCGATGAAGGTAATTCGCCGGGATTCTCCTTTTATGAGTGAGCTGCATGCAGAAAATATCTGCGAGGATATTGATGCGGCGTTGCTGCGTATTCAGAAGCTGGAGGAGGGGAGTGATTCTTCGAAGAATCCGTCCTGATGCCATATTTGAGCTTGATTCTCCTGCCGAGATAAGGTTCAATATGTGGCATGAAGCTGCTTTTTACCCTTATGGCCGGGCTTGTAACGAGTTTTGCACTCTCCGCTTGCGGAGAGTGCGCGTGTAATTCCTACAATCCTGAGTACCTGCGCGATATCCCGGTGAGTACGTCCCGTTCGTTTAACTGAATTCCCACTGCCGATGTCGTTTGAGATTCGCGAAAAGCCGGATATGGTGGAGCGGGCCCTGCTCGTAGGGCTGGGTATGCCGGGGGATTCCCGGCGGGAGCGCACGGCGCTGCTGGCAGAGCTGGAGGACCTTGTAGGGAATTTGGGGATTGGTATTGTGGGTACCATGCTGGAGTTTACCCGCGAGATTCAGGCTAAATATCTGTGTGGTGTGGGGAAGGCGGAGGAAATTCGTGCCCGTGTGCAGGAATTGGAAGCCGATTGCGTGATTTTTGATAATTTGCTTTCCCCCTCCCAGCAGAGGGAATGGGAAAAGCTGACCAATGTAACGGTGATTGACCGCGAGGAGGTCATCCTGGATATCTTCGCTAAGCGTGCTCGCACGCGCGAAGCCGTGATGCAGGTGGATTTGGCACGCATGCAGTATGCCTTGCCGCGCATGGCGGGTATGTGGAAGCATTTGGACCGCCAGCGCGGTGGCTCCGGCGGTGGCAAGGGCGGCGGTGCTGCGGCTCGCGGGGAGGGTGAAAAGCAGATTGAGGTGGACCGCCGCTTGGCGCATGAGCGCATAGAGGCTATTCGTGCGGAGCTGGAAATCGTGCGCCGCCAGCGTGGCACGCAGCGCAAGGAACGCACGCGCCAGGGGATTCCCACTGCGGCCATTGTGGGGTACACGAATGCCGGTAAATCTTCCCTGCTGAATATGATGACCGGGGCCGGAGTGCTGGCGCAGAATATCCTCTTTGCCACGTTGGAAACGACAAGCCGTAAGATTGAATTGCCGGATGGACAGCCTTTGGTGCTTACGGATACTGTGGGCTTTATCCGTAATTTACCCCACCGCTTGGTGGAGGCATTCAAATCCACTTTGGAGGAGGCTGTACTGGCAGATTTCCTGATTCAGGTGGTGGATGCCGGAGACCGCGATGCCCTGCGGCATTACGAAACTACTTGCGAGGTGCTCGCCGAGCTGGGAGCGGCGGATAAGCCCATGGTGGTGGTGTGGAATAAGTGCGATTTGATTCCTGAGGAACTGCGGGAATCAACTCTGGCGGCTCTCCAAGCCAAGGTGAATTGCCCCAGCCTGAGTATGAGCGTACTCCAAGAACAGGGGGGGGAGTCTTTGCTGGCTGCTTGCGTGGAAATGCTCTCCCACCGTGTGGAAAAACAGCGCTACCGCATCCCGCTGGCGGAAAGCCGAATCATTGCCATTATGCACCGGGATGGGAAGGTGCTATCCACCGAGTACGAAGGAAACGATGCATTGGTGGAGGCTATTTTGCCTAAGGAATTTGCGGCTCGCTTGGAACCTTATCGCCTCTCATGATGAAACTGCTGCCCTTTATTCTGCTCCCCTGCTTGGTGTTTTCCTGCCGGCAGCAATCAGCCCCAACAGCTGCGGATTTCTATGCCATGGGAGACAAGATGGAGGAGGAGGCGCGCGGCAAAAAACTGCCCAGCACGTTCGAGGAGTTTATTGCCCACCCGGAATACCGCAACACTCGAGATGTGTGGTATGGCTCTGCTTTGGCCGATTATGCCCCTGCACAGTCCCATGTGGAGGTGCTGCTGGAGGAGCAGCGCGGACGCCTGTATATTGGTGGGCGCATTGCCATGGATTTTCCGGTATGCTCCGGGCGCATTGGCGGGCAGGAAACCCCGGTGGGCTCGTTTCGCATTAGCCAGAAGGTGCGCGAATATCGCTCTAACCGTTATGGCTCTTTTATGAGTGCGGATGGTAAGCGAGTGGTGGAGCGGAACATCTCTGCCGATGATACCCCGCCTCCCGGTGCAGTGTTCGAAGGGGCGGATATGCCGTACTGGATGCGTTTTAACGGACCCATCGGGATGCATGTGGGGAAGGTGCAGCGGGAAACGGATTCCCATGGCTGTGTGCGTATTCCGGAAGAGGCTTGCAGCATTCTTTTCGATAAACTGGCTGTGGGCTCGCGTGTAATTGTTCGCTAGATTTTAAGGGGGGAGAATATGATTGTTCGTTTACATTCTGCGGCGGTAGCCGGAATCGAAGGCTTCGAGGTGCAGGTGGAGGTGGATGCCCTCAAGCTCAAAGAGCAGGGGCGCATTGTGGTGGTGGGCTTGCCGGATGCCGCTGTGCGGGAGAGCAATCAGCGCGTAAGCTCCGCCTTGATTAACAGTGATTTTTTTCTCCCGGCAGAGGTGCAGGTGACGGTGAATCTTGCTCCGGCAGATGTGCGGAAACAAGGTCCCGGATTTGACCTTCCCATCGCTCTTGCTCTCGAAATGGCGATTCAGCAGAATTACGAGGATGTGCCCCCCTCCCGCCGCCGCAGAATTCCCTCCGGCTTGGAAGAGTGGTGCATGGTGGGGGAGCTGGCACTGGATGGTATGGTGCGTGGCGTGCGCGGCGTGCTTCCGCTGGCCGTGGCGGCACGCGCAGCCGGAAGAAAGTATATGATGGTTTCCCCGGAAAATGCAGCGGAAGCCGCCATGGTGGAGGGGCTGGAGGTGTATGCCGTGGAGAGCCTGCTCCAAGCATGGAATGTACTTGCGGACAGAACCGCTTACAAGCCGTGTAAGGGAGGAGAAACCACGCCCTTGGAAGAAAATATGCCGGATTTTGACGAGGTGAAAGGGCAACCCTATGCACGCCGTGCGATGGAGATTGCCGCCGCCGGTGGGCATAACCTGCTCATGTGCGGCAGCCCGGGGAGTGGCAAAAGCATGCTGGCTGCGCGTCTGCCGGGGATTCTTCCTCCGCTTACACAGGAGGAAGCCCTAGAGGCCAGTACCATCCATTCTGTTTGCGGGCTGTTGCCCCGAGCCGGCGGCCTTTTACAGCACCGCCCCTTCCGCGCTCCGCACCATACCATCTCTGAGATGGGGCTGATGGGGGGTGGCTCCGGGAGTAATATCACCCCCGGGGAGGTATCCCTTGCTCACCATGGTGTTCTTTTTCTGGATGAACTGCCGGAATTTTCCCGCCATACGCTCGAAACTCTGCGCCAGCCTTTGGAAGGCGGAAGAGTAACCATTTCCCGCGCCGGAAACAGCATGGATTTTCCCTGTTCTTTCATGCTCGTGGCGGCGATGAATCCTTGCCCCTGCGGATTTCTGGGGGATTCCCGGCACCGTTGCCGCTGCTCCTCCGGGGATGTGGCCCGCTACCGCAAAAAGATTTCCGGCCCCTTGCTGGATCGCTTCGATCTTATTCTGGAGGTTCCCGCAGTGGAACCCTCCAGCCTTCTCTCCCGCCCGAATGGAGAAAACAGTGCTGCCATTCGGCAGCGGGTATTGGCGGCAAGAAGCATCCAGCAGCAACGCTATGCCGCCTGCGGAATCTCCCGAAATGCCCAGTTGAGCGGCAAACAATTGCAGCAATTTTGCCCGCTCTCTCCCCAGCTCCGCCGGCTCCTGCTGGATGCTGTGGAACAGCTCTTCCTCTCCGCTCGTGCCTTCGACCGCATTCTTCGCGTGGCTCGCACTATTGCCGACCTCGCCGGGCACGAGTTCCCCACGGCTCAGGATGTGTACGAGGCTATCCAATTCCGCCAGTTTGAGTGCCAGCTCCGGGGATAACCCGCCTGTATGCCCTGAATTCTGCTTTGTTTGTTGAAAAAAGGCTTGCTAAGCCATACTCCCGTGTGTAAAATACTGCACCGTTTTTCCGCCCGGCTGCTTTACAGGTGCCCCGATAGCTGCCGGTGGTGGGGCCACGCCGGATAAAACGCCAACAATATCAACCTAAAACATCATTATAATGAGTAATTCCGAATTGGAGGCTTTGATTGATTCCAAGCTTCCGTCTTTCCGCAAGGGCGATATCGTCAACGGTACCATCCTTGAAATCCGCCCCCAGGTTGTCCTCGTGGACATTGGTTATAAGTCCGAGGGTGTTATCCCCGTTTCTGAGTTCGAGGACGAAGAAATCGAAGTGGGCGATCAAATCGAGGTTCTCCTCGAGAGCCTTGAGAACGACGAGGGCCTCGTCGTACTTTCCAAAGAAAAGGCTGCCCACAAGCAGAACTGGGATAAGATTGTGGCCGTATACAAGGACGGCGGTCTGGTTAAGGGTAAGGTTAAGAGCGTCGTGAAGGGTGGCCTTATGGTCAACGTCGGCGTGGAAGCCTTCCTCCCCGGCTCTCAGGTGGACATCATCCCCCCGAAGGACCTCAACGAATTCGTGGGCAATGTGTACGAATTCAAGATTGTGAAGGTGAACGACGAGCGCAAGAACATCGTTCTCTCCCGCCGCGAGGTCATCGAAGCCGAGCGCAGCGAGCAGCGCCAGCGTTTCCTGGAGACGGTCAAGATTGGCGACCGCGTGAAGGGGCAGGTCAAGAACATCACCGATTTCGGTGCTTTCGTGGACCTCTCCGGCATGGATGGTCTGCTGCACATCACCGATATGAGCTGGGGTCGCGTGAATCATCCCTCCGAGCTGCTGCACATCGGGCAGGAGCTGGAAGTGCTCATCCTCGATGTGGATCGCGACAAAGAGCGCGTTTCCCTGGGTCTCAAGCAGCTTTCCGACAATCCTTGGGCCGATATCGAGCAGAAGTATCCTATCGCTTCCCGTGTTAAGGGCCGCGTGACCAAGCTCCTCGCCTACGGTGCTTTCGTGGAGCTGGAGAAGGGTGTGGAAGGTCTCGTACACGTTTCCGAACTGTCTTGGACCAAGCGCATCACTCGCCCCTCCGATGTCCTCTCTCTGGATCAGGAAATCGAGGCCGTGGTACTCAACATCTCCGTGGAAGAGCAGAAGATTTCCCTCGGTATCCGTCAGCTCGACGAGAACCCCTGGGAGGCTATCGAAGTCCGCTTCCCCGTGGGTACGATTATCTCCGGCGCTGTGCGTAACCTTACCCCCTACGGTGCCTTCGTGGCCCTGGAGGAAGGCATCGACGGCATGATTCACGTGTCCGATATGAGCTGGACCCGCAAGATTAACCACCCCTCCGAAGTCCTCAAGAAGGGCGATGTGGTGGAGGCTCGCGTGCTGAATATCGACAAGGAGAACCAGCGCGTTTCCCTTGGCGTGAAGCAGCTTGAGTCCGACCCCTGGGAATCCATCGACTCCCGCTTCAAGGTGGGCGATTTGGTTTCCGGCACGGTGGCCAAGATTGCTTCCTTCGGTGCCTTCGTGAACTTGGATGGCGATATCGACGGTCTTATCCACATCTCCCAGCTGTCTGAGGAACACGTGGAGCGCGTCAAGGACGTCATCAAGGTGGGCGACGAAATCAAGGCTCGCGTCATCAAGGTCGACAAGGTGGAGCGCCGCATTGGTCTTTCCATCAAGGCTGTGAACTACGATCCCGAGCAGCTGCGTCGCGAGACCGCCGCCTTCGAGACCGTGCGTGCCGGCGATATGGTGGGTCTGGAGCAGGCATTCAACCTCGCTGCCCTGCAGTCCGAGGAGTGGAGCCCCTCCGAGCAGAACTAATCTTCTGCCTCATTCATTCTCAATGCCATCCCCGCTGCGGAATCTTCCGCAGCGGGGATGTTTCTTTATACTGCACATGGTATTTTAAATACGATGTGCATTTTTACAATATAACTCACTGGTATTCAAAGGTGATACGCTTTTAGTGCGGTAATCAAATGAATTTTCAGCAATTCTCACACGATTAAAAAATAACAAAGAAGAAAATTTATGCTGTACATAATACTTTAAATGCGATAGAATGCGCGCGCCGGCCTGCTACATGGGAAAATGCATGGCTGTACAAGAATATAAACCTCTGAAAACAATGAAATTACATTTGAATAAAACATTGCATTCGGTATTGCTTGTCCTGTTTGGTCTGGGGATGGTACAGGCTGCCGTTACGACAGAAACAGTCAATGGTGCCACATATACCAATGTGGGTTTTGGCAATACTACACAAACCATCTCCGGGGATTTGACGGTGAACAGCGGGGATAAGGTGGGTGCTTTTGATGCCAATAATAAACTGGTAACTTCTTTTGGTACCCCCACGAACTCTCTCACCGTTACGGGGAATGTGTATATCAACGGTACCGGGCAGATTGCTCTTGGTGGGCAGAATAGCTCCAAATATATGGGCTTGCAGGCTAAGACGGTGACGGTGGATGCGGATAGTTCCTCCGGTGTGAATCTGATTTCCACGATGGCGAACATTGAAACGCTGCATCTTAAGAGTGGCCGTGTAGAGCTGCATGGTTCGTATACCTCCGGTAATAGTTATATTACTTTCAGCAACGAGAAGCAGGCTAAGATTACGAAGGAGCTGATTCTGGATGGTGGGTATTTGTCCATGGGGACTACCGGCGCACAGTTGAACGAAAGTCACTTCATGAATGTATTTGCCTCCGGCTTTTTGTCGAAGGGTTCCGCCATTACTCAGCGTGCGGGTACAATGAACGTATATGGCTATTCTCTTACTAATAAGGGCTTCTCTATTACCCAGACGGGTGGTACGATGAATTTCCGTGATACGCTGAAGATTAACAACGCGGGTTCCGGTACAACCTCCATCGTGCAGGATGGCGACCAAAATACCAAGCTCACGATTGGGAACTTGCAGTGTGCAAGCAGCAGCATTGCTATTAATGTGACCCAGCGTGGTGCCGGTACCATTGAGCTGCAAAAGACGACGAACGGCGTTTACAACATCTCCCAAGAGGGTACGGGTAAGCTCATTCTCAAAGAGAATAGCGGAGCGGTAATCAACATTGAACAGACCAATGGTAACAGCACCGTTGAGTTGGGCAGCGGTGCCAGCTGCTCCACCGATTCCCTCAGCTTGAATACAACCGGTTCCTCGAAGGCTGCGATGAGTGTTTCCGGCAGCCTGACGCTGAGTGATGCCGCCAGTTTGAATTTCACCATGGACAGCATGGATGTGCCTGCTTTGGAAATGGCTGCCACGGGCGATTTGGCCTTTGAAGGTGGTGCCGAAGTGGTGCTGATTTTCGGAGACACGCTGCGCCAGCAGATGCAGACGGAAGCCACCATCGAAGGTGCTCGCTACACCATCGATTTGATTACAAACCTTTCCGATGCTGATGTTCAGGAGCTGAAGAGCTTGGTGGAGAGCGATTCTCTCACCCTGACTTTGGTGGATAACTCGGTAGCCACCTTCAGTCTGTTGAGGCGTGCCACGGCGGAGAGTGTCAGCATAGAGTCTCTGGGATTGAGCGTGGATGAAGAATCCGGGAAGCTGCAGGCCAATGTGCTTGTGACGGCAGTGCCGGAGCCGGCCACAGCTACCCTGAGCCTGCTTTCTCTTGCGGCTTTGGCTGCTCGCCGCCGCCGCCGCTAATACCGGTGTCCAATATTCCCTATCCGCTCCCGGTCTGAGTAAGGCCGGGAGTGTTTTTATTTGAGGTGTTGAAAAAAGGGAATCGCTGCCGGCTTGGCAATATGCCCTGAATCCCACTTGCCAAAACAGGCGGAAAGGGGTAAGATGTGCGTATGAACGTATCTCTTTTCAAAGACCTCTGCGAGGCAACCGGTGCCCCCGGTTTTGAGTATGGTATCCGTGAGCTTGTGATGGAGCAGATGGCTCCGCTGGCGGATGAGATGAAGATTGATAACATCGGCAATGTGGTGGCTCTTATCAAGGGTAAGGATTCCTCCAAGAGTATTATGTGCGCCGCTCACATGGATGAGATTGGCTTCATTGTGCGCCATATTGATGATAATGGCTTTATTCGGATTCTTCCTCTTGGCGGTTTCGACCCCAAAACGCTGACGGCTCAGCGTGTGATGGTTCATGGTAAAAAGGATTTGCCGGGTTGCATGGGTGTGAAACCCATTCATGTAATGGCTCCGGAGGAGCGCTCCAAGATGCCGCAGGTAACGGATTATGTGGTGGATGTGGGCCTGCCCAAGGAGGAAGTGGAGAAGTATGTTTCTCTGGGTGATTCCATTACCCGCATCGGTGATTTGGTGGAGATGGGTGATTGCCTAAATGTGAAGAGTATTGATAACCGCGGCGGTTGCTACATGCTGATAGAGGCTGTGCGCTCGATTCGGGAGAGCGGAAATCTGCCGGATTATGATTTGTATGCCGTCTTTACCGTGCAGGAGGAAGTGGGCTTGCGCGGTGCCCATGCCGCTACTCTGGCTATTAATCCCACGTTCTCTTTTGCTTTGGATGTGACGATTGCTTTCGATACTCCCGGCAGTGGTGCTCACGATAAATGCACGGTTCTGGGCAAGGGAACGGCAATTAAGGTGTATGATGGTACGTTGATTACAGATCCGCGCATGGTGAAATTCATGGTGGCTCTGGCAGAGGAAGGGGAGTTGCCTTACCAGCTGGAATTGCTGGCTGCCGGAGGTACGGATGCCGGTGCTATGCAGAAGTTTACGGCCGGTGGCTCTATTAGCGGTGCTATTTCCATTCCGGTGCGGAATGTGCATCAGAGCATCGAAATGGCACACAAGACGGATATTCAAGCCAGTGTGGATTTGCTGACGGCTTGCTTCACGAATCTTTCCCGTTGGAATTGGGATTGCTGGAAGCGGGCGGAGCAGTCCTTGGCTCCTAAGGAGGCGACCCCGACCAAGAAGAAGTGCGGGGCTCGCAAGTGCCGCAAGGCTTGATGCTTTTTTGAATTTATACCCCGGCAGGAGGCTGTTCTGCCGGGGTGTTCTTATTTTTACGACAATGATTAAGGCCGTTTTTAGTCCTACGGGAGGCACTCGGCGCATTGCGGATGCCGTGGCACCGTCTGCCCGTTTTGTGGATCTCTGTGCGCCTGTGTCCGCATGCACAGTGGAGGAAGCATTGTTGGTGGTGCTGCCGGTATTTGCCGGGCGAGTGCCGGAGGTGGCGCTGGAGCGTTTGCAGATGTTGACCCCGCGCCCGGGAACTCCGGCTGTAGCTGTGGTGGTGTATGGGAATCGCGCTTACGAGGATGCCTTGGCAGAACTGCATGCGGCTCTCTCGCAGCAGGGGTATTTGGTGTTGGCTGCCGCTGCGTTCGTGGCAGAGCATTCCGTGATTCGCAGTATTGCTGCCGGCCGACCGAATGCGGAGGATAAGGCGGCAGCCGCTGCTTTTGGCCGTGCTGTAATGGAGCGCCTTGCTCTTCCGGCAGAGGAGTGGCAGCCTGTGGCAGTGCCGGGGAATCCCGCTCCCGGGGAGCGTAAAAAGATGCCGGTGACGCCGCAAGTGGGGGAGGCCTGCGGTTTTTGCGGGTGCTGCGCTGCGGTGTGCCCCGTGGGAGCCATTCCGGCGGATGCCCCGGATACAACGGATGCTTCCCGCTGTATATTGTGTATGCGCTGCGTGGCAGAGTGTCCCACCGGGGCTAGGCATCTGCCTCCGCCCATGGTGGCGATGATGACGGCGCGTTTGAATGCCGTGGCGGCGGAGCCTAAGGCACCGGACCTGTTTCTTTGATTTTTCCGGCTTTCTATGGAATGAAAAGGCCGCTATCCTTATTGGGATAGCGGCTTCTTTGTTTCAAAAAAGAATCGTTAATCTTAGCGGCGGCGGCGAGTGGCCAGACCGGCAAGTGCCAGAAGACTCAGTGTTGCCGTGGCGGGCTCGGGTACAACGTTCATGTCGGGGATGTCCACTTGTAAACCATAGGCTACACCTTCATTAAGGCGAACATCCTCTCGCGTATTATCAACTGTAACATCAATCAATTCACCGCGTTCGGTGATGAATTCAACATAATCCATCATGGTGGTATTTTCCTCCGTCCAGTATTTTCCGAACTGGCAGCTTTCAAAGGAAACAAGGGAGAAAATAAAGTCCTCTCGGGCGCCTTCCTTCAGGAAATCGTCCGTCAACTCCACTGTGAACTTGAAGTCATCGCTGAAGCTGATGAAGCTGGTATCTTCGTAGAGGGGGGAATCCTCGCCTCCGGATACTTCAAAACCATCGCCGCCCAAACCGGGGAAGAGGTCGCCAAAGTCCATACTGCCTTCCGTTTCTTGTCTGGAAAGCACAATGTTAAGTGCCGTGGTGGAGGTGGGGTCGACAATGTGAATGCCGGAAATGTTCAGCGTGTCACCAGCAGGAACATCAATGCGTACCGTCTGACCAGCCGGTACGTAAATTTTTCCATCCGTAATGGTGGAGGGGTCAACAATCGTCTCAGCGGCGGCTGCAAAGGAAAAGCCGGCGAGGAGTATAGCCAGAGCAGTTGTGTGGAGATTCATATTTTTGAGTTGGTTGAGGGTGGGGTGGGGCTTTTCCCGGGGAATGCCACTCAAAAGTGTTTTGCCGGGATGCAAAAGACCCCGCCGCATTTTAACATTCCGCTGGTGGAATGCAAGAAAAAAATTATTAAAATAAATAAGGCTAATTATTCTTATTAGTAATTTTAATGTAAATCGAGCAGTTGCACGGGGGGCGGCGTGGCTTGGATGGGAATGCGAGTGGCAGTACCGCTATGCCGTAGGAAATGGGTTCCTTTGCGGGGCAGGAGAAGCCGGGCTCGGTAACGCATATCGTGCCGGCTGGTGGGGAGTTCTGCACGGGAGAGGATGGTTCCCTCCGCATTTTCCAAGAGAATTTCCTCGGGGGTGTTGCTCCGGGGGGTGCGGTCGATATAGAGCTTCTGGTATTCCGGCGCGTTGCCTTGGGAGGCGTACCAAGCGGAGGAGAGTGCCATGTAACGCTCGGTGACGTCTTGTGCGGGGATGTTGCGGCTGCCGGGCGCAAGGGGGACGGGGTGGAAGTTTTCTTTACCGGCAGGCCAGGCCGCCATGATGCGCTGGTAGGGGTGCCGGGGATTCAGCATGCCGATGTATTCCATAACCCATGGGGTATTGAAGTTTTTTTCGTAGGGCTCAATCATGTGCCATTCTCCCTCGAACCATGCTTCCGCCCAAGTGTGATTGCCGGGGATGTGGTTCCATGTGAGGATGCCTACGGCACGCGCGGGAATGCCCACAGAGCGTAGCGCACAAACCAGCAGAATGCTTTGCCCGGTGCAGGATACTTTCTTTTCTGCTAAGGCCTCCAAGGCGTTCATATCGTGTTTCCTCCTGGCGGTGGAGTAATACACACCGGTGATTGGTGTGAACCGGGAGGCTATGTGCAGTACTGCTTCCCGCGCGCTGCGGCAATGTGCCACTTGCGGCCGGAAAAGAGCTTCTAATACGGGGCGCCAGTGAGCAGGCTCCTCCGTGAGAACCTGATCCGGCAGTAGGGCGTTTTCCCGCACATCGGCAGGGATGTTATCCTGCCATGGGGGGCTGTACTCTGTGGCTGCCAAAGGCGGCAGCAGCAGGATGAGCAGGATGAGCAGGTGTATGGGGCTCATACCACATCGCCATAGAGGGTGAAGCCGGTGCATTCGTTGATGCGTATGGGGACGATGTGCCCGGGAGTGGCACTGCCTCCGGGGATGATGACGGGTTTATTTTGCGATGTGCGCCCTTGCAGGCGCTCGGGGTTGTTCTTGCTGGGACCTTCTACAAGAATGTGTTGCAAAGTGCCCACAAGGGCATGGTTTCGAGCGGTGGCGATGCGGTTTACGGTTTCCAGCAGGTCGTGGTTTCGCTCCTCTTTAACACGCAGGCAAATTTGGTCGGGCATGGCTGCGGCCACGGTGTCGCGCCGGGGGGAGTATTGGAAAACAAAAGCATTATCGAATCGGATGCGTTCCACTGCTGCTTTCGTTTGTTGGTAATCCTCGTCCGTTTCTCCCGGGAAGCCCACGATGATATCCGTGGTGATGGCCAAATCCGGGCGGGCTTCGCGCATGGCTTCGCAGAGGCGCAGGTATTTTTCGTTTTTATATGGGCGGCGCATTAGTTGCAGGATGCGGTCGCTGCCGCTCTGCATGGGAAAATGAATGTGGCTGCACAGTTTGGGCAGGTAGGTATAGGCATTTACCAAATCCTGCCGGAAACCGATGGGGTGCGGGGAGGTAAATCGAATACGTGCCAAGCCATCAATTTCGTGCAAGGCTTCCAGCAGGCGTACAAAGGCACCCCGACCATTCACGATGGGTTCATCCTTGCCGTAGCGGTTAACAATTTGTCCCAGTAGGGTGACTTCGCGAACCCCTCGCTCCACCAGCTCCCGAACTTCTTGGAGAATATCCTCCGCCGGGCGGCTGCATTCGTTGCCTCGCGTGCTGGGTACGATGCAGTAGGAGCAGCGCATCTCGCAGCCTTGCATAATGGAGACAAAAGCCGTGCAGTTTCCGGCGGGGGGCAGGTGGTCGCGGATGGCATTTTGGAATCCTTCTTCCTGCTCTGTATGGCAAATGTGTGCGCCCTTGCGGAGCGGTGTGTCCGTATTGTTTCCCATGCGGCTGCGCAGCAAGCGGTTGCACAGTTCGTATACATGGTGGTACTGCTGGGTGCCGGTTACGATGTCCAAGCGGGGAACATCCCGGAAAAGGCTTCGGGCACGGCTTTGGCTCATACATCCCATAAAGCCGTACACCACCCAGGGTTTAGCTGTGGGGCGCGCACAAAGGAGTCCCATTTTCCCCAGCGCCTTCAGTTCTGCTTTTTCGCGTACGGAGCAGGTATTGATGAGAATCACATCTGCCTCCGCTTCGCTTTGGGTCAGATGGTAACCGCCTGCCAGAAACATGCTTGCGACTTGTTCGGAATCGCGTTCATTCATCTGGCAGCCATAGGTTTTAATTAGTACGCTGGGCATGTCTTGGAGAAAGGTTCAGGAGGTATATTCTGTGGGGTCGGGAATGCCGGCTGTGGCGAAGGATTCGCGGCGCTCGCGGCAGGTGGCACACTGCCCGCAGTGCTTTTCTCCGCCGCAGTAACAGGAATAAGTTCGGGAGAAATCTACCCCCAGTTCGGCACCAAGGGCGGTTATATCCGCCTTACTGTGTGCAATGAAGGGACGCAGAATCTGCAGCCGGGCATAGGTGCCTAAGGCAATGGCCGTGGACATGGATTCCATAAAGTCCTCGCAGCAGTCGGGGTAAAGGGCGTGGTCCCCACTGTGTGCTGCGATGACGATGCCTTGTGCATCCTTGCTTTCTGCAATACCTGCGGCAATGGCAAGGAAAATGCCATTGCGGAAGGGAACAACGGTTTGTCGCAGGTTCTCCTCCGCATAATTGGCGGTGGGAATGGCCTCCGCCCCGCTGAGGAGGGCACTTTGAAGATGCTCGGACACGGAGCGTAAATCAATCTCGCAGTAGGGGATGCCAAGTTGCCCTGCCTGCCAGCGGGCGCATTCCAGCTCGCGGGTGCCGTGGTTGCTGCCGTAATTAAAGGCCATGGCACATACGACATGGTGGTGCCGGTGTGCCCAGTGGAGGGCGGTGGTGGAATCTAATCCGCCGGAGAGTAGGACAGCTACGTTCATACAGAGCGGTTTTCTGGCTTATGTTCTGCGGTGCAGGTGAGCTGGATGCCGCCTCGGGCGCCAAAGCGTCCTTCCACCTTCATCCATGCCGGAGCCACTGCGGCTACAAGGTCGTCCAGAATACGGTTCACGACCTGTTCATTGAATGCGGCGTAGTTCCGGAAGGATACGAGGTAGTACTTGAGGCTCTTCGTTTCCACCACTTTTTCTGCCGGGGAGTAAGTGATGGTGAGGTGGCAGCTATCCGGCTGGCCGGTAACGGGGCAAAGCGAGGAGAATTCGTGTGTATCCAGCGTTACGGTGTAGCGGCGGTGGGGGCTGCGGTTCGGGAAGGCTTCCAGTTTGGCTTCTTCCGGGGTACGGAAGAATTCACTGTGTTTACCGAGGAGGGAAAGATTTTGCGGAGTATCCATGGGGGTTATGCTTTGGTGAGTTTGTAGCCGTCCTTACCATCTTTCATGGCCCAACCCAGTCCGGCGAGTTTGCCGCGCAGGGCATCGGCAGTGGCCCAGTCTTTGGCTAAGCGGGCAGCCCAGCGTTCTTCTGCGATGGCGCGGATATCCTCCGGCACTTCGATATCCGCATCGGGATCCGGCAGTTGCAGCCCAAGTGCCTCCATAATAAAGCGGAATGCTTTCCACATGGCGGTGGCTTCTTCGGGGCTCATCTCGGCGGGTTTGGTACCCTTGATGGCACTGAAAACGTGCCCCAGTGCCTCCGGAGCATTGAGGTCGTCCTCCAAGCTGTCCCATGCGGCTTGGAAGGCACCAAGGGCAGGGGCTTTTTTGAGGAAGTCCCGGTAGGTGGGCTCCTTGGCGGTGCTGGCCTTGGCAAGTTCTTTATCGAAGCGCCCGAGTTTGTTAAGGGCACTGGTGGCATCCTTCATGCCGGTAAGGGTAAAATTGAGCGGGCGGCGGTAGTAGGCACCTGCTAAAATGTAGCGCAGAGCTGCGGGGGTGTAGCCCATTTCCTGAAGCTGGTCCAAGGTGTACATGTTCCCCAGGCTTTTGCTCATCTTGGCTCCATCCACCAGAAGGTGGGTGACGTGGAACCAGTGGCGGGCAAAGTCCCCGCCGCAGGCGCAGCGGCTTTGGGCAATTTCGTTTTCGTGGTGGGGGAATACGAGGTCCACACCGCCGGAGTGCAGGTCGAAGGTGTCGCCCAAGTACTTATGGCTCATAGCAGAGCATTCTAAGTGCCACCCGGGGCGTCCTTCGCCCCATGGGGAAGGCCAGAAGTTGGGCCCATCCTCGGGGCGGCGTGCTTTCCAGAGTACAAAATCGGCCACGCTGTCTTTTTCGTATTCATCCGTATCGGCTCGGGTACTGGCCGTTTTGCCGAGGTCGAGTTCCTGCTTGTCGAGGTGAGCTAAGCGGCCGTAATCGGCATAGGAGGAGATGCGGAAATAAACGGAGCCATCTTCGCTCTGGTAGGCGTGCCCCTTATCAATGAGTTTTTGAACGATATCGAGCTGTTCTTGGATGTGAGCCACGGCACTGGGCTCCACATGGGGAGAAAGGCAGTTAAGTGCTTTGCAATCCGCATGGAATTTGGCTGTCCAGATGGCGGTGTATTCTCCCAGCGGCATGCCTTGGGCTTGGGAGTTGCGAATGGTTTTATCATCCACATCGGTGAGGTTTCGCACATGTTTGGTGCGGAGTCCTCCCAGTTCCACCACACGGCGGAACACATCCTGCACTACGAAGGTGCGGAAATTGCCGATGTGTGCTGCGGCATACACGGTGGGGCCGCAGCAGTAGAAGCGCAGTTGTTTGCCATCTTCTGCCTGCACGGGCTTGAGTGCCCCCAACTGTGTATCGTAGAGATTCAACATAACGTGGAGGAGTATGCTCTCCCTACGCGCGTATGTCAAGTCTGCGCGTTGACATGCGCCCCCGGCTAAAAGGTATTGAATGCCCGGCGCAGAGCTAGACTCCGCATTTAATATGCAACAAGTATGGCAGCGGATAAAAGGGGGATTAGCTTTCGGGTGGCAGTACTTGGGTACTTTGGCGGCAGGGAGCATGCTGGTGGGAGCCCTGGGAATGGGGGTGTACCATTCTTGGATGGGGGATACGGAGCCTCCGATGCTGTTCTATGCCGGAGTGTTTAATAGTTCTGCGGCAGAACCGCCGAGGGGCATTATCTCCTTGGGTGAAGGGCATACGCCACCGCCTCTTCCCCATGTGCAACTGCACTGTACGGCAGGTGGGCAGGTGCAGCGTATGCTGCATGTGGATGCCACCGGGAAAAAAGCGTGTTTGCCCGGCAGCAGCGTGGCAGAGCAGCGCCTGGTGTATAATGCAGAGGGGCGCTTGTATCGTAAGGAAAATTATGGAGTGGACGGACAGCCGGTGGCGGATGCTTCCGGGGTTTCGGTGCGGCAGTTTGAGTATGATTCTGCCGGTAGAGTGGTGTGTACACGCCTTTTGGATGCGGCGGGACATCCCATATCTCCGCGCATGCCGGGGTACGCCGTGCGGACGGTGCGTTACGATACACAGGGCCGCCCTCTTCTGGTGCAGCATTTTGATGCCGAGGGGCATTTAATGCCGGATGCCGAGGGAGAAGAAAGTGTGGAATATCTTTACGATGATGCCCGGCGGCTTGTGACGCGTACAAATCGGGTGCGCGGGAATGTGGCGGATAATGCCCATGGTGTGGCTGTGGCTCGCATGGAGGCTGCGGCGGATGGACATTCCGTGCTTTATGCGTGGAAAAATGCCGCCGGAGAGCCGGTGGTGCATCCGGTGGTGGAGGCTCCCGCCGTGCAGGAATCGCAGGGGCTGGCACCCGGTATTTTGCAGCAGCGTTTGTGCGGGATGGATGGGTCTCTTTATCTGGAGGGGCGCCCCATGGTGGAGCATTTGGTGCGGGAAAACGCACAAGGGCTTCCGGAATGGGAATGCTATAATGCCGCCGATGGCTTGCCCGCATGCAACGATGCCCGTGGCTTTGCAGAGCGGGTGTGCCAATATGCAGACGATGGCTCTCTCTCCCGGGAGTTACGTTGGGATGCGCGGGGAAATCCCATGCCGGAGTACGAACGGAGGTTCATACACGGAACATCCGGCGCTCGGTATCGGTTGAGTTTGCACACGGATGGCTCTACGGCAGTGCTTCCGCAGGATGCTGAGGCTCCATTTTGAGGTTGAAAATCCCCATTGCCTGTGCTATTCTCCCCGGCATGAAGGTCTCTTTGCTTATGCTGGGAACCGGTAATGCAGCGGTAACGCGCTGTTATAATACCTGTTTTGTTCTTCGCTGTGGGGGGCAGTGTTTTTTGACGGATGCCGGCGGCGGAAATGGAATTTTATCCCGCTTGGAGCAGGCCGGAGTAGCGATTTCCGATATTCACGATATTTTCGTGACGCATGCCCATACGGACCACATTTTTGGCGTAGTTTGGGTATTGCGCATGGTGGCTCAGGCGATGAATGCCGGAGCATACGAGGGAGAATTGCGTTTATATGGCCATGCGGAGGTTCTGGATGTGTTGGAGAAAATATGCCGCCTAACTCTGCCGGGAAAAGTGTGTGCTCATTTGGGAGCGGATATTCGCCTTTGTGCATTGAAGGATGGCACTTCGTTTTCCGTTATCGGCATGCAGGGTGTGGCGTTTGATATAGGCTCCACAAAGGCTCGCCAGTTGGGATACCGCCTCATGCTCCCGGATGGTCAACGCTTCGTTTGCTTGGGGGATGAACCATATAATGAGCGTAATGAACTGCTTGCTCGTGGCGCGGATTGGCTGCTCTGCGAGGCTTTTTGCCTGTACTCAGACCGGGAGCGTTTCCGCCCTTACGAGAAGCACCACAGTACAGCACTGGATGCCGGGCGCTTGGCGGCCGGCTTGGGAGTGAAACATCTGCTTTTATACCACACCGAGGATGCCACGCTCGATACGCGCCGCGCTGCATACGCTGCGGAGGCGGCAGAGCATTTTCAAGGGATTATCCATGTGCCTAACGATGGGGAGACTGTCCTGCTGGAGTAATTGCGACATGATTTCTCTTTGCCCTTGATTTTGTTTCAGGGAGCTGATATGGTGCCGCGCATGGCTACTGATAAGAAAATCACGATGAAGACCAGCAAGGGTGACATTAAGCTCACCGTGTTTGCCTCCAAGACTCCTATGACAGCTGCCAGTTTCCTGAATCTGGCAGCCCGTGGGTTCTACAACGGGCTGACCTTCCACCGTGTGATTGCCGATTTCATGATTCAAGGCGGCGACCCTGAGGGCACGGGCTGCGGAGGTCCCGGATATCAGTTTGACGATGAGTGCCGCCCCGATTTGAAGTTTACCCGCCCCGGTTTGCTGGCCATGGCCAATGCCGGACGTACATGGACCGGGCAGGGCACGAATGGCTCCCAATTCTTCATTACCCATGTGCCCACGGAATGGCTCAATGGGAAACACACCATCTTCGGAGAGGTGCTTTCCCCTGCCGACCAGGAGGTGGTGAATGCCATCCGCCAAGGTGATAAGATTGAATCCATCGAGATTCTAGATGATTGCGCGGACCTCTTTGCAGAGCAGGAGCGCAACATCGCCCGCTGGAACAGCAAGCTCAAAAAGTAAGCCTCAACTCCGGCACGATGCTTGTATTTCTGCCGCCCTGCATTCATGGCAGGGCGGTGTGTTTTCTCCCTCTCGGCTATGGTTTTTGCGGTTCAGGATTTGCATATTGAGTTCGGCCCTCGCGTGCTGTTCGATTCTCTTTCCTTCGTGGTGGAGCAGGGGGAACGCATTGCCTTTGCCGGGCAGAACGGTGCCGGTAAATCCACGCTGATGAAGTGCATTGTCGGCGTGTTAGAACCCGACCGGGGCAAAGTACTGCTTCCCCGCCACACACAGGTGGGCTACTTGCCGCAGGATGGTATCCACATTTCCGGCACTCCGTTGTTGGAAGAAGTGCTGGGTAGTGTGGGCGGCGTGGTGCTCCTTCAGCAACAGGTGGATGAACTCTCCGCTGAGCTGCAATCCCTCCCGGCGGATTCCCCGGAATATAGGGAAACTTTAGAGGAAATCGGGCATTTGGAACTTTTGCTCCAAGAGCGGGATGCGGCACGCCTGCGCCCACGCACGGAATCCATTCTGCGCGGCCTCGGCTTTTCCTCCTCCGATTTTGCGCGGGATTGCGGGGAATTCTCCGGCGGCTGGCAAATGCGTATTGCTCTGGCCAAACTCCTGCTGCAAGAGCCGGAGGTGCTGCTGCTGGACGAACCCACCAACCACTTGGATTTGCAAAGCCAGCGCTGGTTAGAACAGAATTTACGCCATTATCGCGGTGCCATTTGCATCATCAGCCACGATGTGGCCCTGCTGGATAGCCTCGTGAGCCGCACCATCGCCTTCCACCATGGGCGCGCAGAGGAATACGCCGGTAATTTCTCCTTTTACCTCCGGGAGAGCAAAGCCCGTAAGGAAATCCTTTTGCGGCAGGCTAAAGCCCAGCAGCGGGAACTTGCTAAAACGCAGGAATTTATCGACCGTTTCCGGGCAAAAGCCACTAAAGCCACGCAGGTGCAGAGCCGTATTAAGCAGATGGAAAAAGTGGAGCTTATTGAGGTGGAGGAAGATGATGCAGTGATGAGTTTTCACTTCCCCCCGCCTCCTCCCGGTGGGCATACGGTGGTGAGTCTGGAAAAAGCTAGCAAAGCGTACGGCGCGGTAACAATTTTGGACCGTTACGATTATTCCATGCCCAAGGGGGACCGCGTGGCCATTGTGGGGGTGAATGGTGCCGGTAAATCCACCTTTACCCGCCTAATCTCCGGCACGGAGGCACTGGATGCCGGCACCTTCGCTTTCGGGCACCATACACAGGTGGCATTTTTCTCCCAAACCCATGCGGATGTGCTAAACAACGAGCAGACGGTGCTGGAATGCGTGGAGGCTGCCGCCTCCCGGGAAACACGCCCGCTGGTGCGTAACATCTTGGGCTGTTTCCTCTTCCGCGGGGACGATGTTTTCAAGAAAATCGGGGTGCTTTCCGGTGGGGAACGAAGCCGCGTTGCTCTGGTATGCATGCTGCTCAAGCCTGCTAATTTCCTGATTATGGACGAGCCCACCAACCACTTGGACTTCCAGAGTCAGGAGGTATTGCAGCGTGCCTTGGCAGAGTACCCCGGCTCATACTGCATTGTTTCGCACAACCGCCAGTTTTTGGATCCCATCGTTAACAAAGTACTGGAGTTCCGCCCGGGGCACGCCCCCAGACTTTTCCATGGCAACGTATCCGCCTACCTCGAAACCGTCGAGGCGGAGGAACGCCGTGCTGCGGAAACGGCAGCGGCATCGCCCTCTTCTTCCTTCTCCGCCGGGGATGGGGGGCAGCCCGCCAATAAACGGGATGCCCGGCGTGCCCGGGCCGCCGCCAGAGAACAGAGAAATCGCCTCGTGAAACCCTTGGAAAAAGAACTCCAAGAGGTCGAAAATTCCATTGCCGTTGCAGATGAACGCAAGGCAACCATCTCCGCAGAGCTGGAAAAACCGGAGAATATGAGCGATAATCAGAAACTCATGGAGCTTACGCAGGAATATCAGCTGCTGGAGCGCGAATCGGAATCCCTATACTCCCGCTGGGAGGAACTCTCCTGCGAAATTGAATTGAAAATCGCAGAGCTAGAGGCAGAGTTCGGCGATACCGGGGCTTAATCCTTTCCCGGTACTTCCCTTGCCGGATAAAAAAAGCGAAAAATGTGTCATGTTGTGACATGTTTGGTTGACAGGTCGCATTTTGCCTATATAATGCACACGCATTTTGCAAAAAACTTGACAAAATGTGTAATGGGTGGATTATGCCCCGTAGCCTTTTATCTATCATGTCGACCCCCAAAAAGAAAACCGCGACAAAACCGGCAGCCAGCAAAGAAACTCCGAAGCCTGAATCCGTAAAGGAGAAAGCAAAACCTGCCGCCACAAAGACCAAGAAGAGTGTTTCCGGGAAAGCCTCCCCTGCAAAACCGGCCTCTCCCCAAAAGGTAGTTTCCAAAAAGACGGAGAAAAAGGTGCCCGCCGCTGCGGAAACGGTGGAGAAGAAGCCTGCTTCGGAGAAGAAAACAAGCACTCCCAAAAAATCTCCCGCTCCGGAAAAGAAGCCCGCAGAGGTGAAAAAACAGCCCGCAGTGACCAAAAAAACTGCTACGGAAGAAAAGAAACCCGCCGCTAAAAAAGCCCCGGAGCCAAAGAAGACAATAGCCCCGGCAGAGCCGGAAACGGAAAAGCCTGTGCTGCCCGCTGTTCCCATGCCGGAGCCGGAGGAGGAAACGGAACTTGCAGAGCTGGAGCAAAAAAATAAAAGCTCTCGCAAATCTGCGGAAAAGAAGCGCAAGACCTTCGTCCCTCGGGTGTCTGCTGCGGAGTTGCAGGATTTCTTCCAGGAGGACCTCACCCTCAAGAATGCTTTTAAGGGGCTGCTTGCCATTGCGAAGAAAAATGGCGGCTTCGTTACGGATGAGGATATCGCTAATTCCCTGCCACCGGATGAGGCTGAGGATAACGATCAAGACCGCCTTTTTGACCGCCTCCATGAGGTGGGTGTAGAAGTGCGGGAATCCTCTCCCTTCGAGGTAACTCCGCTTTCTTCCGATGAGCTTAAGTCCAAGGAGGGTAGCTTGGTGAATACCCCGGTGGTGCAGGCTCGCATTAAGGACCTTATTCGTCTGGCTCAGGAACAGGGATATTTAACTTACGATGATATTAACGATGTGCTGCCGCACGATGTGATTGACCCCTCCGATTACGAGGAAATCATGGAACGCTTGCGCGGAATGCAGTTTGATATCATCGATGCCTCCGATGTGGACTCTTACAGCGACCGCCAGCGCCTTACGGAATCCGGGGAAGAGGACGAGACGGAGAAAATCGAGGCTAAATTAGACATTCTGGACGACCCCGTCCGCATGTATCTTAAGCAGATGGGCCTCAAGGAGCTTCTCTCTCGCCAGAAAGAGGTGGAAATCTCCCGCAAAATCGACCAAGCCGAGGCAGAATTGCAAAAATGTTTGCACCGCTTTGGGCTTGTGGCCATCTATTACTGCGATACTGCGGATAAGGTGCAGCATAACGAGGAGCGCTTCGACCGCGTGGTGGTGGATAAGAACATCGACCGCCGGGATAAATACCTGAAGGAGCTTCCCCCCTTGGTCAACAAGGTGCTTGCCCGCCATGCCGAGGTGCAAAGCGTGTATGCCCGGCTTAATTCTGCCCGTAAGCGGAAAAAATCGCTGACGGCACTTCAAGCGGAATTCGAGGAAAAGTTGGAGGCTCTCACCGCCCTTTACAGTGGCTTCTCCTTCAAGGGAAAAGTGTACGAGGATTTTGTGAAGGAGCTTCGCGATGTGCGCCAGCGTATTATGCGCTTGCTTCGCCAGAGGGAAAGCGACCCGGATAACAACCAGTACCGGGATGCTCTCAAAGAATTCGAGATGGAGCTTTGGATGCCCATACCCCAATTCCTGGAGAATTATAAGCAGATGCGCCAGAGTATGAAGGATGCTCAGGACGCGAAGCGGGAAATGATCGAGGCAAACCTTCGTTTGGTGATTTCCATTGCCAAGAAATACACCAACCGAGGCTTGGCTTTCCTCGATCTCATTCAGGAAGGTAACATGGGGCTCATGAAAGCGGTGGAAAAATTCGAATATCGCCGTGGTTATAAGTTCTCCACTTACGCCACATGGTGGATTCGCCAAGCCATTACCCGCTCGATTGCGGACCAGGCTCGCACGATTCGAATCCCGGTGCATATGATTGAGACGATTAACAAGCTCATGCGTGTGCAGAAGAAACTCGTGCAGGATTTCGGGCGCGAGCCCACGCCGGATGAAATCTCCGCCGAGTGCGGCATGGCTGTGGAAAAGGTTCGCAGTGTGCTTAAAATGGCACAGCAGCCCATCTCCATGCAGCAGCCCGTGGGCGATTCGGATGATACCTCCTTCGGCGATTTCCTGGAGGATAAGAGCGCCGAAAATCCCATGGACGGCGCATCCTATAACTCTCTCAGGGATAAAATTGGGGACGTGCTCAATACGCTGAACTCCAGAGAACGCGCTGTGATTGAGCAACGCTTCGGCCTCAAGGATGGTAATCCCCGCACGCTTGAGGAGGTGGGGCGCCAGTTCAATGTGACTCGCGAGCGTATCCGCCAGATTGAGGCTAAGGCTCTTCGTAAGCTGAGGCATCCCACGCGTATCAGCAAAATCAAGGGCTATTTGCCCGATTCTGCGGAGAGCTGAAAAACGCCTCTTCCGATTTCTCTGCCGGCTGTTTCCTCTCGCGGAAACAGTCGGTATTTTGTTTTTCCTGATAATTTTTGGTATCAAGATGCAATTTGTGAGTGACTTCGCTGCCTGAATTTGCTAGAATACCCGCACTAGCTATGAAGAGTTTTTTACCACGCACTGTACTCTTTTCCATGGTGGCCTCTGCTGCGCTGTCCCTCTCTCCCCAACTGGCAGCACAAGAGACCGGGAATTCCTCTTTGGCAGTACAGGAGGTTGCCCGCCGCCAGCAAGCCCTGCGCGATGCTATGCAGCAAGTGCAAATGGGGCGCACGGCATACTCTGCCGCCAGATACAGTGAGGCCGTGGAGCATTACCGCAATGCCTTGTCCGTGGTGCCTAAAGCTTCGGCTACGGAAAAGCAGGTGCAGTTCATTCGCCAGAGCTTGGCAGATGCCTTGATTGCCAAGGGTATGGATTATCGCACCGTTGGCCGTTACGATGAGGCCGTCTCATTCTTCAAGGAAGCCGCAGAGTTGGATCCCTCCGGCAAGCGGGCTGCTGCCGAATTGGCGCGCACGCAGGATGTTCTGCGTCATAACCCGGCTCTCACTCCGGAGCATATCGGCAAGGTGGAGGAGGTAAACCGCCTGCTCACTCTTGGTTATGGTGCGCTGGATTTGGGAAAATACGATGAGGCGGAGCAGACTTTCAAAGATGTTCTCCGGGCGGATGCGTACAATGTGGCGGCTCAGCGTGGGCTGGAGGCTGCCCGCAAGCGCGAGCGTGCTTATTACGCTTCTGCTCGGGATAGTGCCCGGGCGCGCATGCTGGCAGAGGTGGATGCCACATGGGAGGAACCCTTGCCCGCAGAGGAACCCCGGGCGGATGTGCAGACTACCGAAGCCGGTGGTGTCGTGCATGAAAATGCGGAGATGGAAAACTCCATTGCCGATGCCCTGAAGCGGATGACCCTGCCGCAGATTGAATTTTCCGATGCTTCCATTACGGAAGTGGTGGAGGCATTGCAGGGGCAGGTGCGCCGTTTCGAGAATCAGGGTATCAATGCCGGGCGTACCATTAACATCGTCACACGCTTTGGCACACCGGATTCTCCTTCCTACAAGGAAGTGATGAGCCGCCGTTTGAATCTCAAACTGAATGATGTCTCCGTGTACGAGTTGCTGGATATGCTTTCCGGGCAGCTGGATATTTCGTACTACGTCACCCCCATGGGGGTGGAACTTTCCTACTCCGGTAAAGACTTCGGTCCGCTCGTAGACCGCATTTACACGGTGCCGCCCCACTTCTTCGATGCAGAAAAATCCTCCGGCGAGGAGGAAGATGAATACGATGATGAGGAAAGCGATTTCTCCGGCTCTTCCTCCCGCATGGTGGTAACTCGTGTCAACCCTGTGGAGCGCCTTAAGGAAATGGGTATCTCCTTCCCGGAGGGAGCTTCCGCCCGCTACGATGCTCAAAGCCGCCAGCTCAAGGTGCGTAATACCATGTACAATCATCAGGAAATTGAGGGGCTGGTGAGTGTGCCTATCAGCACGGACCGCTCTCTGGTGCTCAATGTGATTGCCATGGAGGTGGAAGAAGAAACGCTCGAAGAACTCGGCTTCGAATGGATGTTCAACTTCAAACTGGGACCCTCCTTCTATGGCGCGGGCGGCGAGCAAGCCGTTTCGGATGCCATCGGCATACCTGTGGTCACCACGAGCTATGGAGACCCCACCCAAACGGGTTTGGTGACAGGCGGTCTTCGCAGCGGTTCCTCCGTACTCTCTGCCGATAATATGGATACGCTCATTCGCAATGGACGGGCAGATGCCTTCAACGCTGCATCCGGCGGACAGAAGGCCCCGGGTATCTTCGGCTTCCGTGGTATCTGGAAGTTTGGCGATATGAGCATGGTCATGCGCGGCGCCTCCCAGAAAAAAGGCGTGGATATTCTTTTCAACCCCCGCTTAGTGTTTAGCCCCGGTCGGGAAGAGCAGGTTACTTTCTATAATATAAAGGAACTCTTCTACCCGGAAAGCTACACGGAGCCGCAAATCCAAAGCATGAGCTTCTTCCTGCCGGGCGATGGTCCTGCGTATCGCTCTGTTGATCATGACTGGGATGACGATGGCGATGATGACCGCTACGGTAACGCCATCATTGCAAGCCCTGCACATCCGGATGCTTTCACCCGCTATGCTCCCACGGAGGAGGCCGCCAATGGCATTGGTGCCGTGTTGCAGGTGCATAGTGCCCAAGTCGCCCCGGATGACCAGCATGTCACCATGACGCTCTCCATGACAACCAATGAGTTTGAAGGCTTTGTGAACTGGGGTGCCCCCATCCAAGGTATGGTGACTACCGGGCAGAAGAGCGAATTCATGACTCTTACGAAGAACTACATCCTCAAGCCTGTATTTAAGCGCCGCATGGAGCATACCAAGGTGACGATTGCCCCCGGGGCCGTCATCGTCATGGGTGGTTTAAAGGAGGCTCGCAAGGTACGTTATGAGGACAAACTGCCCGTGCTGGGAGATTTGCCGATGGTGGGGCGCCTCTTCCGCTCCGAAGGCGAGGATATGATACGCAAGGCGTACATCGTATTCATTAAGGTGGATGTGGTGGATCCTTCCGGACGTGATGTCCGCACGGGTGAAGCTCCGGAAAAAATCGGCGCTTAACATACTGAACAAAAGATATGGGTAAATACGACGATAAGTATAGAGACGATGCTGCTGACCAAGAGCTTTCTCAGGTTAGAAATATCATTAAGCATCTGAACGAGGAAAAACCATCCACGGAGCGTCGCCGAGAGGTTGTCACGCGGAAGGATGGCTCCAAAGTAGTGCGGGTTACGAAGCGTCGTAAAGTACTGCTGAATGATTCGGACAAACGCCGCAAGAGCAGAAAGGCAGGCATGCTCTTCCTCTTGGGTTGTTTTGTGGTCATTGCGCTCATGGCGGTATTTTACCTCTTCCGCATGACCAGCATGAGCGGCGACCGCTTTATGGAAGAGCAGCGCGTGGCCCTGCAAAAGGCATGGGGTGCCACATCCTTACAGTGGAGCGGAGCAGGGGTGGAAGGTACCACTCTGCATCTCACCTCCCTCACGGCGGAATTCCCGGAATCCTGCATGATTCGCAGTGTCGATATGGGGAACATCGAAGCCGATTTGGATTCCCTTACCTTCGTCACCGGCGTACTCCGGGCAGATAAACTCAAAATCGGGCGTGCGGATGTTCGCCTGCGTGCCGGAGTGGATAAGTTGAGCATCCCCAAAGCCATGGAGGATACCAATAAACTGTGGAAAGTGCGCCGTGTGGAATGCGATTCCTTCTCCCTTGCCTTCGATGGGGAGCAGAGCCGGGCTCCCTTCTCCCTTAAAAACAGCAAGGCGTACATGTATTACCCCCGCAGAGATTCGGATATTTCCGTCACCATGCTCACCGAAGGTTCTCTGGAAATCAAGGGCTGGAAGCGCGTGAACATTCGCGAGGCTAAATTGAGCCTCTCCGCCCTTGCTCTGGAGGATTTCTTCCTCAAAGGTACCACGGATGCCCTCTCCGATGTGCCGGAAGCCAGCCGTACCTCCATTTCCTTTGGCGGGCGTCTGGCGGACGGAGCCTCTCTGGCATCCCCCCTGTCGGTCGATTCCGACAACATGAACCTGATTGATTTCACCGAAGGCCGTTTCGACCACTTCTTCACCGCGCGTACCGTTTCCGCCACTCGGGGGCGTATCAGCGATAAAGCCTCCATCGTCCTTCCCTTCGGGGAGAAAGAAGCCCCCGTATTCTCGGGCGAATTCCAGTTAAAGGGAATAGCACTTTCCTCCATGCCGGCATTGATGTCCGTGGTGGAACACTTGGAATCCTCCCGCCGCAAAGGCTATTACACGCCCAGTATACACCATGGCTATGTCTGCATCAGCCGCCATGGCTCGGATATTGCCATGGAGCTGCCCGTGGGGGCCGTGGAGGAACGCGACCTCATTGCCCTGCGCGGTAAAATTGTGGTAACGGATACCAATGAGCTTTCCGGCAGCTTGGAATACGGCATCCCTGCCGTGCTGACTCATGCCGAATATCCCGATGGCAAGGCCGACCCCATCTTCCGCGAGGATGGCCAGTATGCCTGGCTGAGTACCACCCTGAGCGGCCTTGCAAACCGCCCTGCGGATAACATGTCGGAAATCGAGGCTCGCGCCGTGGAGGCTCGTCGCTCCCGTCCGGCTCGCCTCCCGCTCAATCAGATTGATTTCGAAACCCTCACCAAGAAACTCAGCGCAGATGAGGCTCTGGGCGGTACTCCGGAGGAGCAGGGCGATTCCTCTCAAAAACCCGGCTCGGATTCTCCCCGCCGGGAGCCGTCCGACCCCTTCAGCACCGCCCCTGCCGACGATCCTTTCGCAACGCCGGTTCCCTTCTGATGCGCTAAGCTCCCCCAGTTACCCCCTATGGCTGCACGTCACAGAAACACCGAACTTCGTTCCAAATGGTGGTCTCGCCCGGCGGGTCACCTCGTGTGGTTCTTCATCACCTTGGTTTGCTTCACTTTGCGAAAGAGAATCATCGCCTCGGAAGAAGTTCGGAATCTTCTTAAAACACAGCCGGTCATCATAGCCCTGTGGCATAACCGCACCTTCGTGCCCTGCTATGTGTACAAATATGTCATCAAGGGTAAAGTGACGATGAGCATGCTCACCAGCGCCAGCAAGGACGGCACCGTGTTAGCCACCGTGGCGGAGGATTACGGCATGCGTGCCGTGCGCGGCTCCAGCGGCCGTCGTGGCGTCGCCGGCTTCCTGGACATGGTGCGCGAGGTGCGCTCCGGTTGCAGCATGTGCATCACCCCGGACGGCCCCAAAGGCCCCCGCTATAAGAGCCATCCGGGAGTCATTAAACTGGCCGCCGTCAGCGGTGTGCCCATCATCCCCATCTGCATCGAGGTCCCCTCTTGCTGGCGGCTTCAAAAAGCGTGGGACGGTTTTATTATCCCCAAACCCTTTTCCCGGGTAAACTTCAAACTTCAGGACCCCATCTCCGTCCCCGCAGAGCTGGACGATGAGGGCGTTCGGCAATATGCCGCCCGCTTGGATGAGGCCTTGGCCTGCGGTACCCCGGATTTCGAACCCCTGCAATTCTGATTTTCCACACCATGTCCACCCCCATCATCATCGACGGCAAGGAAGTTGCCGCCCAAGTGCGCGAGCGCCTCAAAACGGAAATTGCCGAGCTGAAAGCCCAAGGCCACACCCCGGGACTTGCCGTGGTGCTGGTAGGCGAGGACCCCGCCTCCCAAGTCTACGTCGGCTCCAAAGTTAAAGCCTGCACAGAGTTGGGCTTGTACTCCCAGAAATGGGAACTTCCCGCCTCCGCCACGCAGGACGAACTCGTGCAGCTCATCCACCGCCTCAACGCGGACGACCGCATCCACGGTATCCTGGTGCAAAGCCCGCCCCCCCCGCACATCGATGAAGAAGCCGTCATCCTCAACATCGACCCCCGCAAGGATGTGGATGGCTTCCACCCCGTCAACGTGGCCAAACTCGTGCTGGAGGATGAATCCGGCTTCGTCCCCTGCACACCCTTGGGCTGCATGGAACTCCTGAAGGCCCACGGCTTGGAAACCGCCGGCAAACATGCCGTAGTCATTGGCCGTAGTATGATTGTGGGCAAGCCTATGGCGCATCTCCTCGTGAGCAAAAAAGCCAATGCCACCGTCACCATTGCCCATTCTCGCACAAAGGACCTCCCCGCACTCTGTCGCACGGCGGATATTCTGGTCGCCGCCGTTGGTCGCCCGGAAATGGTCACTGCCGATTACATTAAACCCGGTGCCGTCGTGCTGGATGTAGGCATCAACCGCATAGACGATGCCACACGCCCTCGCGGCTACCGCATCGTGGGCGATGTGGATTACACCTCCGCCGCCCCGGTCTGCTCTGCCATCACCCCCGTGCCGGGCGGCGTGGGCCCCATGACGATTGCCATGCTCATGGCAAACACTGTCAAAGCCTGCCGCCAGTTGACCGCCTCCCGCTAAGGGAGTTCGGTGCTCCTTTCTCCTTATCTTTCATCCCTCCACTCCGGCGAGTGGAGGGATTTTTAACGCCAAAAAGCCTCCGCACTCCGCACCCCGCCCATATCCACATACCGCGTCCGCAGCAGGGAAACATCCCGGTGCCCCACCTCATACTGCAGCGCCGAATAACTGCGAAAATGCCCCAAATGGTAACTCGCAAAGGTATGCCGCAGCACATCCTGCCGCCAGGGGCGGGCGGAACCCCAGCCCGCCGCCCGGTGCAACGCCGCCCAATGCCGCCCCCAGCATGCCGGGCATATACGCCCCCCACCCCGCGCCGCCGCACCCTCCAAAATACGCCGCAACGGCGGGTGAATCGTCACCCGCCGCGCACCACCCGTCTTACTGTGCCGCGCCTGCAGCGCAATATACCCATGCACCAAATCCACCGCATCCCAAGTAAGCCGCG
>JAFXCP010000025.1 GCA_017521405.1 Akkermansia sp. | reverse complement strand
TGCGGTGGGGATGATGCTGTATGCGGGGATTCGGCCGTACGAGGTGGCGCGGCTTACTTGGGATGCGGTGGATTTGGTGCATGGGTATATTGCGCTCCAGCCCCGGCACAGTAAGACGGGGGGAGCGCGGCGGGTGACAATTCACCCGCCGTTGCGGCGTATTTTGGAGGGTGCGGCGGCGCGGGGTGGGGGGCGTATTTGCCCTGCGAGCTGGGGGCGGCATTGGGCGGCGTTACACCGTGCGGCGGGTTGGGGTTCCCCTGCCCGCCCCTGGCGGCAGGATGTGCTGCGGCATACCTTTGCGAGTTACCATTTGGGGCATTTTCGCAGTTATTCGGCGTTGCAGTATGAGGTGGGGCACCGGGATGTTTCCCTGCTGCGGACGCGGTATGTGGATTTGCAGGGGGTGGAGGAGGCGGCGGCTTTTTGGGGAGGAGCGGGTGAAATAAGTGTTCCTTGGGATGTGGCGAAATTGCCACAGAGGGAGCATCGGGCTGTCTGATTTTCGGCTTGCGGGGATGAGGGAGGAGATGCTATACTTGCGCGGTAGTTTCAACTTTTCAACCATTTGCGAGCAATGAAGTTATTGACTAAGAGAGTCCTGTGGACGGTGCTGCTGCTTGGGGGGCTTGCAGCGGGGCAAGGGCCCGGCGGCAAGAAGGCTGTTTCCCATGTGTTGGTGGAGGAGGCCACGAGCGGGCGGGATAAAATTGTACGCAAGAGTATAGGGCACACGGAGGCGATTCGGATGGTGAATATCCGCGCGGCGGTGGAGGGGTTCCTCTCGGAGGTGCATTTTGCGGAGGGGAGTTTGGTGCAGGAGGGGCAGGTACTGATGCAGATTAATCCTATTCGCTATGAGGCGGCGCTACGCAAGGCGGAGGCGGCGGTGGCTCAGTTGGATGCCCGGCTGGTTTATTCGACAAATCGTTATAAGCGTTTGGCACGGCTGCTGAAGGAGCAGGCGGCTTCCGTGGAGGATACGGAAACGGCGCACGCTACGGTGGAGACGCTGAAGGCGCAAAGGGCACAGGCGGAGGCGGAGCTGATTCGCGCTCGCAAGGATTTGGATGATTGCACAATCCGCGCGGAGATTACGGGGCGCATCGGCCGTTTGCAGCTTTCTGCCGGCAATTATGTGACGCGTGGGGAGGAGCTGGCAACGATTACGCAGCCGGATCCTATTTATGTGCGTTTTCCGCTGAGCCAGGCGGATGTGAACTCGATTTTCCGAGGGCCGAAGGAGATTGGTAATGTGGCTTCCGTGCGTATGGTGACGGCCACGGGTCGGAGTTACCCCAGCTTGGGGAAAATTGCGATTGTGGATAATTTGCTGACGGGCAGTACGGATACGTATACGCTCTGGGCTCAGTTCGATAATAAGGAGCATGTGCTGACACACCGGGGTATCAGCGCGCTGCATATTTCTCTGATGGATACGGCGGAGGTAACGATGGTGCCGCTGACGGCGGTGCATTATGATACGAATGGGGCTTTTGTAAATGTGCTGGATGCTCAGAATACGGTTTCCCGCCGGGAGGTGATTACGGGCAGCATCCAAGGGCGTATGCAGACGATTTACGATGGTTTGCAGCCCGGGGAGGTGGTGATTACGGATGGTGCACATAAAACACGGCCGGGGGCACAGGTGGTGCCGGTGTTCCCCAAGGATGTGGCTGTAAAGCCCCGGCAAGCGGCTGCCCCGAAGCAGGAGGCGGCGCCCACTGTGGTTCGCACGGCGGAGGTGTGCCCTATTGTAGACCCCACGGTGCTTACCAGCCAAGGTGCCCGGCTGGAGGCAATTAACCGCATTGAGCTGCGCCCGCTGGTACAGGGGATTCTGGAGGAGCCCAAGTTTGAAGAGGGTGCGCGGGTGGAGCGTGGAGATGTGCTGTTCCGCATTGATTCCACGCGCTATGAGGCTACGGTAAAGGCTTGCAAGGCGGGGATTGCCCAGTTGGAAATTAAGATTAAGGATGCCCGCAAGAAGTACGAGCGCCAAAAGACGCTGGTGGAGCTGAATGCTTCCAGCAAGGATGAGATGGAGAGTGCTAAGGCTACGCTGGATGAGCTGCTGGCGGCAAAGGGAGCCGCTGAGGCGGAGTTAACAGTGGCGGAGGACGATTTATCCCGCTGCACGGTGCGAGCAGGTGTGAGCGGCCGCATCGGGCGTTCCCATTTCTCGAAGGGTAATTACATTGCCGATGTTAAATCCCCGCTGGCTACGCTGGTGCAGTTGAGCCCGATTTATGTGCGTTTCCCCATTAGCGAATCGAGTATTTTGGGGATGTTCGGCAATGCGGAGCGCATGATTCGCGAGGCGGAAATTACACTGGAGACGGCCAGTGGTAAGGATTTTCCGGAAAAGGGTCAGGTGTCCTTCTGTGATAATGTGATGCAGCCCAACACGGCTACCCAAAATGTGTGGGCCATTTTCCAAAATGAGAAAAAAGACCTTACCCCGGGCGGTGTGGTGACGATTCGTGTGCAGCGCAAGCCGGAGTTCAAAATTCCCGCAGTGCCGGCGGAGGCCGTGCTGACGGATACGCGGGGCCGCTACGTTTTTGTGCTGAAGAATGGGCGTGCCGTGCGCCGCGATATTCTTTGCGGCAGTACCGATGCAGAGGGTCGAACGGCGGTCTTTGCCGGGTTGGAAAACGGTATGCAGGTCATCATCAATAATCTGGCCACGCTGGAGGATGGCTCTCCCGTGCAGGCAGAATAATCCTTTTAATCCCCCATTTATTATTCCATGTTCTCACAATTTTTCATTTATCGCCCGAAGTTTGCCTTTGTCATCTCGATTCTGATGATGCTGGCGGGCTTGCTCTGCCTGAGCAAGATGCCGGTATCCGAATACCCGGAGGTTTCCCCGCCCACGATTTCCGTTCGCATGACGTATGCGGGGGCAAGTTCTGAGGAGTTGGCGCAGGTGGTGGCCGCACCTGTGGAGGAGCAGCTCATCGGTATGGATGATTTGGAGTATTTCTACTCCTCCTGCGGTAATGATGGTTCCTACCGCCTTACGCTCATTTTCAAATCCGGCACGGATGATGATATGGCCATGGTGAATGTTTCCAACGCGATTAAGCGTGTGGAATCCAAGCTGCCGGCGGAAATTAAACAAACGGGTTATGAGGTACGCAAGCGCTCCGGCGATATGCTCTGCTTCATGAACTTCATGTGCGACGAGAATAAGATGAGTATTCTGGAGCTATCCAACTGGCTCCGTATGAATGTAAAGGATAAAATATGCCAGGTGGATGGCATTTCCAGCGCAGATATTATTCCCAGCCGCAATTATTCCATGCGCGTGTGGATGAATACGACGCGTATGAGTGCCATGAATATTACCCCGGCAGATATTACTGCCGCTATTAGTGCCCAAAACATCCAAGCAGCGGCCGGTTCCGTGGGGTCTCAGGATGAGCAGTCCTACGCCACGTTTAAGGTGACGGCTGCCGGCCGACTCAAAACGGTGGAGGAGTTCGGCAACATTATCGTAAAACGCGGGCTGAATGGTCATGTGACGCTACTGAAGGATATTGCCACCATTGAGCTTGGCGCAGAAAACAACTCCGGCTACAGCCGCGTGAATGGCAAGGATAACGTGGGTATGATTATTTTCCAAAATAATGATGCCAATGCTCTGGCCACGGTGGAGGCAGCCATTAAGTGCATGAAGGAAATTGAGCCAACCTTCCCGGAGGGGATGGAGTGGCGTATGGGGTACGACCCCACCCAGGCTATTTCCGCCACGATGGAGGAAATTGTGATTACGCTGTTAGTGGCTCTGCTGCTGGTTATTGCCGTGACCTATCTGTTCTTGCAGGATTGGCGCGCCACGCTTATTCCGGCTATTGCGATTCCGGTATCTCTGCTGGGTGCCTTCATGGTAATGTATCCGCTGGGGTATTCGGTGAACGTGCTGACGATGTTCGGTCTTATTCTGGTGATTGGTTCTCTGGTGGACGATGCGATTGTGGTGGTGGAAAACGTGATGCGTATCATCCAAGAGGAGGGACTTTCCCCGCGCGAGGCTACGGTGAAGAGTATGAAGCAGATTACCGGTGCCATTATTGCCACCACGCTGGTGACGATTGCCGTGTATGTGCCCATTGCCTTCTATGGCGGTATGGTGGGCGTGATTTACACGCAGTTCTCTGTGACGATGTGCGTGGCGCTGTGCATTTCCACCATTAACGCGCTAACGCTCTCCCCTGCCCTCTGCGCGCTTATTCTGCGCCCGGCTAATGTGAAGCCTCACCGCATCCGGGAATGGATGTTTGCCCCCTTTAACTGGGTGATGGAGCAAAGCCGCGCAGTATACATATGGGGTGCGGGGATTCTGGTGCGGAATGCGTGGCTTACGGTGCTGCCGCTGGCGGCTGTCCTCTTCGGCAACTATGTCTATTTCAAAGGTTCGCCCACATGGTGGAGCCGTATGTTCCCACAGGCTAACACGGAATCCCCCGGAGCAGTGGATAAGTTGCTAATGATGGTAAACCCGCCGGAGCTGAAGAGTTCCTTCATCCCGACGGAGGATAAGGGCAACCTCTTCGTGATGGTGACGATGGAGGGCACAGCTACGGCCAAACAGCGCACGGATAAGGTGATGCGCCAAATTGAGGAGCGAGTGAAAAACATTCCCGGTATTGATATGATTACCACGCAGTCCGGCTACAGTTTTGCCAGCGGCTCCGGCGAGCATAACGGGATGATGATTGCCCTGCTGAAACCATGGAGCGAGCGCACCACCCCGGAGCTGCATGCCACGGCTATTGCCCAGCAAATCAATGCGGCATGTGCGGATATTCCGCAAGCTTCCATTATGGCGGTGGCTCCGCCTGCTATTCGCGGCCTGGGCATTACGGGCGGTATTTCCATGGTACTCCAAGTTTCCGGCGATGCCACACCGCAGGACCTCGGCAACATGGTGAAAGAAATCCAAGCCCGCCTGATGCAGCGTAAGGATTTGGTGACGATGGCACGCAGCGAGTTCGATGCCGAAACGCCGCAAATCCACTTGGAAATTAACCGCGCCAAAGCTCAATCCCTCAACGTGCCGGTAAATACCATCTTCAGCACCTTGCAAAGTGTGATGGCTTCCTCCTATGTGAACGATTTTACCCTGAATGGCTTTAACTTTAAGGTGAAGATACAGGGAGCCGCGCCGGACCGCCGCACGGCGGATGATATTCTGAACCAAATGGTACGCAATGAAAAGGGGGAAATGGTGCCGCTCTCTGCCGTGTGTACCCTCTCCTACCGCATGGGCCCCGGCACTTATAACCGCTTTGACCAGTACATGAGCGCGGATATCACCGTGCTTGCCCGCCAAGGTGTGGGCTCCGGGCAGGTGATGGAGTTTATCGAGGAAACGGTGGCCGCCATTAACAAGGAAGAGCGCGCCGCAGGCCTCAACCGCTTCTGGCAGGTAAGCTGGAAGGACCTTTCCTACCAAGAGCGCCAAAATGATGGCAAGGTGGGCATGCTGGTGGCCATGGCCATGCTCTTTGCCTATCTCTTCCTCGTGGCGCAATACGAAAGCTGGACTACCCCGGTACCGGTAATGCTTTCCGTAAGTGTGGCCACGCTGGGCGCGCTGATGGGGGCACACCTCTTCGGGCTGTCGCTTTCCATCTATGTGCAGCTGGGGCTGCTGATGCTCATTGGGCTGGCGGCTAAAAATGCCATTCTGATGGTGGAGTTCAGCAAAGAAAACCACGAGCAGGGAGAGAATATTACTAATGCCGCGCTGAATGGTGCCAGTATGCGTTTCCGTGCTGTGCTGATGACGGCCGTCTCCTTCCTCTTCGGCGTGTTCCCCATGGTGGTGGCCACGGGCTCCGGTGCTTCCAGCCGTGTTGAGATTGGTGTCACCACTTTCTTCGGGATGTTGCTGGCCACGGTGTTCGGTATTTTCATGGTGCCGGGGCTGTATGCGGTGTTTGCCCGCATGCGCGATTGGACGGCCGAGCAAGTGCGTCTCCGCCACAAGGGCTGATGTTTCACCATCCCTTTCTCCGGCAGCCGGCCGAGAAAGTTTACCGCCGCCGGAGGGGCTTTCTCCGGCGGCGGTTCTTTATGGAAAAAAGGGTTAATGGGCAGAGGGCTTGCGGCGGCCTCGGCTCTCGTCGTTCCACTCTGACGTGGTGTATTTCGTGAGTACGAGGCACTCCAATGCTTCCGTAAAACCGGTGAATGGCTCCTCCCCTTCCACCACAAGAACCTCCGGTGCCAGTGCCTCCGCCAGTAGCCGCTGCCAGCCATCCGCAGGCTCGCACTGCTGGATGAGCCCTTGGTGCAAGACGGCTCCTTTATAACGACGCTGCCCGGCTCCGGCCAGCTTTTGCCCGGCAGGGTTAACGATATCGCTCTTTACGGGGCTGGCCCAGCAGGCACGCCCACCATCCGGAGCATCCTCCGTAAGCAGGGTGCATTCCACTCCGCTTTGCTGCAGTGCCTTGGCCAATGCCCCATGAATCCACAGGTAGAGCTGGTCTGCCGGGGGGTACATAAGCCCTTCCACTGCGGGGAGGGTAACGGTGTAGGTGTGGCCGATGCGGTGGTCTACAATGCCGCCGCCGGTCCAGCGGCGTATATACTCCTCCGCCCCGGGGAAGAGGGAGGAAGCTTCCGCCACGGTGTCAAAATAACCAAAGCTCACGGCATCCCGCTCCCAGCCATAGATGCGAAGCCACGCTTCCGGGCGCCGAGTCAGCAGTTCATCGGCAGCCATATTGCGATACCCGCTGCGCGGCACCGGATCTATCCACAGCACAATGCGCTCCGGGTACACGGAGCAGGGCCGGCCGGGCTGCATGAACATGGACATGTTTACAGCGGTTTGGGCATGGCTACAACACGGGAGAAGGAGCGCGTGTAGCGCGCAAAGAACTCCGCAGGTTTAGGGGCACGGCGGCGCCCTTGGCGAATCTGGTTTACCAGGGCCACGCCTTCCTCCGTAAGCACGGTAATGGATATCATGGCGGAATCGATGCGGGCATTCCGATATGTCCGCCCGCCGGCCTCAATGCGATCACCAAAGACCTCGATTTTGTTTGAGTCCTTGTTAGAGGCGATGACGGGTACCGTCTCCACGGTGTAGAAGACGCGACCGTCCTCTGCATTGGCCTGCTCATCGGAATAGCTGATGCTGAAGCTCACGTTGAATTCCAAGATGTTCTCGCAAAGGAAGTTTTTCTCATCGTCCTGCTCGAAGGGTACATAGGCGGCCTCCAAGTTATCCTTACCCAAAAGGCGCTCGAAGGAGGAACGCGGGGATACGACCTGACGATACAGGGAGAAGAGGGGATAGGTGGTGGGGTCGTTCGCATCCGCTCCGGGGATGTTCAAAATCTGGTCGCGGTACATCAGGCGGTAGCCAATGGCGTTCACATCGCCCTGGGTTTCGCGGTTATGAGCGCGGGCATCGCGGTAGTTGCCGCGCAGGGAGGTGCTGGAACTCACGGAGGGGTTGCGATCCGGCGCGCAGGCAAAAAACACACACTGGGCGGATTTGGGTACGCTCAGCCCTTTGGGGGTGCCACTCACGGATTCATCTGCCTTGGCAAAAAGCCACTGGTACTTGTTATCCCCGGCTCGCATCTGGAAGGATTCAAAATCGCGGCTAATGGTTTGCAAAGCCACACGGGAGCGGGTGGAGGTGCTTACGTCCTCGCGCACCGCACGCCAGAGGTCGATGCCCTCGTTCGTGAGCTGCATGATGACCAGTACCAGCATACCGGTAATGGCCATAGCCGTCATGAGTTCCACAAGAGTGAAACCTCGGCGGAAAATGTGTCTTGCTGTTTTCATACGTTCAATTCAGCAGGTAGGGAGAGAAAGGAATAATCAACGATGGAAGGAGAGATTGGCAGAGAAAAGAGGACGCCCGAGTTTTGCCCATGTTTTTCCGCGATAGCGAGCCGGATTCGGCGGCGACATCAGATAAAAGTCCGCACGGAAGAAGACGGCACCACCCCAGGCTACTTTTTCGCCCGGGCGGGAGACGTAGCTCTCCGGTGTGGAAGCGCCGTTGATCACACCCGGCATGCGGGCAAGGCGGTATTCCCCTTTGTTACCGGTGCGCTCCAACTGGGTCATCTTCACCACAAAGACGGGGCCCACAGCAGCACTGATTTCGTTTCTGTGCAGGGGGTCATCCATAGGGCAGGCAATGGAAACAAGCTGGCTATTTTTGCCGGGTACGCTCTTACCGGCAGGAATCGCGGGATAGGAGCCATCGGCGCGGGGTTTCTTACTCATGTCCGCACGGTAGGAGAAGATGACGATGGCGGAGCTGGGGCGCTTGGATTTCTGCAACCAGTAGAACCCTTTATCAAAAGTGCTGAGGTATTCCTTATCGGAGGAGTTCTTCCCCTTAGCGATTTCATCATCGCGCAGAGTACTCATTTCTGCCCGGAGGATACCCGTGATGCGCTCCGATTCCTGGCGTGTGAGTGCTTGGCGCACTAAACCACGAGACGGGACAAATACAGTGAGGAAGATGGAAAGTAATACACCCACCAAGGCTATGGCCAACAGGGATTCCATAAGCGTGAACCCATGCAGGCTACGGAGAGAAAAAGAGGTATTCTTCATACAAAATAAGATAGTGGCAAGGAGCTTTTTTAGCGAACTTCCTCAATGGTTTGTTCCATGGTGCGCAGCAGGCTTATATCCCCGCTAGGCCACACAACCACCCCCTTGGCACCCACCGGGCGGCGGCGAGAATCCAATTCGCGGGGGACAACGCCATCCTGTGCATTGCGCCCCTTGCCGATGCGGCCGTTAATAAGCACCATGCGCTGGGGGCGTGTGGGGTTGAGGGGATCTGCCATGGGGGCAACGAAGCGCCCCTTTTCGTCAAATTCAATATAGTAAATGCGGGTTTGCCCTTTGCCGGAGAGGCGTGTAACGCCTTGACCAATCATAGAACCCTCTGCCCCATCGGACCAGCCCAAGGCCGTGCTGTAATGCGGGCTGAAAAATACACCGGGAGGCAGCGTGACACCGGCGGAGGTGGAAACCCAGCGACCATCCTGTGCCACTTCCGTGCCGTCGTATGCCGTGGTGCGCCCCACCCCTTTGCGGAACATCTGCACCGTCATGAATCGCAGGTGGCGGGAATCTTTGGAGGTATCCTTCGGGTCCGCCGCAATCACCAAGCGAGTGTAGGTATCATTCCCCTGAGCCGTGGCTCGGGCTTCGTTAATGAGGTTTTCCAGCATCTCCACCCCGGAATCCATGCCACGCCCCTTACCGGCATCGCGCAACACACCTGCAGCCATCGTCATCACCACACCGATGATGCCGATTACCACGAGCAGCTCCACCAGTGTGAAGCCCTTACGGCTCTGTCGAGAATCTCTTTTCATATACACCGCGCAAGTAATATGCAAATTTCTGACACTATAAATAGCAGTTTTAGGCTCGCTCTTCAACCTTTTTTTGGCATTTGCCCTCCAAAGGGGGCATTTTTATCGTTTATGATTGACCTTTTCACAGAAATAATGTACATGCACTGCGACATGACCATACTCGACTCCCTCGTACTTGGGCTTGTGGAAGGCCTCACCGAATACCTGCCTGTCAGTTCCACCGGACACCTCATCATCACACAATACCTGCTGGGGCTGGGTAAATCCACAGCGCTGGATGCCTTTGAGATTTGCATCCAAGGGGGTGCCATTTTGGCAGTCCTGGGGCTATATTTTAAGCGTGTGAGCGAGATGTGGGCCGGGGTGTGCGGCAAGAATCCGGCGGGGCTCCGCATGCTGGCAAACATCATCGTGGGTTTTTTACCGGCAGCCATCATCGGTGTGCTTTGCGCCGGGCTCATAAAGGAGTACCTGTTTAATGCCGAGACGGTGATGCTGACGTGGGCTCTCGGCGGTGTGGTCATTCTTCTCTATGTGCGGGCACGGGAGAAGCAGGGAAAGGATTTTGGCGGCAAAGCACTGGAAGAGCTTAACTGGAAGGGTTCCCTCGTGGTGGGGTTCATGCAGTGCATTGCGATGATTCCCGGCACCAGCCGCAGTTTAATGACGATGCTGGGCGGGCTTTGCACCGGGTTGAGTGTGGCGGCAGCGGTGGAGTTTAGTTTCCTGCTGGGGCTTATTACACTGGGAGCCGCCACCTGCCACGATGCGATGAAGCACGGCAGCGCCATGGTGGCAGAGCTGGGCTGGGGACCGATTATTGCGGGTACTTTTATGGCGTGGTTAAGTGCCATCATTGCCGTAAAGTGGATGGTGGGGTATCTGAATCGCCACAGCCTCTCCATTTTTGGCTGGTACCGCATTGCGGCAGCCATCGTGATGCTGCTCTTTGTGCTGAATGGCATGGAGGTGGCGTACTAATCCGCCTGTGCGGATATTTTCCTTGCGGGCGAAGCCTCGGAAAAGTAACTTTTTGCGAAAGGAGTGTTTGCCACACTTGCCGCTTGACCATGGCTCTTATTTCTGCTAGGGTTCGATGAGTGTTAAAGCAACTACTCAGCGGGCTGGTTCTGGCTTTTTTCTTACTGGTGGCAGTGGGTTGCCACGAGGAGGATGCCGGGCGCAAGATAATTCGCATGGGAGGATTTCCCAATGTGACGCATGTGCAGGCACTGGTGGCGCGGAATATGAGTCGCGAAGGTGCGGGCTGGTTCGAACGCTACCTGCCGGGCTACCGAATTGAGTGGTATACCTACAATGCCGGGCCCACGGCCATGGAGGCTCTCTTTGGGCGTACGGCAGATGTGGTCTACGTAGGGCCCAGCCCTGCGCTGAATGCCTATGCCGTTTCTGCCGGGCGGGAGGTACGCCTACTGGCCGGGGCTGTGAATGGGGGGGCGGCGCTGATGGTGCATCCGCAAAGCGGCATCCGGAAGGCGGCCGATTTCCGGGGGCGGAGCATTGCCACCCCCCAACTGGGCAATACGCAGGATGTATCCTGCCGCGCTTGGTTAACCAAACACGGTCTGCGCTGTACGCTGGAAGGTGCCGGAGATTGCCGTGTGGCGCCCACGCCTAATTCCATGCAGCTGCAACTTATGCAGCAGGGAGATATCGATGCCTGCTGGACGGTGGAGCCTTGGGTTTCCCGCTTGGAACAAATGGCCGGGGCCCGCATCCTCGTCCAAGAGCCGGATGTGGTTACCACTGTACTTGTAGGGCGTGTGGCCTGGTTAAAGGCACACCCGCAGGAAACGGCAGCCATCCTTACCGCCCACAGGGAGCTTACCCGGTGGATTCTCGAGCACCCGGAGGAGTCCCGCCGCCGCATGGCTGATGAGCTGACACACCTTACCCAAGCCCCCATGGAGCTTTCACTTGTGGAACGTGCATGGGCACGGCTCAAACCGGATACCAAGATTGATTTGGGAGGCTTGCAACAGTTTGTACAGGATGCCCAAGCCGCCGGGCTGTTGGACCGCGTTCCCCCGCTGGAGGGCATGCTGTATACCCCGCAAGTTCCTTGATTTGCCGCCACCTTTTTCCACCGCTATGCAGGAGAAATTACACGAAGAGATTAACGCATTCCCGACTGCCAAGCTCAGCATTGAGCATGTGTGCAAGGATTTTACCACGTCTTCCGGTCCTGTCCGGGCATTGGACGATGTTTCCCTCAATATCAACGAGGGGGAATTCGTTTGTTTTGTGGGGCCCAGTGGCTGCGGCAAATCCACCCTGCTTAACATTATTGCCGGGTTGGAAAAGCCGGATAGCGGCATGGCTTTGATAGACGGCACCCCCATTACCGGCCCGGGGCGGGACCGCATGGTCATGTTCCAAGAGCATGCGCTCTTCCCATGGCTGGATGTGATTGGCAACGTAATGTTCGGGCTGAAACAAAAACCCAACCTGACGGATAAGGAACGGCTGGAAGTGGCTAAATACTACCTCTTCCTCGTCAAGATGGACCGCTTTGCACATTCTAATATTCACGAACTGTCCGGGGGGATGCGCCAGCGTGTGGCCTTGGCACGTTCTCTGGCGCCGAATCCCAAGATTCTGCTGATGGATGAGCCCTTCTCCGCCCTGGATGCCATGACTCGAGAACGGCTTTATGGCGATATTCAGGATGTGTGGGAGAAGCGCCGCAAGACCATTATTTTTGTGACACACAACGTGCGCGAAGCGGTGTGCCTGGGCAACCGTGTGGTACTCTTCTCTCCGCATCCCGGGCGCATTCGCGAGCAATTCCCCGTATCCCTGCCCCGCCCGCGCAACATTAACAACCACGATTTGGCAGACCTCTCGCAGGAGATTACCTCCGCCCTCAAAGGATACACTGCCGCCGAATCTGACTAAGCCCCTGCTGCCGATTACATGAAACGCCTCACCAACTCTGTTTGTTTCTTTGCCCTGCTGATTCTGGCATGGGCGATTCTCACCGGGGATTTTGCTTTTTTGGGCATGCCGGAAAGCCTGTGGTCCCCATATGTACTGCCCCCGCCCAGCACCGTGGCACAATACCTGTGGGATAACACGGCGAATGGGAAGATTCCGCTTTCCATGCTCATCACCCTGCGGCGGCTGCTCATCGGCTACCTTATCGGCCTTATTCTCGGGGTGCCGCTGGGCATGCTGGCGGCGCGCTTCCGCTGTGTGAACGATACGCTGGGCATGCTGGCTTTGGGATTGCAAGCTCTGCCGAGCGTGTGCTGGGTGCCGCTGGCCTGCATATGGTTTGGGCAAACAGAAGCAGCACTGCTGTTTGTGGTGATTATGGGCACGCTGTGGAGTGTGCTGCTTTCCACCCAGAATGGGATGAAGAACGTGCCGCCTATATACGCCCGGGCTGCACGCACTATGGGTTCCGGTCCGCTGCATACGCTCATTTTTGTAACGCTTCCGGCCTCTGCACCCTTTGTGGTATCCGGCATGAAGCAAGGCTGGGCCTTTGCCTGGCGCTCCCTCATGGCTGCGGAAATTTATGTATCCGTGGTTTCCGGTTTTGGCATTGGCCAATACCTGCATTATGGCCGGGAATTACAGCGAATGTATCAGGTTATCGGCGTCATGTTCATCATCATCGCCGTGGGGTTGCTGGCCGATAAAATCCTCTTTTCCCCCGCAGAGGCATGGCTGCACCGCCGATGGGGCACCGGTAAGGAATAGCACTCACTATGCAACAGCTTCTCCAACAACTCCGCCAAGAATTGGGCGATTGTGTCCGCACTGATGCAGCCACTCTGCAAGCTCACGCAGGGGATAAGTGGTATGCCACGGCTTTGCCGGATGCCGTGGTACTGGCTCGCAGCACGGAGGATGTGTCCGCCACTCTGCGTTTTGCCGCGAAGCACCGTATTCCCGTCACCGCCCGTGGTGCCGGGGTGGGTTATGTGGGGGGATGCGTGCCTGTGCAAGGAGGCATTGTACTCTCCACTGCCGGCATGAATCGCATTCTGGAAATTAACCCGGCAGATGGCGTGGCCGTGGTGGAAAGCGGCGTACTCACCGCCGATTTGCAAAGTGCCGCAGCGGCGCGGGGCTGGTTCTACCCGCCGGATCCGGCCTCCCGCAAAGAATCCACCATAGGCGGCAACATTGCCACCAATGCAGGAGGACCCCGCTGCCTCAAATACGGTGTAACCCGTGCCTACGTGCTGGGGCTTACCGTGGTGCTGGCGGATGGGCGCATTCTGCACTGCGGCGGGCGCACACACAAAAATAAACAGGGATTCGACCTCGTGGGGCTTTTCTGCGGAAGCGAGGGTATGCTGGGCATCATCACCCAAGCCACACTACGCCTTATTCCGATGCCCCCTGCGCGTGCTGCATTGCATGCCAGTTTTCCACACTTTGCCATGGCAGCGGCAGCAGTGCAAAACACCCTGCAAAGTGGGCATTTACCCTGCGCTATTGAGATTACGGATGCCTTTACACTAGAGGCCGCGCGCCGACATTTGGGCTCCAGTGCCTTACCTGCCGGAGCCCGCGGGCACATTATTATTGAAATTGACGGGCAGGAGGATGCCATTGCAACAGAGTTGGAAGCGATTGCCGAAATTCTGCACACCGGTGGTGCCAGCGAAGTAGTATATGCTCGCAGGGAGGAGGAGGTGGAAGCCATTTGGCAGCTCCGCCGCGAGTTTTCGTACAGCCTCAAAGCCACCGGGCTTACCAAGCTGAACGAGGATATTGTGATTCCCCGCTCCCATCTGGTGGAACTGGTGGAATTTTGTGAACAAATGCAGAAGGAAACCGGCATTCCTGTGGCCTGCTTCGGACACTCCGGAGATGGCAACATTCACACCAATATCATGGTACTTAAGGATGCAGATGGGAGAGATGTACGCCCTCCGGCAGATGCTCTTGTGCACCGCCTTTTCGATTGGGTACTGGCCCATGGCGGCAGTATTACCGGGGAACATGGTATCGGTCTTGCGAAAGCGCCATGGTTCCCGCAAGCCATTGGGCATACTGCCATAAATCTTCACCGTGTGCTCAAATCTGCGCTGGATCCGCAAAATATACTCAATCCCGGGAAAATGGGGCTCTGAAAAAAAATAGCCCAATCCATTTTTTCCTTGATTCTACTATATACAGGCGGTAGAATGTAGGTAGTATTTACCATGAAACTACTCTACTTATTCCCTATACTCGTACTCTCCCTTACTAAAACCTCTGCAGAAAGCAAGGAATGGAGGATTGATTTTGGTAGAAGTGAGTTTGCATACACATACGGAGCTGCGACCAAATACGCAACACGTACCACAGCAGCCGGTTGGAATAACGTTTCCGTTGCAACGCAAACCGAAAAGGGAGCAGCAACGCTAAGCAGTTCCTATTTCGCAGAAACGGTTAGCAAGGATAATGCCTCCGTATCTGCAACGTATGCACAACAAAATGCAAACACTGTTACTATCTACGATTCCGAAAACAATGCGGATTCTCACCTCTCTTTATCCATTTCCAAAGACTCATCCATAGGCACTTTTGACACCATTAAAAGTTCTAAAGCTCCGACCGATGCCTTGTTTAACGACACCCCACGCCCCGACTGGATACCCACAAATGCCTATGGGGATTTCATATACACATATCTCAACGATAATAATTCCGGGGCATTCACGCTAACAATCAGTGGATTTAAAGCCGGTCTCTACAACCTCACCATCATTGCAGGAGGCAACTCCTACATGGGTTCCGTCTACGAAGGGAACGATGCAACTGCCACTTACACACTAAACGATGAAAGCACCTACACCATTACCGGCACCAACGCCGCCGGGGGTGGCTATGCCGGAGTACTGGAGTGGCAAGAAGTTGAAATCGATGCAGAAGGACTTTTGACATTAAAGGTGGAAGGCGGATATCTCGGCGAAGAAAATGGAATACAGAAATATACCGCCGCAGCCATTAACACCATGGTAATTACCATGGTTCCCGAGCCGGCCTCAAGCACATTGGGGCTTATATTGATGTGTGGTTTTGCGGCTCGGAGGCGGCGCTAACGCCATTTTCATCCTTTAACAAGCCCCCATCATCCGCATCCAAGTAAAAAACAAAGGTTTACCCCCTGTCTCTCTCCTTGAGCACCCCGCTATAACACACTTTCTCATTTACAAAAAAACGTAAGGGTGTACAATGGCGAGAGAGCATATGATGAAATATCTGAAGTTTTTCCTTTACTGGTTTTTAGATACTGTGCTAACGTGGTTTACCCCCCGCTGGAGACGAACCGGGCGGGAGACCTGTGCTGCTTTGCGCCGCTATATTAACCACTATCGACCCCAGTTAGGGGAAAAGGAACTGAGTACCTGTACGGAGCTTCTACAAGGCTTACAGGGAGCACTAAGACTCTGGAACAAAGCGGAAACCGAACGCCTAACAAAACTGGCCGATGTGCAATGCAGCCCTATGCAGGGTTACAAACGCCATGCCCTGGTGGAAATGGCAGAATCTTTTTTTGTAATTATGGTTGTATTTCTGGGTATTCGTACCTACTATGCCCAGCCGTTCCGTATCCCGACCGGTTCCATGCAGCCCAGTCTGAATGGTATTATTGTGCATCCGGTGGAAGAAATTCCCAGTGCCCCCAAACGGATATGGGATATGATTACCCTCGGTAGTTCCTACATAGAAGCCACGGCGGACGCACCCAAGCAATTGGTTAAAATCCACGACCGCCCCAAATACCTTCTCTTTACGGAGACAATTCTTACCTTTAGTGATGGCAGTACCATTTCCATTCCCTCTGCTAAGGGAGCGGTAATACAGTACCTGAAAGACCAAGGCAAGCTGAAAGAAACACCTGCCGGAATAGTGCTGGGTTCCTTCTCCGCCGGGGAGCCGATTATGCGTGCTCGTGTGGATGCCGGGGATATGATTATAGTAAATCGTATGAGCTACCACTTCCGCAAACCGGAACGTGGGGAAACATTTGTGTTCGATACACGAGGTATCAACACCAGCATGAAATCCTCCGCAGCCCTGCGGATTGAGGATCAGCAGGCCGCTACACATTACATCAAGAGACTCTGCGGCTTACCCGGAGATACACTGCAAGTGCGCCCTCCCTATTTGTATGTGAATGGCACCCCGGCAAAGGAGCACACCATTGCCCGCGTGGCAGAGGGTAAGGCACCTTTCAACAAGTGCGGATACCAAGAACTCCCCTTCCGCCGCATTCCGAATGCGTACATGACGGATTTAGCACCGGTAACTCTCCGAAATCCGGAGGAGGTGAACCTGCGTGAGTATGCCGCACTGGGTGATAATACCACTAATTCTTTAGATTCCCGCTACTGGGGTCCGGTAAAGCAGTTTAACATTGTGGGGCCGGCCTGCCTCACGGTGTGGCCGTTTACATCCCACTGGGGAAGAATCGAATAAGACTCTCTCTCTGCTCATGACTGATTCCGACACCATTACCCGCAATGCAAAATCAAATCTGGCCTTTACCTTGGTGGATTTGCCCGAGGAAAAGCGGATTCATATGGCACAGTTCTACGCCTTCTGCCGCATCGTGGACGATGTGGTGGACGAACCCGGCATGAGCCCGGAAGAACGCCACGCAGCACTGGACCGCTGGGCAGCCCTCATCACCCGGCAAATCGCCCCGGAACCGGGGCTCGAACAGGAGGTATACACCCTCGTAACAGATTTACAGCTGGATACAGCCCCCATGCTGGAATTGATTGATGGCTGCCGGAGCGATATTCAGCACACCCAACCGGAAACACGCGAGGACCTACTGGCCTATGCTTACAAAGTAGCAGCCTGCGTGGGCATTACCAGTGCCAGCGTAATGGGGGCCGGTCCGGAGGCTAAGGCCTATGCCATTGCCCTGGGGAATGCCTTGCAATTGGTCAACATCCTGCGCGATGTGGCCGAAGATTGCCGAAAACATGGGCGCTTTTACCTGCCCAAAGCAGATATGGAGCTTTTCGGCGTTACACACGAGGACATCCGCCAGCAGCGCTACAACTATCGTGTACGCCAGCTTCTGGCTTACGAAGCAGCATTGGCGGAAAAATACTTCGGAGAAGCGGAGGAATGCTACCAAGCCCTCTCCGTGGAGGATCGCAATGCACTTATCCCGGCGCAGGCAATGAGCCTCATCTACCACACTGTACTGGAAAAAATGCAGGCCGATGAATACCGTGTATTCGAGCGACGGTACAGCGTGAATAACTTCCACAAGCTCTGGTTCCTGCTGCGGGCTCGCTTGGGCAGCGTGGAGTTCCCCAGTGTGGCAGAATGGGGCTTTTTTAAGAATTCCCCGGACAACCGAAAGGACACCCCCTCATGAGCAGACTTCCCATTCCGCAATATGTAATGGCACTGGCACACGTGGCCGCCTTGCGTTCGGAGGACCCCTACCGCAAGGTGGGTGCCGCCGCTCTCGATAAGGATAACCGCGTTATCGGTACCGCCTACAACGGACTTTTCCCAGGATTTGACGCCCCTGAGGGCTTCTGGACATCCCGCGAAGGGCGACAAAAATACATGCTGCACGCAGAAATTAACCTTTGCAGCCTCTTCAAGCGCGGGGAGGCTCGTATTGTAGCCTGCACCACCATGCCCTGCACCTCCTGCATGCAAGCACTCTGTGCACACGGCGTACGCACCATTTATTACGGGGCGGACTACGCCGCCTCCGATGCGCCGGCCATAGCGGCCATGTATGGGGTGGAACTCATCAAGGTGGACGATTACCCGCTTTCCGAGCGTTTTCCGCTAGTGGCAGAAAAATAAGCACCGCCACGCAGCTTACTGTGCATAGCTGTGCATGGATTCCAGCTTGGGCAGTAAATTCACCACTAAGAAGGTGATTAGCACCGCCAAAAAGCCCAGCAGCAGCAGGGGGCGCCGCCAGCTTACATTATCCCTGCGGGGGCTTCCTAAGTGCAGGTAGATGATGTATAGCGACCAGCTGAGCAGGGACCACACCTCCTTAATATCCCAAGCCCAGTAGCCACCCCATGCCGCATCCGCCCACAAGGCACCGCTGCCCAGCCCAAAGGTCATAAAGGGGAAGGCCAGGTACACCAGGGCATCCGCCGCTGCCACATGGGGCACCATGCGCGCCGGGCGCACACAGCTTACCAGCACCAGCATGGCCGCTACCGCAAGCAAGCCGTAGGAAATCACATAGGAAGTAACATGCGGCACAAACCAAGGCGATTGCAAAGCCGGCATCTGCCGCCAACTTGCCTGCAAAGGCATGCATAGTGCCCCCGCCATAGCCAAGGCGGAAGCCCATGCCAACCATCCGGTAAGCTCCATCTGCCGCCGCCGGCGCAAATAATACGCAGCCGGTACCATCACCACCGGGAAGAAGGCCAGCACGTGCCGCATATTGCCAAATGGCAGTGCCTGTGCCAGCACACCATCCGCCACCAGCAACAAAAGAGATACCAGCCACACGGCATCGAAAAGCCGCCGCGCCGCATACGGCTTCGCCAGTACAGCAGCCCCCGCGCTCAGCAGGCAAAGCAAAAGGCAAAGCCCCTCCAGCACATAAACAAGCACACTCATGCCGCCGTTTCCTCCTTTCTACTCCAGCACCACACCGCAGTGCATACCATAATACCCACGATGCCGGAAAGTGCCATCACCCGCCCCGGGGCGCGGCGCAGCTCCAACTGCACTACTGCCGGATTTCCCGCCCGGTACGAATTCAAGTATACCAGCCAGCCCTTGCACTGGATGGGTTCATTCACACGGAGTATCTCCCGGCGGGTTTCCGGGCGTCCCTTGTAATCCGTATGCAGAGTACAGGAGGCGCAATAATCGCGCACGGTTCCGGGTTCTTCCACCAAAACGCGGGGGGGATTTCCCGGCAGTAGGCGAAAAGGCCGGGGCATTCCCGGTGCTTGTTGCAGAGAGGCCACGTCCCACGATTCCGCGCCGAGATGCAGGCTCTCTCCCCGGCGCTCCACCGCCTGCGGGCTTCCCGGGCGCCCTTGAATAATGGGGTAGAGAGCATAGCGGGCATCATCGTAATAACGCACGGTAAACTCATCCACTTGGAGACGAAAGCCCAAGGGCAGTTTCTCCCCGGATGGCGTGTTTACTTCTGCCGGCAGGGGGCGACCATCCGCAGGCAGAGCCATGGAAACGCGCACCTGCTCCGCTGCATCCGTATACACGCCCAGTACCAGCAGGGCAATAGCCGCATGCAGCCCAGCCAGCCAAAGGCGAGAATGATTCATCACTCGCTTGCACAAATACCCGAACACCGCCAGAAACACCACACCCACCAAGGCCGTGCAACCCATTCCTACGGCACCGGCCCACATGGCACCACCCTGCATGGCATATTCCACGGCTTTGCTACCGTATTCTCCCACCATGAGTACCCCGGTGCATGCAAAAAAGAGAAACAGCAACCCGAATAGCAGCTGCCCATACCGCCCGGAGGCAAGGCGGAATGTACCCCACAAACTCAGCAGCAGCACCAGTCCTCCCAGCAGCAGCATAGCCCCACTGCGGTACACACCTTCCGCACCGGCCAGCGGGAAACCGCCCGCAAGCAACAGTACGCACAGCCCCCCCAGCACCATCTGGGCCACCTTTAATACCGAGCTCATCTATCCTACCAATTGAAATTGATGGAGAAAGTTCCCATCCATGTATTCTGGTCCTGCGTGCTGTATCCTCTGCTGCGCAGGAACATACCGGCATAGTAATCGATGTTTTTGTGAGAAACACCTATACCCAGCTGCCCTTCCACCTGCCATGGCTGCAAGCTGCAGGTCTTATCAAAATCGTGGAATACGCCACCATCAATAAACATATCTCGTGCAATGTAATTCACGCTGCATCCGGCCACTAGGAAATAGGAAATCTCCTCCGGGCGGTAGGTCTCCTTCCGCAGCAGGCCCACGGCAAAATTAGCCGGGGCGCTACCGTTTACCTGCATGGCCGGCGGCAAATTGCGCCCCAGACGTACACTCACCCCCACCGTTCCGGCAATCGATACCGTACCCAGTTCCTCGCGTGTGTAGAAAATACCATCCGTCTGCCAACCGCCGGCTGTACAGCACTCCAAAAACTCTAAACGATAATCCTGTCGGGCACTCAATTGGAAAGTGAGCTCGGAGGGAATCTGGTCGCCCCAGCCCTCCCATGTTTCCATATCGCCCACCTCGTGTACAATTTCCTGAGAATCGCGGGCAAAGGAAGCATTTCCCGTAGCTCCGAGCTGGAACTCCACCGCAGACCCCACCTGCTCTCCTTGGTATAAGTGGGCTACACCCAGCGCGAGGTATCCGGCATAGGGATGCTCATCCTTCACGGCACAAGTAGCATGTGTTTCCGGGGTATAGATATTCTGTGTAAGACTGGCTCCAAAGGCATGATAGGGAGATTTACCCACATTCTGCACATAATCAATGCGAGAACCATGCGTATAATTGCGATCCGTCGTCCCGGCAGAATCATTCTCGAACATCACCCGCAGATGATGCCGGGGATTGGGGGTGTAGGAGGAATCTCCGGGTTGCGGTACGGGAGGAAAATAATTCACCGCCGCCGATGCGCCGGCCATCACCATCCATGGGAGCATACTCATATCTGCGGTATGGTATACCCCCTTCCCCATGCAGAGTCAACCCTAAAGATGAAATAACATAATTCTTCCCTTATCTACCTCTTGACTTTCTGCCGCCATAAGTGGTATCATGCATATGGATTATTCGTCTTCACCTCAACCCATTTATCTGCGTTTTATGCCTAAATCTCGTCTCGCTTACATTCTTTTGGCTCTCTTTCTCGGCTGCTTCGGAATTCACAATTTTTATGCAGGTTACAAAGGAAAGGGGCTTATCCAGCTGTTAATTACCGCCATCTCCTTTGGTTGGCTTTCCGTGGTCTCGTGGATTTGGGCCATTATCGACATCATCACCGTAACCAAGGATAAGAATGGTGTTCCTTTCACCTCTTAATAATGGAGCTGAATTTTACCCGGAAACGCATTTTTTTTGCAATTCCGAAAAAAAATGCTTGCAATCTGCGGCCATGGCGTATATAATCCTCCCGTCCGCAGGACACGGAGCGGTAGCTCAGTTTGGTTAGAGCGCAGCCCTGTCACGGCTGAGGTCGCGGGTTCGAGCCCCGTCCGCTTCGTACGAAAGAAGGTCACCCTAAAGAGGGTGGCCTTCTTTTTGTTACAACGGATACGCCGGTAGGCATTCAGCATACGGGGAAAAGGCTTTACAACTCATAGATGATTCGATAGAATCCCCACGAAAAGGGAATGAACTGGAAAACGCGCATTCGATATTACATAGCATGCCTGCTGCCATACGGCATTCGGCAGAGGATTCAGGCTCATCTTGCCCGCAAACGCCGGAAGAATGCCGCCCGTTTGGAAGCCCGGCTGGAGGAATTGCGTAATCTTCTGATTTTTTGCCATCCCATCGACCAAGTGCCGGCAGCCACAGGGAAACTGCGTTTGCTGCAACAGGGCAACACGGTACTGATGCACTATTTTGCCCGCTGCTGCGAGAAACATGGGCTGCGGTACTGGCTGGACTACGGCACCCTGCTGGGAGCCGTGCGCCACGGGGGCTTTATCCCTTGGGACGATGATTTGGATGTAAGTATGATGCGGCCGGATTTCGACCGCCTTCTGGAGCTTGTACCGAGCCTGTTTCCGGAGGAGGAAGGCTTCACGCATTCCATGCATGCTTTCCTCCAAATCGGGTATAAAGGGACGCCGCTGAACATCGATATCTACCCCTACCATTTTTACAAAGAGCCCATTACCCCGGCCAATAAAGCCAAAGTGGATGCGGATGTCACCCGCATGAAAAAGCAGGTGGTCTACATCCCCCCCATCCTCAACATGAGTGATGCGAAGGTGCAAGCCACCATCCGAGAGGAGATTTTGGGAGGGGCGCCTGTACCGCCGGAAAGCGAGCAGCCCGGCATCTTCCTTTCCCCCGCCATTACTTTTACCAAGAATACCGTGTTATCCTACGAGGATATTTTCCCTCTGCGTACGGTGAGCTTCGAGGGCATTCCTTTCCAAGCCCCGAATCGTATGCGGAGCTACCTGCAATTTTTCTATGGCGATTACATGGCGTATCCGCCCGCAGTGGGGTATAAGCACCCCTCCGTAGAACACATGGTCAAAACACTTGCCTTCGAAACGGCTGTTAATACCTTTATCGACCGCTACACCCCCTTATCATGAAAACAGTCATCACATACGGAACATTCGATATGTTCCACACCGGGCACCTGCGCCTGTTGGAGCGAGCCAAACAACTGGGGGACAAGCTCATTGTAGGTGTGACGAGTGATGACTACGACCTGGCACGCGGCAAATTGAACGTGATGCAGAACTGCCAGGAACGCATGGAAAGCGTGCGCCGCACGGGCTTGGCGGATTTGATTATCGTGGAGGAGGAGGAAGGGCAAAAGCAATTGGACATTCGGAAATACAAGGCCGATATTTTTGCCATTGGTTCCGATTGGGTGGGGAAGTTTGATTATTTGAAGGAGGATTGCGAGGTAGTATATTTAGAGCGCACGCAGGGAGTTTCCTCCACGGATATTCGGAAGGACCGCTATCCCATTATCCGCATAGGCATAGCCGGCAGCGGGCGCATTGCCGAGCGCTTTCTGAAAGAGTCCAAGTACGTAAGCGGCACGGAGGTTTACGCCGTTTATGGGCGCCGGGAGCAACATATTACAGACTTTGCTCACAAGCATGAAATCCCGGTAACAAGCACCGATTACGAGCATTTTCTGGAAGCGGTGGATGCCGTCTACATAGCAGTACCGCACCACCTCCATGCAGATTTGGCTCGCAGAGCATTGCAGGCAGGCAAACATGTGCTTTGCGAAAAGCCCATGGCACTCACCCAAGCAGAGGCGGAAGAACTGTACGCCCTTGCCCGGCAAAAAGGCTGCATCCTTATGGAAGCCATCAAAACGGCCTATGCCCCGGGATTCGGCCAATTGGTACGTGTGGCAAAAAGCGGTCTCATTGGCCATATTGCCGCAGTGGATGCCGGCTTTACCAAATTAGTGACGAACACAAGCCTGCGGGAATACGATGCCGCACAAGCCGGAGGAGCCCTCACGGAACTGGGCTCCTACCCCCTGCTGGCCATCGCCAAATTACTGGGTACCCGACCGGTGGAGCTGCGTTTCCAAACCCTTTCCTCTGCCACCCACCATGTGGATATATTCACCCGTGTTCACTTTACATACCCGGGAGCCGTAGCCACGGCCACGGCGGGTATCGGCGTCAAACGCGAGGGGGACCTCTGCATTGCCGGCACAAAGGGATACATTTATGTACCCGCCCCATGGTGGAAAACGGAATACTTCGAAATTCGCTCCGAGGACAGCTCAAAATGCCGCAAATACCTCATCAAGTTTGAGGAGGACGGATTGCGGTACGAAATCTCAGCCTTCCTGAAAAGGATAAGCGGAAAAACGGATATCGAAAGCAGCCTTAGCGAGGAGGAATCCGTTTTCATCGCTTCCGTTCTGGAGCAGTTCCGCAAGGGAACAAATGTTCATTACCTTGCAGCAGGCATATAGGGATTGACCCGCCAAGCCCCCTCTGCTAAAATGAGGGCGTTATGATGATTGCCGCACCGCTCGGTTACCTTGTAGCTGCGTTCTTTGCCGTCATGGGGGGAACACAGGCATACTGCTACATGGAAAAAGCCACGGAGGACATGCCCAGGGAACTCTTTATCACCGGGCTTACTCTTTCCCTCTGGCCGGTGGCATTAGCCATGGTGCTGGTGCTGCTCATCCAAATTGGTAGCCAGCTGGATAAATTGCGCGGCGTCATGTCCATGGTAGCCGCCACGCAAGCCGTGGCGAACCGCCACAACCCACACGGCAGCGGGCGCGCTGCCAATGCCACCGCCGTGGCAGCAGAGGTGCCGCGGGCTATTCCCGTAACGGAGGAGCCCCAGCCCCCCATGCGTACGGCACAGGCCATACCGGTACGAGTGCCACGCCATACTCCCGCCACTGCGAACACCCCGCTCCCCCGCCCGGAGGCTAAAGAAACTAAGGAACCGGAAACCCTCCGCTTTTTCAAAATCGACTAAGATGCCCACAAGAGCCAGAGAAGTGCTGGCCGCCCTCATGCAGCAGTATACAGGGCACCCGGTGCAGCCGCAAGAGCTTCGCCCCGTTAAGGAGGGAGCTTCCGGGCGCACCATTATGCGAGCCCACGGCCTGTTGGGTATATACTGGACGGCGGAGCGCGCCGATAACCATTCCTTTTTGCCGGCAGCTCGCGGGCTCGCCGCGCAAGGCATACGTGTTCCTTCCCTTTTGGGCGGCACATGGGCAGAGCAGGATTGTGCCGCCTGCCTGGTGCAGGATTTGGGGCGGCAGGATTTGCTCTGCCTGCGGGAGGCCCCATCAGAGCAACTCCGGGAGGCTTACACGGCAGCCCTGCAAGCACTGATTCCCTTCCACCGCATACGCCCGGATTGGCCGCTGCAACCCGCTTTCGATGCTGCACTTTACCGCTGGGAGCAAGAGTATTTTGCCGAGCATTTTCTTGCCCGCCATATGGGCAAAAATGCAGAGGATTTTCTTGCCCACCCTGCCTTGCAGGAAATGGCCACATGGCTGGCTGAGCTTCCGCGCGTACCCATCCACCGCGATTGCCAAAGCCAGAACATCATGCTGCATGCCGGGGAGGCATGGCTCATCGATTTTCAAGGGATGCGCATGGGGCTGGCAGAGTATGATGTAGCCTCCCTGCTGTACGACCCCTACATGGCACTTCCCGCAAGCCTGAGGGAAGACTTGTTACAACTCTGGCCGCAGCTGGGCGGCAAAGCATTGGAACCCCATGTGCTGGCAGCCTGCGCCATGCAACGCCTCATGCAGGCACTGGGAGCCTTTGCGAACATTGGGTACAACCAACAACGTAAGTGGTACCTGCAACAAATTTCCCCCGGTGTAGCCGCCTTGCGCGAGGTGGCACTCCATGCCCCGGAATCATCTCTCCCCGCAGCCGTAGCCGCATGTCTTCTTCCAATACTCGCAGATTAAGCCTTGGTGCCTTGCTCTTCTGGTTCCTCGTGCTGGCAGGTGCTTGGTATGGAGGGCAAAATGCGCTGTACCAAGTGGATACCCGGATATACCGAGAGCTGGGTCATTATGTGCATGGCTGGACGGAAAGGGAATACCCGCAGCTGCTGCACCCCGGCCAGCAGCCGGAAACGGAAGAGGTATTCACCGAAACACGCCATTGGGAATGCCCGGAAGTAGCCACCGTGGAGCTGCACGATGAGGCCTGCGCTGCCAATTTTGCAGCCCTGCCGCTGGGACCGCAGGATTTAGCCGTCATGCTGGAACGATTACGCAAAGGCGGCACGCATACTGTGGGACTTTCCTCCGCGCTCACATGGCAGCAGGAGCCGGGAGCCATGGCGCGGGAGATGCTTTGCCATGTACTGGCGGGTTTTCCCAGCTCTGCCGTGGGACTTAGGGGGCGCACTGCTGCTCAGGCAGATTTTACCCCGGCCATGCTGCGGGATGCCGCCATTCCACAGGAAAACATACAGGGTGATACCTCCGGGCTACCCTCTGCTAATCGTCCCCTGCCCAATGGGTTGGCAGAAACCCCGGATGCGTTGAATGTGGTGTGGGCACCGGATTGGCTGCAGGAGGAGCCCCTTACCCACAATCCCTCCGCCGTAGAGGATATCTCCTTCCCGCTTCTTGTGCGTTGGAACGGGGAAATTATACCCACCTTACCCCTGCGGCTGGCCATGGGGCACATCGGGCTCAAGCCGCAGGACATCCGAGCCATTCCCGGCAAGGAGATTCGCCTTGGAGAACGCAGCCTCCCCATGGATGAGCATGGGCGCATTCGCCTGAGTGAGGGCAGCAGCTGCACACTCCCCTTGGCCGATGTACTGACTCGGGAAAAACTCCCGCCGGTGGTCATGCTTGAGCAGCCGCCTCCCGGCCAAAATAGTCCCCGGCGCCTCCGGCGCTTGGCACGCACCTTTTCCCAGCTGGCAGGCACAGAAAAGGTGGAACGCACCGGGCACAAGCAAATTTGCGGTGGGCATGCCCTGCGGCAAGTGGAGTGGATGGCCGGGTGGAAAAAGCAAGCACTGGCAGGGGGGATATTACTACTGGCACTGTGGATTCTGCCCTTTTTCCCCGGCTGGTTACGCATGCTAATCCTCATCATCGTCCCGGCATGGCTGCTCTGGCTGGCGAACCAAGCCTTGCAGATGTCGTACTGGTTCCCCGTGGCTCACGCACTGGCATGGTGGGTACTTTTACTGGCAGCTTTCCTCTTCCTGCGGCCTGTGGAGAAAGGGCTGTTTGGTCGCCGCCGTTAATGGGGCGGAAATAGCATTTACCACCGGGGCCATCCATCCACAACTCGTAATGGTGCAGCCACGCACAGCCCAGAATGATTTGCTCCGACTCCGAGCAAAACGACTCGCACACGAGTGCATCCGCCAGCACAAGCCTGCCCAGTTCTAACTGCGGTACCTTTGTACACTCGCACAAAAAAGCACCTCCGGCGGCCGGGCTCTCTCCATAGTAAAACAAGTGCGGCAACTGCGGGTATTTCTGCCGCCACAGGCGCCACTGCTCGCGTGGGAGGTACAGCGCATGCGGTGCTCCTGTATCCAGCATGCAGGCACCCAGCCCGGGCAAATGCAGCACCGCATGGAGTGTTCCCTGCTCCAGCGGGATAAAATCCCATTCCGCCCGCACCTCTGCGGGCACGGCAGGAGCAAATGAATGCTCCCCACGGGCAAGGTGCAAGTGCCACACATAATGCCGCAACACAGGCCAGCCCAGCAAGCCCTGCACCTGTGCATCGTGTGCCGTACAGACCAGCCAACAGGCTTCCTCCAAAGGGGGCAGATGCCGCTGTGAGCATAAGCGCAGCGAGCTGGATTCCACCACGTCCGCCCCCTCCGTCGGTGCCCCGAACTTCGCTGCCACATCGGCAAAAAGCATCAGGCCGAATTCTGTGCCCGTATCCGCGCCCAAATCCACGGGATGCCCCCGGCACCACATGCGCACCAGCGGCAAATCTGCCGGTTTGCACAGTGCCTGCAACGCCACTTTTCCCTCCCCATATGGTCCGCGGCATCCCCCCGGCAGCACAAGAGGAAAGCATAGCAGCAGCAAGAGATGGAGCCAGTGCCTCACACCTCCACTGACAGTAGCAAACGCCCCAACCATCATGAACGGTTGGGGCGGAAGAAAAACGCATTTTAAAGAAGAAGCTCCTTAGCGGCAGAAGGTATCCTCGCAGGGGCAGGCACCCGGCACCCACTTAGCCTTGCCGGACTCGGCAATATGCACAAGCGCGTGGTAGGTATCCTCCTCCTCTGCCCCCACAGCTGCGGCCACCTGGGCAGCCGTAGCGGGCGTTTCGGTAAGTGCAGCACCGGCGGAGGCCAGAAGTTTCAGGAACACATTAGCCGCCAGCTTACCGGCCTGCACGCCGGGCTGGTGGTAGGCGTTAATGTGAATAAGGCTGGCATAGAAGCTCACCGCGCGCTCAAACAGAGCAATGAGCATACCCAGCGTGTAAGCATTCACCGTGGGAATGGAGAGCGTGATGCTCTGGCGCCCGCTCTCGGAAAGAGCCTTACGCGTGCCGCGCAGGAAGCCCTGCAAGTAATCCCCTGCGGTGAAACCGGGTTCCACCTCCACCGTATCCGTGGGAGATTGGCGCACCTCGATAAAGGTAACGAAGAAGTTATTGATACCATCGCGAAGCTGCTGCACATAGGCATGCTGGTCCGTGGAGCCTTTGTTACCATACACAGAGATACCTTGGTGTACCACATTACCCTCCAAATCCAACTCCTTACCGAGGGATTCCATAATGAGCTGCTGCAAATACTTGGAGAAGAGGACCAAACTATCCTTATAGGGCAGCACCACCATATCCTTACGGCCCTTCCCCTCCCCGGCGGCATACCAAGCCAGAGCAAGTTTCATGGCCATATTGGCAGCGGTATCTGCCACGCGAGTACGGGCATCCATAGCAGCGGCACCGGCCAGCAAACTATCGATATCCACCCCCTGCAAAGCAGCCGGTACAAGCCCCACTACGGACGTTTCGGAAGTACGGCCTCCCACCCAGTCCTCCATGGGGAAACGCTTAATCCAGCCCTCGCTCACGGCCACCTTATCCAGCGTGGAATCCACACCCGTAACGGCCACGGCCTGCCGGGCAAAGGAAAGCCCCTTACCGGCAAAATACTGCTGGGCACACACCATACCATTGCGGGTTTCCGGGGTACCGCCGCTCTTGGAGATAACCACAGCCAGAGTCTCCGCCAGCGGCAGCGTATCCAGCACGCGGTACATGCCATCGGGGTCCGTGTTGTCCAAGAAGCGCATCTCCAAACCTTGGGCGGGCAGTGCATCCGCTACCAGCTCCGGTCCCAGAGCGGAACCGCCAATACCAATCACCAAACAAGTGCTGAACTTCTTACCATTCGGAGCCAGAACCCGACCCTCCAGCACATCCGCCGCAAAGGCCTTGAGTGCAGCCAAAGGCTCATCAATCTTTGCACGAAGTTCCGCCGTGGGTGCAATGGCACTATTACGCAGCCAATAATGGCCCACCATGCGGTTCTCGTCCGGGTTAGCAATAGCGCCTCCCTCCAAAGCCGCAATATCCGCATAGGCGCGGTCGATAAGCGGCTGCATCTCCGCCAGGAATTCCGGCGTAAGAGGCAGCTGAGAAAGGTCCATAGAAATCCCCATATCGGGGTAACGCAGAAGCTGAGCAGCGTACTGTTTCATAACGCACGGCATTATACAGGAAACAGCCCGAGCTGTCCAGCGCTTTCCCCTTCATCTGCGGCATGGGTGGGGGATGAAGGCTCAATCGAGCCAGCGGCGCACCCGTTCCACAGCATCATCGCGGCGCTCCTCGCGCCTATGAGAGCGCTTCCTTTCCCGGCGCCTTTCATCGTGGCTTTCGTGGCGGTGTTTTTTGCGTTCCGCTCGGGGCGGGTGATTGCGGTGCTGCCGCCTGAGAGTTTCCGGCTCCGGGGAGGAGGGCTCCATAGCGGCGTCCGGAGTTTCGGAAAGTGTGTACCCCACCAAAACGGCGGCCATTGCAGAAAAGAACATCGAACTATGCATGCCCACCACCGTAGTGGGCTAGATGCCGGAACGCAAGGTTTAACACCCAACTTCCGCTAACGATTAGCCTGCCTTCAGATACGGCGGAGAGGTACGCATATCGCGCCGCTCGTGACTAAAAAACCGCTCCCCGGGAAAGGGGAGCGGCCGGAAGTAAATCGCTTTGCAGCGCACCGGATTAACGGCGACGGCGAGCAGCAAGACCGACCAGAGCCAGTAGGCTCAGCGTAGCCGTGGTCGGTTCCGGCACCACCTCACCGCTCTGCAAATACACCACGCCCTGCTCATCATCGTAGTGGATGGTTGTTAACTCCGTAATCCAATCCCCGCGGAAATAAGCATCCGCACGGTCTCCGGAAGTGAAGTTCACAGAGGATACATCACTGAACAACACAAGCTGAGAGAGAGCAGCTTGTGCAGTATCCAGCACAAGTTCAATCCTATTCGACTCATCGACACTGAACAGAAGTTCCCCTCCATCCAACGCAGTGTGGGTCCCATCAAGAGCCTCGTAAACGGCTCCACCCTCCATCACGAGATTGCCGCTCACCGTGGCACCCACCACCGTGTTCAGCACCGGAGCGGAACCAAAACCCTCGATGTTACTCAAGGTGCAATCAAGCATGGAAGCCACCCCGTCCCCGCGCACACTCAATACCGCATTCTTCGTAATGGTAATAGTAGCGGCATTCAGTACAGCACCTCTGTTCATCTCCAGCGTATTACCGGCTGTAATGTGAAGGTTACGGGAGCCGACATCCAGAGTAGCATCCGTCACCTGCACTGTTGCGGCGCAATTCTCCGCCACGGTTAACCCGCCATTAATTTTGAGAACGGCCTTATCCTCCACTCTCAAAGTTCCCCCCATGAGCGAAGCGGCTCCCACAATCGTGCTGGTGCGGGAATTCGCCAACTCTGCTTCCGTGGCAGCCTCCCCCTTGAGAACTCGCAAATGAGCTTCCGTCTTTGCTCCGCTAAAGATAATGCTACCTCCGGCTTTCCGGGAAACACCTTCGGCATCCGTATACTCGCCATTAAGTACAGCGCCACCGGCATTATATACAGAATCGTAGAAGCTGATATCTCCACCATTTTTGGCACTCAACACCAAGTTAGATGAAGAGGAGCTATTGTGAATGCCACGCAGCAAATAAGCGGATGAAATCTCAGCAGAATTATTCTCGAACACAACACTTCCATTCCCCACAATGGAAATGCTATTTGCACCCACGTTATGAATAGCGCCATGCCCATTGCGGTTTGTATTACCGCTGATAAGAACACTCCCATTATGGTGAATTTCATACCCATCAAATTCCATTAATGCGGCAGCTACATTACCTTGGAATGTTACGCTATTGTTTTCGCTCAGGCTCAACGTGCTCCCCTTCAGCAACCCACCGGTAGAACTGTTGATATTATCCGTAAAGGAAACAGCACCATTCCCGGTAAGGGAAACAGCTCCGCCCGAATGAATCAGCGAACCGGTGGAGCCTTGATAATAAACCGTGTCCCGATCGTTATTGCTAAAGGTGACGTCTGTATTGCCTGTGATGGAAACACTGCCACCGTCCAGTAGGCCGCTGCGGTTACCATCTGCCGTATCGTTGTTATCAAAAAGCACGGTGCCGGAATCAGCAATACTCAGGCTACCGCCGGCACGGAAAACAGAAGTATAATTACTGTTATCGGACACCTTGATTCCCGCATTCTCCGATATGGCAATACTACCCATTCCACCATAAACAAGCTGAGGAGACGTTACGCTTCCCCCGCTGTTACCTGTAATGGAAATGGCACCATTGTTGCTCATGCTCAACCCTCGGTAAGCAGAAAGCAGAGCATCTCCGGCAGAGGTCTGCACATTACCTTCCAACCTTACGCCGGCATTCCCGGATATTTCCATGTAATCATCGTTTTTCATGGACATCGTATTGCTACGGAAGACCACCTCCCCATTTCCGCTTATCTTGTGAGTAGCGGTACCACCTCCGGATAATTGGATTTTACCGGAGTTTTCTTCCAGCAGCACCCCTCCGGCGTTGTTGCTCAGAGTCAAGCCGGAGGCCTCGAGAAGAGTGTTTGCAGCATTCCGGAGGAATGTTACGGAAGCATTCCCACTCAAATCCATCGCAGCCCCCTTCAGTAGCCCACCGGTAGAACTGTTGATATTATCCGTAAAGGAAACATCACCATTCCCGGTAAGGGAAACAGCTCCGCCCGAATGAATCAGTGAACCGGTGGAACCCCGATAATAAATCGTGTCCCGATCGTTATTGCTAAAGGTGACGTCTGTATTGCCTGTGATGGAAACACTGCCACCCTCCAGTAGACCGCTGCGGCCACCATCTGCCGTATCGTTGTTATGAATGAGAACCTTGCCTACCTCGGTAACGGAAAGGCCGGCACCAGCGCGTATGCCTGAGCTTGCCGTGTTATTCGCAACGGTAAAGCCATCGCAATCCGTGAAATCGACAGCACCCGAAGTACTCCATATATAAGAACTTCCGCTATAATCACAAAATAAATTAGGTAACGTAATTACACCTTCGGAAGCTGCTCCACTAGACACCTCGCCGTACAGCACAGAAGGAGATGCGAGAATAGCTACAAGTAATGCCTTTGTAAGTCTGAGTTTCATATGAATAAGTATGTATTTGGAATGATTGTTTCTGAATAGAGTCCCGAATAATCCTACAAAAAAATTTATTCCAGACTCCGAATAAAGCATATCGCATTTCAAAAGCTATGCACATACTCCCCATTCAAAGAGAAAGGCTTACAATAAACACAAAGCAGGATTTACGCAAGCCCTTGTCCCCACCTATTTACTTGTAAAGCAAAATCAATCAGTCCTTTGCAAAGTTTTTTCTGTACATCTCTTTTGAAAAGAGATGTACCAATGTAACGCTCCGGCACTCAAGGGTGCAAAAAGCCCCCCTGCCGAAATTCTTTCGGCAGGGGGGAGTGAAAAGCGGATTAGGGAGGGAGATTATTCCTCGTTATCGGCGGGGGCGGAGTTATCCTCCGGGGCATCGGGCATCGCTTCCTCCGAGGTAGTGGAGGAGGGACGATGGCGGGATGCCTCGATAAGGAAAAGTTCTGCCACACGGAAGGCACGGCGGGCAGCCTCTGCGGCCGTGCGGTCATCCATCAGCGCAAGGCCATCCTCCGTCACCTCGCCCAGATATATTTTCCAAGCGCGGCGCACAAGCTCATCGGCATCCACCTTGGGATTTTGCTGGGCTTGCTGCTGGGGCTGGGCACCCTCGTTGTTTCCACGGCGGTTGCGGTTACGGCGGCGCTTACGGCGACCACCATTGCTGCCGCCTTCGCCACCACCGACGGTTTCCGGGGCGGCAAAGCCGGGGGCGGGAGGCAGGTTAGCAGGCTCTGCGGGTTCCGGGATGAATTCCTCCGCCATGGGGGCGGGAGCAGGCTCCGGCTGCAGGGCTGCGGGTGTTTCCTGCGGCCGGGGAGCTGTGTTGCTCTTGGCCACGCGAGTACGCGTGCGCACTCTTGTTCTCTGGGGACGTGCTTCCGCTGCGGCAGGTGCGGAAGTATTCTGCTCCGGTGCGGGGGCTGCGGGCTCTGCGGCCGGGGCGGCAGGAGGCTCCGCAGCGGCGGGCTTCTTGGTGGTCTTACGGCGGGGCTTCGCAGGGGTGGGCTCTGCGGAGGCGGCAGGAATGCCGACATCTCCGGTAGCCGGGGCGGCAGCCTCTGCCTTCTTGCGCGGGGTGCGCTTGCGGGCAGGCTTCTTCACCTCGGGTTCCATCTTGGTTTCGTCCTGATCCATATAAGATTCTGGTGTGTTTGGAATTATGGTTAATCCGGCATGGCTGGGGCAGCTACTTTGAAGGACCACTCCGCTTTGTGGCGGGTTCCATCGGCGCTGTTCCAAGTGACATGTACGGAGATGTTAGGCATGTAGATGCGGAAGGGAGGCACCCACTGCACGGTTCGCGTCACCTGGTCCACTTTGACCGGCACACGACCGAATCCGCTGACTTTCATGCGGACAGAAGAGAGTTCCACACCCTGTACGCCGCTCAGGTAAGCGGTAATGGCAGGGATATCGTACCCGACGGTTTCGCCGGGTTTGGGGGAGACATCGAAGGGAGGCGGGGGTGTACCCTGCGGCAGAGAGCCCGGGGCAGCACCGGCAAGCATCTGCGTACCCGCCTGCTCATTGCGGAAATCCATAGCACTGCGGAAGATACTGTGATTATCCCCAAATACCATGTAGCGGTGGATTTGCTGCGGGTTCTCCGCCACCGTCACCTTACCGGGGATTACCGTAAAAGCCGCTTTGTAACCGCAGGGTTCCAGAGCTTCGAGCATGGCGGGATTATGGTAGCCGCCGGGGTAGCAATATGTATCCACCGCTGCACCGAAAAGGCGGCGGAGTTTGCGGGCGGAATCCCCCAGCTCTTTTTCCACGGTTGCCATAAGCGGGGCGGGGTCCTCCTTTTTTTCCAATTTGCGCCAGGCAGAGGGGTAAAGGTGGCTGGTGGAATGGCTGCCGATGGTGGCGCCATGCTGCATCATCTCCATCACCTGTTCGGGGGAAAGGCTATCTCCCCGGCCGTGGAGGTAATTGGTATAAAGAAAGAGGGTAAAGGGATAGCCAAATTCTTTGAGGATGGGGAAAGCATCGGTATACACGCTTTTCCAGCCATCATCCAGAGTGATGAGGACGCAGCGGGCGGGAAGCAATTTCTCCCCGAAGCGCCAATCCAAAAAGTCCTGCATGCTGATAACGGTGTAACGCTGGGCGCGGATATGCTCCATTTGCTTGCGGAAGTCCTCCGTGCGCATAAGCATGTTCGTTACAGGGGCTGTTTTGCTGAAGTTGTGGTAGCCCAGCACGGCCACGCGCGTTTGGTCCTTGGGCACGCAAAGGATGGGCCGGGCATCTTCTGTTTCAGCCTCTTTTCCGGGAGCCGGCACCAAAAGATGCCCTTCGTCCGCCACCTCTGCCGGGGGAATTTCCATCAGCAGGGAATCCGGGTTTACCGGGAGGGGGTCCGGCACTTGGGCGCATACCGCGCCGCAAAGCATCAGGAGCAATACCTGCAACAGTCTCATCATTCCGCCGCAAAGACTAGCAGGATTCCGGCGCATTAGCAAGTCTTTATTACGTTCTCCACCCGTTCCAATACCAAGCGTTTTTCCCGGCGCAAGGCACGCCATCCTCCGGGGAGATTCACGCGGCAGGCAGGTGCCGTGGGGGGAAGTATAGACTCCACGGCACTCACAAGCTCCTCGCTCAAATTCGGTACGGCATGGCGGCTAAGATAATCGTGCAGGATGGCTTTACGGAGGGGGGGAGGCTGTTCCAACACGAAGGGCAGATAAAGTCTTCCCTGCGGGTCCAGTATAGGCAGGGCACGCAGGGCGGCCTGCAAGGCGGCGCGGGTTTCTTCCTGCATGCGGTAGCTGCGATTCAACACGGGTACCACATCCCGCGCCAGGGCCTTTTGCAAGGCCGGCAATACTTCCAAGCGGATGATGTTGCGTGCCACGCACGGCTCGGCGTTGGTGGCATCTTCCTGCCATGGAATGGCCGCCTGCTGCAACCAGCGGGTTAGTTCCGCCCGCCGCAGGGAAAGCAAGGGGCGCAGCCAGATGCAGCCGCCGGCCTCGTGTACGGGGTGCATGCCGCGCAGCCCGGCAGAGCCTCGCGCCAAGCGGAAAAGGAGCGTTTCCGCCTGGTCCTCCGCATGGTGAGCCAGTGCCACCACAGCACCTTCCCCCACACGCTGTGCCATTGCGGCAAGGCATTCCCGGCGTACTAAGCGCCCGGCCGTTTCCAGAGAAATCCCCTGCTCCGCAGCCATGGCCGGCACATTCGCATGCAGCACGGTGCAAGGCACCTTCATGTTTGCACAGAGCTTGCGGCAGAATTCCGCATCGGCATCGGCCTCTTTCCCGCGAATGCCGTGGTGAATGTGGCATGCATGCACGGAGCAGCCCCGCTGCACCAGCAGGCACAGCAGAGCCACGGAATCCCTCCCCCCGCTTAAGCCCAGTACGATGGGGCGCTGCATGTAGGGCAAGCATGCTGCCTCCAGCGGCAGCGGGGCGGGCAGTGAAAGGGGATTACTCATCATCAACGCTGCGAGAGCGGCGCTTCTTGCCTTTCTTCTTGCATTTCTTCTTATCCTTGGCGGCTAAATCGGGGGCAAACTTGCGGAAGGCTTTGGCAGCATCGGCCTCCTCATCCAGCTCCACGGCTTTCACCACACCGCTGGCATAGGCCACCATAATCTTGCCGTTGTGGCGTTCGGCAGCGGGCATCACCATGCGGCGGAAGCTGGCCACATCCGTCACGCTTTCGCCTTTCACCGGATTGCCATCGGAAAGCCAGGGCAGGCTGTCCAAACGCTGTTTAGCCGTTACACGGATGCAGGAATTGGGATTATCCGGGTCCTCTGTGGCATCTGTCCAAGACACGTAGGAGATGCTGTTCACATCTGCGGCGAAAGTGCTATCCTGTCCAATGTCCTTACGAGTATCGGCCGGGCAGTGGAAAATGGCGGATACTTTCATCTTTCCCTTTGCGGAGCGGGGGAATACTACGGCATCTAACTCCGGGGCAATGGAAATCCACCAACCTTCGCTCTCGTCCACGGTCTCCGTATCCTCATCGTCCTCCATACCACTGGTGGGCAAAAGCCCGGCATGCGAAAAATCCTGACTGTATTTTGCCCCCAGCTGGGAAAGCTGCTCCAGCTGGGCGCGGCACTTTGCCTCGTCCCCCGCACCCATATGGGCATACAACGCCGTCCCCGCTATGGAGGCCAAGGTCACCATGATGGCGATAACCACCATCAACTCTATCAGTGTAAATCCGGCCATGCGCGCGGATGTTCTCGGAAGCTTCATACAGCCCTTACTCTACCACATTTCCACCGCGCCGCAAGGAAATTTTGACACATTGCGCCATTATGCGACTTTTAGCTTGCATTCCCCTGCCGCAATGCTAAAATCCCCCGCAAACATTCCAAACATCGGATGTTTGAAATTGAACCTATCACTCGAACAATGAATATTCTCCACGACAAGGACGCCGATGTGAGCGTTCTGAATGGCAAGACGGTGGCCGTGATTGGCTACGGAGCTCAGGGGCGCGCCCAGGCCCTCTGCATGCGCGATAGCGGTGTACATGTCATCATCGGCATTCGCCCCGGCAAGAGCTGGGACGCCGCCGTGCAGGACGGATTCGAAGTCATGAGCGTATCCGATGCCTCCGCCAAGGCTGACATTATTCACATTCTGCTGCCGGATGAACACCACGGTGAGGTATACAGCACACAGATTAAGCCGAATTTGACTGCCGGCAAGACGCTGTGCTGCTCTCATGGTTTTGCCTATGTGTTCAAGACGATTGAACCTCCGGCAGATGTGGACGTCATCATGGTAGCCCCGAAGGGGCCGGGCACGGAGGTACGCCGCGTGTTCGAGGAAGGCTTTGGTTGCCCCGGGTTGATTGCCGTATTCCAGAATCCGACGGGCAATGCCCGTGCCACGGCACTGGCCATGGCTAAGGCCGAAGGGCTCACCCGCGGCGGCGTGCTGGAATGCACCATGCAGCAGGAAACATACGAGGACCTCTTCGGCGAGCAGAACGTGCTTTGCGGTGGTTTGGTGGATTTGATGAAGTATGGTTTTGAAACGCTGATTGAGGCCGGCTACCCCGCCGAGATGGCCTATTTCGAATGCGTACACGAGGCCAAGCTCATCGTGGACATCATCTACAACAAGGGCATTCAGGCCATGAACGGTGTTATCTCCAACACAGCCGAATTCGGCGAGTACTACAACGGCCCGCAGATTCTCGGTCCGGAGGTGAAGGAGAAGATGAAGGAATCCCTCAAGCGCATCGAGAGCGGCGAGTTTGCCCGCGTATGGCTGGCCGAGGCTGCTGCCGGTGCTCCGAACCTGCTGGCCAAGCGTGCCGCTTTGGCAGAGCATCCCGTGGAAATCGTGGGTGCCAAGATTCGCTCCCTCTTCGAGCGCAACTAAAACCAAACACCATCCGACTTCATCGGAACCGGCGGGCGGCCACCGTAACCCGCCGGTTCCTTTTGTTTCCGAGCCCATGAATGCCGTTCACGTTGAATCCGCCACCGTCTACCTCTCCGGGAGAGAAATTCTGCACCACATCAACTGGCAAGTAAAACGCGGAGAGCGCTGCTTCATCCTAGGCGCGAACGGCGCAGGCAAAACCACCTTGGTGCGCATGCTCATGGGCTATGCGTGGCCTGTATTCGGTGCCACGGTGGAAGTGCTGGGTAAGCGCTTCGGTACCGTAAACTTACAGGAACTACGAAAACGCATTGCATGGGTAAGCCCGCTCATGCACCAATGGCTGGGAGACCGCTCCTGGACGGGGCGGGAAATGGTACTCTCCGGACCGGATGCCACCATCGGTCTCTTCCGGGAGCCCACGGCGGAGGAAGAAACCCGCGCCGCTGCCCTGCTGGCATCCCTGCGTGCAGAACATCTGGCGGAGCGCCCCGTACAGACGATGAGTTCCGGGGAACAGGTAAAGGTGCTCATTGCCCGCGCGCTCATGACAAATCCGGAGCTGATGATTCTGGATGAACCCAGCGTGTATCTGGACATCGCCGGGCGGGAATTCCTGCTTCAAACCATTGCAGAGCTGGCACGCCGGCAGCCGGAACTCACCATCATTTTCATTACCCAACGCATTGAGGACATATTGCCGGAATTTTCCTGCGGCATGATTCTGCGCCAAGGCTGCATCGAGGCCTATGGACGGCGGGAGGAAGTGCTTACGGAGGAGAACCTTCGCCGTGCATTCGATTTGGATATCCGGCTCATCAAAGCCCGCAATGGACGTCTCTGGACGGTCATCGAATAACGCCATGCCTCCTTCCCTTCGAAAAATCCGCCGCCAGCCCCTCTCCGTCAAAGTTCGGGAAGCCATGGAAGCCAGCATCCGCAGCGGTGCCTGGAAAGTGGGGGAACGCATCCCCCCGGAGCCGGAACTGGCCGGCCAATTCGGTGTGAGCCACAATACCGTGCGGGAAGCCGTGCAAGGTCTCATCCATGCCGGCATGCTGGCACCCCGCCCGGGAGACGGCACCTACGTTACCGCCACCGACCGCTTGGATGCCGCCTTGGATAACCACTTGGAGCATGTGGACACGATTTCCATCCTCCAAGCCCGCCTTTCCATCGAGCAAGCTATCGTAGCTCTGGCCGCCACCACCCGCACGGAGGAAGATTTACAGCGCATGCAAACCACTCTGCAAGCATGCAAAGCGCATTCCGGCCGGGGAATCGAAGCGGATATGGCCTTCCATGCCACCATAGCGGATGCCACGCGCAATCCCATCCTGAGCCGCATCTACCGCGTCATCATCGCCTATCTCTCCCGGCATTTTACCGAAGCGCTGGAAGAAAGGCAGTACGACCCCGCCGCCATAGCCCTGCACGATGAGCTGCTGGATGCCCTGCATCGCAAGGATGCCGCAGCGGCTCGCCGTATTGTGGCAGACATCGTAGCCTTCGATTCCCGACACATCCTTTAACCCCCGCCGCCTCCTCCCGCATCCATGCACCACCCGCTTCTTAGCCTTGTGGAGAAAGCCTACCCCCGGCAGGAATGGCCGGCTCTGCACGCGCAGGCGGAAGAGTGGGCACAAAGCCGCCCGCTGGCAGGCCTGCGTATTCTGGACGGCACCCCCATTTACCGCAACACGCTGGCCAAATATGCCGCCTTGCTGGCCGCCGGGGCAGAGCTGGCCGTACCGGAGCATCCTGCCATGCCCGCCGATGCCGCCATCGAAGCCGCTTTGCCGGCATTCGGCATTCAGCGTGTTTCCCCGGAAGCATGGCCCTGCGATATTGCTTTGGACTGTGCCGGGCAGTTTTCGCATCTGCATCCGCGGCTGGGGGCCTGCGAGCTGACCCGCTCCGGGGTACAACGCTATGCAAACCCGCGTTTCCCGGTATTCGTGGCGGATTCCAGCCGCATCAAACTGCTGGAAACAAGCCTCGGCACGGGAGATGGTTTCTTTCGCGCACTTGCCCACTTGGGATATCAAGAACTGAAAGGGCGCAAACTGCTCATCGTGGGCTTGGGAAAAGTAGGCCGGGGTGTACTGCACTATGCCCTGCAATATGGTATGGATGTATGCGTGGCGGATATAATCCCCCACACCCTGCCCGGCGGTGTGGGCTATGTGGATGCCACGCAGGCACACACCCTCAATGCGGCCATTCTGAACTCGTGGTGTACCGTCACCACCACCGGGCAGCGCCATGCTCTGCACGGTACTGTGGATGCAGAGCGCATCTGCCGTTCCCAAGTATTACTGGCGAATCTGGGCGTGGAGGATGAGTATGGTCCGAGCATCCCGGCAGAGCGCGTGCTGAACCGCAAACAAGCGCTTAACTTCATGCTGGAAGAGCCCACATCCATGCGATTTATCGAAACCACCATGGCTCTGCACAATGCCTGCGCCCTGCTTCTGGCGCACGAGCAACTCCCGCCCCTTGCCCAAGCACCGCCTCGGGAACTGGAGGAAAGCCTCCTCCGCTCCGCCGGATGGGATAATCTGCACACCCGACTTTCTCTTGACAGCGGGGAAACCACAGCCTAGAATGAAACCATGCTGAATGCCTTTTTGCTGGGGATGCGTTTTCTGCTGGTACTCATGGGTGCCTTAGCACTGCTGTACACACTTTCTTACCCGGACAACATCCTCCCCCCCAATCCCGTACTGGAAGATGTGGAGGGGTTTACCATTATGCAGCTCAAGCCGCTGCTGTGGCTGCTTCCCCTGCTGTGGATGGAGCTGTGGTGTTACATAGGAAAACACCGCAACAAGGTATGGTTTAGCGCCATGGGGACCGTGCTGGTGGCAGCTCTGGCAGCCTTGCCGGTGCTGCGAGCTCAGTACCCGGAACTGGTGCGCCCCACGCTGCCCTTTGAAGGGGGCATGCTGTACCGGGGGCTTCTCTATTACGCCATTATTCTCTTTGGCAGTGTGCTGGTGCGTTTGGTACTGCTGCGTTATTTATTCCCGGAAGCTCCCATACACATAGAAAGCGGGAGCCAATCCTCCGCCGTGCTGAATCCGGAGAAGGCTCGCTCCGTGAAGGATATTGCAGCGCACCCGGTGCGGGTGCAGCCCAAGTTTCTTTTCGGGCCAGGGGATGAAGGTGTAGTTACGCGCTTCCGCAAACTGATGCGACGGATTATTCTGGTACATACCGGCAGGAATACAGCCATTGCTCTGGGCATACTGGGGCTGGGGCTCTGGGTGTTCCTGTATCCCCAGCCCACGCCGGAAGAAGCACTCCTGCGGGATAAAGCACGCATGTATTCCCACCGCATCACCCCCCAAGGGATTCCTCTGGCCACCCGAGCTGCCGTGCATGCCGCTTACCGGGTTATGAAGGAGATTTCCGATAAAGAACTATTTGCCGGTATGAACCGCCGCCAGGCAGAGGAATGGCTGGGGCTGCAAAGTGTGCCGGAGGGCTACCGCGCTTGGCTACGCGATGAACGGGATGTGCCGCTTCCCTCCGTGGATAACGCCTTCGAAAGCCGCACGCGTTTCCTCACCGTGCAGGATGGTCGCCGCATCTCCGTGCTTTACATCCGCACCAACGAAGCCGGGGATGTGATTAACGTGGCAGAGGTGCAGGATGCCGGCTGGAATGCCGTGGCGGATGAACGCCGCCGCCGCTTCGGCAATGACTGGGGAGGATTTTACCGCTAATGAATGATTTTTCCTACAAACGCCGCATCGCTTTCCACGAGACGGATGCCGCAGGCATTGTCCACTATGCCCAATACTTCCACTTGGCGGAGGAAGCGGAAACCCACGCACTACACCTGCTGGATAAATCCTTTCCGGAGGAGGGCTATCTCTACCCCCGGGTGCATGTGGAAGCGGATTTTTCCGCCCCCTTGCATTTTTTTGAGGAAGTACTGGTGCAACCGTATCTGCTGAAATTAGGGCGCAGCTCCCTGCACTGGGAGTTCCGCATTCATGGGGCCAAAGGGCTTTGCGCCACAGTACGGCACATTGTAGCCCGGCGCCATGCGGCGGATGGCAGCCCGGCTCCTTTCTCGCAGGAGGAGGCTACTCGATTTGCTACCAGCGGACTCCATCCCGACGCCTGATATGTACCGCCGGATTCCGGCGGCTGTAATCGAGCAGCAGCACACGCATATCCTCCGCAGTCTCCGGCACATCCTGCACGGAGTGATCTGCCGGGACGATACTTTCCGTACCCCAAGCAATGTGGCTGGACCAGTACGGCACCACACCATCCGAGCTTTGCGGGCTGTTCCCTTCCCCTCGGTCACCGATAATGGAATGCGTACGGGCAGAGCGCACCTTCAACCTCTGCAAACCGCTAATGGAGTAGCTATCCGGTGCCAGCTGATTTACGCTGGTAAACCAAGCCAAGGCGTTGCCGGGGTTAAGCAAGAGCATATCCTGCTGTAAGGTGGTAATGTTGATGGCTTCCTGCACAAGAGTCTGCGGCAGTTTAACCATGCGGGTAAAAAGCTCCACAATACGATAGCGAGCCATGGGGGCTCCGCGATGCGGAGTTGCCATGTATACCACCAATCCCGCCTGCACCGGGCGGAAAAAATAATCGCGCCGAAGGGTCTCCATTCGCACGTCCGCAAAAGGAGTGTCCACATATTTGGCATCCAAATAAGCCGCTAAGCGGCGCTGATTCAGCCCGGTGGCTCCTTTGAGGATGTTCCACGGCTCCTCGCACTGGCTATAATGGGTAATAAGCCCGCCCATGGAATGCCCCACCACTACCATGCGCTCCCAATTCGGGTTACGATGCTCCGGGTCCACACGCTCTCTCACCTGCGCCAACGCATCGCGATAACGGCGGGCAATTTGCGTCCACGCCACCCCGGAGGAATAGTTGAAATACCAAAATTGGTAATTGCGGCGAATTTCCTCGTGGGAAAGCAAACGGTTCACCAAATTATCAAAAGTACCGGCGGAGGACATGAGTCCATGCGTCAGAATCACCGGTATTTTATTCGGGTCGTAGGTTTCGATACAGCTCAGTCCCGTTGTATCACGCAGCTCCTGCGGGTTCAAGAGTCCCAGCATGCGGTCATCCTTAAGCCGGGTTAAATCCCAGTACACTTCCAAAGCGGCGGATACATCCCCCGCCAATCGGTACTGCATGGCACCCACTCGGATATTCTCCGTACGGTGCCGCAGGTTAAGCAGCAGCTCCGGCGGGCCGGCCTTGGGAAATTGCAGCACTGCGGTAACGGAGGATACAGTGCCGCGCGTGGCCACCGGGAAAGCATCCTTCAGATTTCGGGGCAGCTTGCGGGAGGGGACAATGCCCACCATGGGTACCCCTAAGCCGGAGATGGTATAGCGCTCCTTCAAAGCATCCAGCTCCACATCCGCCGCCGGAATCATATCATCGTACACCACATGGAGGGGCAATTCCTTCCTCATAAACTGGTGGTGCACCTGCACCCCTTGTTTCTCCCCGGCCACTTGGCCATCGGCATCGTGAGTCGCATCATAACGCATGCGGCGCAAAAGAACGAGCAAATTATCATTGTAACGATGCTGTGCCCGGGCACGAGCCTTATCGGAAACATCCCGGCGTCCCAAAATCTGCCAATCCGCACGCAAGCATTCCAGCAGTAGCCGGTCGGGCATCTCCGCCCGGGGTAATTCCGGCAACCGAGCCTCCGGCACCAATGGCGTGGAACAGCCCACCATCAACAACACGAGGCACAAATACGGTAACAACTTGCTCATTCGCCTCCATTCTAGCGACCTGTTTATCCCGTGTCAACCCAACATGAGGCATTAACATGCTTTTCATGGATTTTCAGAAACTCAGCGTTTCCGTGCGAAGACGCGCCCGCCCGGAAGCCGCCATCAGCCCCTGCTGCGTGCCCCGGATAATAATGCGGCTGGATGGGGAGAGCCCCGCGCCCTGCACACTCACCAATCCCCCTTGGCGAGGCCCCACCTCCACGGAGAGCAACTGCGGGCGTCCACCTGCCCCCACCAGCAGCAGCATCGTTTTACCCTGCATACTTACCACAGCGGATTCCGGCACCAGCAAAGCGTCCTTCCGCTCCGCCACACGTGCCCGCACCAGCACGAACATCCCCGGGCGCAGCACCCCCGCCGGATTAGGCGTTCGGGCATCCATCATAAGGGTGCCGGTGGTGGAGGAAACAGTATTATCCACGCCCTGCACCACGGCAGGATAGCTGTAATGCTTTCCATTAGGCAGAATAAGCTCTGCCTCCGCCCCGGGATGCAGGCTACCGCCCTCCCCGCCCCGGTCGAGCCAATCCTGCTCGCTCACGGCGAAGACCACGCGAATAGGATTCACCTGATTCACCAGCACAAGTGGCGCCCCTTGGGGGGATACATAGCTTCCCACATCCGCTTGGGCAAAGCCCACCAGCCCATCCACAGGAGATACGAGAGTACAATAGGCCACGTTTGTACGTGCCAGCGATACATTTGCGCGAGCTGCTGCCAGAGCAGCCTGCGTGGCCTGGGCATGAGCCAGAGCATCCGTATACTGCTGCCGGGAAATGGAGCCCGTTTTGACCAAGGGGCGGTAGTATTCCACATTCTGCTGGGCTTCCTGCGCTGTGGCGGCAGCCTCCGCCTCCTGCTGGCGGGCATGCTCCAACTGCTGGCGGTAACGGGTAGCCTCTATCCGGTACAACGCCTGCCCCGCATGAACTGCCTGCCCATTCACAAAAAGACGCTGACTGATGTAGCCGCTGACTTGAGGCAACACTTGTGCGGAAACAAGCCCCTCCAGCAGCCCCACCCACTCCCGGTAAACAGCCACGTTACCCTGCCGGGGATGCGCTACCCCCACCAGATATTCCGGGAGCACCGGTGCCATGGGGCTTTCCTCCCGGCAGGAACTCAGCAGGCAGGTAAACAGCAATATCGCAAATACAGGGCAACGCATAGTACTCTTGGGACATTCCTTTGCCCCTCGTGGCTCAAAAGCAGTTATGCTTTCTCTCTTGTACTCGCCCGCCTATCATGGTACTATCGGGCTGAGCCGCCATGATGAATCGCCACCGCATCTTCCTACTCGCCCTTGTCTTTTTCCTCCTTATTGTGCAATCCCTACTGCGCTCCGCAGCCGTGGCCACCCCATTCTCCGGCACCACACTGCCGGGGGGATTCACCTTCTGGGAACTGCGGGGACAGCTCCCCACAGGGGTAGCGGCTGCGGCTCTGACAGCGGTACTGGCCGGCGCCGGCTGCCAAATATGGCAAGGGCTCCGCATGCTGGGCAGGTATAGTGCCCCGGCGGTCGATAGAGCTGCCGGCTGCGGTCTGTGGTGCGGGTGGCCGCTGCTGGCCTGCTGCTTCTCCGGGCTGGGTTACATTCTACCCGAGCCGGCGCCCCTCCCCATCCCCCTGCCCTACATGGTGAATGGCAGCCTCGTGCTGCTGGTGGCCTGCCGTTTTGTATCCCGCCGGTGCCATCCTGCGGCAGGGTGCTTCTGCGTGCTTGCAGCCCTTACTGCGCTGCTGGTGCCGGGCTGGCTCTATGCAGATGCCGAGGCGGAGTTCATATGTGCAGCGCTCCTGCTCACAGCGGGCGGACTTTTCTTTCCCCGCCGCCGGGTGGTCGGTCTTCTTCTTCTGGTTGCCGGAGCCATACTTACGGGGTATTTTGTGCTTAGGCTCTCCGCCGTAGCGGAGAATCCCCGGCCTGCGGCCTGCATTATGGCGGGCACACTGCTCTGCCAAGGGATACTGGCATGGCTGTACCTGTGCCGCCACCGCTGAAGCACGGCACCCATTCGAAAATCAAGCTGCATTCCACCTAAAAGGGGAATGGACTCAATATCTTATTGACATCTGCAGATGACTCTGCTAGTAGTATCGGCCAATGGCGCATTTCTTTCGCCATAAATCATTTCCCTCATCATGAAACCGCATCTTCCCCTCTGCCTGTTTGTTGCCTTACTGGCACCTATTGTTTCCGCCACCGATATTTCCATCTCCTCCACCACGGATATGCTGCCCTATCAGGACGCCTCCACGGGGAATATCGCGATTACGGACAAGGACACCGTTCACATCTCCTCCACCCTCTCTGCGGAGGGCTCCTCATCCCCTTATTATAAGGCCATCACAAAAGACTTCAGCCTTACCGGCAACACGCTCGTTCACTTCTTCGATAACTCTGCCGCCAAGAGTGCCACTGTTAACCCGGACGGCTCCAAAGTTGTCAACCTGAAAGATAATGACACATTGCTCTTCACCAACAATACCGCTACCAGCGGCGTCGGCGGTGTTATGGGCTTTTACAGTGGAGCCCAAACGGACATCAGCGGCAATGGTCTCGTCTCCTTTGTGGGTAATACAGCCGTCACGAACGGCGGGGTGTACCACGATAACGGCAGTGCCGGTCTGCTCACTTTCAGCGAAAACGGGGAACTGCAATTCCTGAACAACAAAGTCACCAGCCAACCTTCCGCCAAGGGTGGTGTCATGTATGTGCTAAACGCCAATTTCGTGAACAATGACCTGACAACCTTCTCCGGCAACAAATCCAACTACCATGGCGGTGCCATCTGCATCGGCGGCAAGGGGAAGGTCAACTTTATCTGCACGGACAACTCCGCCGACATTGTTCGCTTCAACAACAACTATGCCCGCACCTCCGGCGGCGTTTTCATGCTGAACAAAGGCACCAGCAGTGCCCACACGCAGCTTACTTTCTCCGGGCTGGCGGAGCTGGATTTCCTCGGCAATACCACGGATACCTCCACAGCGGCTCAATCCGGCGGTGTCTTTTATGCCAATTCCTATGCTGCCGTGGCGTTGAATGATAACGAGAACATCAGCTTCTCCGGCAACTGCTCCAGTGTTGGCGGCGTGTTCCATGGTAGTGCCAATGCCAAGTTCCAAGCCTCCGGCAACACCAAACTCATCTTTACCGATAACCATGCCCAATGCGGAGGAGGAGGCGTCTTTGCCGGCACCGGCTCCACCAATGTGAGCATCTCCGGCAATGGTTTGGTAGAATTCAGCCACAACAGTGCCACAGGCGCCGGCGGCGTCATCTTGGGCGGCACCCTCTCCTTCACCAACAACGAGAAACTACTCTTCCGCCATAATACTGCCGGAGAGAACACAGCCGCATCCATCCGAGAAGGCGGTGCCATCTACTTCGATACGAACGTGGCCGGGGGGCACCTTACCATCTCCGGCAACAAGCAGGTGGAGTTCCGAGGCAATGCGGAGGGAAACGCTACCAATGGCTGGCTGCTCCGCAGTATCTATGCCAAATCCACGGCCGCCAACGAAGTGCGGCTCTGCGCCACGAATGCCACGGATAGCATCACCTTCTACGATTCCGTCTATGTCGGCGGCTCTCTGGTAACTAAGCTCAACGAAGGCGGCGCCGGCCGCATCACCTTCTCCGGCAAATATGCAGCAACCGATTTGGAGGCTCTGGGCGGCAATAGCGATGTAACCTCCTCCCAAACAAGTGTTTTTGATACGACTATCACCATTCAGGGAGGTGTGCTGGAAGTGGCCGATGGTGCTATTCTGAAAACGCCGACTCTGACAACTGCCTCCGGCGCCACCACGGAGCTGAACTCCGGTAAGATTTCCGGAGCCCTCGTCATCAGCAGCGGCGGCACCCTCTCCACCACCGGGAGCAACGCCATCAGCAGTGTTCTCAGCCTGAATGCCGGCAGCCTTTTCAATGTGACTCTGGGTGCGGAGAACCTGAACACCGCCGCCCTTAGCACCAACAGCCTCTCCGGCTTCGGCAATGCCGACTTCAGCATCAACACCGGGGATCTTATCGATGGCAAATATCTGGTACTTACCACCAACAACGGCGCCGGTGCCATGCCCGCTAATGTAAGCGGCCTGAGCTGGGAGGGTAATAATCTGTACCTGACGGTGAGCGGCAGCGACAATGTGTGGCATGTGCGCGAGAACCTTACCTATGGCACGGATATTGAAAACTCCGCCAGCCAAAATATCTCTCTGGACGGCGGCACCATGCGTCTCACCAAAAATTTGTCCTCCGGGGTCGCGCTGCAATCCACGGCGGATTCCACCTTGGCACTCCAAGCCGGAGTTGCCCTGAAGCAGACTCAAATTTCCGGTCTGAGCCACAACATCACCCTGACCGGCGAGGGCACTTACCAACTGGGTAACTCCTCTGCCATGCAGGCCTCCCTTTCCGCCGATAACTGGAAGGGTGAGGTCTATGTGGGCGATACGGATAGCAGTTACACCGCCATCAACGCTTTGGATTTGGCGCAACTGGGCAACCGGGATTCCTCCATCCGCCTCCAAGGGGTAAGCGGAAGTCTGGCAAGCGGCAGCTCCACCGTGGAGGCAAATCTCGTTCTGGCCGCCGGCAATAATATCGCAGCCATAGTCATCGCAACGGCGGATGAGGGGGATAAAACCCATTTCTCCGGCGATATTTCCTCTGCCGGCGCAGTCAACTTTATCAACGATGCCACCACCACGCACAGCTATGAATTCTCCGGCGATGTCAGCCGCTGGAACGGCCAGATTGTGGGCAACGCCGGCACGATGAACCTCACTTACAGCGGGGAGGCAGACACAATTGCCACCGATATTCGCCTGGCAAACACCGGCTCGGGCAGCACCCTCAACCTCCGGGTGGAAAATAATCGCCAAGTCATCTTCAACGGAGCCGTGGCAGATGCCCCCACTTGGGGCACTCAAGCCGGACGTCAAATGAATCTGGAAATCGATAACGCCGGCAACGAAACCATCTTCCGTAAAGGCGTAAAGGCAGATTCCATTCGCCTGAGCAACGAGTCCACCCTGATTGCTCAGGCGGAGAATAGCTCCGCCCGCATTTCCATCAGCTCGGCCACCGGCTGCTCGGCAAACATCTCCGCTGTGGATGTGACCGATTCTGCGCTGGCTCTGCACAGCGGCGATACCACCGCCACCCGAGGCAGCATTAAAAACGCCGCCATTGTGCTGGGAGAGGAGACGGCCATCGTGGCCCTGCTGAGCGCAGACACCGATGCCCTTGCCGATACCCCGGCAAGCTACACCATCAGCAATATCGACTTTGCCAACACGAGGATTGCCGCACTTTCCGGCACTATGGCCAATGTCTCCGGCGTCTCTCTGGATGCCGACTCCGCCCTGCTGGGCGATGGCAGCGGCTACCACCTCCTGCAAGGCAGCAATAACACCGTGCAGCTCACAGCCGGAAACTTTGTGCAGGATGCCGAATCCGGCACCTACACCTATACCACCTCCCAATTGCTCGGCTTCACGCTGGCTTCCGGCGCCGCCCTCACCTTGGATGCCGATTTACTCTCCCTCCCGGTTACGGAGGAGGAAAGCTACACGCTCAATATCCTCCTGCAAGGCTTCAATGCCCAGGATGTAACCCCGAACTTCCAAATCACCCAAGCCGCATGGGAATCCTATGCCTCGGCTTATTCTTGGAGCGAAAGCAGTGCGGGTGCCGTTATCTCCTTCACAGTAAACACGGTTCCCGAGCCCACCTCCACCGCGCTTTCCCTCGTGGCTCTGGCCGCTCTGGCTCTGCGCCGCAGGAGAAGCTAAGCCGCACCATCAACAACTTCAATCGTGCAGGGAGCCTTTGCCCCCTGCACGATTCTTTTTTAGAAAGCTCACACCCAAAACATCTCGACATCCCGCACCCCCTGCAAATCCACATACCGCGTCCGCAGCAAGGAAACATCCCGGTGCCCCACCTCATACTGCAGCGCCGAATAACTGCGAAAATGCCCCAAATGGTAACTCGCAAAAGTATGCCGCAGCACATCCTGCCGCCAGGGGCGGGCTGGGGAAGCCCACCCCGCCGCCCGGTGCAACGCCGCCCAATGCCGCCCCCAGCTCGCAGGGCAAATGCGCCCCCCACCCCACGCCGCCGCACCCTCCAAAATACGCCGCAACGGCGGGTGAATCGTCACCCGCCGCGCACCACCCGTCTTACTGTGCCGGGGCTGGAGCGCAATATACCCATGCACCAAATCCACCGCATCCCAAGTAAGCCGCGCCACCTCGTACGGCCGAATCCCCGCATACAGCATCATCCCCACCGCCGGCAGGC
>JAFXCP010000024.1 GCA_017521405.1 Akkermansia sp. | reverse complement strand
GACCGGGGCAGTCCTCGTGAGCATAGTGACGATTCTCAGTCTCGTACTGCACGTGAGCAGTGGAGAGGGTGATACCACGCTCGCGCTCCTCGGGAGCGCCGTCAATCTGGTCGTATGCCTTAAATTCTGCCTTACCCTGCTCTGCAAGAACCTTGGTAATTGCAGCTGTAAGGGAAGTCTTGCCATGGTCAACGTGACCGATCGTGCCCACGTTCACGTGGGGCTTGGTGCGCTGGAATGATTCTTTGGCCATAATGTTTAAATTGAGTTTGGGCTGCTTATTCTTGCATGAGTCGTTAAGCTTCTGGCGGGATTTGAACCCGCGACCTCATCCTTACCAAGGATGCGCTCTACCCCTGAGCTACAGAAGCGTGACTCCAGGCGCCCCGAAGGGCGTAAAAGCGGGGGAAGTATACATGATGACTCCCGCCATGTCAATCACAATTTCTAAATTTTTTGAGAATTTTTTCCTTATTCATCCTAACAGGCTATTATTCAGCAGCGAACGCATAGAAAGATAGTTTGCATTCGAGCTTAGTTAGGCAGAGAATGAGGGCCTATGAAGACATCAACACTCACAACCATTGCTATGCTGCTGGGGTTTGCACCGCTTGCCCTTGCAGCCGAGAATCCGGATATTGCCCAAAAGGCAAAGGACAAGGCAGCCTGCTGCGCGGAGAGTAAAGACTGCTGCAAGCCTTGTCTGCCCAAGTGCGATGAGAAGGACAAGAGCATCCGCACGGGAGACCGTTACTGGGTCGATATGGAAACCATTACAGTGGAAGCCGAAAATGGAGACCCCATTGCCCAATATACCGTAGCATACCTTGTGGATGAGGGCAAAGGTACGGAAAAAGACCCGGAGAAGGCTAAGGATATGTACACCAAGGCACTGCCCGGGCTGGAAAAAGCCGCTGCAGAGGGGCATGCCGGAGCATGCTGCGCTCTGGCACACATGTACTGGGAAGGCAAAGGGGTTCCCAAGGACGAGGCTAAGGCCAAGGAATACATGCGCATGTGCAAAAAGGCCATGAAGGCTAAACACCACAAGAGCTGCCCCTGCCCGCCGACTCCCCAGCCCGCAGCCCCGACCACCGACACCCCTGCCCCGGCTCCGGAAAACACCTGAGCGGCCCCCCACGGCAACACCCCGTAACTCACCCACCTGCGCCCTGCCCTGTGTTGCGGCGCAGGTGTTTTTGTGCTTTTCCCGGGGAGGGCTCAGTAAAGAACCTGATGGAGGTATAAACCATGTGCGGGGGCGCAATAGCGGGATTTTTCGCCCAGCGGCTGCTCCAGCATAGCAGTCAGCTGCGGCACGCTCATACGCCCACGCGCCACCTGATGTGCCGTACCAACCAGCAAACGTACCATACGGTACATAAATCCATTTCCATGGAAGCGGAGACAGAGTACATTTTCCGCCTGCTCCCGCACAGTAGCGGCGTATATATGCCGCATATAGAAATCAGCCGGGGGATTTTCCGGCTCGTTACCGCGGCGGGCAGCAAAGCGGCGGAAATCATGCGTTCCCACGTAGCAGTGCAAAGCCTTTTCCAACAAAGAGACATCAAACTCATGCGGGAGATGCCAAACACGGCCTGCCAAAAAGGGACTTAGCACAGCACTGCGGCAAATAAGGTATTCGTACACCTTACCGGTGGCAGAAAAGCGCGCATGGAAGCTGCTTTCCACCACTTTAGCATCCCATATGCGGATACTTGGCGGGAGCTTGGCATTCAACGCCGCCACCCAAGCAGCCGGCAGCATGCGGCAGCCTTCCGGCACATCCGCATGGAAACACTGCCCGCGAGCATGTACTCCGGCATCCGTACGCCCGGAGGCTGCAATACGTATGGGTGCTTTCAGGATGGAGGCAAATACGGCCTCCAACGTATCCTGAAGTGTCCCCCCTCCCTGCTGACTTTGCCAGCCGCGAAAGGGCACTCCATCATACGAGCAGCAGAAAAATATACGAGGCATGGCCTTTCTGAGTAAAAAAAGCCGCAGCTTCCCGAATGAAGAAAGCTGCGGCTCAAAAGTTGAAGTTGAGAAAAAACCCGGGGACTTAGATTTCGATGTCGATGTCCATGTCCATGTCCTCATCAGAGCCGACCTCCTCTTCAGTGGTCTCCTCCTCAGCGGCGGGTTCCTCCTCAGCAGAAACTTCCTCCTCGGTTGTTTCTTCTTCTGCGGCGGGTTCCTCCTCAGCGGCGGGCTCTTCTTCCGCTGCGGCGGGAACGGCAGAGGGTTCTGCAGCAGGTTCCTCCAGCGTCACAGCCTCTTCCTCGGGCATTTCTGCGGGGGCGGGGATTTCCGGCACATCGGCAGCAGAATCAAAGCGAGTAGCACCGAAATCGGCAGCATCAGCCACGTAGGAAAGAGCCTCAGAAAGCTTGGAAGAGCCGTAGTACTCGGGGAAATCAGGGGGGGTATTATTGCTGTCGGAAGTATCGTTATACACGTAATCCTGCCCCTTGGAAACCTGAGCCTTAGCAGCAGCAGTTACATCCACGCCGGTACCGATACCCACGGCACGCACCAAGCGTACATCGTCCACCTCGCCATCGGCAGTAGCCACAGGCTTACTGGCACGCACACGCCCCAGCTCGCGAGCCAAACGGCACACGGAATCCGCATAGGCGTCCGAATCGCTGGCGGCAAGAGCATTACCACCCACGCTGAAGACGCGCACACTGGCATTTTGGAAGCGGATGTTCAAAGCGGCAATGCGGGGAGCTGCAGCTTCGGCGGAATTGTAATCCGTCACTTTCTGGAGTTCGGAAGTAAGTTCTTCAGCCAATTGCTGGGCTGTCATATCTTCTTTCTGGCAGGAAGTCAGCATACCGAATGCCAGAAGAGCAAACGAAGGAATGAGGAGAAAACGTTTCATGGAGGAAATAAGATAATCTACGTTGTGAAAATTAGCAGGATTTGAGCCTTGTGTCAAGGTAAAGAATCGTTATTAGAAAAAAAATAATGCACAAAAGGTGTTTCAGTTCTTTTCCGGGAGGATATCGGCATAGATTCCCGGGGTAGAACCGGGGATTTCGATGGCTCCCACCGTGCGTCTGTAAAAATCGCAGGGGCCTACCCCGCCGATGACGGCATAGGCATAGCCCAAATGGCGCATTTGCTCCAGCGCGGTAATGAGAAGAGCCTTGCCCAAACCGGTACCGCGGGCATCTTCCTGCACCCCCATGGGGCCGATATAGCCGCGAGCTGTCGTATCCACGCAAGCGAAGCCAAGTACGCGGCTCTCTTGCGTGGCAATGAAACATCCGCATGGCTGGTGCGCCATGGCAATGTTAAATTCGCTCACCCAGCGGTGGCTAAAATTCTCCCCCACCCAGGTGGCCACGATGTGCGCCTCGTATGGGCGGCATGGGCGAATAGTGATACCACGCGAGGCCAACTCCGCCCGCAGTCCCCCACCTTCCGGCAAATCGTACAAACGAACCAGCATGTCTACCATATGAGGAAAAAATAGTGAAAGGTTAAACGCAAGCGGGGGGCGAATACGCCCCCCGCTTGGTGAAATAGTTACTTTTTCTTGTTTTTGGAGGAACCCTGGCGCGCGTTGTAATAGAAAGCAGCCAGTTTATCCGCCAGTTCGTTGGGGGCACTGCCTTTCTGTGCCGGGTAAAGCACCTTCAGGTAGTTCGCGAGAGCCACGGCATCCTTAAAGTTAGCCGGGGCGGATGCCCATGCTGGCCCCGTCATCGGCGTGGGAGCAGAAGCAGCATATTCCTTCACGCCGGGGAGTGCCCACATCAGCCCAATGGCGCGATTAAGAGCATTTTCCGGCAGCGGACGAGTGGCACTGTGGGAACTCATCACGCACTGGCAGAAGTTATCAATGGCTTCGTTGGCCAGCTTCAATTTATCCGCAGCAATGGTGCCTTGGAGCTGGTCTGCCGGGATTTCCGCAGCGCAGGCATCTGCCACAGCGTAGCGCAACCAGCCATAGGTCTCCGCATCGGTTTGCTTCAGCACGCCTTTCTGCTTCATCAACTCGGTCACGGCCTTTTTCTGAGCCTCGGACTTAGCACCATCGGCAATACCGCCAATAATGGAAGCAGCCTTCAAGCGTACCTGATCCGCCGGAAGCAGCATGTTAGCCGGCACCGGGAAGGATGCACTCAAAGCCTTCACTGCCTTCCAATCCTGCATACGTACCGCGCAGCACAGCTCGCCCATGGCGGCTTGCATAGCCGGGGAATTCGGCAATGCAGCATAGGGGGCGTATGCCTTTTTCACGGCGGCAAAGCCCTTGCGGGCAGCGGCGTTATCACCACTGCGGTAATCGCTCCACGCTTCCGCCAAGGGGGCAGGCGTGGGGATGAAGAACATCCCGCAAGCGGAGGTGTTCATCTGGTAACGCTCCGCTGTGCCGCGTTTAACGTACTGGAACCCACCCTTACCATCAACGGAGGCGATGGTGACTTCCTGAGGACCTTTTTCACCGGGCAACAGCACGATGGCCTTGAATGCAGCATCCTGAGCTTCCGCCAAGGGTGCGCAGGCAAACGCTGCCAGAGCCAGTGTCATTACATTTTTCAATTTCATGGATATGAATGAGTGGGGTTAGTGTTTACTTCTGCAGCCTGCTCTTGAATGCCTTGTTAGCCTTATCTTCTGCCTGCACTGCGGGGTCGGCGGCGTACTTCTTCACGGCGTTAATCACCTTATTGAATTCGTCACGCTCTGCCGGAGTAATTTTCTTATCGATACCGGCCTTGCGAATCTGATTCACATACACCTGTCCCGTACTCCAAGCATTCCAGCGGTCGGATGCCTTGAAGTCGCCCTTAATACGGTCACCCGAGGAAGGAGTGTTTCGCTTCCAGAGGATTTCCATAATGCGCTGGCAAGCCTGTGCAGAGTACAGGATTGCACCCTTGTTCTGGTTGAACAGGTTCATATAACCCAGAAGAGCGTTCTTCGTATCGCCGGATTCTGTGTAAGCCTGTCCCAGCATGAGGTTCATCTCCATACGGCCGCGTGTATTGGCGCGGTTGGCCAAGAAAGCACGAGCGGTCTTGATGGCTTCGTTCGGGTTACCAGAACGCATGTGCAGCGTGGTAAGCCCCTGAAGAGCCGGACCGCTAATGAGCGGATCAGCATTACCCGTCACCTGCCCATACAGAGCTACAGCCTGCTGCTGCTGACCGGCATCTGCGGAGAAGGCGAGCGCATTGGCCTTGCCCAAGGTAGCCTCGGCCACCATGTCCTGCTTACGTTCCAGCACGGCATCGTAGTAAGTCACAGCTGTGGCGATTTCCTCCGTCTTGGAGGAGGGCTCCGCAAACTTGCCCACATAGCTCACCAGATAATCGCCCACCTGCACGCAAATGAAGTTGGTAAGATCGGCCGGTTTGAAGGTGTTGGTCATCTCGCGGAAGGTGCGCTCAATATCGTTGTTGAGCTTATCCTGAGCAGCCTTATCATCCTTAAGAGCCGCAAGTTCCTGATTCATGGAACTAATGAGAGCCATGCGGAAGATAGCATTGGTGTACTTATCCGCAGGATCGATGCCGGCGAAGTTGTTGAAGTGCTGTGCCTTCTCCTCCAGCGTGAGCTTCTTGCCCAGATGCTTTTCGCTCCCCGTCACATAACCATCCACATAGGTGTTGATGGTCTTTTCCAAATCGGGGTTCGTGGTGTTATGCTTGAAGGCATAGGTAGCCTCGCGGGCAATCACCTCTTGGTTGCGTTTAATAGCAGCCTCGTACTCTTCCTTGCTTTCCGCACGGATGAGCTGAAGGGCGGAAGCCTGCAACGCATATGCATTACCCTCGTAATCCGCTTCCTTCCAGAAGCGCTCAATGTAGGTCTTAACACGAGCCTTGCGGGCATCTTCGTTCTCACCGGCGCGCTCCAAATCCAAGCTGTAAGAATACAGCCAGAAGAGAGCATTAGCCGCAGTGGCAAGCCCCTTGCCCTCGCGCAGTTTGAGTGCAGCGTCCGCGCAACGCTCCAAAGAATCGATGGCAGCGGGCTTGGCGGCATCGTCCTTACCGTTGAGGATGATACTGGCAGCCATTAACTCTGCGGAGGGATACAATTCATGCTCCGTCCAGTTGGCGCAAATGTGCTTGCAGTATTCCAGAGCCTTAGCATTATCCGCAGCGGCAGCGGCCTCGTCCTGACTGTGAGAAGCACGATTCATCAGGTTCGCAAGGGCGCTGAAGTACATATTCGGGCCAAGGGGATTCTCCTTCATATCCGTGGAGGTAAACTCCTTGGCATAAATATCGAACACGGCCAGAGCCTTATCCCGCATAGTCGGGTCTTCCTTGGCGGCACGAGTATATGTATCCATCAGGAAGTAGAAGGTCATGCTCTTATACGTTGTCACCTGTGCAGGAGTGAGGCGTTCCTTACCGGAGCCGGGAGCGAGGTTCCCGCCCTCAAGCAGCTCGGTAGCACTCTGAATCAGCTCCTGAATGGCACCCATCTTGTAATATGCGGCCACAATAGTGTACTGAGCAGAAACATAGAACTTGTTCTTGGTGTCGTCCTTGAAGGCTTCCATCACCTCCTTGGCAGCGGGAATCACCTCCGCCCAGTTCTCCGCCTTGAGGAGGCGGTTCATCTTGTTGAACGCAAGCGTCTTGTTCTGCTCGCCCATATCCTCGCCCTCCAGCATACCATCGTACTTCACACCGGCAGCCTCATCGCCCGTGGCATAGGAGAGCTGAGCAAGCTGGAAGATAATGGTGTTGCGCATAGGTTGGAGTTCCCCGGCATCGTTCTTGCGGGAGATTTGTCCATAGCGGTCAAACACCACTTGGAAACCGCCTTTAGCCAATCGGTTGGAGCCCATGGCATGAGCCATCGTAGTATTACCCAGCACGGCAAAACCATCCAACTCCATATTGTCCGTAGCAATCTGGTTATAGCTCTGGAGCAGCTTACGAGCCTGCGAAGCATTCAGCACCACACCCGCGCCGCGGTCCGGCATCGGGCGATTGTATTTGCCCAGAGCTTTCACCTGTGCAGAAAGCATAGAGCGCACAGAGGCCGTATCCGCTACAAGACCAAACAAAGCCGCAGAAGAACGAGCAGCATCCGCAGCCAGAGAGGTGTTATTCTCATCCAAAGCAGCATCCACCAGTTTATAAGCCTTATTCGCCAGATTCAGGAATTTATTGGCATTGCGACCGGCACGAGCCGGGTCCAAATTATAGCTGGCAGGGCTGGCCTCAATCAATTTGTACACCCAACCCACATTATCGGGGTTACTGAGAGCCACATTCACGATTGTATTTAAGCCATCCATCGCCATGGAATCCGGCACACGCCCGCGGGACTCACGGCTCTTCTCCAAATACTCTGCCGCCTTGGCAAAATCCGGCTCCGGCTTAAGAAGGTATGCCTGCAAAAGAAGGAAGCACACGGAGCCATCCATCTTCTGCTTTCGCTCCGTGGCACTTACCTTATTGCGTTGGAGCAAACCGAGATACCTCTCCAGACAAGTGATGGCATCGGCAAATTTGGTGGGGTCCCCCTTCACCTTATCATCACCAATACCCTGCTTGTAGCGGCAGTTACCCATCTGGAAGATACCATAGGTAAGGAAGGGAGTATACCCCTCCGGCTGGGAGGGCATCTTAGCCTTCACCAAAGCCTGAAGGGAGGGATCCTGCCAGCGTTTATCCTCCGTAAAAGCCTTGAAGGCATTGTAAGCATTCTCGTAGTCCTTGGCTTGGAAATAGCAGTTGGCCTTCTCCCAGGCGTAGAAGGGAAGCACATAGGCAAACTGTCTGGCCGTGGCGGACTTGGGATTGCTGAAACGTTTAAGCACTTTATCGCAAAGCGTCACAGCCTCTTGCACCTTGCCGGCCTTGCTCAGGGCTTTAACCTGAGTAAGCGAGGAGAGCGGGTCCTGCGCCTGACAGACCAGCGGCAGCGAAAGCGCCATGGCAGCGATGACGGATGCAGCTGTTGTATAACTATTCATAAATACTTCTTAATCGGGTGAAAATGGTAAGGAAAGGGGATTTTTCGCTAGGTGTGGGGACAAAGAAGGGGAGCTTGCGGAGTCATTTCCGGCACGCTCCCCTTCTGAGCCCAGGCAGGCTGGTTACTCCTGGGCAGCAGTGTTGAGACCTACGGTGTGAATATCTGCCTCTGCTAATGCGGCCATCACATCCACGATGCGCTGGTGGGGAGTCTTGACATCGCCCGTCACCATCACAATCGGTGTGGTATCTGCGGCCTTGGCCTGATCGGCCAGCGCCTTCAATGCCTCCACGAGGGATTCCATGTAGCGTTGGTCGTGATACTCGGGGGTACCCTGCTTAGCATCCGGGTTATATGCATCGCCCACGGGCATCTCATCGTTCCAGAATACGGAACCATTGGCACGCACGGCAATGCGCCCCGGTTCCAGCGGAGGAGGAGGCCCCGCAGAGGCGGCACTGCCGGGAATACTCACATCAAGCTTCTTCTCACTCACCAGAGAGGTGGCCACAAGGAAGTAGATGAGCAGAAGGAAGCAGCAGTCAATCATGGATGAAATCTCCATAGCCGGCTCGGACTGTTCCTCCGTTTGGATTCTCTTATGTCTTGCCATATGAATTGATTGAGGGAGTGAGTTAAAATTAGCGAGAGGGCAACGTGCCGAAGACGATGTTGGTTACCCCGGCAGCAGCGGCGCAACGGATAGCACCGGAGGAATACTCCCAAGGTGCATCCTGGTCGCCACGGAGGTAAAGGCGAATCATCTTCTCGTCCATGTTCTTGGACTTAAAGAATTCCTTCTGCTTGGAGATAAACTCCGTAAGCTGCTGTTCCTGTCCCTTGGCATAGCCGATGTTCTTGCTGCCATCGGACACGCCCCAAATGGTGCCGGGAGGGTAATTCTCCTTGTATTTCTTGAGTGCATTACCGGTCATTTTCTCCGGTTCAGTAAATACGTTCACCACCACACAGCCCTTGGCATCCTTCAGTTCAGAACAGGAAACAGCCGCAGGCATTCTGACGCTGGGGTCCTTCGACACTGTAATCTGCGAGGCATTCACCACGAAGAAAATCAGCAGAAGGAAGCAGCAGTCAATCATGGGAGACATATTCGGCTCACCACTTACCTCTTCGACTTGTCTTGCATTCTTCTTTCCCATGAGAATGATAGAAGGTTGAATTGCTGCCTGTCCAATTTTGCCCGACAGGGCTCAAAAGGACAGGCCCTTGACATCGGGAAGCGGCTTTACGCCTCCTCCTCTTCTGCATCTTCCTCTTCGTACTCCTCTTCGTCATCCTCGGCACCGGCAAGACCTTCCGGGATGCGGGCAAGCTGAGCCTCGGCATTGATGACGTTGATGGAGGTGTTCACCATCTCTTCGATGGAATTCACGCATTCAGCCTCCAGAGCCTGAGCATGCTTCTTGAGGAAGAAGAAGGCAGGAAGGGCAATAAGGGAGATAATCAGACCCCAGAAGGTGGTAAGAAGTGCCACGGAAATGGAGCCAGCGAGCTGGGTGGGATCAGCCTGACCGGTTGCAGCCAGCACGGCGAAGGCTTCCACCATACCCTGAATTGTACCGAACAGACCAATGGACGGGGCAATGGAACCGGAGAGTGCCAGCATGTCCACATACTTCATCACCTGCGGGCGTTCGTTAGCCGTGAAGTCGGCAATAGCATCGGAAATACCGTCCTTGCCAAGGTCTTCCGGGCGGTTGGCATCTATGTTAGGCAGAGCGTACGCCACAAGGCGCCCCAGATAGGTGGGGCTATCGGCTGCCAGCTTAATGGCAGACTGCACGCGGCATTCGTTCATAAGCCCGATAAGTTCATCGCGCAGAACTGCGGGGCAGAACTTATCCTTCTTGAGAGTCATCATGCAGAACACCACAAGGAAAAGCGTAATGAAGAAGAGAATGACGAGCGGAATCATGGTCCAGCCACCGTCAATCACCCACTTATCCAGCATGGTCTTCTCCTGAGCACCTGCTGCCACTTCTTCTTCCTGAGCGAAGACGGTACCAGCAAAGAACATTGCGCTTGCCACAAGGGACATCGCACGAACACCGAGACGAGTAAACGTTGATTTCATAAGACTACGATTATGCAGAATTGACGTCCTCTATTTAACCAGATTCACGGCGCTTTGCAAGCAAGTTTTGCAGATTTTTCGGAAAATATCTGTTTTCTGTGACAGAACTGCCTCACAGGCGGCGTAATTGCCCCCGCACACAGGCCGGAGTTTTTCCGAAAAACGATTAGGAAAAGTTTATTATCCCCCATTCAGGGAGCAAAAAAAACTTCCTGCACCCGAAAAGGTGCAGGAAGGAAAGGGGAGAAGAAATAGAGCAGTTACATACCGACGATTTCGTAACCACCATCCACATACAGCACTTGGCCGGTAACGGAGGCGGCACCATCGCTGGCAAGGTAGGTAGCCGTGGCACCAAGCTCTTCCAGCGTGCAAGAACGCTGCAAGGGACTCTTCTCCTCGTACACCTTGAACATACCGGTGAAGCCGGAAACTCCGCGCGCAGCCAGCGTTTGCACCGGGCCGGCGGAAATACAGTTCACACGGATGGGTTTCTCGCGGCGGCCGAGGTCGAAAGCAAGGTATTTAGCGCAGGTTTCCAGCGCAGCCTTGGAAACTGCCATGAGGTTGTAATTCGGCACCACCTTTTGGCTGGCGTAGTATGTAAGTGCTGTAATGGAACCGCCATTCACCATGAGCGGCGCACAGGCTCGGGAAAGAGCAATGAGAGAATAGGCGGAAATCTGCAAGGAGAGATTAAAGGCATCCCGGGGAATATCCGCGAAGTGCCCCTCCAGCGTTCCGGGAGCCTTGGGTGCAAAAGCCACGGCATGCAACAGCATATCCACATGGTCCGTATGTTCCGAAACAAAGGAGAAGAAATCCGCAATAGACTGGTCATCCGCCACATCCAGCGCACACACGGGGGTATCTTCGCCGAATGTTTCTTTCACCAGCTTAATGACACCATCCTTAAGGCGCTCACCCTGGTAGTTGAAAATGAGTTTAGCACCGGCTTCGTGCCATGCCTTGGCAATACCAAAGGCAATACTACGCTTATTGGCCACCCCGGTGACCACACCGACTTTCCCTTCTAAAGGTTTTGCAAGAGACATAGATATTCAATATGATTTATGAGTAATAAACGCATCATCAAGCAGGGAATTCCTGCATGATGATGCGGGGGTAGGTATGCGCCATACCAATGCCCACGTTCTCCATGTGGCGAATTTGGGCAAGGATTTCATCCTCCGTCATGTCGGGATTGGTGACCACGAATTTAAGGCGGTAATACACCAAACCGCTCTCCATATCCAGAAGGAGCTGTCCTTCCGGCAAATTAGCATTGAGCGTAAGCAAGAGCATGCTCACCTCCGCCCGGTCTGCGGGGGAAATCCGGTTGGCAAAGTTGACATCAATCACCAAGCTGCAAGGTTCTTTCAACTCGGTAAACATAAAAGAGCAAGGCAAGGCGGCATCCGTCACCGGCACATAGGCCAGACCGATACGCTCGCTGTCGGGGCCCATAGTGACCCACTGGTATTCCTCCCCCATACTCAGGAGGTGGCGGCGCACCTGCGCCAAAAGATTTGGTTGTTTGGGCATGGCAAGTTCTAAACGTTGTTGGGGGCTGCGGGAGTACCACCCATTGTTCGTGTACAAAGGTACACAAAAGCTGGAGAAGAGTCAAGCTTTTGTGCAAAAAAAGCACCCTCCGGGCTATTGTTTCAACTTGGCAATAATAGCCGCGAGAGCTTCCAATTCCTGCGGAGAAAGTCTGGCGGCCAACTCATCCATTTGGCGGTGAAACACGGCGTACACATCCTCAAAAAGAGCATTCCCCTTCTCCGAGATTTTGATGCACACGGCTCGTCTATCCTGCGGATTAGGCGTGCGCGCCAAAAAACCCTTCCCCACCATAGCCTCCACCAGCAGGGATGCCGCCGGCACCGTCATTTGCAAATTCTGCGCCAGTGTTTTCAGAGCCACGCCCTGCGGCTCCTGCACCATCAGCTCCTTTACATGAGAAAGAGCTGTACTCTGGCGCATCGTCAGGCCATACATTCGCTTCTGCTGGGTGGAATTAACCTGCTGCACGCTTTCCCGGCGCACACCATCCAAAATATCCAGCATTTGGCGGAAAAGGACATGCGGAGCTTCGGAGGTGAACTTCATACGAGGCAGATGATACACGCAGCCTCCTGCCTTGTCCAGCGCAATCTCATACGCTGCATGACCCCGGGTGCTGAGAAAAGAGATTCCCCTGCTCCTATAACTGCTATTTTTGTACCGCACACCGCAATTTTCCTTGCATCTTGCAGCCTCTCGGGGTAAAATACGCCCATGCAAGGTGCGCCATGCGCACTCCTAAACACTAAACCCCATTAACAGTACCATGCCTGTACCTACACAAGAACAGTACATCAAGATGCTCAACACGGCCAAGGAGCAGGGCTATGCCTACCCGGCCATCAACGTTACCACCATCGAGGTTATCAACGGTGCCCTCAAGGCTTTTGCTGAGGCCAAATCCGATGGTATCATTCAGGTTTCTCTGGGCGGCGGCCAGTTCGCTTCCGGCACGGCTGTGAAGGATTCTGCCATTGGTGCCATCGTGCTGGCCGAGGCCGTGCATCGCCTTGCTGCTGAGTACGATGTTTTCGTGGCTCTGCACACCGACCACTGCCAGGCTGACAAGGTGGACACCTTCATCCGCCCCCTGCTTGCTGAGTCCAAGCGTCGCATCGAGGCCGGTCTTCAGCCTCTGTTCAACTCCCACATGATTGATGCCTCTGCTCTTCCCATGGCCGAGAATCTGGCCATTTCCAAGGAAGTACTCAAGGAGTGCGCCGAACTCGGCATCGTGCTTGAGCTTGAGATTGGCGTTGTAGGCGGCGAGGAAGACGGCGTGGATAACAGCGGTGCTCACGCTGCCAAGCTCTACACCTCCCCGGAGGACATGCTCCTCACCTACGAGACGCTCAACGGTCTGGGCGAATTCATGCTGGCTGCCACCTTCGGCAACGTACACGGCGTGTATAAGCCGGGTGCCGTGAAGCTGGAGCCCAAGATTCTCCGCGATGGTCAGAAGGTTGTGATGGACAAGCATGGTCAGGATATGCGCCTCGTGTTCCACGGTGGTTCCGGCTCCGACCTCTGCGACATCCGCGAGGCTATCTCCTACGGCGTGGTGAAGATGAACATCGACACCGACACCCAGTACGCTTTCTCCAAGCCCATCGTTCTGCACATGTGCCAGAACATCGATGGCATGCTGAAGGTGGACGGCGAAGTGGGCAACAAGAAGGTGTACGACCCCCGCTCCTACCTGAAGAAGGGTGAGCAAGGTATCTGCGAGCGCCTGCAGGTTGCTTGCGACGACCTCCTCTCCAAGGGCAAGACCCTCTACGGCCAGATCTAAATCCAATCGCGCCCTCATTTCTATTCAACGAGCCTGCGGAAATCCGCAGGCTCGTTCACTTTTAGGGATTCACGCTTGACACATCTGCCCCATGTCCGTATGATAGTCGCACTTTCATCGTGAGTACGGACAACAAAAACGAAAACTGGAGTTCCAACTTAGGGGTCATGCTTGCCGTAGCAGGCAGTGCCATTGGCTTTGGCAACTTTCTCCGCTTCCCCGGCCTTGCCGCTCAATACGGCGGCGGTGCATTTATGATTGCCTATTTCTGCGCCTTTCTGCTACTGGGCATCCCCCTCAGCTGGGTAGAATGGGCCATTGGCCGCAAAGCCGGCAGCCTGGGCGGGCACAGCTCCGCCTCCGCCTTCCTGCTTATCTCCCGCAAGCCCGTATGGAAATATCTGGGGCTTGCCGGCGTGCTGGTACCACTGTCCATCTCCATGTACTACATCGTACTGGAAGGCTGGACCCTTGGCTATGCCTGGCACACCGCCGTGGGCGATTTGAACCTGCAAAGCAGCGATGAATTCGGCGCCTTCTTCGGGAAATTCGTAGGAGCCGCCGAGGACGGAGCCGTTTTCACCGGAGGCAGCAGCCTCATCATCTTCTTCCTCATTGCCCTGCTGGCAAACTTCTACCTCATCTACCGAGGCGTAAGCAAAGGCATCGAATGGTTCAGCAAATGGAGCATGCCCGTACTGGTCATCACCGCACTCATCATCTTAGCCCGCGTACTCACCCTTGGCACACCGGATGCCAACCACCCGGATCGCAACCTTAGCCAAGGCATGGGCTACATGTGGAACCCGGATAAAACCATGCTCGTCACCACCAAGGGTAAAGCCCTCGACATGGTACCTGCCGGAGCCACCGCGGAGGAGAAAAGCGCCCAGCTGGCCCGACTGCAAGCCGCAAACCCCGGCGTAGAAATTGAGGAAAAACGGATTTCCCTGCTCAAAGGACTCATGAATCCCGAACTGTGGATTACTGCCGCCGGGCAAATTTTCTACTCACTTTCCATCGGGTTCGGCATCGTGTGTACATACGCCAGCTATGTGCGGAGGAAAAAGGATATTGCCCTCGGTTCCCTTACGGCAAACGCAGCTAACGAAGTGGCAGAGGTAGGGCTGGCCGGCATGATGATTATCCCCTCCGCCGTGGCCTTCCTCGGTGTAGCGGCAGCCGCCGGCACCAGCACCTTCGGCCTTGGGTTCAACGTACTGCCACAAGTATTCAACAGCATGCCCGGCGGACAATTCTTCGGCACCCTCTTTTTCGTGCTGCTTTCCATCGGCGCTATCACCAGCGCCATCTCCATCATGCAGCCGGCCGTGGCCTATATCGAGGAATTTTGGAATCTGAACCGCACCCAAAGCGTCACCATCATTGCCCTGCTCCTTCTGGTGGGGTCCCTGCTCATCATCTGGTACACCGGGGATGGTCTTATTGCTCTGGACACGCTGGACTTCTGGCTGGGAACCATGAGTCTATACTTCAGCTCCGCCCTCTTCCTCATCATCTTCCGCTTTGTATGGGGCACCGCAAACGGCATGGGAGAACTGCGCCGGGGCGCCCTTATCACCCCCCCGCGCTTCATTGCCATCATCATCAAATGGGTTACCCCGCTCATCATGCTGAGCATTTTTGCCGCTTGGGTATACCAAAACCTCTTCATCACCCAGAGCAAGCATATTACTAACATCTTAGAAGGCAAACCGGGAGCCATCCTTCCCTTGGCATGGGTAGCACTCGTGTTGCTCTTCTTCTGCTTTGTAGCGCACACCTCCCGCCGTTTCCACCGCAACAGTCTGGAAGAACAAAAAGACCGCCTTCCCTACTCCTAATCCCCACCCTGCCGTGAGCCAAAACAATAAAACAGAAAACTGGAATTCCAACCTCGGTGTAGTACTGGCTGTGGCCGGCAGTGCCATCGGCTTTGGCAACTTTCTCCGCTTCCCCGGCCTTGCCGCTCAATACGGCGGCGGAGCCTTCATGATTGCCTACTTTATTTCCTTCCTCCTGCTGGGCATCCCCCTCAGCTGGGTGGAATGGGCTATTGGCCGCAAGGGCGGCAGCCTGGGCGGGCACTCCACCGCCTCCATCCTGTACCTTATTTGCGGTTCTCGCCGCTGGAAGTATATGGGCATAGCCGGGGTAATAGCCCCCTTAGCTCTGTGCATGTACTATATCTATCTGGAAGCGTGGACTCTCGGCTACGCATGGCACACAGCCACGGGAGATTTGAACCTGCAAGGCAGTGAAGCCTTCGGCAACTTCTTCGTCAACTTCGTAGGCATCCGGGAAGACGGTTACATCTTCACCGGAGAAAGCACCCTACTCATCTTCTTCCTGCTTACCCTGCTGGCGAATTTCTACCTCATCTACCGCGGGGTGAACAAAGGCATCGAATGGTTCTGCAAGTGGAGCATGCCCCTGCTCGGCATCACTGCCATCATCATCTTAATACGTGTACTCACCATCGGCACGCCGGATCCGGCCTACCCGGAACGCAATGTGAACCAAGGTCTGGGCTACATGTGGAACCCGGATAAAACCATGCTCGTTACCGGCGAGGGCAAAACCCTCGACATGGTAAATGCCCATGCCACCCCGGAGCAAAAACAAGCACGCATTGCCCACCTGCAAGCCGAAAACCCCGGTACCACCATCCGGGAAGAGAGGGTGGACGTCCTCAAAGGGCTCATGAACCCGGAAATGTGGCTCCACGCTGCCGGGCAAGTATTCTTCTCCCTCTCCGTAGGCTTTGGCACCGTGTGTACCTACGCCAGTTATGTACGCCGCCGCAAGGATATTGCCCTTGGCTCCCTGAGTGCCAACACGGCTAATGCTGCTGCCGAAGTGGGTCTTGCCGGCATGATGATTATCCCTGCAGCCGTCTCCTTTCTCGGAGTAGCAGCCTCCGCAGGAGCCAGCACCTTTGGCTTGGGATTCAACGTACTGCCGCAAGTATTCCGGCATATGCCTGCCGGGCAGGTATTCGGCACCCTCTTCTTTACTCTGCTTTTCATAGGCGCCATTACCAGTGCTATCTCCATGCTCCAACCGGCCGTGGCCTTCTTGGAAGAATTCTGGAAATTGCGCCGTGCACAAAGCGTCTCCCTTGTGGCTTTCATCCTCATCGTAGGAGCCCTTATGGTGGCGTGGTTCACGGGTGGTAGCGGTCTCATTGCCCTTGGTACGCTGGACTTCTGGTTCGGCACCATGTGCCTTTATATCTGCGCCGGCATGTACCTGTATATCTTCAACATTGTGTGGGGCTCCCGCAAGGGGCTGGGAGAACTCCGAGAAGGTGCGCTCATCCATGTTCCTGGCTTCCTGCGCTACATCATCCTCTTCGTCACCCCCGGCATTATGAGCATCATCTTCGCGGCTTGGCTGTACCAGAACATCTTCCACAAGACCAGCGAATATGTAGCCCTTATTGCCCGGGGAGAACCCGGAGCCATTATCCCTCTGGTGTGGGTATTACTCATTGTAGGCTTCTTCTCCTTCGTCATCCACACCTCCGAGCATTTCTCCACCCGCCACACGCCCAAAGACTAACCTCATTTTACGCATATGACCATTGCCGGCATCATCACCATGCTTCTTTCCATCGGCTCAGCTTGGACCCTCTTCATCCTCTGCTGTATACGTCTCGTCAAGAGCGACCGCAACGAGCATCTGCAAGACTAATCCCCCGCTCCGCAGCATTTTTTGCTACATTTTGCAAAAAAAGGCTTGCAATTAGCTCACATTTCGTGTAGATTCTCCCCGCACCCATTATGGGTAACATTCGGTATCTACCGCATGGGCAGGTGTCTGAGTGGTCGAAAGAGCACGATTGGAAATCGTGTGTACGTCAAAAGCGTACCGAGGGTTCGAATCCCTCCCTGTCCGTAGCAAAAAGCCTCGCATCCTCGGATGCGGGGCTTTTTGCTATCTGGGCGTATGAGATGAAAACTAGCGGCGAGAGAAAGTACTGCGGGGAAAGATGAGAGAAGGAGTAATGAAGGGTAGACCGCGTTGATCCAAGCCAAAAAAGCGCACCTCCATCCCTGCGGGCGCGGTTTCAAATGTTTGCATGCCATCGCATGCAAATACGGCACCGGGGGTAAGTACCGGCTGCTGGTTGAATACTTGCGCGGCTTCTATAATGCGAGTGTTTCCGGCTCTATCGCGCAGGGTCCACTTGCGCCCCACAAGCCGCACACTGCTACCGGAGGCATTCAACAAGCGAAGGCGAAAAAGAACGCGATATTCCGGGCGTGGAGAGCGGCTGATTTGCACCGCAGCCTGCACCACTCCCATCTCCAAAAAATCACGTACCGGGAGGGTGCGCGGACGTTCAATGCTCATAGCCTTTGCCTACGGCCAAGGTGGAAATACGCCCCACGATGCCCTGAATTTGCTGTACTTTTTCCGGTGTGGGTGCAGCTCCGGGAGCAAGCTCCATCACCTCCGTCAGGGCGCGCATGTGAGCGCGCATCTCGCTTACACGCAGACGGCGAGCCGTGCGGGGATTAAGACCTTCCAGGATTTCATCGAAATATGCAGGAGCGTCCGGGTAGAAGATGACGGCTGCCTGCTCCGCATCGAAATGGGAGGAGATGGCGGCAGCGGCGGCATCCAAGGCACGAATCCAACCGCCCAGAGCAAGAAGGTGTGCTAAATCCGGGTCGCGCAGGGCGGCCAGCTCGCTATTCACATCGCACTGTGTGTTGGAAAGAATGCGTTTAAACTCTTGGAGCTGTCCTTTTTCCGCATGCTCCAGCAGACTGGCGGAGTGTACGTTCATCTTTTCTCCAACCCCAATGGCCTTTCCATAACGAGTCAAATCCAGTGCAATGGGTTTCACATCGTTCATATGCCCGCTGCGTACGGCAATAAAACCATCCGCCAGCAGGTAACCCATTTCCAAGGCTAAGGAGCCTACCTCCATGGGTAATTTCTCCGGGCGATTGCGGAGTACATATTCCTCCGGTATAGAAGGCAAATTATCTAACTGGGCAAAAATCTTGCTAATGGAGGGAGCGGTATACACGTTGATTCCCAGCTCTTGGTTGGAATGGGAATCATCCAGCAAGGCATCGTCCCGGAACATGGCCGGCACTTCCCCCGGGCGCCGAGTGTCCTCCGGCTGGGATTCCATGTCCTCCACGTTTTCCACCAGCATCTCATCCGTAGGTACCATATCCTCCTCCGACTGTGCATACAGGGCGGAAGCGGTCATCAGTAAAGGCAGAACCAGCAGTGTACGGACGTTTGTATTCATGGCGGATTAAGGGGGTGCAATAATTTAAGTCTTGACTCCATACCCAGTCTACATTATCATCTCCGCGCGTCAAGACAATCTCGCTTGCTGACGCGAAAAACACGCCGCACAACGGACTCCGAGCCCGGCAGCGGCGTGCCCCTCACCGCAACAATCGAAACATGGCTACAACAGAATACTGGTTCAATTTTTGCTGGCTTGTGGCATACTTTCTGGTCCTGGTAGGTATGTCCGGATATGGTTTTCACCGCCTGCTTATGGTGTGGCTTTACCTGAAGCACCGCAAGGACATTCCCTCCCCTGCCGGGCAATGGGAGGATTTGCCCATGGTTACCATCCAGCTCCCCATGTTCAACGAGAAGTTTGTGGTGGAAGGCTTGCTCCGCAAGGTAACGGCCATTGATTACCCAAAGGATAAGCTGGAAATCCAAATTCTGGATGATTCCACCGATGATACTTACGACCTGTGCCAGCAACAGGTGGAATACTACCGGGCGCAAGGCTTCGATATTGTATGCCTGCACCGCACGGACCGCACCGGCTTCAAAGCCGGTGCTTTGGAGGCTGCGGATGAGGTGGCGAAAGGTGAGTTCCTGCTGATTCTGGATGCAGATTTCCGCCCGGAGCCGGACATCCTGAAAGTAACGATTCCTTACTTTACCGATCCGGGAGTGGCATTGGTACAAACCCGCTGGGGGCATATTAACCGCAACCACAATATGCTTACCCGCCTGCAGAGCATTTTCCTGGATGGACACTTTGCACTGGAGCAAACCTGCCGCAATCGTTCCGGGCGTTTCTTTACATTCAACGGCACCGCCGGCGTGTGGCGCAAGAGCGCTATTTATGAGGCCGGCGGCTGGGAACACGATACTATTACCGAGGATATGGACCTTTCCTACCGCGCCCAAATGAAAGGCTGGCGCTTTATCTACCTCAATGATTATGTAACCCCCGCCGAGCTACCGGAAGATATGGACGGTTTCAAGGCTCAGCAGCACCGCTGGACCAAAGGCTGCATCCAAGTATGCCAAAAAATGCTCTGGGACATTTGGCGCTCCAAAGCCCCCTTTAAGGCAAAAATGGAAGCCACTACTCACCTTACCTGCAATTATTCCTATTTAGCACTCATTCTGCTTTGCTTTTTGGTAATGCCTGTTTGCACCGGCATCGTAGCCCCCACGGGTGCTTGGGCATGGGACCAGTGGCAGATGATTCTGCTCACCTTCACCCTCTTCTTCTTTGCCACCATCTCCGTCTGCCTGTTCTATATTTCGGCGGAGGCCATTGTACGACCGCGCCGCTGGTGGATGGTATTCCCCCTGCTCATCCCGCTTTTGGCACTGGGGGTGGGCATGGCAGTAAATAATGCCAAGGCTGTGCTGGAAGCCGTGTGCGGGCAGAAGAGCGAGTTTGTACGCACGCCCAAGTTCGGTGAATCCCAGCAAGGTGCCCTCTCTATCGAGAAACGCGCTAAGGGTTACAAAGCCATCAAATCCATCCTTGTTCCCGTGCTGGAGCTTATCTTTGCCTGCTTCTTCGGAGCGGTGGAAGCCATCAACTTTATGAATGGCAACTACCTGACCTTCATCCTCATGACTCCTTTCCTGGGCTTCTTCTACACGAGCTTCAGCTCTCTGGCACGCATTATTGATGGTGCGCTCCAAAAGCGCCGCAGCCCCCAAAACGCTTAACAAACCCGTTTCCCCCAATGCCCCGAACCTCCACCTGTTTCCTGATTGCGCTCGCAGCAGTATCCGCCCTGCTGGCTTCCTGCCACCGCGGGCCCACGCTGTATGCAAAGGATATTCCGCCGCGTGCCGTTGTGCGCGATGGTGTTGCCGTAACCCTTTCCGACCAAAAACTCACCGTCTTCAAGCAAGGTAAAAAGGTGAAGGATTACAGCATTAGCTCCTCCAAATTCGGCATCGGCAGTAAGGATGGCAGCCGCCGCACCCCCTTGGGAATCCACGCCGTCTCCAGCAAGACGGGAGAAGGGCAACCCAAAGGCATGGTGTTCAAATCCTGCCGCCCCACCGGCGAGGTGCTGGACGTGGACGCTCCCGGGCGCGACCCCATCGTCACACGAGTTATCCAACTTGCAGGCTTGGAAAAATCTAACAGCACCTCCCACCAGCGCCGCATTTATATCCACGGCACACCGGAGGAACGCTACATCGGCCGCCCCGCCTCCTACGGCTGCATCCGCATGAAGAGCGATGATATTGTAGACCTGTACAGCCGCGTACACCGCGGCATGCCCGTAGCCATTGAGAGCTGCACGCAGCAAACCTACCTGAAGGCAGAGCAGGACTTTACAAAGAACACCATTGCCGTACCCTCCGAGATGGTGGCACAGCTTCCGCGCGATGGTTTCAAAGCCACCGGACGGCGTATGGCTCCGCGCCGCGCCTCCGCCCGCCGCAGCACAGGTTTGGCACGCAACGGTAAAGGCCGCACATTCAAAAAACGCAATGTGCGCTCCCGCTCCCGCTTGGCTCTCCGCAAGCGCAACCGCTAATCCCCCGCCCACTCCATGGATACGCGCCTCATCATCCCTTTGGATGAATTCCCGGAAGAAGGGCTCCGCCTTAACGGCAGCTTGGATGCCTCCATCTTCGGCATCGACAGCGAAGCGCTGCAAAGTACCGGTCCCCTCGAATACGAGCTGGAGGCACAGCTCTTCGAAACGGAGCTGGTAATCCAAGGCAACATTTCCGCCGCTTTCCGCCTACGTTGCGACCGTTGTCTCACCCATTTCGACTACACCTGCGCCCCCGATTCCCTAGCCCTCTCTTACGAGGTGAAAGGAAAATCGGCACTCGATATCACCGATGACCTCCGCGAGGAACTCATTCTTGCCCTCCCCTGCTATCCGAAATGCGAACTTTCCGGAGAAGAATGTGAAATAAATAACGATTTCGGTGATTTTAGACTGGACAAAGACCCCCTTTCGGGTGTAGACTCTTCCACCCCGAGTGGCAAAAGCGTCTGGGATGCACTGGATCAGTTTCCCACTGAATAAGCGCTGCGGCTCCACTCTTCACCCACTTATCGAACAATCTTTAACCAGATAACAGAACTATGGCAGCTCCGAAACGCAGAACCTCCAAGATGAAGCAGCGCTCCCGTCTGGCCGCTCAGGCCTGGAAAGCACCCAAGCTCGGCAAGTGCCCCAAATGCGGCGCCGCCGTTCCCGGCCACACCGCCTGCGCCCAGTGCGGCACTTACAAAACCCAGAGCGGTGCTGAAGTGGTGGTGAAGCTCGTGGACTAATCCACGGAAACTTCCCCCTGAATCCTAATCATCTTTCCAACCGCCCATGCAACAAGTATGGGCGGTTTTTTTGTTGACCCATTCCGCTATATATGCTAGAGTGAAGTCAACTTAACATTTTCCTTTTGCATCTTCTATGAAGCTCGCACTCGATGCCATGGGCGGAGATAATGCTCCGCAAATTAACATAGACGGCGCCAAATTGGCACTGCAGAAGCTGGATTCCCTCGAGAAAATCTACCTCGTAGGGGATGAATCCGCTCTTAAAACCGCCTGCGAAACCGCAGGACTTGCCGGTAACCCCCGGGTAGAAATCGTGCATGCGCCGGAGGTAGTCACCATGGAGGAAAACGGCATTATGGCTGTTCGCCAAAAGAAGAACTCCTCCATGAGCATTGCCGTGGATTTGGTGAAAGACGGCACCTGCGATGCCGTGCTTTCCGCCGGCAACACGGGAGCGGCCGTGGCTGCCAGCACCATTAAACTCCGCTTGCTGCCCGGCGTGGAACGCGCCGGCATCATCTCCCCCCTGCCCAGCCAGCACGGCTACGTACTGGTGAGCGATACCGGGGCTAACCCCGATGCCAAGCCCAGCCACTTGGTAGGCTACGCCGTCATGTCCGCCCTTATGGCGGAGTATATATACAACCGCCCGAATCCGAACGTGGCCGTAATGAGCAATGGCACGGAGGATTGCAAAGGCAGCGAATTCTCCAAGGAGGCCTACGCCTTGCTGCGCTCTCTGGCGGATAAAAAACTCCTGCCCTTCCGGTTTACCGGTAACTGCGAAGGCCACGACCTCTTTGAAACGGATTTGGATGTGGCACTTACGGACGGATTCACCGGGAACATCCTCCTTAAAAGCGTGGAAGCCACCGCCAAAGCCTTTGTCCACTGGATTAAGGCAGGCATTAAACAAAGCCCCATTGCCATGATGGGCGCCATGCTGATGCGCGGCGTATTCAAAAACCTGGGAGTGCGCATGAGTGCGGATGCCGTTGGCGGCTGCCCGCTCATGGGCGTACGCGGCGTTTCCATCATTGCCCACGGCTCCGCCAATGCAGAGGCCATCTACAACGCTATCCGCATGGCCGATGGCATGTGCCGCAACAACATTAACGATAAAATAGTGGAAACGATGGCCTCCATTAACAACGCGCTGAAACAAAGCACGGAGGAAGCCTAAGCCCCACACACAAACATTTCCGCACCGCAAGCACCCCGCCTCCCCGGCAGGGTGCTTTTTTTACCCTGCTTCCAAGCGGCACAAAAATAGCCACGCTGCCTATGCAGGCAGCGTGGCGAAAATACAACTCTATGCTAATCCGCGCTTTACAGCAAGGAGAAAGCAATATTAAGACCGGCCGTCACAATGGACACCATGCTCATCAGCTTGATGAGAATATTCAGAGAGGGACCGGAGGTATCCTTGAAGGGATCGCCCACGGTATCGCCCACCACAGAAGCATCGTGTACCGGCGTGTGCTTGCCGCAGAAATCGGCATCACCCGTCTCTATGTACTTCTTGGCATTATCCCATGCACCACCGGAGTTAGCCATGAACACAGCCAGCACGAAACCGCCGGCAAGGCCACCGGAAAGCAGGCCGAACACACCGGGAACACCCATGATAAGCCCCGTAGCAATCGGCACAACCACAGCAATCAGGGAGGGCACAATCATCTCACGCTGGGCACCCTGCGTGGAAATGGCCACGCAGCGAGCGTAGTCGGCCTTCTTGCGACCTTCAAACACATCCTTATCGCTCAGCTGGCGGCGCACTTCCTCCACCATGCTCTTGGCTGCACGGCCCACGGCATTCATCGTAAGGCCGCAGAAGAGGAAGGAAAGCATCGCACCGATGAAGATACCCAGAAGCACCTTCGGATTCATGAGCGTCACGTCGAAAGCCGTCATGAACTCTGCAATGTTCATCTTAGCCACCTCGGCACTGTTCAGCACCTGGTCGCTGAAGAAGCTGGCCTTGAAAGTCTCGCCGTAGTGTACGGCGGCAATCTTAAGCTCCTCGATGTAGGAAGCCAGAAGAGCCAAAGCCGTAAGAGCGGCAGAACCGATAGCGAAGCCCTTACCCGTGGCAGCCGTAGTGTTGCCCAGAGCATCCAAAGCGTCCGTGCGGGAGCGCACATCATCACCCAGATTGCTCATCTCGGCATTACCGCCGGCGTTATCAGAAATGGGACCGTAAGCATCCGTGGCCAAGGTGAGCCCCAATGTGGAAAGCATACCCACGGCAGCAATACCAATGCCATACAGACCCATGGACATGTTCTCCGCAGAGAAAGTGAAGGAACCCGTGGCGCAGAGATATGCACCAATCGTGCCCAACACGATGAAGATGACAGGCCAGCAGGTGGAAATCATCCCCACGCCAATGCCGGAGATAATCACCGTAGCGGGACCTGTGGTAGCGTTTTCCGCAATGAATTGCACAGGCTTGAACTCGAAGGAGGTGTAGTACTCCGTCACCTTGCCGATGGCGATACCCACCACAAGACCGATAACGATGGAACCCCACAGCCCCAGCCAATTGTTAATGCCCAAAGCATACAGCACGGCAGCAGCAGCAATCGCAATCAGCACGCCGGAGAAGTTGATACCCTTATTCAGGGCCGCCATCAGTTCGGTCTGGTTAGCACCGGGCTTGGTGCGTACCAAGTATATACCGATAACGGAAAGAATAGCACCAATGGCACCGATAATCATGGGAGCCATCACCAGCTGCAGACCCACGTCATACGCCCAACCGGCCGTGGCAGCAGCGGCTGCACCCAATGCGGCGGAAGCCAGAATGGAACCGGCGTAGGACTCGTAAAGGTCTGCACCCATACCGGCCACATCACCCACGTTATCACCCACATTATCTGCAATCGTAGCGGGGTTGCGAGGATCATCCTCATTAAAGTGGTACTCCGTCTTACCCACCAGGTCCGCACCCACATCGGCAGCCTTCGTGTAAATACCACCGCCCACGCGTGCAAAGAGAGCCTGCAGGGAAGCACCCATGCCGAAGGTAAGCATAATCGTTGTAATCTGCACCAAGCGGCTAATGCCCTCCCCCTCCACAAGGCCCGTGTTATCCAAAATCAGATACCAAGCGGAAATATCCAACAGACCAAAGCCCACCACCGTAAGCCCCAGCACTGCGCCGGAGCGGAAAGCAAGCTGCAGGCCCTTGTTCAGGCCGTCCTGCTCATCGCGGCAAGCCTGAGCCACACGACCGGAGGCATAAGTGGCCGTCTTCATACCCACAAAGCCAGCCAGACCGGAGAAGATACCACCAGTCAGGAAAGCCACGGGCACAATGTTGTTCTGCAGGCCATAAAAGGCCATAATGCCGAACACCACGGCAATAATGACAAAGAAGATAGCAACAATCTTGTACTGCTGCTTCAAGTAGGCCATAGCACCTTCGCGCACATAGCCCGCAATCTCCTTCATACGATCGTTGCCTTCATCCGCTTTCTTCATATCAAAGAAGAACTTGGCTGCAAAAAGCAGAGCCACGATGGAAGCAACCGGCACGATCCAGAATAATGTTTCGGGGTTCATGTTTCTTGGGTTACTTTGTTCTTGCCACCCGGCATATGCACCGAAGGGCACCCCATTCTACACCCCCAAACACGTTTTGGCAACACAAAATCCGCCCCCGCACCACTCAAAACCTTTTTTTTGCTTCAAAACTAGAGTAAACTCTACAGACACTGCCGAATTATACTTGACACCCCTCCCTACCCCATTGTAGCATATAGCAGCCGAATAACGGCTCCTTTTAACTCCACCGCAGCATTATGAAAGCAGTACTCCTTTTCCCCGGACAAGGTGCCCAGAAAGTGGGCATGGGCAAAGACCTTTACGACACCTATCCCGCAGTTCGTGAAATGATGGAACAGGCAGACTCCGCCTTGGGTTTTCCCCTTACCAAAATCATGTTCGAAGGACCGGATGCCGAACTCACTCGCACTTGCTACTGCCAACCCGCCCTCTTCCTCCATGGTTTAGCCCTCTATAAAACCCTTAGCACCATGGTCGATATTCAACCGGTGGCCGCTGCCGGGCTTTCACTGGGCGAATTTACCGCCCATGCCGCCGCCGGCACCTTCTCCATGGAGGATGGTCTCAAACTCGTCCAAAAACGCGGAGCTTACATGGAGGAAGCCTGCCAAGCCACACCCAGCACCATGGCGGCCATGATTGGCGGCACCGATGAAGCCGTCGCCACCCTCGCCGCAGAATGCGACATCGACGTAGCCAACTATAACTGCCCCGGGCAAACCGTCGTCTCCGGCTCTGTGGAAGGTGTGGAAAAAGCCGTTGCCGGTGCCAAATCTGCCGGTTTCAAACTGGCCAAGAAACTCAATGTAGCAGGAGCATACCACAGCCGCTTCATGAAGAGCGCGCAGGAAAAACTCCTCCCGGAACTCACCGCCACCCCCATGCAAATGCCCGCAGTGCCCGTCTACTGCAACTACCAAGCCCGCCCCGTAACCGGCACGGATGACATCCGCGCCATGCTGGGCGAACAAGTATGCGGCTCCGTACGCTGGGCCGCCTGCATGCAAGCCCTCATCGACCAAGGAGAACGCCTCTTCATCGAAATGGGACCGGGCAAAACCCTTGCCGGCATGATGGGGCGCATCTGCAAAGAAGCCAAGGTCATCTCCATCGAGGACGTACCCACCCTCGAAGCCGCCGTGGCAGAACTAAAAACCCTCGGTTAAACACCGCCATCCATCTTCCTCCAAGCATCGGCTCCTTCAAGAGCCGGTGCTTTTTTTATCCCTCTCCAAATAAAAACAACATAATGTTAAGCTTTACTTCTCCCCCCAAATAACACAACCTAACAAGAACATCCCCCTCCCCCACATCAGCCGGTATTTTTGCAACCTCCTTCCCCTTGCCGTTCTGGTCTACCACCTCCTCCATCGAACTCCACCGCGAACTTACCCACCCCCCCTTCATTATGACGCAATCCCCGCCTTCTACCTCAGAAAAACACTTGCATCCCTGCCCCGCTTCCCTTACTATCTGCGTGGGGCTGTAGCTCAGCGGTTAGAGCAGAGGACTCATAATCCTTTGGTCGTGGGTTCGAACCCCACCGGCCCTATTGCTAAAGGCTGCATTCCTGAAATTGAGGGAATGTAGCCTTTTTCTGTTTATGTGCTGATATTTAACGAATTGCGGAGTTCTTAATTATTAAAAAGAATGTATATTAAAAGGCTCAAAACGCCCTGATTTTGCCCTTTCTTACTCCCCGGGGACTCTAAAGGACTGGGGGCGCGGCCGCGTTTCGGCGCCCGCTGCACGGCGCTGCTGTACCTGCCGGTTATCATCCTCTTCCTCGGCGCGGTATTGCCCTATTATGCTTGCCAGTGGGAGGAACGCCTCATCCCGGCCGCATTGTCAATCCTCTGTGCCTGGGGCGCCACCCGGCTGACCCGACGCCCCGTATAGAGCGCCGGCTCTTGTCGCCGGGGGCACGCCTACCCCTCAGCGGGAGATGGTGAGGTAGCCACCGCTGAGGTGACAGGCTTGGTAATTCATATTATTTAAGAGCGCGGTAGCGGTGTGGCCTCGCACGCCGCTTTGGCAGAATACAAGTATTTGTTGCCCGTGGGGCAGTTCCTGCATACGTTCTCTCAATTGTGAAAGCGGTATATTAACAGCTCCCGGGTAGGGCGCCTGCAAAACTTCGGCCGGTTCTCGCACATCTAGCAGAAAACTCTCGTCGGTTATATCAACCTTATGAGCAACGGGGTGCAGCCCCTCCAGATTATTTATCGCAGCTAAGGCAAGCTGATTGGCTGCATCTTTGGGCATACCTTCTTGTGGGGAGTAGCACAACTCTGCTTCCGCTAGGTCGTACACGGTAGCGTTGCACGCTAAGAGCGCTGCCACCACATCTGTACGCCGCGCCGCGCCCGACTCTCCTATGGCGGTGTAACCCAGTAACTTGCCGTCGCTGCGGCGGTATACCAGCCGGGCGTGAATGGGACTTGCCCCGGGGTAGTAGCCCACGTGCTGAGCGTGGTGCCCGTCCACATACTCGTAGTCCGTGGCTCCGCTGCGGGTAAGCGTGTCAATATTGAGCCCGGTCATGGAGATGGTGGTACCGAAAAGCCTCAGCACGGCAGTTCCCACCACGCCCCGAAACTCAGCCGGGCGCCCGGCGATATCATCTGCCGCAACACGCGCCTGTTTTTGTGCCACGCCGGCCATGGCTAAGCGCGCGGGCCGTCCTGTGATACGGTTTGTTGTTTGAACGGCATCGCCCACGGCCCAAACACCAGGGGCACTGGTGCGCATATGCTCGTCCACCCAAATGGCACCTGTTTCACCTATGCGCAGCCCGGCGTTTTGCGCCAGGGTTATCTCGGGGCGCACGCCAACGGAGAGCAATATCAAATCCGCCTCCACACTGTTCCAAGTGTCGTTATAGGCTTGCAGGCGGCCGTTTTCGCAGCGGCGGATTCCCTTGGCAATCTTGCCGACTTCGACCCCGATTCCGTGCGCCGCCAGCAACTCGTCCACATAGGTGGACATGTGCTCATCCAGCGGGGGCAGAACATGGCTGCTGCCTTCCACGATGCTGACCTCTATCCCGGCAAGTTGCAGATTTTCCGCTACCTCCAGCCCAATAAACCCGGCTCCTATCACCAGAGCGCGGCGCACCCGGTGTTCTGCAATGTAGTGGCGAATGGCGTTGGCATCGGGCACGGTGCGCAGCGTCATCACCCCGGGCAGGTCTACACCCGGCATGGGCGGGCGCAGCGGTGCCGCACCGGGAGAGAGAACCAGCTCATCGTACGGTATCTGCCTTTTCTCACCGGTTACCAAATTGGCTACACCTACCGTGCGCTGCTGCGGGTCTATGGTGTACACCTCATGCTGCAACAGCACGTCTATGCCGTAGCGCGTGCGAAATAGCTCGGGCGTGGCCAACAGAAGCGAGCTCTCTTTCTCAATGACACCGCCGATATAATACGGCAGCCCGCAGTTGGCGAAGGAAACATGCGCCCCACGCTCAATGATAATGATTTCGCGGTCAGTGCCCAAGCGGCTCAGTCGTGCTGCAACAGTGGCGCCGCCGGCCACTCCGCCTATGATGATGGTTCTCTTCTTGCTCATGGTTTCTTTATGGGGAGTATGGGTGAAAAAAGCGTTTATTTTACCGGTTCCAGGGCATGCGTGCCAGCAACAGCGCCAGCCCGCAGGTTCCCGTGATTCCGGCTACCAACAACCCTATGCTAGTGAATAAGGGTATTCCCAGCCACCAGGGGCTATGGCTCAGCCCCAGTCCCAGTCCCAACAGGTTTATGCAGCCTATAATAAGCTGCACCTGCCGCATCAGTGAGATGCCGTGCCGCCCCTCTTCTTGCACTTGCGGCAAACCGGCTGCTGCCCACGCATTCATCCCGCCCTCCAGTACATCCGCCTCTATTCCGCGTGCTCTTAGCAAAAGCCGAGCTTTCGCCGCGCGTACCCCACTTTGGCATACTAAAACTAGCTCGCTGCCCGTAGCTGCACTTCCGGGTGTTTGCCCTCCCTCAAGCTCAGCCAAAGGCAGATGCTCGGCCCCGGCTATATGCCCCGCTCGCCACTCGACCCCGCTGCGTACATCGACCACCTGCACGCGCCCTGCCAGATGCTGTTGTTGTAATGTTGTTGCTTTCATGTCTATATGCGCATATCGCGATATAGGCAAAATACACTTGACTTTTATTCCTGTCAATACTAAAATGAGCGCGTGACGAAAAAATTGACATCTATCAAGTTCAGTCCGCAAATGACAGAAGAGGTGGCGGGGTATTTCAAAATGCTTTCCGAACCGGTGCGGCTGCGCATGCTGGGGTCGATATGCAGCGAGGGGGCTGCCACCATAGGCGAGCTGACAGAACGATTGGGGCTATGCCAAAGTGTAGTTTCTCGCCACATGAAATTGATGACCGAGCACGGCGTTGTCTGTAAAAAGACGGAAGATGGGCGCACGCTGTACTATTTTGTGGATGACTGCCTGTGCAGCATATGTGCACCGGTGGTGGAAAAAATCCGAGCTCGTGCGGCAGAGCAAAGCCGCTTGTTGTGAGACGCAACGAGCAAAAATGACTGGAGTTCGCGTTTTTTTATTTCACAGCCTGCCTGGAAATGCCGGGCGGGCTGCCTTGTCCCCGGCCTCCGGGAAAACGCCCCAACCACTACGGTGGCAACAAATTCTGCCCGGCGCGGAATCTCCCGGCGGGAACGATGGAGATGGCTGTGGCCGCCAATCTGGCTTCGTATGCCCATGACCCGAGCCATGATAAAGGCCTTGTAGGAGCGACTCCCGCAGCTCGCCCGCCGCGATATTTCCGAGGCATTGTCCCATGTGGAGCAGCTGGTGGAATACATCCCGGATGACGCTCTCGCTACGCTCTTTTCCGCGCTCTACAAGAGCATCAGTTACAATGAAGATACTCAGGAACTCACCATAGAAAAATACTCATCCTAGTCACCATATCCGCTACATCCGTCACCAAGCTCACCTTCGCCCTGCGCCGAAACTCCAAAAGCCGCCTTACGCTACAAGCCCCGCAACCTGTCGCCTTGGAAAAGGGCAAACGCCCCACAAAACGAGCCATTCGCATGGCCAACGCCCTCCGGCTGGAGCAAATGCTCCACGCCGGGCAATTCCGCTCCCTTGCGGACATCCGCATGACCTACGGCATCACCCGCATGGTGCTCGCCAAAACCCTCGATATGCTCGACCACTCCCCGCAGGAAATCGCCGCCATCCTCCGGGAAACCTACTGAACCGCATTTGTTTACTTGTTTCGGCGTAGGCGTAGGTTTACCGAAGACGGAAAATCACCGCCCGCGAAAAGGGGCTGATGTGAGCCCCAGCAGGCGGCAAACAGGCCAAAAAGCCACCTTCCGGGGTAGGAAGGAGCCCCGGCAGACCAAGGGCTCCACTTGGAGCGAATCCTCGGCTTTTGGCCTGTCTCGGCGTAGGCTCAGACGAAGACGAATCAGTCTCTGCGATGCAAGTGACCGATAGGGCTACGCCATAACGCTATGCTAAGATAATAATGGTATGACACAAAAAAACAAGGAGATTAATGGGCGTTCTGCTACAATAAAAACATGTCTCGTCGTGAATATTCAAACATAACCGAAGCTCAATGGCTTGCAAGCCTTACTCTCGCCCAGCTTCAATTCTGGAATTGGATGATAAAATGTGACGCTAAAGCCCGTACTACTGCCCGCGAGTATGTAAACTTAGTTGGCGAGTGCAGCATATATGTAGGTAAGCAGCTTGGACTCAAAGCTGATTTTTACGCTTTGGACTCAGTCCGGCAGGTAGCCCGGCTGAAAGAGCTTCTTTATAGCAATCCTGTATTTCAGCAGCATAGCGCTGTTTTCCCCACACTTAAATCCGCACTCAACAAATATACTCAATATATGGAAACCAAGAATAACACGCCCCCATTTCCCTTCATGCCCAACAGAAAAGATGCATTTAAGGAATGGCTTCTTGCAAGTGACTACAAGGAAAGTACAGCTACTAACTATGCATACAATGTGCAAAGGTGCAGTGATTTTATGTCTGAACATGTAGAAAAGTACGATTTCTACTGTGCTCAGGATAAGGCAGAACTGAAACAGAAAGCTCTCCGTTTGCTGAACGACAGAACATTCCGGGATATGGATACCAAACTCCATGCTCAATGCAGCAATGCTCTTAAGCGTTATTGCGAGTTCATGGCTTCTCTTTAAGATGTTGCTCCTCCTTTTTATTAAACAAATTATAAAGAATAAACATAAATGAAAAATCTTACAGGTGAATTTATCCAGACGGCTGCTACACAGAAACTTAATATCAATTTCGCTTCTTTGATTGCATTATGTGCAATCTGGGCTCCGGTAGAACTGCATGCAGCCCAACATGATGGTCAGGGTACCTATGCTCGGGTTCCTAATTGCCGACGCAAACGCCCTTCTGAACCCAAGGGGGAAGTGGGTGGCATTATTTACGATGATAATACCCGCCCAAATGCGCAGATGAAGTCTATGGCCAAGAAGTACTATGGAGTCAACCTAGTGGATTTTACCGTGTGTCATGTGTGGCCGGGTACATGTTATAATCAGCGTTATCACACTTGCTATGCAAATTTGGTATGTATTCCTGCGGCTATTCATTCACTTACTGATTTTGATGCGCATGTGGCAGCTTGCCTGAAGTATAGGGCGTATGAGCTCTATGGATGGAAACCAGACGAGTCTGAAATTCCGGAAAAGCCAGAAAATTATCCGACTGAGTGGCTGGAGCTTCCCAGATACGAGAAATCGGCTCGAACGAAATCAACCATGCTTCAAAAATGTATTGGTGAGCAGGTCGCTGAATGTTCCAAGGCTTTAGGGCGTTTGGCCGGGGTCTACGCAGATGATTCGATTGTTCATGAGATTATCCAGCGGGCTATTGACTTGGGCTGTTCAGATGAGCGCTGGGTTTATATGGATGACCTGGCTGTAGGGCGGGCAAATCGAAATAACATTCAATCCATGAAGACCGAAAACGGAAATTCCTACGGCCGATATTTTGATGGTAAGGGACGCGGCGAGGACGCAAAGGTCTGTTTTGTTCCGGAAATATGGCAACAATTGAAAGACCTGAACTGGGCAAAATGAAGCTTTTTCCTGGTACCTTTTAAATTGCGCCTTCTGCCGACTTTTGCCGGCAGAAGGCGTTCCTTTAAAAAGAGGTTTGGCAAAGCAGGCAAATTTTACCTGCTATATGTAAAGTTTAATGGCCCTGATTTTAAGACACCAGTTTAAGCTCCCTTTTTCTTGTGCAAAGCATCGTGTGTGTATATAATCTAACCAACACACAGACATGCAAAACGAAAAAATACACAAGAGAGGTCGCTACGCCGCTGAGTTCAAGGAAAAGGTAGCATAGGAGGCGCTTACAGGCGCCAAGACGCATGTTCAGATAGCATCTGAGTACGGCATCAGTCCCGATTTTTAGTAAAGGACTGGAAGAAACAAGTAAAGGAGATGGTTGGCGAATGTTTCCGCCGAGGCGGCCGCAAGCGCGAAATGGAGAAAAAAGATGAGCGTATAGCAAATCTGTCTAGCCTGCTTAGCAGTACAATAGGTAAGTAATTTCGCAACCCGTCAAATATCAGTAAGGTGCGAATACATAAAAAGCAAGGACTTTCGATTTCTGCGCGTTAAGGGAGCAAAATTAAAACTGCTTTGTAACGGTCACAATATCATTCAGTTACAAAGTGCCGCACCCTTCTCAAAGGTTAGCTAAATAGGTAACCATCTAACGCTCTGTGCATTGGAGGGTTTTTGATAACTATTCTTAAACATCAGCGACTTAACTATAAAACCGCAAGTCCTTGATAAACAAATGATACCACTCATAAAAAGCTTGTACACGCCCAAAAACGATCTTTCGCACTTCGCAGGGGCTCAAAAGGACTAGGGTGCTGGCATACAGGTTGTATTGATATTGAAGGTGCGTTTTGCCCATTTTTTCTGGAAAGTAGAGCAAGAAATTGCTAAAATGTCGCTGACGCTATAAGACTATAACTAATTTTATGGTAATTGATTTGCTGAGTTTGAAGAACGGGCTCCTCGAACATGTCGCTTCGAGGACGGATGCTTATATATCTGCTATGCCTAAAGAAATTCGCAAAGCTTATGGCCAATTTTTTACCAGCAAAGAGGCGGCTTCGTTTATGGCTTCATTGTTTGTTGTGCCCGAGCAGGAACGGATTACCGTTTTGGACGCTGGTGCAGGTTCTGGTATTCTTACAGCGGCGTTAGTTCAGCGATTATCCTTTGAAAAGGCGGTAAAGAGCATAGAAATTACATGCTATGATACTGACGAAAATGTGTTACCGCTCCTGCGAGAAAACTTAGAATGGTTGAGAATCCATTGCGGTAAGGATTTAACTTATCGTATTATTGAGGAGAATTATATATTGAGCCAAAGTTTAGAGTACAATGATAGGCTTTGCCAATTTGCGCCCCAGAAGTATGATTTGGTAATAGGAAATCCTCCATACATGAAGATTCCGAAAGAGGCTCCGGAAGCGAAGGCTATGTCCGATGTTTGTTATGGAGCACCCAATTTATATTTCCTTTTTGCTTCTATGGGGATGTTTAATCTCCGTGATGATGGTGAACTCGTGTACATTATTCCTAGATCTTGGGTATCCGGTGCATATTTTGCTAAGTTCAGGGAGAAACTTTTGACTGACGGAGTGTTGACACATATTCATCTCTTTGTCAGCAGAGATAAAGTCTTTGATTCTGAAAGTGTGCTTCAGGAGACGATGATTGTAAAAATAAAGAAATCACAAAAGACTCCTGACTGCATATGCGTTACTACCTCAAATTCAAACAAGGATTTCTCTTCGATGACATCTTTTGATGCGCCATATCACGTAGTTGTGAGTGGCGCGGAAAGATATGTCTACTTGGTTACCGATGAACATGATGTAGAGATTTTGAGAACCTTAAATGCGTTGCCCTGTACCTTACCGGAATTGGGATTAAGAATGAAGACCGGCTTAACTGTCGATTTCAGGACAAGAGAGGCTCTAAGGGATGAATACAGCCCGGATGCTGTGCCTCTTTTGTATTCTCAGCATTTACGTCATGGCCTTGTGAAGTTTCCTTTAGGAAAGGCTGGTGAGTATTTGGTATCTAATCAGAATTCCTTGAAACAGAAGAATTGTAACTACCTCTTTGTTAAGAGGTTTACATCCAAAGAAGAAAAGAGAAGATTGCAATGTGCTGTTTACTTGTCATCAACACTTCCGAACTATACGCATATCAGCACGCAGAATAAAATTAATTTCATAGAATGTAGTCACAAGTCTCTCTCTGAGGATATGGTATATGGCCTGTACGTACTGTTTAATAGTACAGTGTATGATCAGTATTATAGAATTCTTAATGGGTCGACGCAGGTAAATTCAACAGAGATGAATCAGATTCCAGTTCCTCCTATCGAGGAAATAGAAAGAATGGGACGGATGTTAAGATTAGAGCCTGACTGGGAGTCGGTTAGCGTATGTGATAAAATTATCAACTCACGTATCTTGAATGCATCATGACTAAGAACAACAATCTTGAACAGGCTTCTTGCCTATTGGAAGCGATGATGGTGCCTGAGCGGCAACGCAATCAAATGTGCTGTCTGGTTCTTTTGGCCCTGGCTGATTTGAGGCCGGGTACAAAATGGTCGTGTGCTCAAAATAATTGGAAGCGAATACACGATATCATCACGTTCGTAGATAAACATTATGGTGTGAAATATGCGGAAAATTCTCGTGAAACGATACGCAAACAAGCTATGCATCATTTTAGGAATGCTGCATTCATAGAAGACAATGGAATGGCTACCAATAGCCCCAATTATCGTTATCGTTTGACTGATGAAATGTTGGAACTTGTGCGTTCGTATGGCAAACGCCAATGGAACTCGAATCGAAAAGCATTCCTAGAACTTCATCAGGGATTGATGGAGTTGTACGATACGAAGCGCAAGTTTACCAAAACTCCTGTTGTAATCAACGGTGCGTCTTTTTCGTTTAGTCCGGGTAAGCATAACATGCTTCAAAAAGCCATCATTGAAGAGTTTGCTCCAAGATTTGCTCCGGGTGTCGAGTGTCTGTATGTAGGTGATACAATTGAAAAAGACCTTGTGTTTGATGAAGCTCGCCTTTCGCAATTAGGGGTGGAAATGACGATTCACGACAAATTGCCTGATGTCATGCTCTATTCCCCTGACAAGAATTGGTTGTATTTTGTCGAGGCGGTCACTTCCGTCGGCCCTATGACACCTGCGCGTGTAAAGCAAATTCAAGAAATGACAGAAAGTAGTCATGCAGAGCACATATATGTCACCGCTTTCTTAGATTTGAAAACGTACAAGAAATTTGCAGACCAGCTCGCATGGGATACTGAAGTCTGGATTGCAGAAATGCCCGACCATATGATTCATCTTAACGGCGATCGTTTTTTGGGGCCGAGGTGAATGCTGTGCTCATCAATTCCCATGATCAACGGACAGGGATAATGGAGTTGTTCGTTGAGCTGCTTCTCGTGATTGCGAGCCACTGGCGTTCCACTGTGCTGGTACTTATCCGATACTTTTCTCCTATTTTCTTGTTGCATACTCCATTGGCGCATTCGCGCGAGATGGCATCATTGAGCCGAGCATTACGCCGCTGGTATTTTGCAAGCCCAATATGGTTGAAGTTCTGCGTATGGGTTTTGCCACAGCATCGGCATTTATAGCGTTTTACCTTTATCCTTAGTCGTTTTCTTGTACCATCACGTCCCTTGGCACTAGGGTTGCGATAGTAATAACCATGCACATATACCTCCTGTGAATGGCAGTGAGGACAGCTGCTTGCCTGAATTTCATCACACACGGCATAATCAAATTTGCCTTGACTATCCGTGCCCGTTGCTGTAATTTTCAAGTACTTCAAGAACACAACACCGGGCATGGTAGGAGATTTCTCCTCCATGCTCGATGTTTTTCTACCTTTTACTAATAGATTTCTCCGCCTGCGTTTCTTGCGTCCGTTGGTCATTCCACAATTATTGCAGAAGAGCCGAAAAATCTACTGCTTGGGTATCTGCGGCAAATGCAGCAGCGTTTTCGTTATAATAGTTTAAAGTGATGTCTGAGTGTGTGGTATCGTGTGTCATTTAAAAAACGGCAGGGTTGACAGGTTCTGTTTCCCAACGATGAAGTAGATACGAGACTGCTTGCATATCGATGTCGCGTATATAGCAGCTCCGAGTTTCAGCATTATTCCCCGTTTGTTGTATTAGTGTTTCTCGCAGCGGATGATGGCTGCAAATCAGGGATTCATTTCTCTTGTGCAATCGTTGCACATATTTAACAGCCGACACTCTTGAAAACTTGCCATTGGAGCCTCGGTTGCAATGTCTGCACGCAAGAACCAAATTCCATATGCCGTCTAAATTGGCATATGGAATGAAAGGTTTGAGTATATGGGGGTAGAAATGGTCTACATCACACGCATCTGGTGACGATGTATCAATATCAATATTGCGGAAACAATAGAAGCATCTACCTTTTTGATAGCCGTTCAACGCATCCTTTGCCGAGGTTATATTTTTACGCCTCAGGCAATTATCTACAAATAATAACTTGGCATCTTCATCATATTTAACTCCAATAGTAGCGGCATTAAGACCATATTCCCAAGCTGTTTCCACCAGATTCCACCGGACTTCCGTTTCCTGTTGCAGATTGCAGAATGTATCTGTTGCCGCCAATTGGAGAAGTGCTTGTGCTAACGCAAATTTATAGGAAGCTGTGTTAACTCCGAAAAGAATGACAGACCTCCAGAAGGATTCTACAGAAGGAATATCTGACTGGAAGAGTGTTATGGCGGATATTATGGATAATTTTAAGCAGTTAAAAGCCCTGACGAATAACGTATCAATTCATTATAGAAGAAAGCTTGGCATGTCTGTCTGCTGGCTTCTTCTTTAAGAATTTTAAGGAGATCATTAAAAATCAGGTAGGCGACCTTCAAGTTTACGTTATCTAAACCTTCAAGGTTTTCGTCGAAATTTTTGCTGGGATCTTTTAGTATTCGTTCTACGATTTTGTTCAATGTTTTCAATGCAAAAGAGTTTGCTCGATTTGTTAATAATATTGCAACTTTTTGGGCATCAATGCGTATCTGCTGATTCAATAGAAAAATCTCATTTTGAATATTATTGCGTTTTTCCCTGTCTGCTTCTATCCACATTCTTTTCCAAGCCGGTTCGAACATGAACATAAGAAATTTCAATTCATCGGTGGAATCCAAGGGGACGAACATTAATAACTGAGCAATTTCTGACGAAGAAAGATGGTAGGTGTTGCTTATGCGCTCTGTTATTAGAAATCTTTGCTTCATTAATGGATATAAAGAAATAATAGCCTGATGGAAAGCGTCTTTCTTGCAAAAATACTCTTTTTCGAGGAAACGAGGGATAGTTAATTTTTTCTCTCCCAATTGGGATTTCATGAAATCATATAAACATTGTTCAGTATAGGCATCATATAGGAGGTTGACAACTTGTTTCCCTGATACGGTATTAATTGATTCTGGCGTGTCTCCGTATGTACATTCTAAAGATTTGATTTCGTCGGCAAATCTTGAAATGAGCCCCATAGTTTCCTGCATCCATGTCGATTTTTCATGGAGAGTTAGTTGCTCTTTTGCAGCAGTTCGTTCCTCGTTAATTTGAGTTTGCATGAGAGTCGTTTGCCGGGTGAATTGTTTCGTTTGTTTTTCAAATTCAACGCGCGACTCTCTCATTTCTTTTCTTTGAAGATTTAAATCTTCACTTTGCATTAAAAGAGTGAGAACAAGTCCGATAAACGCCAAACCTGAAATAAAGCAGTTTAGCGCACCATACTGGTCACCGAATTGAGCGGCGGATTCAAGTTTTGTATAACCAACCAAATGTTTTAAAATAGGGTGGTAGGCTATGGTAAGAAGGAGCAGTACCACACCCCATATGACGAAACGTCCCAAGAAAGTTGAGAAGAAGCCTTTTCGGTACAGAAGAATAATCCATGCCAACAAGGGGATAGAGAGCAGAATAATGAGACCTAAACAGCAAGGTTGCATATGCGATTTCAGATAAAGTGTACAATCAGCATTCTACCACACCAATTGAAGGCGTGCAAGTAGCACGAGTAGTAATGTTCATTTTTTGAGAAGTGTAAAAACAAAAGCAACACCAAAGAGGCCCCAAAAAAGTCTCCAAAGGAGCCCAAACTGCCCTAGCAGGATGGGGGGGGTGGGGGAAGGACGGCAATGAGTCCTTCCCCCGGTTGCCGCCATGATGGTGAATTGCAAGTTCAAATGCAACACTTTTTGAAAAAAGAGCTCTTAGTGCTTTGCATCCCCAAAATTCAGGCCGAGAGCTTTCACCATCTCATTTGCGGACTTACCATCGAAGGGCGTTCGCGGGACTTTGCAAAGAACTTGGATTTTGAGTGAAAAAACAGAGGGGGGGGAAGCCGTATCCCCCTCAAAGGGTGTTTATCATGATAACTTGGAGATAAAACTCGCTCTTATTTTTCGTAATTGATTAAATATAAAGCAGTGAATACGCACAAAAAGCAAGGACTTTCGATTTCTGCGCGTTAAGAGGGTAAAATTAAACAGACTGTAAAAAATTGCCTTTACGCAGCTTTCTCTTGACGCCTCGAGCGGACTTTGCTAGAGTGTCAGGAATTATGAAACCCCATCTCCCTGTCTTACTCCGAAAGTGTTTACTGGCTGCGTTCTCTCTATTGTGCGCTACAACCCAAGCCGGCGTGATGCACGAGGACGTGCATTTGCAAACGTATACGGATTATGGGCAGAACAAGGGGCGTTATGTGGTGGGGGAGAGGGTGAATGCCTTAGTGGATTTTATTCGTACGGAGAAGGATAAGGGCATCGGTATCTATTATACGGATGGGACTACACCTTATTTCATCCCGATAAAACAGGGGATGATTAGTTTTTCCGGCACGGGAGATGGCGGACCTTATGCGGCGATTGCTCCTAATAGTATTGTGACGGTGGCTCACAACGGTACCATCAATGCCTCTTATGGTGAGCGAGAGGTGGGAGTGGAACACGCAATCAATTACAAAGGGATTGATATTCGCCATACAGAATTTCGCCATAAATCGTCGGATGACTATATGTTGCAACGGCAAAGCAAGCTGCAGGTGGATGCCGCTTGGAATCCGCTGGCTTACATTACGGAAGAGGAGGAGAAGAATTCTCTCGTGGGGGATTATGTGTACCACTCCGGCGGCGGCAGCATGGGGGTGTGGAAGGATGGTGTGGAGCATAGTATGGGGGGGGCATATACGTATATCATCGGGGGGTTGTTTGAAACACGTGAAGTTGTTATACCTCAGGATGATAAGTTCACTACTCGGCAGTATATGTACTACAGCTCCCCGGAGCAGGCGGGTGCCAGCCTTACCACGCCACTGCCCAATGGCATTCGAGGCGGGGATTCCGGTAGCCCAACATATCGTTACAATGAAACTTTAGGACGCTACGAATTTCTTGGCTCCTACGCTGTGAATTCCGGTGCATCCGTCAACTGGTCACTGAGTATGCCGCAATGGACAGAGCAAACGCTAAATTCCTTCGGGAAATCCGTTGATTTCGGCACGGAGAACACCGTATACCTGAATGCAGTTTCTACAGAGGGCGATTATATCGAGAATAATGGTTACAGCACGACCCTATGGAGCGGTACGGTTCAAAGTGCCACCGGGGTGGAGCTGGCGCGTTACAACGGGTTGCGAACCGGGCTGAATACATGGGCGGATTTGTCCGACCTGAAGGATACGCAAAATTGGTATGCGTACGATGCGGATTTATATGATGCTTCTAAAAATCCGGATGGCAAGTTACTGCAAACGATTGAGGATTTATTTTATACGGAAAATCTGGAATTTACAGCCAATAGCGGGGAGGAGAAACGCATTATCCTTCGGGACAGCGTGGACTTGGGTATCGGATATGCAGGCTTTACCGGGGGAAGCTTTACAATTGTATCGGAGGCCGGGGAGGAGAACGTCTTTAACCACGCCGGGTATGTTGTGAATGAGGGTGCTGCGGTGCATATGCAATTCACCAATCCTGAGTCGCACATGACGGAGTGGCGCAAAATGGGAGCCGGCGAGTTGTATATTGACGGCACGGGGGATACCCATGCCTTGTTAAATTTGGGCGGCACCGGGCGGAATTACCTGCAACAGAAGGATGGCTATGCCGCCTATAATGTGCTGGTAAATACCGGGGCAACGGTGGTTATTGCCGATACCGGGCAAATTAAACGCGATTTCACCTTCGGCACCGGGGGTGGTACGCTTGATTTGAATGGCAACAGAATGGACTGGTACACCAGCTCCGCCGATAAGGGGTATTTCACCATCAACGCCCTTACCGAGGAGGCCATGATAAGCAACAGCAATGGGCATGCCACGCTCACTTATAAGGAAGCGGGGGAGGCCACCTACCTCGGCTCCTTCCGAGATACGGCGGAGGGCGCACTCACCATCGATTATCAAGGGGGAGGAGTACTCTGCCTGCATGGTATCCATACCGATTTGAGCCACAACACGGAAAGCGGCTTTATTGTAAGCAATGGCAAGGTGGTACTCTCCGGCATCAACACGGTGCATGGCATGGGTTCACTGAGTGGGAACAACGCGCAGCGTGCCGTTATCGAAAACGACTGGCACTATGCGGATGCCACCATGAATGTGAGCGTGGCGAATGGGGCCACTTTCGAGCTGGGGAGCCATGCTCGCTTAAAGGGGAATGTGACGGTGGAAACCGGCGGTACCTACGTGATGCGCGAAGGCGTAAAGGAACGCTTTGAATATGTGGAAGGGCATGTATTCACGGAGGATACAAATGAATACCGCGATTATTTCGGGCACAAGGGGGATGTGGTGCTAAAAGAAGAAGCCCGGATGCAAGTGGAGTTCAGTGAAGGAACGACATCCTCTACCCTCTACTCCGGCAATATCTCCGGCAGCGGCAGCCTGACGGTGAACACCGGCAAAACAGGTGGTATTCTGTATCTGGAGGGGAATAACACCTTCTCCGGCAAGAAAGTATTGCAATCCGGTGGTCTTGTGGGTACCAATACCACCTCCTTGGGCAATACCACGGAGGAGAAATGGCTTGTGGAATCCGGCGGCTGGATTGCCTCCCAAAAGGAGAGTGCCGAATCCTTGCTGGCGCGGGTGGATGCTGCATCCTCCGGTACGCTGGCTCTTTCTACCGATGAAGCTACCCAGCTTGATTTAGAAACGCACAAGCATCTTTATCTGGGGGCAGAATATGGACAGACGGTGCAATACGGCACATCGGGAACGGAGACAACCCTTAAAGCCGTGGACGGGAGCTGGAGATTGGGCGGTGGCGGCGGCGAACTTGTAGTTAACTACAAGCTCACCGGTAACAATAATTTGCTGCTGGGTGCCGATGATACTTCTACGGGCGTGGTGACACTTACCAACAAGAAAAACGATTTCAACGGGGACATTTTCTTTAATGGGACAGGTATCATCCTGAATGCAACAAGCAGCACACTGGGCAATGCCAAACTCCACCTTAACTACGGCAATGCCTTTAACCTTGCAAACGCAGAAGTACTGCAACAAAACATTACCACCTCTGCGGATGGCATGATATTGGTGGATGCCCTTGAGCACCAAGATTTGGACTTGAGTCAGCACGCCTCATTAGCCCTTGCAGCAGGACACGATACAAGCTACAGCGGCAACATCACTCTGGCAGATGGGCAGGAGTACATTTTCTCCTCCGACTCCGGTGCCACACTTACCCTAGCCGGAGAATTGGAGCATTCCCGCGCACTTGTGGTGGATGCTCAGGGGCAGAATGGGGGAACTGTTATTCTGGCCGGTAATGATTCCTGGAGCGGCGATATTACCGTACGCGGGCACAGAGATAATAATGGTACGGGAGAAATATGCCTCGCCCTCGGGCAGGATGTGGTAAGCACCGGCACCATTAAACTGGAACAAGGTGGGTATCTGGATCTCGCCGGGCACAACCTTACCGTGCAGGGCAATTTGCAGAGCACGCAAAGCTACTTGGTGGATTCCACCTCCACCGGCACACTAATTCTGGACAACACACTGGGAGCGATGAGCATCGAGGCTCCCCTCTCACTCCACACTGTGCGTAAAATCGGAGAGCACCATTTGCTCCTCAACGGTGCAAACGACATTCACAAGCTCTATGTGGACAGCGGCACGCTGAAGATAGGGAACAATGCGGCTACCACCCTCGGGAACACCCTCGTACTAGCCGATGGTACCACACTAGATACGGCCGGATACACCGTGCGTGCATCCGTCAAAGCAGAAGAAGGTACGGTGAACATCCTAGGTGCGGGCAGCACATCTTCCATTGCCGGGGATATCGCTCTTGGAAATAATGTGCATCTGAATTTTCAGGAAAATACGAAATTTACCCTCCAGGGCAACCATTACGGAGGCCACACTGCCACGATGGAAACCACCAATAGCACACTTGCACTGCAAAACGGGACATATACCAACGTGGAAGGGTTATTGCTGTTAAATGGTGACGTACGGATTGAATCTATAGGCTCTGCCAATAACATGAAACGCCACTTAGAGAAAGTTCAACTCAATGGCGGCAAGTTAACCCTGTGGGAGCAAACATGGAATACCATTTGGGAAATTGATTCTCTGAGCGGCAGCGGCGAGCTTCACTGGGATTCCCACACGAACCACTCATCCAGCGCACGACTCATCCTTCGAGGGGCGGGCGATTTTAATGGTTCCATCTCCATGGAACGCACTTACAGCAATTCTAATCGCACCCACCAAGCCTACCTCGAACTGGCTTCAGATGCCGTTGCCAAGAATGCCCATATCCACCTGCAAGGCACCAATGCCAATGCAGTGGCATCACTCGCCATTAACACGGAAAATGCTCAAACCAAGGGTCTCTCCGGCAATGCATACAGCTTCGTATACGCCGGAGAATCCGTAGAATCGGCAGCCATGAGCGGTGCCGCCCGCCCGGCAAGCACACGCACCGCCACCCTCAGCCTCGATACCGACACCAACCATACCTTCTCCGGCACTCTGGGCAACACCTCGGACAGCTCCTCCGCCGGGCTCAGTCTCGTGAAAACCGGCACCGGCATCCAAACCTTCAATGGTGCTTCCGCCGTGCTGAACAACATCAGTGCCCTTGCCGGCACGCTGAATATCAACACCACCGCACTCACCATCCATGGCGATGTAACCCTAGCCGGAGGAGCCACGCTGAACCTCGGCGAAAGCTTCTCGCTGAATGCCGGACAATGTCTTTCCCTGCAGCGCGGGGCGGAGGGAAGCGGCCAAGCCGTGCTGAATTCCACACTGGTACTCAATGGGGGCAGCCTCAGCATCGATGCCGGAGGTCTTTCCACCTCATCCCCCCTGCTCTCCTTGAGCTCGGGCATAAGCATGGGCAGCAACTTCGGTAGCAACTGCCAACTGGATTTTACGCACTCAGCCCCTCTTTCCTTCAACACCACCTATCAGATATCCGATGGAGATTGGAGCAGCCTTGCCCCCTACCTTTCCCTCACATGTGCGGAATATGCAAGTGCCACCCTCACCGCTACATCTTCCGGGCTAAGCGTAACCTTCAACCTGAACAATAACTACATCCAATGGACCGGAGATGAAAAAATTCTGCAAGCAGGCAGCAAGATTTTATTTACCGACAGCGTAGAAAACAACCATGCCCGGCTCACAGCGGCAGCAGCAGCGGAAATTGCCATCTTCGAAAATGAACACAGCTTCACCATTAGCTCGGAAAATGGCTCCGAGTTCTCCCTCGGAGAAATGCGTGTAGCAGGCACCGGCGAGTTGCAAGTGAATACGAGCGTAAACGCTACCAACATGCTGGTAGCGGATTCCGCCACCATTGGCGGCAGCGGCACCCTCTCCGTGGATTCGCTCACACTGGAATCCGACCTCACCACTCGCATGGGTATACAGCTTAACACCCTCCGGGCTAACGGCAAACGCTGGACTCTGGACGGTTCCCAAAACGCCTTTACCCAAAACCTCTCGCTGGAACAAGCCAACACCATAGATGCCATACGAGTGGAAGGACAAGCCACACTTGAGCTGGAAGTCACCAGCGCCTCCACCCTTACCACCGAGGTGAGCGGTTCCGGCAGCGTGGCCCTCACCGGCGGCGGCAGCTTAGAGAAAAACCAACAGGAGCATATTAACCTCTCCAAGGTGGAACTTACCGACCTTACACTAAAGGGCGGCTCCACCGATTTTACCGGCGAGGCAACCATCGCCGGGCGCCTCTCCATTGCCCAAGAAGAAGTACGATTCACCGAGGGAGCCCAAGTCACCACCAACCACTACCGCTCCGGAGATACGGCAGACGGGCAACCCTCCACCATAAGCATTGAACGAGGCGCAAGCCTCACCATTACCGGCGACACGGATTCGGACTCCACCTCCGCCTCCTTCCTGCTGGCGCATTGGAAGAATTCCTTCTCCACCCTTACCCTCAATGGCGGCACCCTCACGGCAAAGAACACCCGCCTGCTGATGGGCTGGGATTCCGGCGGGCATTTCGAAGCCCTCTCCGGCGAGGCACACCTGAAAGGTATCCTCTTCTCCGATGCCCGCAACCATGCCGAAACGCTGATACTGGGAGACGCGCGCCTGAACATCGGCAGCGGCGGCATCACCGGCATGAAATCGAACGACACCGTGCAGCTGGGCAATGGCACCATTGCCGCCACAGCGGACTTTAGCATCAGCGGCGGCACCATTGAATTGGTAGGCAGCGGCAGCGGCACCGTATTCGATACGAATGGGCACAGCATCACCCTCAACTCTGCCATCAGCGGTATCGGCAGCGTGGTAAAGAATGGTACAGGCACGCTCATTCTGGGCAGCAATGCCCTCAGTGTGCTGGAGAACTCCTCCATCGTGGTAAACAAGGGCGTACTGGATTTGAGTGCCGCAAGTGCCAGCTCCACCCTGCTGGACCACGTAAGTGGTGCCGGCACCGTAAAACTCAGCTACGATATGACTAACGGCAATGGTACCGCTTTTGACTTCCGCGGGCTGAGCGGAACGGTGCAATTGGAGCAAGGGCGCATCCTGCTCAGCAGCTCCACCTTCGGGGAAGAGCATCCGGATTTTGTCCTTAACTCCGCCAATAGCCAGCTGGTATTTGCCGGCACCGGCACGCATATCAACAGCAATATCACCTTAGGTGCCGGCACGGACATCCATGCCAACAAGGATTGCTCCGGCGAAATCTCCGGCAGCGTAAACGGAAACTACGCCCTTACCAAGAGAGGAGCCGGCACACTAAAACTCTCCGGCGGAATTAACCTCGCCACCTTGCGCCCCGGGGCTGGTACACTCATCCTTTCCGGCAAAGAGAACACCGTGGGCATGCTGGATATCTCCATGGCTCGCAGTGCCGATGGCACCATCCAACTTGAGCAGGATGCAGAGCTTAACGTAAGTGGGAAGATATGGGCTCGTAACAATACCAATACAGCCATCGTACTGAAACAGGGTGCAAGCCTCAGCAATACGGAAGATCATGTTATCCTCTCAAACCGTAACAGCCAAACGGAAGCTCGCATGGTTTGCACAGCAAGCGACGCAGAATACAGCATTCTCAAATCAGACTTCGTATTCAGCAATGGGCACCTTGAATACACTGCCGGCGATGCCACCCTCGGCAACACACTCACTCATTCCTCCGTGGAAAACAGCGGTAACGGCATCCTCATAGTCGATAACAGCCAAAACACCCTAAGCGGATTGCATGCCACCGGCGGCAGCATCAACGTGCTGAACATGACCACTCTGGATCTGAAGGAACTCGAAATCGCAAGTAGCCTCTCCATCGGCGTCTATGCCGGCAGCACCGTAGCCGCAGAGCAGGAAGCACACATCAACGTAAGCAGCCTTGCCTCCTTCGGCTCCGGAGCGACGCTGAATGCCGACCTCGCCCTGAAGAGCGGTGCCACTCTCTGCATAGAAAGCAGCGTAAAAATGGGCAGCGATGTGCGCTTGGAAACCGGTCTGAGCCTGAGCGGCGCTCAATACAACGCTTTGCAGCACCTCAAAGCCGGAGATAAAATTACCCTATTCACCGGAATAGATGCCCTCTATCTGGGCGCGCAAACAGAACCCTCCTCCGCCTTCGCCCTGAGCGATGGCGTACAGGCAAGCGATTACTTCACCAACCTGACGGCAGACTACTTCCTGGAATACGATACCTCCAAGGGCGAGGGCGAAGGCACCCTGAGCATCGGCGTCGTCGTACCGGAGCCCGCCACCGCCACGCTGAGCCTGCTGGCTCTCGCTGCTCTGGCTGCCCGCCGCCGGCGCGGATAAGAGAAGCCCCCCCTCCACCCCGCCCCAAGCGTGGGAAAAACGGGCCGCAGCTCCGCAGGAACGGAGCTGCGGCCTTTTGGCTGCGCAAAAAAAAAGCGCTGCTTCCGGCGTGGGAAACAGCGCAGTGTTGAATTGCTCTCCGAAAATAATTAGCGGCGGCGGCGTGCTGCAAGCCCTGCCAAAGCCAGCAGGCTCAAAGCGGCAGTGGAAGGCTCCGGCACCGTCAGGGAACCCACCGTGGTCTCATAGCTGGTACCATCGCTACCCTTCACCGTAATCATCGTGGTATCTGCAATCTTGGAGTTCACGAAGATATCGGAAACGGTAATGGGATTCAGCTCATCCACGCTGTACTCCACTTGGTACACGAGGGACACATTTTCCAAGCCGGAAATGCTGTTGTTCATCATGTCGATGCTGCTGCCCTCCGTGAAGACGATCTCGCCGCCATAGCACAGCATACTACCATTCACGGCAATATCACCCTCCACCACGAGAGAACCGGCAGAGTCACCAATACCCACCCACAGCTCATCGTTGAATGTGCAACCGTCTGCGGCAATCAGGGTCGAATCGCCACGAACAATCGTGGAAGCGTAGATAGAACCATTGTTCGTAAACGAGGCTCCGGCGGACACATAAAGCGACCCTACACGCTCCTCTGTCGTACCCCAGAATTCATCCTCCTCCGTCCAGCGCAAATCAATCACGCCATTGTTGGTGAAAACCGTTGCGCCCACAGCATCCACATAACTGCCCACGCTGTCATCGTAATAAGAAGCCGAAGGCGTCACATTCACATAGTGAGCGGCAAGAGTGCCATTGTTCGTGTACTCGCCAATGGAGAATACAACCTCACCCATGTTTTCGTTGGCTGCCACATAGGCCTCATCCACAGTAACGGACTGAATGTTCACCTTGGTGTCGGCATCCGCACCCACTACCTTCGTCGAATTTGCCTTAATCACAAGCTCGAAGGTGTTCTCCTGCCCGGAGAGCTTGTACAGTTCGGAATAAGGCAGTGCCGCAAAAGCAGAACCGGAGGCAAGCGCGAGCATCGCCATTGCAATGTATGTCGTCTTCATGTAAAATGTTGATTGATAGGGTTATTTGAATAATGCCGATGTGTGAACACACAAACCGGCGCGCGCAGTATATAGCATTTTAAAAGCGATGATGTATTTATATGCGCAAACAGAATGGATTATATGCAAATTTATCTATTTGACTCTACATTTGTGCTTTTTTTTAATTAGCTCGTAAGGCAAAAAAATCAACACTTTGCGGATTTTTTCTGTACATCGCTTTTAAAAACCTATATACATCCGCTTATGAGCCTCGCCATCTTGGGGGGGCGATTCCGCACTCAACAATTTGATTTTGTGTGTTGAGAAAAGCACCGTATATGCGTATCCTCCCGGCGGGCAACAAAGCCCTTATCTACCCCATTTATCAAAATACCCACATGAAAAAGACTTTTGCACTGCTGGCTCTGGCTGCTCTGGCTGCCCGCCGCCGGCGCGCTTAAAGCACCTTTAGAGCTGTTTTTTCCCACCCCCGGATGCCTGCACGGCGTTCGGGGGTGTTTGTCTGTACATCGCATTTCAAATCCGATGTACAGCAAAAAAAATCCTAAAGGATTGAATTTTTTAGAGTTAAAAATTCCGACTCATGTGCTGCAGAATGTTTGCCATGTAGGTTGTTTATTTGTTATTCGTTTATTATCAATGTTTACAGTTTTAT
>JAFXCP010000003.1 GCA_017521405.1 Akkermansia sp. | reverse complement strand
GCACCTGTTTTGAGATATCGCTCATATGCAAAGGCTTTTTCTTTGTCTCGGAAAGCAATGGCGGTTTCAATATACCATGGTGCAAATTTGGAAGTGTGCGGTACATGCCCTGCATTGTGCATAGCCAAGCGTTCTTACAAATCATGAGTCACGCCTGTGTAATGGCGTTTGCCTGTAGCGACATCACGCAGAATGTAAACGTAGTAGAAATGAGAGGTTGGTATTAGCATTGCTATGTTTTGCATTTACCGCATGTATTGCGCCACTGTGGTTTGCCCGCTTCCGCACTTCCGCCGTCGCTCCTTCGGAGCTATGGCGTGACAAGCGCTTCAGCGTGGCAGCCTCCCTTTTTTATTTCGCGTTGCTGCATAAAAAAGTTGGCTTGGCAAACCCAAAGGCTTGCCAAGCCGAAGTTTTTCTCCGAAAAAACGGAGGCTGGAGCATAGGGAACTCGAATCCCTGACCTGTTGCGTGCGATGCAACCGCTCTACCAACTGAGCTAATGCCCCATGTGTGCGGGGTATTTTACACGCGTTCGGGGTGGGGGGCAAGGATAATGTGTGTTTTCGGGCTAAGTTTTTTATTCGGTGGGCGGGGTGGTGGCTTGGAGCATGGTTTGTGCCATGAGGTTGCCCCGGGTGGCGGCGTGGCGCAGGGCGGTGAGGGCTTTGTCGGTGTCTTTGTCGATGAGTCGGCCTTCGATGAGGGTCATAGCGAGGACGAAGAGTGCGACGTGGTCTCCGCTTTGGGCTGCGGTTTCAAGGTCGAGGAGGTCGGTGCGAGTTTTGAGGCGGGCGAAGTAGATGCGTGCAAGTTGGTTCTGGGCTTCGGGGTGGCCGGCAAAGGCAGCGCGGCGGAGGTGTTCCGCGCCTTCCGCATGGCGCCCATCGCGGAAGGCATCGGCTCCGGCTTGGAATTCTTGCTCAGGGGTGCTGGGGTTCATTGTTTGGGGGCGGCGGGGGTTACGTCCATGCTGTAGATGGTACCGTTGAAGTGGCGGCCTACGATGTCCAGCGGCAGGATGAAGGTGTTCATGAGTCCTTCTGTGCGTTTGTGGAAGCGTGTGAGGGTGGCTTGGCCGGCGGGTTGTCCGTCTATAAGGAGTTGGGTTTTACCCATGGTGCCGATGAGTTCGAGTTTGGTGCGTTTGCCGACGGGGAGTTTGCAGTTGAAGCTGAAGCTCATGGAGTCGGACCGGGTGAAGCCGATGGTGCCGTCTTTCATGGCGGCATAGAGTGTGCCTTCCGGGGATTGGAGGAGGATTTGTTCTTCTCCGTTCTTGGGGGAGGCTTTCATTTCGAGGCTCATGGTGAGGTGGTATTCCGGGCCGAGGGAGCCTTTGCGGATGAAGGCGGGGAGTTTTTCGAAGCGTTTGGCTTTGAGGGAGAGGGGCTCGGTGATGGTGCTGCGGAAGAGGGGGTCGCAGCCGGGGATGTGGTTGATTTTGGCAACGAGTTCGCGGTGCTGCTCAAAGGTGGTGGGGGCGGTGGCTGTGCCCCACATTTTTTGGGCAAGGACGTCTACGGTGCCGGAGATGGTGTTCCAGATGTCCCATGCGCCGTAGCCGTTGTATTTCTGGTCGATCATGTCGTTCCAGACGGCGAAGGTGGAGCCGATGAGTTGGGGATGACCGGCGGGGAGTGTCTGTTTGTACATCTGGTTGGGTGTCCAGTTGTTGTAAAGGCCTTTGTGGTTGTAGTCTGCGCGGTAGTAGTTGGCGTAGGGGACGATGTAGAGTCGGCCGTCGTTTGTGTTGATGACGTCGTATCCGGCTTTGACGGCTTCCCATGCGTTGGACCAGCCTTCGCTCCAGAGGTTCATTTGTACGCCTTCGGAGCGTACGGGTGTGTTGCCTCGTTTGGCACTAAGGCTGCCCCATACGCGGGGGGTGTAGCCTTTTTTCTGGACCATGGCGAGGAGTCCGTCCATAAAGCTGCGGTAGTGTTCTGCACCGCCATAGAATTCATCTGCGCCGATGTGCATGACGCAGCCATCGAATACGGCGGGTTTATTTTTTTGGGGGAGGAGGTATTCGTCGTAAATGCCTTCGAGGAATTTAAGGGTTTCGGGGTTGGCGGCATCGAGCATTTCGCAGCGGCGTTTGGCGTGGCCCATTTCTCCTTTGTAGATGAGGTCCGGGCGGACTCGTGTGAAGGAGAGGGCATGGCCGGGGGCATCGAATTCCGGTACGATGTTGATGCCGTGCTGGCGAGCAAAGTCAATGAGTTCACGGAATTCTCGTTTGGTGTAGGAGAGGTCTGTGGCGGTGAGTCCTTTGACTTTGGATTGAAGGCGGAAGGCGGCGTAGCTTTCTTTGAAGGGGTCTTTGCCTTCGTCTACGTATTGTTCGTGGAAGATGTAGTTGTTGTTGATGGTGAGGTGCAGGTCGTTCATTTTGTACCAGGCCATGAGGCGCACGACTTCTTTAAGGTATTCCATGGGGAAGGGGAGGCGTGCGATGTCGAGCATGAAGCCGCGGAGTTGGTAGCGGGGGAAGTCCAGGATTTTGCCGCAGGGTAGGGCGGAGGAGTCTTGAACGAGCATTTGGAGGAGGGTGCGGGTACTCCAGAAGAGGCCTGTTTCTGTTCCTGCGGTGATGCGGATACCATTTTTGGAGATGTTTATGCGGTAGCCTTCCTTACCCAGGTCATCGGCCATGTGGGGGGAGAGGATGATGTGTGCTTTTTTGTCGTTTTTTTTGCCAGGTTTGAGGAGGGTTACTTTTTTCCCGGTGGTGGTTTCAAGTTCTCGGGCAAAGTTGCGAGCCATGGGGCCTTCCGGTGCGGAGAGGATGATTTCGCTGCCGAGGGTGTATTTGCCGTTGTCTCCTTGCCAGCTGAGGATGTCGGGGATGATGCGGGGTTTGGGGTTGGCGTTGTTTTGGGGGATGGCTTTGCCTTTAATGGTGATGGTGTAGTCTTTGCTGACAGCTTCTTGGCCGTTTTTGGAAAGGGTGAAGCTTACTTGTACGGGAACGTCTGTGGGCAGGGGGGATATTTTGCCTTTGGGGGAGATGATTTGTTCGTAGTCTGCGCCAAGGAGGGAGACTTTTGCTCCGGGGACGGAGGGGATGTGGAGTTTTGAGCCTCGTATTTCGGTGGGGAGTGAGAGGGAGTCTGCCTGTTGTTGCAAGTCTTGCCCGGAGAGGGCGCTTGCGGAGAGAGCTGCCATGATGATAAGGGTACGCTTCTTCATAATTGTCTCATATCCTACCAAAATTAAAGGGGGAGTCAAGTTAAAAAGAAGCGGCGGGTGATGTGCTTTATTAGGGTTGACTCTTGTAGGTGGGTTTGTTATGCTTCGTTTATTATGTTGTTCCGTCAGTTATATATCGTGTTGTTGGTGGTGTGCGGGGTGGTGCTTTGGTGTGTGCCTGCAATGGCTCAAGGGGAGGAGTTGGGGGAGGTAGAGGGGCATGTATCCTCTGCAAAGGGGCGTAAGAAGAAGGCGAAGAAGGGTGGGGCGCAGGAGTCTCGCGGGGTGGTTGCTCGTGCGTTAGGCAATTTTGATGTGTACAATGGGAAGGTGAATTTGAAGGCGGATTATTACATTTTCCTTTATTCTGCGAGTTGGTGTCTCTATTGCCGGGAGTGTATGCCTGTGGCGGTGGATGAGTATAAGAAGATTAGGCGTTCGCGGAAGGTGGAGTTGGTGCTTATTTGCGGGGATAAGACGGAGGGGGAGGCTAAGAATTATGTGCGGGCGTATAAGGGGAAGATGCCTTATTTGATGTTTGATGCGCTGAAGGCTACAAATTTTCAGGGGATTCCCGGCTGTGGTATGCCTGGCTTTCCGGCGGTGAGTGTGGCGGATAAGGATGGTACTTTAATTAAGAGTGTGGTGGGTGCCGGGCAGGTGCAGGAGGTGCTATCCAACTGGAAGGATTATACGGTTTCTGGCAAGAGGTAGTGATTTTTTGGTTGTTTTGTTGTAATGGAAAAAGGCGGTCTTCTTTGGGAAGACCGCCTTTTTTAATTGGGCTGCTGTGGGATTTACATGCTGATGGCGAAGGCAAGGGATGCATCAATGGTGCTGGCGATGCCTTGCACTTGCTGGGGGGAAACGGGTTTGTCCGTTTTGATGATGGCGAGGGAGGTGCCGCTGGCGTGGTGGCTGGGGGCCATCATGTTTTCGATGTTGATGCCGGCAAGGGAGAGTGCTTGGCCGATGACGGCGACGACACCGGGGCGGTCGTTATAGCGCAGGACGAGGGTGTTACCTTCCAATGCGGCATATAGGTGGTCAAAATCTCCGATGCGGGAGACGACGGGTACGCCGTCCACTACCATGCCGCGTACGCTGCTGATGTGTTGTGCGCCGTTTTCTTCCATAAAGATGTCGAGGGTGAGGGCGTCATCGTACTGCTTGTCATCCTTGGGTTCTCGGGCTTTGAAGACGATGCCGTGTTCGCGGAAGGAGGCTTCTGCTGCGGCGGGCATAAGGCCTTTTTCCGCTCCGGGTACGGCTCCTTCCAGAATCCACGGGGTAAACCATTTGCGGTAGGAGCGCAGGTTGTTGTAGAAGGTGCATTCTACTTTGCGGATGGGTTTGCAGCCACCGGTGTGGTAGCAGAGTTTGCCCAGCATGGTGGCCAAGTGCAGGTGGGCGGGGTTAAGGTCTTTCGGTTTTTCGCCGTTGATGACGCAGCTGGTATCTCCGCTGGTGAAGTAGTCAACCATTTGCCGGGCGGCTTTGAGGGCTGCTTTCTTGTTGGCTTCTTTGGTGTTAGCTCCCAGGTGGGGCAGTAGCAGGTCTGCCACATCGGCGCTGGGTTGCATGGCTGCGGTGTCCTTGGGGTGTACATCGGTGCAGTAGATGATGTTTTTGCCGGCAGCCTTGGCAGCTCGGAGGGCATCCTCATCCACTACGCCGTAGCGGGAGCAGTTGATGAGTAGGGCACCATCCTTCATCTTGCCGATGAGTTCTGCGTTGATGAGGTTTTTGGTGGAGGGACCGCCGGGGACATGCAGGGAGATGATGTCGGAGTTGGCGAAGATTTCGTCAATTTCCGTGGGTGTGGCGCCTATATTCAAGGCGCGTTGTTTGGAGAGGAAATGGTCGTACCCTAAAACGGTGCATTCAAAGCCTTGGAGGCGTTTGACGAGTAGGCGTCCGATGTTGCCAAGACCGAGGATGCCTACGGTTTTGCCGGTAAGTTCGTGTCCCATGTATTTCTTTTTGTTCCATTCTCCGGCGCGTGTGGTGGTATCGGCGGGGACGATGTAGCGGTAGGCTGCCAGAATCATAGCGATTACTTCTTCCGCTACGGCGTTGGAGTTTGCGCCCGGAGTGTTCATGACATCGATGTTTTTGCTGCGGGCGTACACGTAGTCGATGTTGTCGTAGCCGGCTCCTGCGCGGATGATGCATTTGAGGGCGGGGAGGGCATCGATGATTTCCGGGGTGATTTTCTCGGAGCGGACGATGATGCCGGCTGTGTCTGGGTGGGCGGAGATGAGTTCTGCCAAGGGGGTGGTATCGTTTTGGACGACGTCGTATCCTGCTGCGGCCATGGTGGCGGCGGCGGCTTTATCGAGTTTTGTGGGGATGAGTATCTTCATGAGGGGGGAAAGGATGGGTGGTTAGCGTTCGATTTCGTGGGCAAAGAGTCCGGAGCGGAGTTTGGGTTCGAACCAGGTGGATTTTGGTGGCATGATTTCACCGCTGTCGGCCACATGGAAGAGGTCTTCCATGGTGACGGGGTAGAGGGCAAACGCGACGCCGTTTTCTCCGGCGCGTTGCCGGAGTTCTTCTAAGCCGCGAATACCGCCTACAAAGTCGATGCGTTCGCTGGTGCGAGGGTCTTCGATGCCGAGGATGGGAGCAAGAAGGTTGCTTTGCAGGATGGCACAATCCAGACTTTCGATGGGGTGGCTTGGGTTAAAGCTGCCTTCCCGAGCGGTGAGGCTGTACCATTGCCCGGCCAGGCACATGCCGAATTCGTGCTTATGGCGGGGGGCGTAGGGGGCTGTTCCGGATATAGGGGTGAGGGTGAAATCCTTGCTGATGCTGGTAAGAAAGTTCTCTCGGCTAAGGTCGTTCAAATCCATCACAACGCGGTTGTAGTCCATGATGAAGAGGTCCTCATCGCAGAATGTGACGGCCATGAGGTAGTTGAATTCTTCCTCTCCGGTATAATCGGGGTGTTGTTCCCGGCGCTTGGCGGAAACGGCTGCGCTGCTGGCTGTGCGGTGGTGTCCGTCGGCAATGTAAAGAGTGGGTACTTCTTCGAATCCTTGGCGAATGGCGGCGATGACTTCATCATCCGTTACAGGCCAGAGCAGGTGGGTAACGCCGTCTTCGCTGGTGAAGTCGTATTCCGGTTTGTGGAATTTAATCCATTCGCGAATGGCGGCAGAGATGCCTTCGTGCTTGCGGTAGGCCAGGAATACGGGTTCAGTTTGGGTGGAGCAGGTGTCGAAGTGGTTAATGCGGTCCAGCTCTTTTTCTTTGCGGGTGAGTTCGTGTTTTTTGATGGTGCCGTCCAAATATTCATCCACGCTGGCGCAGCCCACGATTCCGGTTTGCACTCTGCCCCACATCATTTGGCGGTAGATGTAATAGCAGGGTTTCTCCTCCCGGATGAGGATGCCCCGGCGCAGGAATTCTTCTAAATTGAGGCGGCTTTTTTCGTAGGTGGCGGGGGCGTGGATTTCTGCTTCGCTGGTGTCGATATCCGCCCGGCAGATATGGAGGTAGGAGGAGGGATTGCCGGCAGCCATGGAGCAGGCTTCCTCGTGGTTCATTACATCGTAGGGGAGGGAGGATACCTGTGCAGCATATGCTTTGGGTGGGCGGAGTGCGGCGAAGGGGCGAATGGTAGCCATGGTGTATAGTGAATTAGGGGAGGTTAATGGGTTGAAGTTCGGTGTAACCGGAGTGGCTGATGTTGAAGGGCTTTCCTCCGTACATGGAGGGGAAAATCTCGTTATATTGGATGCGGTTGTTTTTGAAGATGAGGTTATGTGCAGAGATGGCGGAGAGGATGGGTACCCGGTGTGTTATGAAGGTGTTATCCTCAATGCGGATGTTTTCGTGGTATCGTGTGGTTTGCCGGGAGGGTTGTTTTACCTCCGGGCAGATGGAGATGATAGCGTTGGTAAACTGGTAGGCTGCGGTAAGGTTGTGCTCGAAGATGTTTTTGCGGATGATGACATCGCGGCATCTTCCGCTTTCGTACCATCCTTGGGCATCTCCGGCCAGAAGGATGGCAGAGCCATGGGAGCGGATAAAGCGATTGTTCTCCACCAGTACTTTTTTCGGTGTGGTGAAGAGGGTGCCTCGGGCTCGGTTGTGGCGTACTTCGTTGTTGCAGAAACTCACGCAAGGGTACCAATCTGCGTTTTCAATAGCATCCCCTGTGCCTATATCTTCCGGCAAAGGTTCTGCCAGGGTGAGGCGCAGGTGCCGTTCATCCAATTTTTGTGCATGTGCCACTTTGATTTGGCGGGGATGGTTTTCCAAGGTCTTGCCCCGGATGAATTGAATGTTTTCCCCGGGTTGGAATACCTCGAACCCCACGGCTTGACCGTGCATATAACGAGCGGTGATTTCCGTGGGGCTGTGTACCGCCGTGATGCCAAGGCAGGTGGAATGAACGTTGATGGCATCGTCCATCATGCCTTCGTACAGGGCGTTAGAAACGCAGATGTGTCCCCGGCAGTTGGAGAAGTGTGTGGCATCTGCGGCGGCTGTATGTAACCTGCCTTTGGCGCGTATGCAACCGCCGCCTTTGATGGTGATATTTTCGCTGCGCTGGGCAAGCAGTGCCATGCCCTGGCTATCGTGGAATACGATATCGTAAAGGCGGGTATTCTTGGCACGGTAGAGTACCATGGCCGGGTGCGGGCGCCAGTAACTACGCAGGACTAGAATGTGACCTTTAGCAAGCCCTTTTGCACTTGCGTTAACAGGGAAGCGTACGTGGTGAGCATCTAACTGCTCGGCTTGCCCCGGCCAGCCGATGTCACCTCCTCGTCCTGTGGGTACCATGGGACCCTGCGGCTCGAAAGCCAGAGCCACGTTGATGTTTTGCTCCCAGTCATCGCCGTAGAATTGGAATTGCCCGTTGTTGACTCGCCAGTTGGGCGTGGCCTTGCTCATGCGGAGGGTGGTGTGGGTTGCCGAAATGTCGGTAATTGTACCTTCTACGTAGAAGGGGGTGGCGTAGGCAATGTGTAGGTCGCTAAGGGATACTCGCTGGCAATCCATGAAGAGGAAGGGTTGCATGCGCCCATGGAAGATGAAGGTGGAGCCGTGCGCTTTTATTTGTACGTTTTGAAGGTTAACCAGAGGTACACCCACAGGGTGCATGTTTTGCTGGTCGTGGTTAGAGATGTAGTAGCTCAGTTGCAGGGCACCGATGGGGTAGAAGTGATAGATTCCCTTGGGAATATGGATGGTACAGTGGCCTTTGCCTGTGTTTTTTCTGGCAACGTCCAGAATTTTTCGCATGGCGGAACCGGCATCCTTTATACCCGGGTGCATTCCAAAGTCCGCAGCATTCAGTTTCAGTTTTTTTTCTTTGCGTGGGGTGGGGGGTGTTCCTTTCCAAGTAAGGTTTTCCCACCGAGTATTATTGTCCGATGTGGCTACAAGGTAGAGTTTTTCCAGCTTGTTTTCCGGGGAGATTGTGAAGGATTCTCCCGCATTTCCCTGCCATAGAATGTTGCTGCCATCTGTAATGTAGAAGGGGGCTCCCTTTCCGTGAGGTGCGGTACCACGGAGTGTTTTACCTTCAACGGTGCAGGGGAGCATGCGACGTCCGCTTTGGAGAGCATCCGCAGAATCTGCAGCCGGTAAAAGGTTTGCCATAGCAAGCAAAAGAAGTGCAGTTTGAAGGAGTTTTTTCATGGTTGTATACTCATTGATTGCTGTGGACAATGCGTACAAGAGCTCCGGCCAAATTCATGGAACCGTAGTACTCCGCGGAGGCCAGACGTTCGCCTTGGCGTTTGATTTGGCGGTTGAGTCTGCGGACGATGGGAAGATAGCGTTCTTCGTACAGGCTTTGCTCTGCCTCGCTTAGCGGCGGAAGGGTGGTGAAGGTTTGTGCCCAAATTCGCAGTTCCTCTCCGGCGCGGAGTACCGATGCCACGGCTGCTTCCGCGGAGTCTTTATCGCTAATGCCGGAAAGCGTTTGGTTTAGTTTACCCAGTGTAATAATGCCCATGCGTATGCGCTGTTCTTGGAGGGGGATGTTTGCTTCCTCCGGCACTGCAACAGGGGGGGATGCCGCCGTTTGCGCCGATACGGGCAGGAGGGCAAGGCTCAGTAGAAATCCTAAGGCGTGTTTCATCGTTCGATAAGCATGCACATGATTTGGTACGATTGGGCAAATTCCCGGGATTGGTAGCAGCGTGCTTTGCGGAGTCTTGCAATCTGTTCGTACAAAAGTCCCCATTCCTGTCTCATTCTGAGGGCGTAACGTTCCTGTACAATTTGGCTTTGTTCGTTGGTAAGGCGCTTGATGTCGTGCAGGGCGCTTCTGGCCTCATACACGCAGACGAGGGCTTCCCGCAGCCGAGGTGCGGCGGCATCGGCACTGGCTTTATCTGTAACGCCTTTGAGGATGGGTACCAAGGAGCCGGGGGCTGCTGTGTATTTTTCAAAAGCCGTGGTGATGTGTTTCGGAAGCACAGGCTCGCTCCCGGGAGCCGGGAGCGAGACTACAAGACTCAGCAGAGAAAGAAAGGTAAGGAGGCCTTTCATGTGTGAAATGCTGCGCTGTTTATTTTTTCTTCGGTGCGGGTGCCGCAGGCTTCTCCACTTCCATCGTCTTTTCGCCGGTATCCGTATCGCGTTCTTTGGCGATTTCCTCCAGCACGCTATCCAGCTGGGCGTCTGCGCCGGAGGTTTCTCGGTCCAGCATGCTGGTGCGGCGTTCCAAATCGCGCTTCAGAGAGGCATATTTACGGCTGCGGTTGCGGATTTCGTTTTGGAAGTCCTGACGCTGTTTGCGGAGACCATCGCGATATTCATTCGGGATGAGTTTAGCGCTCAGACGGTTGAGGATGGGAAAACTGCCGTCTTCTTGGAGTATTTTTTCAGCTCCGTCAAAATTACCCGTTACGAGTGCTGTGCGGGCTGAATCCATGGCTTCCCAGTACTGGTTAATAAGATCTGGCACCGTGCCAACGGCGTCGTCCAGAGTTTCTTTTTCTGCACTGCGGAGAGCGGCCTCTACCTTGTGAACAGCGGTGCTGAGCATGCGAACATTGCGAGCATTGGGTACATACCATACGGTGGCAATGTCATCTCCCTCTGCCTTGAGTTGGGCGGTGAGTTTATCGAATTGAGCTTGGTCCTGTTCTTTAGCGGCTCGGGCACGGTCCGGCTGGAGTTTTTTGCGGCGGGATTCTTCCGCAGCCAGTTGCTTGGTCCACTGCCTGTTCAGGGAACGGAGTGTACGCAGGTACCACTCGTAGGCACTCTTGTATTCGGGGATGCCTTGATAGCGCTCGCGCATGATTTCGAATTTATCCAGACCACCCACTTTGCGGCGTCCCTTTTTCTGTTTCATATCCACGCGCATGGCCTTATATGCGGCTTGAGCATCGCGCACATAGGCATCGCGTTGCTCCGGGGTAACGATGGTGAATTGGTAATCTGCTGCCCCGGCTTGGTTGAACTGTTCTTGGAGGGCACTTACCTCCAGTGCGAGTTTATCCATGGTTTCCAAACGGCGGGAAACTCGGGTTTTGGTAGCATTAGCCCGGGTTACCAGAGAGCGGCTGGGCTTGGTGATAGATGCCAACCCCTCATCAATGCTTGCCAGTTTGGTGCGAAGGCGCAGGGTAACGTCCTTGGCTTTCTGCTCGCCTTCTTTTTGGGCAATATTGCCGTCGGCAATGGGTTCTTCTGGCTTGGCCTCCGTAGCTGCGGGTGCTGCAGGTGTCTCGGCGTTGGCTTCGGGTGCTGTCTGTTCTGTTGTAGGTGTTGCATCCGTGCTTGGTTCCTTTTCCTGCTCCGGTGCCGGTTTCTCCTCTACAACCACTTCCCTCATCATCACAATGTGGGAGGACGGAACTTCCTTTGTTACCATTTTGCCGGAACTATCCTTGCCGCGAAACTTGGTGGATTCTGCAGCATAAAGGATGGAGCAGTCCGTAAATTTTTCAGAGGAAACAAGATGTATGGTGTATACGGTGGCTGCTTGGGAGAATGCAGCGGTTAATGCGAGAAGAGGCAGAATGAGAACAGAGTGCTTCATGGTTTGGGATGGGAAATTCTAATCAAGCATGAGGATAGCATAAAACTTCCAGTCTGGCAAACAACAAATTGTTCCCTGACAGGAAAAATGTGTTATATTTCCGCCTGTGGTGCGGATTTCCAGCCGTTGATAAGGCCTCCCAGTGTGAATAAAGCATAAAGAAGGCAAATGGCATAATGGGGTGCGGCTTGTTGCAGGGCAAGGCTTCCTCCCCACCATGCCAGTAAACCTCCTCCTATAAAGCCTATGCCTTGAGCCATGCCGGAAAGTGCTAGTGTATCCGCTTCTCCTTTTGCGTTGAGGATGATAAAGGTCATCCCCATGGCGAAGATGATACCGGAGCAAAGACCAAATAAAACAGCTCCGGCAAGCCACCACTTGAGCGGAGCTAATAGCATCATACTGCAAGCCGTTACAGCCAAGGGCATGATGATAAGAAGTAAGCTCCCGCTGTGGCTCTTGAGCCGCGAGAGCAGGTGCGGGGTGAGGAGCGCACCGGGAATTTGGCAGAGGGTGGAAATAGCCAGTACCATGCCGGATTCCACGAGCGGCAGCCCCCGCTTTCGCATGAGGCTGGCAAGCCAAACTGTGAGCAGCCAGTTACCGGCTACGCGGAACATATAAAAAAAGGTGATGTACCATGCTTTGCGGCGCCGCAAGCAGTGCCCGAGCGGTGCATGCACCGTATTTTGCCGGGACACATCCACGCTGGGGTGCCGGTGCACATGCCAATGCCACAAAATGGTGGCAAACAGCAGTGGGAGCCCCCAGAATAAAAGGCTTTCCTGCCAATTTCCCAGCCAAAGTTCCACCGGGTCCGCTGCACCGCTGCCTGCCGCTGTACCGAGGCTGACACAGGCTGTATATCCTGCCATAAGCCGGGGAAGATTTTTCGTGGGTACTACTTGCCGGGCAATGCCTAGAATGACACTGCCCGTCACACCCAAGCCGAGGCCGATAATGAGCATTCCGCCGAAGAGACCGGGGAGGGCGCCGTAACTTCTCCATAGGATGCCACCCAGCGCTACGAGCATGGAAAGTGTAATGAGACGGCGGGGACGGATAAAATTGCAAAGCCACGCTCCCAAAGGCGCAGCAAGCCCCAAAGCAATAATGGGAATCAGCCCGAAAAGAGTGCCGGAACTAATGCCAAGATGCAGCTCCCGCATGAGAAACACCAGCAAGGGATCTGCTGCGGCAAAGGACATCCGCAGGTTAAAACTAACCAGCAGAAATACCAAGGAGAAGGACCACAACGAGTGCGATGAGTCTGGGTGTGAATGCATGCTTTGAGCATTCTGGCACAAGGCATGCGACCGGGCAAACTAACTTTCCAACAGCTGCCCGGCTCGTTTCGCACAGAATGCCACGCAGTGTTCGCAGGGGCGGGAGGCATAGTAGCTTTCCGTGCGTACGGAGGGGCGCGCAGAGTTTTCCATTTCCTCCTCCAAATGCAGTAATTCCCGGCAGTTCAGGCTGCCGAACTCCGCCTTAAACTCCTCCGCCAGTTGGCGCGTGAGGCTAAAGATACGCTCCTTATCCTCCGGGATGCCGCTCAGATTGCCATAGCGCGCACCGGCCACCATGCACAGGGCAGAGAAGGCTCCGCATGTGCCGCGCATGCGTCCCAGCCCGGCACCGAAAGCGGAGGCCAGCCGCAGGGCTGTTTCCTCTGTAAGATTCAGGCGGGGAGCTAGTGCTGCAAAGACAGATTGGGCGCAGTTGAATCCTTGGTGGAAGTAGTGCAGGGCTTTCTCGCTATCGTTCATGGGGGGAAGATACTCCCGGTGCGGTGCTTTGTCAATTATTTGCTATTTGACAGGGCGTGATTTCTTGTGCTATGATGCGGGCATGCCCGGAAAGCGCCATCTGATTTTGTTCTCTCTTGCTGTAAGTTTGTTGGCTCCTCTGCCGCTGATGGCGGATTTGGATGAGGCCTCTATCAAACGTCGTGGAAACGGACCGCGCGCTCTCTCGGAAAAGGGGTTAGCCAACGTCATCAACAAGGAAATGGAGGCGTTGGTACAAGGTGCGGATTTGTTGCGGCAGGTGGACGATGAGAAATCGGCCAAAGAGGTGAGCAAGAAGCTCAAGCAGATGTTTTCTCCCTTGCCTCCTATTATGAACGGTAATGTGGCTCAGTTGGAGGCTCTCTCGGTGGCTCAGAATAAAATAAACCTCCAGATGGAGGCGTTGAAGAATGAGCCGTACTTTATTTCTTCCGGTTTGCAGGAAGCATGGACCATCATCACACATCCCTTTGCTCGCCGTTCCGCTCAGCGCTGATGCAGGGGGCGGCGGTCTCCTTTTGTTTCTCCACGGCGTTGTGGGGGGCGAGTGAGCCATTGGCTCCGGAAGGTGCCGTTACTCTGGATCCGGCTGCTTTTGCAGAGGTGTGGAATGGTAGCGGAGCTGCGGCGGAGAGTGGCCTTATCCTGCAAACAGGGCGAGTAGTTCTCCCTCAGGCGTGGGTGCGTTGGCATGCCGCTATGCAGAGCCGGGAGGATGCCCTGTTTTGTATTCGCTTGTTGCTCTGGTTGCAGGAGCGTAATCCCACAGTGGATATCTCCAGGCACGAGGCTCAGTATGCTGCGGCTGTGGATTTGCACCGCATGGGGCGTGCCGGACAGCAGGAGGCTTGCCTGCTGCTGGAGCAAGCCTACCGGGTGGGTAAATTGCCGTGCGGCTTAAGTATTCCGGTGGCCGATACGGTGGCTCAATGGTGGGCTCAGAGGGCGCAACTGCCTGCATTCCCCGGGATGTGAGTGCAAGAACGCAAATCCCGCAGCCACAAGATGCAGCTGCGGGAAATGGGGAAAAGGTATGTTCTTCGCCTTTGCAGTTATTTGCTGCGGAGGTAGTCGACCACGGCGGAGGTAATTTCCTTCATGTGTTCCATGGTGAGTTCGCCCATGTGGGCAATGCGGAATGTCTTGTCCTTAAGGCCTCCGTATCCGTTACCCAGCTGCATATTGCGCTCTGCCAAGAATTTATTGAGTTCGGGGATGGAAATCATCTCATCGGAACCCTTGGAATGGGAATCAATCACCGTCAGCGTCTTGGAGAGGTATTTGCGGTTCGGGTATACACGGAAGTATTCATCTGCCCAAGCACGGGTGAATTCGGCCATCTGCTCGTGGCGTGCAAAGCGGTTTTCGATGCCTTCTTCCTCCACGATGTGTTGCAGCTGCTTGTCCAGTGCATACATCAGAGAAAGGCAGGGGGTGGAGGTGTACTGGTAATTCTTCTTGTCAATGAAATCCCAGAGTGTGCGGAGGTCGAAATACAGACCGCGATTTTCCACCTCGGCGGTGCGTTCGTATGCTTTGCGGCTCATGGCACAGAGTGCCAAGCCCGGAGGCAGGGCCAGAGCCTTCTGGGTGGAGGTAATCAGTACGTCAATGCCGAGCTTGTCCGTTTCAATCTTGGAGCCTGCGGCAGAGGAAACCGCATCCACACACCACACCACATCCGGGTATTTCTTCATCACCTCAGCAATTTCTTCCACCGGGTTTTGAATACCGGAGGAGGTCTCATTGTGGGTTACCGTCAGCACATCGTATTTGCCGGTGGAGAGCGCGGCATCCACCATTTCGGCGGTGGTGGGTTCGCCCATCACACTGTCGAACTTATCCGCCGGAACACCATTAGCCTTGGCCATCTTGAACCACTTATCACCGAAGGCACCAATGGAGAATACGGCCGCACGCTTCGCTGTGCAGGAGCGAATGGCTCCTTCCATAAGACCGGAGCCGGAGGAGGTGGAGAGCAAAATCCGATTTTCCGTGAAAAGTACCTTCTGCATGTTGTCGGAAATGCGCTTCTGGATTTCGGATGCTTTCTTGGAGCGGTGACCAATCATCGGTAGGCTCATTTCCTGAAGAATGTCTTCCGACACAATCGTCGGACCGGGGATGAACAATTTGATTGCCATAGTGAAAAGTAAATTTGCTTAACTCTCCCAAATTAACATGGATTTTATTTGTTGGCGAGCATAAAATTCCATCGTTGACAAAGAAGTAGATTGCAGCTGGTGCTAAAGTGCAGTATGATGATGGGCATATGAAACCCATCTGCCGTTTCGTCGCCATTATTTTGGCCATGTTGACGCTGCCTTTAGAGGTGTCTGCTCAGGGGTCTGCGCCCAAAGGAGGCGTGGTGAACCGCATTGCCGCTACAGTGAATGGACGCCCGATTACCTCCAGCGAAGTGCGTGCACGTTTGATTCCCTATTTCCGCGAGTTGATGCTGCTGTATCCCCGGCAGGGTCCCCGCTTTAATTCCGAGCTGGTGAAGGCTAAAAAAGCCGTGATGGATGACCTGATTGAGCGTGAACTCGTACTCAGCGAGTTCGAGACAAAGGGGTACATGATGAAGGAGGACATGGTGGAGGATGAGATTAGCCGCCGAGTTCTCTACCAGTTCAATGGCGATCGGGATGAATTTTTGAGTAGCCTGCGTAAGAGCGGGATGACGTACAGCGAGTATCGCGATTCCGTGCGTAAGGAAATCACCGTATCTTCCATGCGAAGTGCCCGTTATGAGCGCGGCATCCCGCCCACCCCGGATGAAATTAAGGAAGAATATGCTGCGACCCGCGCAGATTATCGTGATATTATGAAAGATGCTATCTCCTATGATAAGATTTTCATCCCCGCCATGGACCCGGAGAATCCTATGTTGGACCCCGAAGCCCAGTACAACTTGGCAGTCGGGCTGAAGGAACAGCTTGAGAAGGGCAGCATTAGCTTTGCGGATGCTGCGCGGCAGCACTCCCGCGATGCTCATGCGGAGGATGGTGGCCGCTGGCCGGAGCTGCGCCGTAGCGATTTGGCTGTGGAATTTGCCAACGTGGTGTTTGCGGCAGAGCGTGGGCAGCTTGTAGGTCCCTTGTTGGATCCTGCCGGTTTCACGATTGTAAAGGTTCGCAGTAAGCGTTTGGCTGCTGCCGCACCGCTATCCGATCCGGAGGTGAAGCAGAAGGTGGACGATGCGGTACGCCGTAAGAAGAGCGAAAAACGCTACCGCCAGTGGATTGACCGTTTGCGAGACAAAGCCGTTATTCGAACCTTCATTTGAGGTGTTTTCCTAAAAGAAATCCCCGCCACAGTGAATGTGGCGGGGATTTCTTTAGGGGTGGCTTTCATTTTCAAAATGGTAACCTATAACCCACAGTGGCGTTTATTTGCGAGGTGTGGCTGCGTAGTTCCGCCGAGACGTCCAGAAAGAGAGAGCCTGCCGATTGGCTGATAGGGACGGCCAAGCCGGCACCCAGTTCCATCCCCAGAGCACCGACTTTTGTACTGTGCAATGTAGCGTGCTTATCGGCGTTCAGGAAACGCACCACGCTTTCCGCCCGGCGGTCCCCCAGTGTACCCTTGAGCAGAGCGCGCAGCTCCAAGACAGCACTCCTGTTATAAATACTCTCCCCCACAATGGATTGCAGCCTTGCGCCCAGTCCTAAATCAAGCGAAGTCATGCTCCGGGCATCTACATGGAGCGAGGCCTCGTTGCCATGTTCTTTGTAGGCATCGAGACTGCTGTGGCGAAGCGCAATGTTGGCCATGGGCTGGAGGCAGGTCTCGGCATGTTCATCGAGGGCGAATACTCTTCCGAACTCGTACAGAAAGCCAAAAGCCTTACCATCTGTCCTGCCGGTGCTGTGATAAAGCCCTTCCCCAAAACGCACCGTACGATGAAGTTTTGCCTCTGCTTGCCCCACGGTGGCAACGAAGGTGTGAGTCCATGCTCTTGCGGCATAGCGAGCAAAAAGGCTCAAATAGTATGATTCCAATTCCCCCTGAGCATCATCGGCACTTCGGGCGTCCGAATCACCCTGCATGGCAGTAAAAGCCAATCCGGCCACCCATTCGGGGGTAAAGTCCGCATCGCACCCCAGAGTGCCGCCCCAGCGGTTTCTCCTGTAGCCGCTATATGTGCCATCGGAGGACAGCTCGGCATAGTCATATTCGCCCTGAATCCAGGCATTGAAGTAAGGCATGTCCGGATGCTCTACCATTTGGTCCACTCCCATGGTGGAGGTGCGATTGCGGATGCTGTGTAACTGCCGCTGCACATCTCCATTGAGTGCTGCTCCTAACATGGCTGTGCCGGCACCCGCAATGGCTGCTGCCGTGCGGTCATCCAGCTCTTGCTTATCCACAGCATTCAGAAGAGTGGCCAGGATGCTGCCGGGATGGGAGTATTGTGGGTTTTGGGAAATGAAAACATCGTTTAGCAAGGAGGCGCCGGCTTTGCCATTGGGCGTATGAGCCCCCAGCATCTCCTGCACATATCCATTGTTCCGCCGGGCTGTAACCACTCCGTTTTCCACTTTTGCTGCCCGAAAATACTTTCGGAACACGGGGCCTTGCAGCTGCACTTGGGTGCTGCTGGTCTCTCCGCTTCCCACTACGGCCAGCACTGTATCCCCATACCCGCGCACATCAAGAAGGGTGGTGGAGGCATCCGCCCCGAGAAAAAGGGTGCTTTCCTGCATATTCAGTGTGCCAAGGATGATATTGCTGCCCAGTTCCTCTCCGCTCATGAGGAAGGTGAGGCTACCGCCTCTTATGGAGGACGTGTCCGAAAGGCTGAGCGTACTGCCGGTGGTACGTTCCAGTACGACATTTGCGCCGGTCAGCCGCATGGCATCCATTTGAGCATCCGTGTCGTAGTAAAGTTGAATAGTTCCTTCACCTCCGGCGATGGTGAGACCTTCCGCCGGGGCTAATCTCTGGGTGCCGCCCTCCACTTGCACTGTGGCTCGAGAATACGTTCCGCTGAAATCGCCACCGGAACCGTAAATAGTGATAGTGCCGCCCAGAGTGCCACTCTCTCCATTGAGCTGTCCGGCAAAGAGTTGAGCCGAGGGTGCAATGGTGAATGCCCCACTGTTCAGCTGCATGGAATTGATGGAAAGTGAGCCATTGACGAGGGTGTAATCCTTCTCCGGACTCTCCACGGTGAGTGTGCCGGCACGAGGGCTTGCCCCGCCAAGATTGACGATGGCATTCCCATTGCCCAGAAAAGCAGCTTCTCCCTCCGCTGTGGGGGCAAATCCCATGCTCCAGGAAGCGGCGTTAGTCCAAATATCACCTATCCACTCATTTTGCAACACTGTGGTAATAAGAGAAAGCATGGTGCCGTTGTTGCTCCAAGCAAGGGTGTAAGTGTATAGCCCCCCATCCGTGCTGGTACTGGCCATTCCTGTTCCGTTGATGCTTAGCGCGGGGCTGTTGCTTCCTTGGGCGAGTTGCAGGAGGAGGCTTTTGCCGGCTTGTTTTTGCATGAGCGGGCTAACATCCCACTCCATAAGCTCGGAGAGCAGCGTGAGACTCCCTGCGGTGATGATGGGCGTGCTTGCCGTCCCATCATCACCGGCAAGTGCAATGCTTCCACCAATGCTGAGCATCCCCTCTACTGCTAATGTGGCCGTGGCACCAAGAGACAGTCCGCCTGTGCTGCTTAATTGCTCTGTGGTACTGGCGCCGGTTTGGAGGTTTAAGGCTGCCTGAGCTTCAATTTGTCCGCCCGAAATGCGCTCAAACGTGGCTGTTTCCTGCAATCGCACCGCACCGGCGTTTTCTGCCTGAAGCATGGTGGCTTCCGTGGGGACTCCCAATGTCAGTTTCCCTTCTTCCACGAGAATATCTCCGGCCACGGAAAGGCTTCCGCTGCCGCTCAGAACATAGTTGCCTTGCTGCACGGTGAGGGCTGCTGCTTCCGTAGCAGCATTCACGAGAATGGTCGTATCCTGAGCGGCTCCGGAGAGAACGGCTTTTTTCCCGGGACTAAAGTTAGAGAGCCTTGCAGAGCTGCCATCCGTGGCTGACCACGAGACGGAATCCCAGCTGCTTCCACTATTTCCTTCCCAGTAGAGCGTATCCGCATTGCTGATGATTATCTTTAATTCATTATTGTCAAAAACGATGGACGATGCCGCCAAATTGGGGTCATCCACAACAAAAAAATCTCCCAAAACAGAATCGGCAGAGAGCGTGCTTCCTTCCAATGCAGATACGTTAGAGAACAACACCTGTTCCCCGAGGGAGGGCGTATCGAGCACAAGAGTTGTTTTATCCGTAGCATCCAGCGTGAGAGGATGGTCATCTAAGGAAAGTGTTCCTTGGAGTTGCAAGGTGCCGACTTGCAGCGTAAGTGGATTTCCCATAGTGGCATTTCCCTTTACCTCTAAAGTTTGCCCATTGCCGAGGAGCCAGCCCCCGGTGATGATAATTGTGCATCCTTCTGCTAGGGAGATAGTGCCGGCTGCCCCTGCGGAGGAGAGTTCCAGTAGTCCCGCTTGTACTTGGATGCTGCCGTTCATAGCAGATAAATCTCCTGTGAATCGTTGTGTCCCTTCTCCGGATTTTAGGAGATTGAGATTTTCCAGAAGCAGGGCATTGGTGCTGTAATCGCACCCTTGGGGAGACATCAATTGAATCGTTCGTACCGTGGAGTCTGATGTGTAGGGGCGATTGCTGGACTGACTCCATGCTCCGGAGAAAATGGTAAGGGAATCGGTGTTATCAAGCGTAGTATCAATGCCTCCCAATTGAACTAATTGGGCGCCTATGCCTAAGCCGAACTGTGTGGGTTTGGCAGCAGTTTCCGAGAAGTTCAGCACCGCATTGGCAGCTACACTTTCTGCACTGATGTTCATTACCGGCCGCCGCAAACTAGCGGTGCCTCCGTCGGAGCTGCTCAATTCTATTGTGCCGCTAAAACTGCCTCCGTTCAAATGAAAAATGTTGTGTTTGGAGGTAGGAACTCCGGAGGCTAATACGAGGGTGTTACCACTGCCTTCGGAAACGAGCTTGCCAATGGTAATGATGCCGCAATCCCCGGTGTTGCGTGCACCGAAAGTAGTATTCCCGGATACTTGCAAATTGTCCACCTGAAAGGATTTGCCTCCGGTGCTGAACCCTAGTAGGAAGGTACTGTTGTTCGCCAATGTGAGGGTTTCCATGGTGGCGGTAATCGTACCGGCTCTGCCGTTCAAATCCAAAAGGAGTGTTGCACTGTTTTCCAGAGAGATGCTTCCATGCTCCTGTATGGCGGAGGTGTTGTAAAAGTGCGTGCTGCCGCCATTCAGCACCAGAGCAGCTTGCGGAGCTACCTCCAGCATTAGTGTGGCGGTGCTTGCAGTGGAGAAGGTGTCGAGCTGCACCTCACTCCCTTGGATAGAGAGAGTACCGCTGCCTTCCGCCTCCGCCGGGGCTGCCAGAGCAGAATCCTGCAAGGATAAAGTTCCGTTAATAATTAGGCGTCCATTATTGCTGAGTGTGTTACCATTTCCTCTCAGTGAGACTTCGGCTCCCTCTGTAATGTTGATGCCTCCTGTATCGATATTTGTTCCCAGAACAACTTCCGACACCCCGGAAAAGAGAACAAAATCTCCATTGGAATAGCTCTCGTTCCCATCGAAAAGACTACCGATTTGCCATGTGAGTGCCCCTCCGCTCCAAGTACGCAGATTGCTGTCCTTCGTAATGGATATGGTTCCGTCCGGTTGAAAAGTCAGCGTTGTGCCAAAATCTTCGTATCCTGTGATGTTTGATTCCTCCGAGAGGGAGGTGAATCCGCTTAAATTTCCCCCGGATACGATGGTGTATACCTGATTTTGGGGAGTGAGAGCAGATAAATCCAAAACAACATTGGAACCAAAGCTAACGGAACCGGCATTGGAAATGGCTTGGCTTAGGCGGATGGTGCCTTCCAGCGAGAGGTTAGCTGTACTTGTGAGGGATAAAGTGGCTGTATTGCCGCTGAGATTTCCAATGCTGCCGCTCCCGGAAAAGGTGGTATCCCCTTGCAGGGCTAGGTTGCTGAAGTTGTATGTAGCGGCATTGCATATGAGGCTTGTAGAGGCATTACCGAGAATGATGCCGGAATTGCCATCCACTTCCATATTCCCGGTAAAATTCTCCATATTTCCGGAGAAATGGAGGCTCATGCCCTTGGGCGGGGCGCCTGTTTTGAGAATGCTGCCATTGCCGGAGATATTCCCGGAGAAGGTGATGGTTTGCCCGGCGTAGCCGTTGTTGATAATGAGCCCCTGCGTGGTTTCAGTATTACCGATGGTGACATCTCCGGCAAAGCTCTGGTTTCCGCTGTTGAAATAGTTGCTGCCGGAGGCATTCATATCGAACACCAGAGCGCTGATTCCCGGCATATTGGTAAGGTTGATATTGGTATTGCCGCTGCCGGTATAGGTGCGTGTGCCATCCTGATCGGTATATGCGGCAAAGCTGCTACCCAGCAGGGCATGCAGCAATAGCAGGGGTAAGTGTAATTTCATGGAATGTGGGCATTGGGTTGGGGGGGCGCCGCCTATCCCCCGAAGGGGCGCGTTCAAAGGGGAAGCGCAGGAGCTGTACATCACTTTTCCTGCCGGGGGAGAAACATCATGCCACGACCGGGCATGATGTTGGGTATCCTATTGCGTTAGAATCAATGCGTCAACGCAATATAGATAACAATCATTACGTTATACAAAACTGTAAGCGTCGATATCGAGTACTATCGTCACATCATCTCCGGCGGCAAGCGCCTTAATTTCCCGGGCACAGACATCTGCCATGGTGCGAGCCGTGGGGGATTTGAGGGTGCATTGGTAGCGGAATTGCCCATGCGCTTTGGGCAAGGGTGCGGGCAGGGGCGTGCTTATTTGGATATTGGGGGGGAGTGCAGCCAATAGGCGGGAGTAAAGAGTTTCTGCCGCGAGGCGAGCCAGCTCTTCCTGCGGAGAGCGTACCGTGAGTACCGCCATATGGCAGAAGGGGGGGAAGTTCATTTGTTGCCGCAGGGCAAGCTCTGTTTCGGCAAAGCCGTCAGTATCGTGTCTGCGGGCATATTGGATGCAATCCGCCTGCGGGGAATAAGTCTGGATGATGACTTCCCCATCCAAATCGCCGCGGCCTGCGCGGCCTGCCACTTGGGTAAGAAGTTGGAAGGTGCGTTCTGCGGCACGCGGATCGGGAATGTTCAGACCCAGATCCGCATTCAGCACCCCCACGAGCGTTACCCCGGGAAAATCCAGCCCCTTGGAAATCATTTGCGTACCCAGTAATATATCCGTCCTGTGTGCCCGAAAATCATCCAGAATATCTCGCAGGGCATTTTTACGGATAGTTACATCTGCATCCACACGGTGCAGGCGCGCTTGCGGGAAACAGCGTCTCAACACCGCCTCCACTTTTTGTGTGCCGTAGCCCTCCAGCAGAATGCCCTTGGAGCGGCATTCCGGGCAGCAGCCCGGTACCACGGCGCGGAAGCCGCAAATGTGGCACACCAAACGGTTTTCCGTGGCATGATAAGTCATGGGGAGGGCACAGTGTTCGCACTGGGCGGAGTACCCGCAATCCGGGCATTGCAAGGCGCGGGCAAAACCTCTGCGATTGAGGAGCAGGATAGTTTGTTCCCCCTTGCCCAGACGTTCCTCGATAGCCATGCGAAGGCGTTCGGAAAGAATGCCCAAGTAGCGTTTATCCTTGGGTTCTGTACGCATATCCAGCACACGGGTTAAAGGTAGGCGCTGTCCATCTGCCCGTTTATCCATGCGGAGGAGTTTGTACTTGCCGAGGCGGACGTTGTGCAGGGATTCGAGGGAGGGCGTGGCCGAGCCCAGTACCACGGTGGCTCCTTCCAAATGGGCTCGGAGAACGGCTAAATCCCGGCCGTGGTAACGCGGGGATGTTTCCTGTTTGTAGGAGGCATCATGCTCTTCGTCCACAATGATGAGCCCCAGATGTCGAATGGGAGCAAAAAGGGCACTTCGGGGGCCAATAGCAATGCGGGCCTTTCCACGGTGGATGGCGTGCCATTCATCAAAGCGTTCACCATCGCTCATAGCGCTGTGCAAAATAGCCACTGCACCGGGAATATCCGCAAAGCGGCTTTTGAAGCGTGCCATCGTTTGCGGGGTAAGCGAAATTTCCGGCACGAGAATCAGCACTCCTTTACCGCATTCCAGAGCATGCCGAGCCGCTTGCAAGTAAACCTCAGTTTTGCCGGAGCCGGTAACGCCTTGCAGGAGGAGCGGGCGGGTGGCCGTTTCATCCACCGCCTGAATAATTTCTTGCAGGGCAAGTTGTTGTTCCTCATTTAATTCCAGCGGAGTGCTGGGGGCGAATTGTTCGTTCCCGGCGGGGTCGCGGTGTTGGGCTTCCTCCTCGATGCGTAGCCAGCCTTGTTTTTGCAAAGCTCGCGCCGGGGTGAGGGCGGGGGAACCTCCCACATCTGACAAAAGCGCCTTCTTATCCGGACTGGCATGCAGGTAGCGCAGAATGGCAGCTTGCCGTGGTGCCCGGCTGTTGAGTTTATTGAGGGTATCTGCATCCGGCCAATCCTGAAGAACGAGAATTTTGCAGGTTTTTTCATTGTGCCTCTCTTGGCGCACCGGTTCCGGCACAATGCAGCGAATAAGCTGCTCCACCGGCACGGCGTAGTAGCGCGCGGCCCATTCGGCCATATCCAGCAAAGAGGCGGAGATGGTAGGCTCCTCGCTAATAAGGCGGCGCAGGGGTTTTAGGTGGTTAGCCCAGCGTTCGTCCGGCGCGGCCAATGCCAGCACAGTGCCGGTGGTGTGCCTCCCGCGCAGGGGTACCTCCACGCGGCTTCCGCGCTGCACCCCCTCCATCCCTGCCGGAATGGCATAGTCCAGCACCATGTCATTCATCCCATCCAGCAATACCCGCGCGGCAAGAGCTGCGGGCACCGGATTTTCTGCAAAAAGCTCCTGCATGGGGGTGGCCGTTACACGGCGGCATCCGCCTCGGCTTCTTCCCGAGAGAGAATGTGAACCACTACTTTGATGCCGTGTTTCTCGCCCGCGGCTTTAGCCAAGGAGCGTATGGCAGATGCCGTCATGCCGTTACGGCCGATGACGCGAGCCACATCCGCCTGCTCCAACACCAGCCGGAATCGTACCATATTACCCTCCGTTCCCTTGGCTACGCGCATCTCGGCATTCTCCGGATGGCGAATTAAGGGAGAAACGGCGGCCAGAAGGTATTTTCCAATCGATTCGATAAGCTGCTGCATAGTCGGGAAGGGAGGGGATGAATTTTACTGCTGAGAGATTACCGCAGATGTTACCAACTGTCAAGGGTATATCTCCATGCCCGGTACTACTGCCCGGGTGAAAAAAACACCGCCCGGGTAAGCGGGCGGTGGAGAGAAAATCTGTTTTGATGGCAGCGGCTTAGCGGCGGGTTTGGCGGCGGTGGCGGCTTTGCTCTTGCAGGGATGCATACATCTCGCTGCAATGGCGGTAGCCGCGGCGGTCCGCCAATTTTTGCATGCTCAGACGCGAGGACCCCCACTGGATGATTTCGATTTCCACGATGCGGCGCCCCCACTGGCGCATCAGTGCCTTGCTGGGCTGGTAAATATCAATCGTGCCCGTGCCGACCAAAGCACTGCCGTAGTCATCAATAACGTAGACATAGGGCTGCCCTTTGATGCGGAATTTGGTACCCAGAGGGTAAACGGACCAATCAGCAGCAGCACTGCGTACCTTGTCCGTGTACTTCAGGTACGTACCCACGGCATTGCGGGGACCATAGCCCACATGGTCACTCTCGGAGTGTGTGTAAGCCGTGGTGCGGACAATGCGGTTCAACTGGCGGGGGTGGTAGAACGGCAGACTGTGCTTATCCCGCCCGAGGTTAGGCAGGCGGCGATCCGGCATGGCATTGCGGCTGGGGGCGGCAGGAAGCACAAACCCGCTGCTGGTGGCATCGGGGTTGTGTGCGCCCATGGCGGGGAGCCCGGTAGCCGCCATGACAACGGCAGCTACGGCACTCAGCGCTTTGGAAAAAAGTTTAGTCATGTGAAGGAATTTCGGAAAATTTCAGTATACTATGAAAGGATGCCGAGCCCCGGGGCGCGGCATGGGCGGATGCTACCATATTTCCCCATGCGTTAGCAAGACTTTTTATGGGGAAGACACAAATTTTTACCGGGTGGGGGAGCCCCCCCTCTCGGAGAGTGTGTAAGCATAGGCCAGTTCAAAAGCACAGATGGTGCTTTTGGGGGATGCAATGCCTTTACCTGCAATGTTGAACGCTGTTCCATGGTCGGGGCTTACACGTAATTTCGGCAGGCCGAGTGTGGTGTTAACAGCCGTATCGAAGTCGACAAGTTTGAGGGGGATGAGAGCTTGGTCGTGGTAGGGAGCAAGGACGGCATCGTACAGCCCCTGAACGGCATCCCTGTACACGCAATCCGGTACGCAGGGACCGGAAATCCGGGCATAAGGAATCAGGCGGCGCAGCTGCTCCGCCGCCGGGGAAACGATGCGTGCCTCCTCATCCCCGAAGGCGCCGTTTTCTCCATTGTGCGGATTCACACCGGCAAGGGCTATGCGCGGCGTTTTCTTCCCGGAGCGTTGCAAAAATTGAGCCAGAAGAAGCCCTATGCGCACCAGTTCATCACACGTCAACAGCTTGGGTACATCTGCCAGTGCGGTGTGAATGGTCCCCAGTGCCACCGTCAGCTTTTTCCCGGTAAGGCACATGGCGTAATTGCGGGAACCGAGCCTGTCTGCAAAAAATTCCGTTTGCCCCGGGAAAGAGAAACCCACCTTGTGCAGCCCTTCCTTGTACACGGGAGCCGTTACCACGGCATCAATGTGCCCCTCTTTCATGGCTTCTGCAGCCAGTTCCAAATGTTCCAGCGCAGTTTGAGCCGTATCCTCGGTAGGGCAGCCCGGGGTGGCGGAGATGTGGCGGCCGATGAGGCGATATTCCGCCACAGGGGGCAGATGCTTCAGCGCCTTGGCCATCACCTCCGGTCCTATACCGGCTTGGTCCCCCAGTGTATAGCCGATAACAGGTGCTTGCAGAGGGCTGCTCACGGCTGTACCTCCTCTGCGGTGTCATCATTCTGCAGCTCTTCCAAAATGGGGGGAGCAGCTTGTTTGGGGGTAGCTTTAATTTGGGGGCGGTAGGAGCGTGCGGTGTTAATGTACTGGGCATTTGTATCCCGCTGCTCGAAACGAAGTTCCGAGTTGACGGATGCATGGTAGATGACTGTTACCACCAGAATGATGATAACAGGAACCAGCAACAGGCTTCCCAGACACGTCTTCATGTGGGGTATTCTACCTGTCTCAAGCTGTTTAATCAATGAATTTGTGCATCCATGCCGCATTTCCGCCTTGAGTACGCGCGGTTCTGCGTATTTAATAAAAACGATATGAGTACAATTTCTGAGCAAATAACGGAAGGGATGAAGACGGCCATGCGCGCTAAAGATGCCGTAGCTCTGGGGGCGCTTCGCGGGCTGAAGGCGGCATTGCAAAATGCCCAAGTGGCTAAGGGTAGCGTGGGAGCGGAAATCTCTGCCTCCGAGGAGCAAAGCGTGGTACGCAAGCAAATAAAACAGCGAGAGGATGCCATCGCTCTCTACACTCAGGCCGGGCGCACGGAGCAGGTGGAAAAAGAACAGGCGGAGATGGCCATTCTGGCCGCCTTTCTGCCAAAGGAGATGACAGAGGAGGAAATTCGCCCGGTATTGGAAGCCGTTGTGACGGAGTTGGGTGCTTTCGGTAAAAAGGACATGGGGCGCGTGATGAAGGAAATGCAAGCCCGCACGGAAGGGAGAGCCCCCGGCAAGGTGCTTTCTGCCATGGTGGCTGCGCGTTTGAGCTAAGATAGCATTTTATTTCCCTTACGTCCATGTTTTGTGCCATAATTGTAGCAGCAGGGAGTTCCCGCCGTGCCGGATTCGACAAACTGGCTGCCCTTCTGGACGGAAAGCCTGTGTTGCGGCATAGCGTGGATGCTTTTGTAGAGGCCGGGTGTGCCGCAGTCGTGGTGGTGTGCCCCGCCTCTCGCTGGGAGGAAACAGGGCTCTCCTCCGCTCAGTTTTCCATACCTGTGCATCGTGTGGATGGAGGCGCAGAACGGCAGCATTCCGTGGCGGCCGGAATGGCCGCCTTGCCCCCGGAAACTACCATGGTGGCAGTGCATGATGGAGCCCGCCCGCTCATTACCCCTGCCGGCATAGCAGCTTGCTTGCAGGCAGCCCGGGAAACGGGCGCCGCTGCCTGTGCCCACCCGGTGGTGGATACCCTGAAGCGTGCAGATGCCTTCGCCTGTACCTTACCGGAGAAAGTAAGCCGCGAGCATCTTTGGGGCATGGAAACACCACAGATTTTTTCCTTCCCTCTGTTGCAACGGGCTTATGCTGCTGTGGAGCGGGATGCTTTGAATGTTACGGACGAGGTGTCCGCCATGGAAGCCATAGGCGTAGCCACGCGTTTAGTGCAGGTGGGTGCTAATCTGAAGATTACCCTCCCGGGAGATTTGGAATTAGCAGAGCTGATACGCCGCTATCGGGCATGATTTCGGCAGCTCACAACGTGTGGGTGTTGGGGAATGGCTTTTTAGGAAGCCGGCTGGCAGAGGCCTGCCGCAGACTCGGAGCGCGGGTGCTTTGTATAGATGCTACCACTCCTGCGGAGGTGCATGGGGATGCGGCGGATGAGACCGTGCTTCGTGCCGCCGCATGCCAAGTGGCACCCACGCTGATTTTTTGCTGCCTTTCCACCCGGGGGCAAATGGAACGCTATGAGCATACATATTTGCATCCCCTTCGCCTTTTACAGCGCATGTTCCCCACTGCGGAGATAGTTTTTTGCAGCTCTTTATCTGCCGGTTGGGGAAGTTCCCCATCTGCGGACATCCTCCGGCAAGCGGAGCAGCTTGTGTTGCAGCGGGGGGGGAGAGTGGCGCGATTGGCGGCACTGTACGGACCGGGACGCTGTGAGCTTCTGCGCCGCCATTTGGCCGGAGAACCCTGCCTTTTCGGCGAAGATACGCGCCTGCTGCATTACCTGCATGTGGAGGATGCCGTGCAGGCTCTGTTGCTCTTGTGTTCCGCTCCTCCCGGCACCTGCGCCGAGGTGGTGGGCGAAACTTTTACCAAAGGAAATATATACGCCTGCTTGGCCGCATGGACGGGGGTACCCGTGGCGCGGGAAAACGCTTCGCCTTCTCGCAGGGGGGGGGCAGCCTTGCCGGAGGGAGCAGCGTGCTGCCCGGTACCGGGCTGGAAGCCTCGCCATTTTTTCCGTGCCTTTGTGCAGCAGGAGGTGCAGCAATGAGTATCCCCCCCTTTCGCCCGGATTATTACGAGTTGCTGGAGGCACCGCACGATGCCTCCCCGGAGGTCCTGAAACGTGCCTATTACCAAAAAGCAAAAAAATACCACCCCGACCACAACGATGGAGATGCCGCCGCAGAGGAGCAGTTCAAACTCGTGGCGGAGGCGTATCGTGTGCTGGGGGATGCGGAGGAACGCCGCTTGTACGATGAACGTCTGGCGCGGGAAATTCGTTATGCTGCGGTCCCGGAGTTGGCAGGCATGCGCCGCAGAGTACGCATGTCCGCCCGCCGGGGTAGAACGCGTGCCGAACGCCGTGGTACCGGGCGTGCCCGTCCCTTTTTACTGCGGCGGAATAGGCCCATGCCATGGTGGGTTATGTGTTTATTCTGCCTTACATGGGTGAGCTTTCTCATGCCGCTGTTGGTGCGGGTGCATCGTGGTGCCACTCCGCAGGAAAACGTGGCAAAACGCCCGGAGCCTGCCACTAAAACATTGAGTGCCGCAGAAATACAAGCCCGCCTTTCCCTTATGAATGATGAGCTGCGCCGCCGCGCAGAGCAGGGGGATGCCGCCGCGCAGTTGCGCTATGGCTTTGTCCTTTATCAGGGAGTGGGCATCGAGCGTAACCGCGAGGAGGCTCGCCGCTGGTGGGAAAAGGCGGCCGCGCAGGGAAATGCCGCCGCCCTACGCTGTTTGCAGAGTTTCAAATCGGAGCCATCAGCTCAGGAGACAGCCGCCTCGGAGGCTCCGCGCTGACGCATTCTTGTGTTGCGCTTGGATTTACGCTTCTTCCGGGGCTTAACCCTTCGTCTCCGGGGTGGGTTGATGCGTTGCATCTCCACCTGCATCAGCAGAAGCGTGAACATGGATGCCGCATTAATCTCCACAGCGGCATATTTTGCCACCGTCTCCGCCAAATGCACCATCTTCTGCATCATCACCCGGTATCCCTCCTCCTCAATCGTGGAGTTCTCACCGGTAAGCAGCTCGTGCAGTAAAAGCAACTTTCGGTAGAGGCAGAGCCAGTTCTCCTCCGGCCCGGCTGTCAGGCTCAGCATCAGCGCATCCGGCAGCTCTCGCAAGAGCTTTTCAATCTTTCGCAGGTGGCTCAGGCGCTCGCGTTCTCGGCTGCTGCTCATGGCTGCCTCCAGCGTGTATTTGAGGGGTGTCTCAAAATTGCCATACGCCTCCAATACCTCCACCGGTACATGCCCCTCCTTCACCTGCGGAGCGCTGCGCCGCGCCACTTCGGTAAACAGAGCCTCCAGCGCGGATAAGCGTCCTTGCGGAGTTAATGGTGTGGTTTCGAAGAGCATAATCGCGCAGTCTATCCTATCAGAGCCGGAGGCATCAGGCAAGCCCTTTCCGCTGAAAAGCAGCCCTCAGCAAGCATTTTCCATCCACCTTTTTGCCATGCGTTGCACGGATTCATCCATACTATCGGCTTGTTGCAGGATTTCCTCTGCACTCCACCACTTTAGGTCATCAGATTCATCGGAGATGCTAAACTCCTCGTGGGGAGCCTGTAAGAGAAATCTCACATCGTAATGAAGGTGTGCCGGCTCATGTCTGTCCGGGCGGTTGGGTATGGCGTGGATATCCACATCAAAAACACCCGCCGAGAGGGGAACAATACCGCTAATGCCGCTTTCCTCCTCTGCTTCCCGCAGAGCAACGCGAAGCAGGCATGAATCCCCATCGGCATGTCCGCCTGTTTGCATCCAGCGTTTTAAATTGCGGTGCAGCGTGAGCAGAACACGATTATTTGCCGGGTTCACCAACCATGCTGAGCCTGTAAAATGACCATCTAACTCACTGCGGCTGAAACAATCATGCCGCTCGCTTATTCGGCGGAGCATCTCCTGTACCGTGGGGGCTTGGCTCGGGTGGCGGTGGCCAAAATCCTCCAACATCTTGCGGAGCTCTTCCCGAGAATCAGAAAAAATGCACTTCATGGCATTATGTTACGCTTACTTCTCAATTCTTGCAAAGAAAATTTAATAATTCAGCAAAGTTTAGTATTGGCAAGAGGGTAAACATATGCTATGCTCCCTTCAGCAAGGGGAGAGGACCGCCCGCATAGTATCCAGACAAGCATGGCAACAACATTCTGTACAGCATGGCTTAAGCGCGCGGCGCAGATGTTCCTCCTCCTGCTGAGTCCGTTTTTGCTCAGCTCTTGCAGTATGGTCGGTGGGCTGCTGAGTTATCTTTTACAACTGCCGTTCAATGTCTTAGGAGCCTTTATCCCATAAAAACATGTCCCGTCAAAGCCAGTTTCTTTTTTGCCTACTTGCTGCCCTGGTGGTCTTGTTCACCGCTTGTCAGCAGAACAGTGGGCTTGCCTACTACCACTTCCCGGATGAGGTAACCACCCTCAACGATGTCGACCCTGCCTACCGCAAGTACTTTGAGGCGCAGAATGGGCGCAACTACGGTGCGGATGAGCAGCGTGCCGCATTGGCCAAGGCTGTGCATCATGCCAAGATGCCTGTCCCCAAATACGTGCCCAATCAGGCTGCACCCAAGCGCAAATTGGCGCGCCGTGGTAAAACCTATATCAAGCGCGGCAAAGTGGCGCGCCGTGGCAAGGCATACACCAAGCGCAGCAAGGTGGCACGCCGCAGCAAAGCGAGCAGCCGCAAGCGCGTAGCGACCCGCAAGCGCAGCACCGGCCGCCGCCGCCGCGGGTAAAAGCCCGGCAAGCACCATTTTTACACAGCGCACCCTCCCCATCTTGGGAAGGGTGCTTTTTTGCATATGCGAGGGTAAGGCCGCTTATCCCAACTGTTCCCAGGAATGGGCAGCGCAGCAGCCGTACAAGGGATGCGCCCACAATCGCCGTGCCATCAGCCCCGGGCTGGCAATGCCGAGAAGAAAACGCCTTCTTTGGGCATTTCTGTCAAAATCCGGCAAATCCCCCGGGGCAAAGTTCGGCATGGGCGGCAGGGCTGCCTCCGGCAGCGCCGGGGCGGAACCAAGGCATGCGCTGCAATGCCCGCAGCCGGGTGCTTCCACCGGGAAGCCGAAGTACGCCTGCAAGGCAAGATTGAGACAATGCGGGGCGGAGAACATGCGGAGCATGGTTTCTAAGCGTGCCTCATCATCCGCTCGGCGGCGGGCAAAAGCATCGGAAAGTTCTTGGGCAATCTCCTTGGCGGATACCGGGCGGAGCGTGCGTAGGGAAAGAGCCTGCTGTCGCAAGGAAATTTTCCATTCGCCGGCCTGCTCGCAATCTCGCAGGAAAGAGAGAGCCTCCTCCCAGCAGCAATTCCAAGCCAGCGCAGCCTCCTCCACCTCTGCCTCCCGGTGTTCATTCAGCCAGAGAAGGCGTGACACCTCATCCGTTTCTCGTCCGTCCGTAATGGTGGAAATGGGGAAAAGTGGTTTTGCCTTGTACCATTTATAGCCCCGAGCCTCCACCTCCACCACGGATTCCAAACGCCGGAGAATACGGGTGGGCACATCCTCCGGCACATCGCAATTAGTACCCAGCTCCCACAGGGAAACCACGCGGCGGAGCGGCGGCAGCATCCAGCGCACTGCGCGCAGAACACCCTCTGCATCCGGCTCTGCTGCCCGAATACGGTTGCGGGCATCTGTCACATCACCCCCATGCAGGAGAACCAAACTGGTGCAAGGCAAACCATCTCGCCCGGCGCGCCCGGATTCCTGCAAGTAGGATTCCGGGGAGGAGGGAACACTGTAATGGATGACTGAGCGTACATCCGCCTTATCCACCCCCATGCCGAAGGCAATAGTGGCCACCAGAAGCGAGAGCCGCCCGGCCAGAAAATCATCCTGCAAACGCTCCCGCACATCCGCCGGGAGCCCGGCATGGTAATGCGCGGTCGAAAAGCCTGCATCTGCAAGGAAAAGCGCCACCTGTTCCGTTTCCTTCCGGCTGCGGCAGTACACAATGGCGGGCAGGGGCGTCTCCTCCTCGCGGAGGAAACGCAGAAGCGCCGCTCGGCGGTCCTCGACACTGCGGCAGAGACGGCGGATATGGGAACGATAGGGCGAGAGCAGCACACAAGCCTCCTCCGCAATGCCGAATGCCTGCCGCAAATCCTCCTGTACGCGGGGCGTGGCGGTGGCCGTGAGAGCCAATACACTGCGGGGGCGGAGCTGCTGCCGAATGCCGGGAAGTTGCAGATAATCCGGGCGGAAACTGTGTCCCCATTCAGAAACGCAGTGTGCCTCATCCACTACCATGAGGGAGAGCTGCCGGGCACGCAGCAATTCCAACAGGATGGTATTCCCCAGCGATTCCGGCGCGACAAAGAGAATTTGCCACGCTCCGGTGCGCAGCCCCTGCAGCACCTCCGCCCGTTCCGGCTCCGGCAGAGTGGAATCGTAGCGAGCGGCGGGGATACCCCATTGCAGCAATGCTTGGCACTGGTCCCGCATCAGCGCGATGAGGGGGGATACCACCAGCGTGGTTCCCCCCAGCAAACAGGCCGCAGCCTGGTAGCAAAGACTTTTTCCGTGCCCGGTGGGAAGCACCCCCAAGGCATCCTGCCCGGACAGCACCAGCTCAATGAGTCGCCGCTGCCCCGGTCGCAAAGCCTGCTTGCCGAAGCGTTGCAGAATTTGCTGTTCGGCCTGGGGGGTAAAATCCATAAACTCCGGGCGGGAGAGCTTAATTCTCTGCATCTTCCTGCTTTTCCTGCGGCAAGTGCTGCTGCAGGAAATTTGCCAGATAATCCGGCGTAAGCAACTCGGAGGTCACCAGCGGCTCCTTGCCCGGCAGGTACAAAGCATTGACCGGGACGGAACTGCGATTCAGACGGCGCATCTCGGCATCAATCTCTGGATTCGGGCTGGTTTTATCCGCCCGCAGCAGCAGCACATCCCCCTTCTTCAGCAGGGCGTACACCTCATCGGAATATGCCACCTTCTTATTCATTTGGCAGGTGGCACACCATTTTGCCGTGAAATCCACATACACCGGGCGTTCATCCTCCAGTGCCTCCTGCATAGCAGCCGCACTCCATGCCTGCCATTCCGGCTTTGCTTTATCGACCTCGTAGGGGCGTGCGCCCCAGAATCCTAAGCCCCCCAGTAACAGCGCCACGCAGAACCCCGTTACCCGAGCCTTACGGCTGCGGAAGGGGGAACACCAGCGCCCATACACCCAGAATGCCGCGCAGAACACCACTAGTGCCATGTATACCCACATCGTCTCCGTACTTTCTGCCACCGGCCAGAAGGAAAGGTACACATAAAGCATCCAGCCGGCGGCGGCAAAGAGCGCAAAGGAAAGCCCTTGTTTGAGAGATTCCATCCATTCTCCCGGTGCGGGCAATTTCTGCACCAAAGCAGGGAAGCACCCCAGCACAATGTACGGGAAAGAGAGCCCCAGTGCCATGAAAGTGAGTGCGGCGAGCATCCATACCCCCGGCAAGGCCATGGCCGCCGGCATAGCTGCCCCCAAGAAAGGCGCACTGCAAGGCGTGGCAACCACCGTCACGAAGAGCCCTTGGAAGAACGAACCCACAAAACCCTCCTTTTGCTGCATCTCCTGCCCGGCACCGGTAATGGAAGCACCGATTTCGAACACCCCGTACATACTCATCCCCAGCACCAGCAGCAGCAGGAGAATACCATACACAATCCACGGATTCTGCATCCATGCCGCCCAACTGCGGGAGGCGGAGCCGGCATCCTGAAGCAGCGCCCCGGCCCACTCCGTCCATGGCGTTTGAGAGAGCGTCCCCAAATTAGAGAACACAATCAGCAGCAGAGAAATGAACCAGAACGATACCAGCACCCCCAGCACAAAGGCCATGGAATGGGCAAAAATCCTGCGGCGGCTTCCGCCCCCCATTTGCACAAAACTCATCACCTTCAGCCCAATCACCGGGAATACGCAAGGCATCAAATTTAAAATAAGCCCCCCCAGAAACAGAGAGAAACAGAGCGCAGCCAGCCCCTCCGGCATACTCAAATCCACCGGGGCGGCTTGCGGCTCCACATCCACCGTGCAGTGTCGGGCGCCATAGCAGAGCGTACCCTGCAAGCGCGGCAGCGGCTTACCCACCGTAGCTTCATCAAGCACCGGGTACATCGAATCGCTGTTATCGTTCCGGGGCAGGGTGAGCGTATAGTGTGTGCCGGAAGCATCTGCCGCCAGCGTTTGTGCGGCCGTGGGGGAGATGCTGTTATCTGCCGAGAAGAAATAAGCCTTCTCCAGCCCGGGTTCCGCTGTAAAATGCAGCTGCACAGCATCCGCTTTTTGACTGGCGGAAATCTCTGTGGGCGTATCGCCCGGCCCCTCCACCTGCTTTTGCAGCTCCTTCCACGCCGGGTTGGCGGCGCCATCCCCGGCGGAGAGCATCACGATTGCCTCCTGTGTTTCCGGCGGATTGCACCCATCATCGGAGCAGGTCTGCGCCGTGCAGCTCATGCGGAACTCTGCTTGTGCCGGGGCATTTTCTGCCGCACACAGCTCCCACACCACCACGGGGTTTTCATAGGCATATGCCACTCCGGTCACCCCTTCGTGGCGGGTAGGCACCTGCCAGTACGGCCCTTTGACGGTAAATCCTTCCGGCGCCTGCAACTCCGCCGTCATCCCCTCACCCACCGTACCGGGATTGCGGTGGTAATACGCATGCCATGGTGGCGTGATGCTTACCTCCAATGCCACCCAGAACGGCTTGCCCGCTGCATAACTTTGCACACTGGCAGAAGCACTTGCGGAAATTTGCGATGCTGCCGACATCCCCGGAATCCCCATCAGCAGCTCCGGCATCTGAGCTGCCGCCGGATAGAGGGACAGCAGCCCCATCATTAAGAGAAGGCGAAACTTATTCATGTGCCTTATGCTACCACACTCGCGCCACCCTTGCCAAGTGCCATTTCAAACATTTCTCAACCTTCCGGCGCACATCCTTTGTCTCATTCCTGTCATCCGGGTTGTACCTGCGGGGGGATTGTGGTAGAATCCCACCCATGCAGACTGCTTACACCAAGGAAGAATTACGCTCCATGCTTGCACCCCTGCGTGCCCGCGGCCCGGTGGTACTCGTTCCCACCATGGGTGCCCTGCACGAGGGGCATGCCTCCCTCCTGCGCCAAGCTCGCCGCCTTGCGGGAGCCGAGGGTACCGTGGTGGCCAGCATCTTCCTCAATCCCGTACAGTTTGATAACGCCGGCGACCTTGCCGCCTATCCCCAAACCCCCCGGCAGGACCTCCATGTATGCGAGTCCTGCGGCGTGGACCTCGTCTTTATGCCCACCCCCGGGCACATGTACAGCAAGGACCGCTCCATGGCTATGGAGGAAACCTGCCTTTCCACCGTGCTTTGCGGCGCCAGCCGCCCCGGCCATTTCGCCGGCGTGTGCCTTGTAGTCTGCAAACTCTTCAACCTCGTGCAGCCCACGGATGCCATCTTCGGCAAGAAAGACTACCAGCAGTTGGCCATCCTGCGCCGCATGGTGCGCGATCTCGATATTCCCATTACCCTTCATGGGGCAGAAATCGTGCGCGAGGCCGATGGACTCGCACTTTCCAGCCGCAACGTCCGCCTCAGCCCAGAGCATCGCGCGGCCGCCCCGGCCATTCGCCGCAGCCTTTTGGCTGCCCGTGCCGCCTATGCGGCCGGAGATGCCCCCGGGGATATCTGTGCTGCCGTCAAGGCTACCTTGAGTGCCATCCCCGGCGTGCGCGTGGACTATGCGGAACTGGTGGATGCCGCCACCCTTGGCCCCATTTCGGATGAGAACCGCTTGGCTCTCTTAGCCCTTGCCGCTTGGTTCGGCGAAGTCCGCCTCATCGATAACATCGAACTCTCCCGCTCATGATTAGGGCAGAAAACCTCCACCGCCATTACACCATCGGCAAAAAGCAAATAGAAGTCCTCCACGGCCTCGATTTGCATATTACCCGTGGCGAAAAAGTATTCCTTTGCGGCCCCAGCGGTGCCGGCAAAACCACCCTTATGTACACCCTCGCAGGGCTGGAAGTCCCGCAGCAGGGAAAAGTCATCATCGAGGGAACAGATATCTACGCCCTCTCCCTTCGCGCCCGCGCCCTCTTCCGCAACCGCCTCATGGGCTTCATCTTCCAGAATTACATGCTCATGCCGGAGCTTACCGCTCTGGAGAACGCTTCCCTTGCCACCGCCATCGCCGGGCGGGAAGCCACGGAACGCGTGCGCTATCTCCTCGAACGTGTCGGCCTTGCCGACCGCATGGACCACCTCCCCAACGAACTCTCCGGCGGAGAACAACAACGCGTGGCCATTGCCCGAGCCCTTGCACACGACCCCGCCATCATCTTTGCCGATGAACCCACCGGCAACCTCGACTCCCGCAACGGCGGACAAATCCTGGACCTCCTCTTCGAATTGGCCGAGGAAGGCAACCGCACCCTCGTCACCGTCACGCACGATGCCTCCATCGCCGCCCGCGGAGACCGCACCCTCATTATACGAGATGGCGTGGTAGCCTCCCATTAAACTCGGAAGCACCTCTGGCCCGGAGGCATGGCCGTGAGGTCTTTTCTTCCTTGTGCCTTTTCATGGATTTCGATATCTTTTGCTGTTTTCTAAATGGTGTTTCTTCTTAATTGTCAGATAGAGGATGATATAAGATTTATTTTCTGCTGATAAACATCATTATTTATCCAAGATTAAAACGTCTGTTTGATTGATATTACGGTTTGTTTTTTTTCTCTGTGCTTGACGGCGGTTTTAGAAACTGCTAGCCTAGGGGCAACATGAAGCCGCATCTTCCTACTTGCATCTTTCGTGCCATCATGAGCATGATGGTGATTGCCCCTTCTGCTTTGTACGCCGCATACACAGCTCCCACGGAAATTAACATTCCGGGGGAATACAACGTTGAGCAGGAGGTTATTACCCTTCGTGACATGGCAGACTATTCTACTTCCGCTGCTCATGTAGCTTTTCGAGTTCTTACGAATATTGAAGCAAAAGCATTGAGCGATAATCTCATGCACTCGGGAGTGGGGTCTCGGTATTTTACAAGTCGCGCACCGTATGCCCTTTATTCCTTAAATTTTCTAGATAACACATACCGCCTCTTTAATGTTAGCTCAGACCATTTTTTGGAATTTGTGGCACTAAAGAATGTGAACTTTAGCGGAAACGAAGTTTCCTCCTCCGTTGGCAGCGTGTACGGTGGCGTTATATATGGAAGCGAAAATAGTACCATTAGGCTGAACAAAAACGAACAGGTGAGCTTCGTTGGGAACAAGGTCTCTTTCACCTACAACAGCAATGCCACTTATGACTCTTCCACCATTTATGCCCACGGGGGGGCTATTTACGGGGACGATGGTAGCTCTATAGAAATCTGCAATAACGGAATGTTGCTTTTCGAGCAAAATGCGGCTTTAGCTTCCTCCAAAAAACCTGTATATTCCTATGCTAGTGGCGGTGCCGTTTTGGGGGATAAAATTACCATAAATAACAACGATTCGGTAACATTCAGCCAAAATACCGTTTCCGATAATGGTGGTGCCATTTTGGGACTCACCATTAAGCTGAACAATAATGGTATTGTAAAATTTATCGGTAATAAGGCCGATGCCGGTTATGCCGGTGCGATAAGGGGTAATGACCTCATTGAATTGAATAACAATGATGAAGTAATATTCAATGATAATGTGGCTTCCTCCTATGGCGGAGCTATTTACGGATCTAGCAAATGCATCATCTCGTTAAGCGATAATGGTAAGGTCGTATTCAGTAATAACCATGCTTCTCGTAACTATGTAAACGGTGGTGCCATTTGTGGATGGTTGGATAATCCCATCTCGCTGAATAATAATGGTATAGTTGTATTTGATGGGAATGTAGCCACATCGTCTTCTTCCTCTTATGGTGGTGCCATTCATGGTGGCCGCAAAAACTCCATCTCTCTTAATGATAACGGCATAGTGACTTTCAATGCCAACAAAGCCACTAACACCGGTGGTGCCATTTATGGTGGTGCCCATAGCATCATCTCATTGAACAAAAATGGCACTGTCACCTTCAGCGAAAACAGTGGCGGAGCGATTTATTTGGGAAAGGATGGTGCTATTTCGTTGAATGATAATGATAACGTTATCTTCAGAGATAACAAGATGACCAAATTTACCGGGGGGGCGATTTATACCAATAGCAATCTGGATATCCGGAACAATGGCTCCGTAGAATTTGCCGGCAATGTGGAGCTATCCGGGGGTACTTATCGATTGCGGAGTATTCATGCCTCTGGTGAGGTCTCCCTCTCTGCTGCGGAGGGAAAGAGCATCACCTTCCGAGATTCTATCTATACCGTCAGTGGTTATACTGTGTCGTTGAATGCTGATTACAATGCTAAGAAGCAGAAGGGCGATATTCTCTTTACCGGTGCTACCACAGAGGCGGATTTGCTGGCGGTGAAGGGCAGTGCCGGGACGGCAGAGGAAATTATGAATTCTCGCACTTCTGAGGTGAATGCGGTGACGAAGTTGTACGGCGGACGCCTGCGTGTGGAGGATGGTGCGGTGTATAAGGGACAAGGTATTACTGTCCATGAGTACTCCGATGCTACGGTACGGGTAAAGGATGCCACGCTTAACCACAAGGGGTATAGCCTGACTTTTGCTTCCGGCACAACTCTGGAGACGGAGGGCAGCAGCAGCATTAGTGGTGCCATTGTGCTGGCTCCCGGCGCGGAGATGAATGTGAAGGGTAGCGTAACGCTGGATGGAGGGCTGAGCCTTAGCTCCGCCGACACTGTTGCCACGCTGCAAGATGTGACGCTGTTCTCCGGAAGCATTACGGGCACCGGTGAGGATGCCGTGGTGAAGGATGTGCGTATTCAGGGAACCGGGGCCTCTCATACGCTGAAGGGTGTGAAGCTGGAGAATGTGCAGTTTGCTTCCTCGCTGACGCTGCTGGAGCTGACGGATGTGGAGTTCGATGATGCCTGTATGTTCAGCGTGGGCGCGGAGGGCACGATTGTGCTGAATGATGCGCTGCTGTGTGTAACTCTG
>JAFXCP010000023.1 GCA_017521405.1 Akkermansia sp. | reverse complement strand
TCTGCATGGATAACGCATGGCTGCGGGCAGAGGGATATATCTCGTTTTATCAACTCCTCAAACGCTGATTGGAAACCGCCGTATGCGGTAATTCGCACGTACGGTGGTGTGAGAGGGGGACGAAAGTCCCCCTACTCGATTCTAGAGCATCCCCACGCGGATTCGAACCGCGGTTCTATGACTGAGAATCATATGTCCTAACCCCTAGACGATGGGGACATTGGTAGTACGCGAATCGGGACTCGAACCCGAGACCAATAGATTAAAAGTCTACTGCTCTACCAACTGAGCTATTCGCGCACTGTTTGCCGCACAAAGCAGCGAGGGGATATTACATGCGTTGCTCTGTAATGTCAAGCAAAAAGCTGATAAAGGGCAAAAAAAGCTGAGGGCAGAGAATCTTTTTTCCCTTGAACCTGCATGGAGAACGGCACGAAAAGTCTGTACAAGGGGAATTCTTTTCGTTATAATCGCGCGGCTTTTGTGGTCTCACGCCTTAAAGCAGAGAGACTCCGAAGGTGCCGGGTGTGCAGGTCGGTAGGAGCTGATGCATGGAAATACACTATTAAAATTACCATTATGTTATTTAATACACCGGAGTTTGTAGGATTTTTTCTTGTAGTCCTCATGTTGGTATGGTGGCTGAATTTTTGGGAGAAGGTGGTCGTTCGGAATATTCTGTTACTGCTTATTTCTTATGGCTTTTATGCTCGCTTTCATGTATTGGTGCCTTTGTTGCTGCTGTACGTTACTTTAGTGAATTATGCAGCGGGTAAGGTGCTTAGAGGGGGACGATTGTCTTCCGAAGGGCGTTTTTATTGTGTTAGCCTAGCCGTTATTGCGTCGATAACTCCCTTGTTGGTGCTGAAGTATCTTCCTGCATATGTGGAAGGTATTTGGTTGCCTGTGGGTTTATCCTTCTTCACCTTTCAGGCATTAAGTTATACGCTGGATGTTTATCGCGGCAAGATTGAGGAAGCGTACAGCTTATTGGATGTATCCTTGTTTACTGCTTTTTTCCCCACTTTGCTTTCCGGTCCTATTGAGCGAGCCCGAAAGCTCGTACCGCAGTTGCGGCAGCGTTTTCCCATGAGCTGGGATAATCTGGTTGTGGGTTCGCAGCACTTTGTGTGGGGGCTTTTCAAGAAGATGGTTATTGCGGATCGTCTTGCTCCTATGGTGGATGGAGCCTATGCCCAAGGCACTGCTGCTTCCGGCGGTACTCTGGCATTGGCTGCTGTTTTGTATAGTTTTCAGATTTACTGTGATTTTAGCGGGTATGCCTCCATGGCTCTTGGGGTGGGGCGGATGCTGGGTATTAAACTTACTCAAAACTTCGAATTCCCGTATTTTGCCAATTCGATTAAGGAATTTTGGCGTCGGTGGCATATATCGCTTACCTCTTGGTTTACGGAGTATGTCTATATTTCATTGGGGGGGAACCGTGTTTCCCGGATGCGCTGGGTACTCAACATCTCTGCGGTGTTCCTGCTTAGCGGAATTTGGCATGGTGCCACATGGTCTTTTGTGATATGGGGCGGTATTCATGGCATTCTCTATCTGGTGGAGTATTTTACGGGCATAAAGGATAAATGGGGATTGTACCGCCTGGTAGTGTTTGTAGGTGTTACCTTGGCTTGGGTGTTCTTCCGCATTCCTCAGTCCTCGGATGCTATGCTGCTGATTGCAAAGATGTTTACAGGACCATGGTTGCCCATACGTTTGTATGGCGGGATGACGGTATTGTCCTTGATTACGTTGGCTCTTTTGTTGCTGTTCCTTGTGGTGGAATTGTTCCTATACCGTGGGTGGGTGCCACGAAATCGGTTTGTGCGGATGTTGGCCTTTTCCGCGCTTCTGATGATGATTTCGATTTTTGCGGCGTCCTCCGACCAGTTTGTTTACTTTAACTTCTGATACGATGATGAAAAAAATTATAGGAGGAATCCTTTGTTTTGTATTGATGCTGTTTCTGGTGGATAGGGGGGTATCCTGGTTCCTGTTGAAGGGCTTGGAGCGCTACTACGGCATTAATCAGAAGGCGGATATTCTGATGATTGGACATTCGCATATGTTGAAATCCTGCAACGAAGAGAGCATAGAAGCCGGATTAAATGCGGAGGTTTCCAAGTTCTGTTTGGAAGGCGTACTCCCCCCGGTGCGCCACATTATGGCTCAAATGTTTATGGAGGGGCGTGCTCAGGGTTCCGTTCCCTACGTTCTGTATAGTGTGGATCCCTATATGTTCCGTAAGAGTGATGATATTGCTCTGAATACCTACAAGGTGTTTTACCCATACATGGATTCTCCGTATGTGGATGCGCTTGTGCGGATGGAGGCATCCTCCCATTTTGACTACTACCTGCATAAATGGGTGAGGTCGGCTCGCTTTACGGATAATATGGTTTATCGTTCTCTTCGCGGATGGTTGGATATGCGCCGCAGTTTCGAAAACTGGGTGATGAGTGAACAGCAGTGGAATGAGATGAAGCCTGTTCCCCCTCGAGTTGATTCTGCGGTGATGGCTTGTTTCCGCCAAACTCTTGATTTTCTCGTCTCTCGCGGGTGCCGAGTTGTTCTTGTGGAAGCTCCTATTGCGTATAGAAACCTTTGCCCCAAGGAAATTGAGGAAGTCTCTGCCATTTTCCGCAGTATTGCAGAGGCTTCCCCGCACGTTGATTACCTCAATTATGGACCGCCATTTTGTGCACAGCGCGAGCTCTTCTGCGACCCTGTCCATGTGAACCACCGTGGCGAAAAATTGGTGACGGAGGCCCTTATTCAGGATTTGAAGAAGATAGAACATAAAAATTAGAAAGATTCTAAACAAAAATCGAACGCTTTGTTTCTTTACGGTGTCACATCTGTGTAAATCCTGCCAGTTTGGTAGAATTATCAACAAGACACAGAAAGGAAACAGAGATATGTTAGTAGGCAAGCCAGCACCGGAGTTTCGCGCCACGGCGGTAGTGAACGGAGTGATTGAACGGGATTTTTCCCTGACGGATTACATAGGAGAGAAATACGTACTTTTCTTTTTCTACCCGAAGGATTTTACCTTTGTGTGCCCCACGGAGTTGTTGGGTTTTCAGGCGGCCTTGCCGGAGTTTGCCGCGAGGGATACGGTGGTTGTAGGCTGTTCCACGGATTCGGAGTATAGCCACTGGGCGTGGTGCAATACGCCCCGGGAGGAGGGCGGCATCAAAGGGGTGTCCTACCCCTTGGTATCGGACATTAACAAAACGATTGCCGATATGTACGATGTTCTTGCAGGGGAACGCTATTTGGATGAGCAGGGTAACACACGGGTGGAGGGCGAGTTGGTGGCTTTGCGAGGTCTTTTCCTGATTGATAAGCAAGGTATTGTGCGTCATATGCTGGTGAATGATATGCCATTGGGCCGCTCAATCCAAGAGGCTATCCGCATGGTGGATGCTTTGCAACATTATGAAGCCTTTGGTGAGGTGTGTCCTTTGGATTGGCACAAGGGGGATACAGCCATGGAGGCCACGCCGGAAGGTGTGGCGGCCTATTTGAAAAGCTAAGAACATCAGCACTGAAAAACCGCTGCCGAAAGAATCGGCAGCGGTTTTTTGCAAAGAAAGAACGGAGGGATTAGTACACGTCCTTTTGGTAGCGCTTGGCATCCTTCATCGCCTTGAGGTATTCAGCCGCAGCGGCTTCATCCCTGTTACCATACTTAGCGATGATGTCGAGCAGGGCTTTCTCTACATCTTTGGCCATGCGGTTGGCATCACCGCACATATAGAAGGCGGCTCCTTGTTCGAGCCATTGCCAGATTTCCTCTCCGGCCTGCTCCATGAGGTGCTGCACGTAAATCTTGTATTCCTGATCGCGGCTCCAGGCTACGGAGAGCTTCAATTTGCCGCTTTCCACTAAGGGAGCCGTCTCATCCTCGTAGCAATTATCGGTGGCCTGATAAGGATTCCCGAAGAAGAGCCACATAGGACCGGCGGCATTGTCGGCAATGCGCTGCTGCCAGAAGGCGCGGAACGGAGCAATTCCCGTGCCGGGACCCACCATGATGATGGGGGTGTTTCCGTCCTCCGGCAGACGGAAGTTTTTGTTGCTGTGTACAAATACCTTTACCTTGTCTCCGGCTTGAATACGGTCTGCCATAAAGGTAGAACACACGCCGCCGCGTTTACGCTCCAAGCTGGTGTAGCGTACTGCTCCCACGCAGAGGGATACTTGACCGGGCACGGCATCCGGGCTGCTGGCAATGGAGTACAGCCGCGGGCTCATTTTGCCCAGAATGCTCACAAAAGCAGAGGCGTCTGCAAAGTTAGCCTTCATCTCCGGGTCTGTAGCAAGGTCGAGCAAATCGCGCCCCCAGCAGAAGTTTTTGAGGGCATCCTTATCTGCCAGGATTTCTGCCAGTTTTTCGCTGTTGGCTACGGCATTCCACTTGGTCAGCACACCTTTTTTGAGGGAAGTGATGTCGTAAGAACTAATGAGAGCCTCGCGGAGCGGAGCCGTGCAACCATCGGGCAGTGCCACAAGGGCAGAAGCATCCAACCCCAATGCCTCCACCAGAGCATCCACCAGAGCAGGGTCGTTATTCGGAATAACGCCTAAGGCATCACCCGTGACGTAGGTGAGCCCGGAACCTTCCAGAGAGTAATCCACATGGATGGTTTCTTTGGCACTGCCGGGTTTTGTAACAGAACGGACTCCCCGCACAGTGGCAGGGAACGGATTCTTCATGCTGTAAGGTTCCATATGCGATGGGTATTTATTGCTTTCTGCTGACTAAAAGTCTGCACAATGACCGAGGCCTTGTCAAGAAAAATCGGTTAGCCTCACACGGGCTTTTCTATGCGTGCGAGAAATACATGCCGCGCGAGCGGTGCAGTATGCGTTTTTTCTTGACGCGTCGGTACACTGGTGTATAGTAACAGAGTATTCGCATATCTTGCCTTTATGAGATTCCGCACCTCTTCCTCTACACCTCGTTCCGCGCGTAAACGCGGGAATCGTGGCTTCGCGTTAATTGCCACACTTACGCTCATGATGCTTTTAGCCATGCTGGCTGTGGCTATTATGGCTACGGCTGCATCCCAAAATCGCATTGCCTTGCAGACTGTGCTTCAGTCGGAAGCGCGCCAGCAGGCTCTTGTCGGTTTGGATGCTGCCATTGGTGAGCTGCAAGTACAGTTGGGACCGGATCAGCGTGTCTCTGCAAGCTCCGGTATTATTAGTGAGAACGAAGGTTCCACCCCTCAGCATATTCTTGGCGTATGGGATAGCTGGGATGGTCCCATTTACGGTCGCAGCCTTTCCGGAAAGGGGAGTAAAATTACGGGAACATATACTGCCGGGCGCTCCGGTATGTTCCGCCGTTGGATGATTTCCGCACGGGACGAAAGCAGCGCCCGCGAGATGAGTTCTGTGAGTTCTTTGTGCAATCGCCAGCCCGGGCGGCGAATCTGTATGATAGGTGAAGGCACGCTGGGTAAGAGCCTTTCCGCTCAGCACTACGTGTATGCAGACTTGCTCACCATGCCTGCTACGGGGAAGAATAAGGCATGCTTTGCTTGGTGGGTAGGCGGCGAGAATCAAAAGGCGAAGATTTCCGTACAGAATCCGAAGGCGGAGGACAGCCCGCTGGAAGCCTTGCACCGCACATGGGATACGCCTGCTCCTCGTGTGCTTGATAACCGTGATTTGGATTTCCTCCCTCCGGAAATTGAGGATCCGGCTCGCATTGTAACGCTGGCATCGTTGCCTTTGGTGGCCTCCTCCTCTCAAGCGGCGGGTATGCCTTACTTCTTCGACATTACCACTTCCTCCTATTCCATTCCCGTGAATGTGCGTACCGGTGGTCTGAAGCGAGACCTCTGCCTGCTGCTGGATCGGGAATCTCTGAAGGGAACGGAGTTTGCTGCGCGTTCCTCTCAGGATTGTCCCTTGGTGGAAGGAAATGATGTGCCCAAGGGTACGGAAGCAGATATGCCTATCGGATCCTGGCAGAACCTGCACGCCTATTATAATTGCTGGCCGGATGGCTCTGCAAGCGATAGCAATAACTTTACTGCTCGTCTCATCGGTAATGTAGAGAATGCACACACGCGCCTCAGCGGCTCCGTGTTTGAACACAACTCCCGCCAGTACAATATCGACCCGGAAAGCGTCAATGTCGGCACTGGGAGCCTGAGCTATTTCGATACTCGCCCCATGTTGGAGCAGGGCAGTAAGAGTTCCGGTTATGCTCGCACTCCTGTTATGCTGGCTTTCATGAACAACTTCGGTCTGGTGACGGAGGAAGCCGGCACCCAACAGGAAGGCTCTTCCCAAAAGGTGGAACAGAAATATAACCTTCGCATGTGCTTTGCCCCCATGTTCTTGTGGTGGAATCCTTATAACGTGCCCATGCGCATCCGTGGCAAGCAGCTTTGGGCTCAGTCCGCTCCGTATAAGACCACATGGCTGCAAACTTTTTCCGGAGATCTCCCGAACAATAAAGGAAACTGGGGGCGCTATGGTATGACTCAGGTCTCCTCGACTAATGAGTTTGCAGCCGGCTTCGGTCAGGATTATGGCGATTATTTCCAGAACTCATTGGCCGGAGAGAATGAGGATATCGTGTTCCAGCCGGGTGAGGTACTTTTCTTCTCCCCGGGTAAGGCACGTTTGACGGAGGAATATACCAAAGGATTCACAAACCCTTGGGTAACGGGGTATAACCCCAGCAGTGTTTCCGGGTATAAAGCTCATTTCTACGCTGATAAAAAACAGAGCGAGGTTGACAACGGCACATGGTATGTTCGTTTGCGCATGGGACAAGGTGGCGGTCAGGCTACTAATGGTTCCGTAAAGACGGATGGTTATTACTTTGCACCTCGTCGAGCGGATTGTATTACGGTGATGGCCGGGTACAATGGGCAGGAAGGCACAAACGGAGCCAATACCGCATTTGGTAAGCGCGCAGCCTCCCCGCATCGCATGTTGCTGGGTTGGTACGATCCGGATAAAGACACCGGGATGGAATTTGTGGATCAGGAGAGCGGCACTTGGAATGCGGATGGTTCTCAGTCGGACGAAACCTTACCTTACTACATTGCTGCTATGGGTGTGGTGGCCAAATCTGCAAACGCGAATGTGGACGCCTACATTCGCCAAGGCGACTATCGTACAAAGATATGGCAGCACTCCAGCCCTGCTTTCTGGGGGGGGATGCTTGTGACCCCGGATGACCAGATGCGTAAATACCACCCCTACCAGCTGGCAGTTCTCTCCGTAGGTTCCGGTTTGGATACAAGCCCCATGGATAACATTGGTCGCAATGGCTATCTGGGCATTACCGGTGAAGGAGAGCAAGTTTCCTATGCTTCCGTGCTGGAACTTCCGGTGCATCCTCCGTTCTCGCTGGCCGGTTTCTCCGGCATGCGCTTGCTGCCGGGGTGGTACGATTGCCCCTCCGATGGTGAGTTTACCACACAGTCCATTCTGCGCCGCATGCAGTATCAGGCCGGTGTGCCCGGCGTGGGTATTGGTAATGCTTTTGCGGATCCTTGCTTGCCGCCGGATGATGTGTATACCTTCTTCCAGAATCCTTCCTTTACGGATTTGATGAAGACAAACTCTCTTATCTTTGGTGATTTCTTCGACCATGGATTGCTGATTAACGATGCCATGTGGGATACATGGTTCTGCTCCTCCATCTCCTCCATGCCGACCAAGAACGGCAAGCGCGAAGCAAAGGATGTGCTGGAGAAGTTCCTCTCCGGCGAGGAGGAATTGCCTGTTTCCCGCTATAAGAAAACGGCCACCCCCTACAACAACGACCAGATTATCTCCCGCATCATGGATGGGGATGGTTGGAAGTATATCGCCCAGTACCTGATGATTGATGGCGGCTTCAACGTGAACTCCATTTCCGTGGAAGCATGGGCTGCCGTGTTGCAGGGCCTTGCCCAGCGTAAGCTCGTCACCGGCAAGAATGGGCAACTGCGTTTCGTGGAGGATGGCAAGGGAGAGAATCAGGTACTCTTCTCCCGTTTCATGCTTTCCACCACGGATAAGAGTGTGGATTCGCTCGGTGGTTACAGTATGATGCAGGGTTCCTCTACCTTCCGCGATGGCGGGATGGCCTCTGCATGGAGTGAGGTGCGTATGCTGGAGCCGGAAGCCATTCGCCGCTTGGCGGAGGAAATGGTGAAGCAAGTGCGAAAGCGTGGTCCCTTCCTGAGCATGTCCGATTTCATCAATCGTCGCCTCGAATCCGGAGAGCATGGCCTCAAGGGTGCATTGCAGGCCGCTATTGATGCCACGGATATTAACCGCGATTTCCAGGATGTCAAGATTCAGGGGCTTACCGGCTCCCTGTTCAAGAACCCGCAGGCGGATGAAGGCTCCCTGCACACGGCAGCTCCGGGATACCTGATTCAGAGTGATGTATTGGCCTCTCTGGGCAACATCCTGACCGTGCGCGATGATACGTTCACGGTGCGGGCCTATGGTTGCGTGCGTAATCCTGCCGATGCGATTTTGGCACAGGCATGGTGCGAGGCTGTGGTGCAGCGTACTACCAATTATGTGGACCCGACGAATAAGCCTTCTGATTCGGAGTACAAGCCGGATGGCTCTCGTGCAGAAGGGCTTTCCACCACAAACAAGGTGCTTGGTCGCCAGTTCCGTATTGTATCCTTCAAGTGGTTAGATCAGTGGGATATATAAGCCGGAAAAAATAGTTACCTAAGAAAAGAGCGGCCGTGCGGATTTCTATCTGCACGGTCGCTTGATTTGGGGATAAGGGCACAGTGTATGTGTCAAATATAGCGCCTGCTTATGCTTCGGAGAATGCAGGATGCCTAGAGAACACATTTCCATAATTTACGTTGTTGAGGGTGTATGAGCAATACAGCCCTCCATTCTCAACTGTGTAATATGGTAATTTCGCTTTGGTTAAGCAAACGCCCGTCCTCGTAAGACATGAAGTTGTTTTCCTCGCCGTTACACACGTCCCCCACGTAGAAGCCGTATTCGGGGTCATATTTACTTACTCCGAAGTTGGTGAAACCGACATCGTTTTCACTCTCAAGGAATAAAGTGAAATGGGCTTCCTGTTCTTTGAACTGAGTATTTAATTGCAGCGTAATAGAGAGACTGCTACCATTCGCCATCTTGTATGCATTGGCAGGAGAGTATATTAAAGAGGTAAAAGGATACGAGGTACTCGTTGTCCCTATACCGGTCATGGTTAGCGTGCCATCCTGATAAGCGTATATCCGGCTTTGGTGATGGTTTCGCGCAGGAGGGCTTCCTCCACCTTGGCGGAGAGCGTTACCTGCACGGAGCCGGTGTTGTGGTCAGCCCGGCAATCTTCCACACCGGGCAGGGCGGTGAGAGCTTGGCAAACATGGCGTTCACAGTGAGGGCACATCATGCCCTCCACGCAGAGTGTCAATGTGGTGTTCGTAGTCATATGGGAGGAATCTATGGATGAGAGGGAGAGTTTGCGTAGGCGCAGGGCATTGAGTACTACACAGATGCTGCTGATGCTCATGGCGGCAGCAGCGGCAGCCGGAGAAAGGAGAATGCCGCAAGGGGGATAGAGAACCCCTGCTGCTAAAGGAATCATGAGGCAGTTATAAAAGAAAGCCCAAAAGAGGTTTTGCCGTATGTTGCGGATAACGGCTTGGCTGAGTTCCAGCGTGGCCGGCAAATCCATCAGGTCATTATGCATCAGAATAATATCTGCGCTGCAGAGGGCAGCATCCGCTCCGGAGCCTATGGCCACGCCGGTATCTGCCAGCATGAGGGCAGGGGCATCGTTAATGCCATCTCCCACCATCATCACGTTTTCCCCTTGCTTGCGAAGTCGGGAAACGAGGTCGGCTTTGGCTGTGGGTAAGGCCTCTGCGTGGAATTCCCGGATTCCGGCTTGGTCGGCAATAGCTTGTGCCGTGAGCGGGTGGTCCCCCGTCATCATGATGACGCGAATGCCTTTGCTGCGGAGTGCCTCAATGGCTTGCTTGCCGGTGGGTTTGATGGGGTCTGTGAGGGTGATGCAACCCAGAAGCCGGGAATCTTTAACGATGTAAATAGGTGTTTCTCCCTGCCGGGCAAGAGTATTGGCCATAGCCTCATCCACGCGGATGCCGTGTTCCTGCATGAGGAGTCTGTTCCCCGCCATGCAGGGCACTCCTGCCAGAGTGCCGGAGATGCCTCGTCCCGGCAAGTATTGCAGACTCTCCGCCGGGGATTGCGCGGGAAGGTGGGAGCCGGCTTTTGTAATGGCTTTGGCAAGGGGATGTTTGCTACTGCTTTCCAGAGCTACGGCAGTGAGGAGAAGCTCATTCTCTGCCACGCCCTTTTCCGGGAGCAGGCGGCTAAGCATGGGGCGGCCCAAGGTGATGGTGCCGGTTTTATCGAGGATAACAACGCCGGTGTTTCTGGCTTTTTCCAAGGCTGCACCTTGGCGGAAGAGGATTCCCCGCTCAGCGCCTTTACCTGCTCCTGTCATGATGGCCACGGGAGTGGCTAATCCCAGCGCACAGGGGCAAGAAACGACTAAAACGGAAATGGCACAGCCTATAGCAAAGGCTGCACTTGCGCCGAAAAGAATCCACAGAGTGGCTGTTAACAGCGAAAGACCCACGACAATGGGTACAAAAATCCCGGAAATAGAATCTGCCATGCGGGCAATGGGAGCTTTGGAGGCCGCCGCTTCACCCACCAAGCGGATGATATGGCTTAGCGAGGAATCCTCTCGGCTATGGGTAACGCATACACGCAGGAGCCCCTCTCCGTTTATTGTGCCGGCAAAGACGGGATGCCCGGCTTCTTTGAGGGTGGGTAGGCTTTCGCCGGTGAGGGCAGCTTCATCTATGGCGGAAACACCTTCAATCACTTTACCATCGGCCGGGACACGGCATCCCGGCGCAATATGGAGTACATCTCCGGGGCGGAGTTCTGCTGCAGGAATGGTGATGAGTTGTCCATCCTCGTATTTGGTGGCTGTATCCGGGAGTAATTGGCGCAGCTGTTCCAAGGCAGAAGCGGTTTTGACTGTGGCACGGCTTTCCAACCATTTCCCCAGAGTGATGAGGGTGAGAATCATGCCGGCGGCTTCGGCATATATGGTGCCGCTGTGGAGCCACAGGTAGTCCACAGCGGTGTATAAGAGCCCGGCCGCAGCACCAAGTGCCACCAGGGTATCCATGTTGGGCGCCTTCTGGAGAACGGCTTTGAACCCGGAGGTGAAAAAGCGACGGTTTAGCCAGAGAATGGGCAGTACAAGGAGGCATTGGCATGCCCGCGAGATGTCTCCCGGTACGGTATGGTGCAGCACCATCATGGGAAGCAGGAAGGCAAAAGAGAGTATAAGACGGCGGCGGATGTCCTGATTATCCTGCTTGAGCGGAGTACCCGGCGTGGTCATTTCCTTTGCACCGTACCCGGCGGCTTCTACCACGGCTGCAATTGCTAGAGCATTGGTTGCATCGGCATCGTATTCCACCTGCATACTGGCCGTGAGGAGATTGACCTGTACCTCTTGAATCCCTGTGGCTTGGCGTACGCAACGCTCCACTCTGGAGGAGCAGGCGGAGCAGTTCATCCCTGTAATGCTGAAGGTTGTTTTAGTGAGAAACACCTTGTTAGTTTAGACGAACAAGGCGTAGAAATCAATGTCCGAGCGCGTCAGTTTGAGGGGGACATTGGCTGAGCCAGTAGTTCATCAATTCTGGAAGAACGGGAGTAGCCCGCTGCATCATATCCCTGCGGGGATTTAAGTTTCGGGTTCGCACCATATTCCATCAGAGTGCGAACCATGGGGCGGTGGTCATTCATCACCGCATGCATGAGGGGGGTAATCCCCTCTGCATCGACATCATTGGGGGCGGCACCGGCTTGCAGCATGGCCTTCACCATGGAGAGTCGACCGGAAAGCACCGCCGCCGTCAGCGGGGTATTTCCATCTGCCCCCCTGTGTTGGAAGGAGGCTCCGGCAGAGAGCAGGGGAGCAAGGAGTGGGGTATGTCCTTGCTCAGCAGCGTTAAGGAGGGCCTCCTGCACAAGTGGGGCATGCTGAGGTGCCTCCGGCAGGGCAAGGATTTCCTGCACCATGGCACGCTTGCCTAAAGCAGCAGCCAGCGGCAGCAGCGTGTGCCCTTCTGCATTAGGGATAAAGGGGGAAGCTCCCTCGCTTTTCCATGCTGCGTACAGATGGCGGCAGGTGGCCAAATCCCGGCGTTGGGATGCGTCCTTTTGGGAGAGCAATACCCATGCACAGCTGCCCAGAATAAGGTACACACAGCTCCAGACCACCGGCATGAGTATTTTACGGTGGGCAAAGGCTCGGGCGAGGCTCAGTGCGCCATTGACCAAAAATCCCGTGGTGCAGAGGGTGAGTAGCCAAAGCTCCACCCCTCCGGGCGTTTCTTCCCCGGATAGAATTTTCCATGAGAAGAGCCCCATGACGATGAGCAGCAAAACAGGATTGGCAACGTCTCTCATATGCTGCAAGTACTTTACCAAACATGGGGAGAACTGTCCAGCGCCAAAGTGTGCTGAAAACAGAACACCACCCGGCTGAGTGTGCTGAGTGGTGTTCGGAAGGATGGGGGGAGATGGGGTTCCCCCTCAGATGCGGCGTTTGCGGCGGAAATCGAGCATGGCTATTTGCTTGGCAATATGGGCTTCCAGCTTGGCCTGCTCCTCGCGATCCAATACGGAGGAGGCATTGCGGAAGGCTGCTTGAGCGCGCTCGATGGCTTGTTCCACGGTGGCTGTATCAATTTCACTTGCCTCCAGCACGGTATCCGTTACAATGAGAAGCTGGTCATTCGATACTTGCAGAAACCCGCCGCCGATGAAGAGTGCAGAGGTTTCCTCCCCGGGGATACGGTAGCTTAGTTCGCCGTTACCCAGAGCTGCGATAAGGTCTGCGTGGCCGGGCAGAATCTCCATTTCCCCCTGTGCGGATGGCACCAGCACGCTGCTTACGGAGGCGTCCACCGCCGTACGCATGGGGGTGATGATTTTGAGTTGGAGGGGCATGGTGATTATTCTTTTTCAACGGTGTCGATGCCGCCCTTCATGTAGAAATTACCCTCGGGTACGGAGTCCCACTTGCCGTCCAGAATTTCGGCGAAGCCTCGGACGGTTTCCGCCACAGGAACGTACTGTCCCTTGATGCCGGTGAACACTTCCGCCACGCTGAAGGGCTGGGAGAGGAAACGCTGAATCTTGCGCGCACGGCTCACCGTGAGTTTATCCTGTTCGGAAAGCTCGTCCATACCGAGAATGGCAATCATATCCTGCAAGTCCTTGTAGCGTTGGAGGGTTTGCTGCACTCCTCGGGCAACGCGATAGTGTTCCTCGCCCACCAGCTCGGGGGAGAGAGCCTTTGAGGTGGAAGCCAGAGGATCTACTGCGGGGTAAATACCCTGAGCCGCCAGCGCACGCTCCAGCACCACAGTGGAATCCAAGTGGGAGAAGGTGGTGGCCGGGGCAGGGTCCGTCAAGTCATCCGCCGGCACATACACAGCTTGCATGGAGGTAATGGAGCCTTTCTTGGTGGAGGTGATGCGCTCTTGGAGACCGGCCATTTCCTCTGCGAGGTTGGGCTGGTAACCCACGGCAGAAGGCGTACGCCCCAGCAGGGCGGATACCTCGGAACCGGCTTGAGAGAAACGGAAGATGTTATCCACGAAGAGCAGCACATCGCGGTTCTCCTCGTCGCGGAAGTATTCGGACATGGAAAGGGCGGAGAGAGCCACGCGCAGACGGGCACCCGGCGGTTCGTTCATCTGCCCATATACCAGTGCCACCTTAGAGTTTTCGGGGTTAGCTTGGTCAATTACGCCGGATTCGCTCATTTCCATGTAGAAATCGTTGCCCTCGCGGGTACGCTCGCCCACGCCGGCGAACACGGACAAGCCGGAGTGCGCCTTGGCAATGTTGTTAATAAGCTCCATGATAAGCACCGTTTTGCCCACGCCGGCACCACCGAAAGAACCGGCTTTACCACCTTTGAGGAAGGGGCAGATAAGGTCAATCACCTTGATGCCGGATTCCAACACCTCCGAGGAGGTTGCCTGTTCTTCCAGAGATGGAGCTTCGCGGTGAATCGGGTAGCGCTTTACATCTTCCAGCTGCCCTTTTTCGTCCACAGTCTCGCCCAGTACGTTAAAGATGCGGCCAAGAACCTTGGGTCCCACGGGAACAGAAATGGGGGCTCCGGTATCCACCACGGTCATGCCTCGCTTCAGACCGTCCGTGGAACTCATGGCAACGGTGCGAGCCCAACCATCTGTGAGGTGTTGCTCCACCTCAAGCACGAGCTTGGAGGGCTTGCCGTCCACCTCGTATTCCACGGTGAGGGCATTGTAAATGGCGGGCATTTCGGCCTGAGAGAAGTCGACGTCTACGACGGCGCCGATGATCTGCACGATTTTACCTGTGTTCATGATAGAGAAGTATGTGTATGAAAATGAGTTGAGGGGTGGGCGGAATTATTCCATGGCTTTCATAGCCGTTGTAATTTCGAGTAGCTCGTTGGTAATCTGGGTTTGGCGGGCTTTGTTGTATTCCAGAGTAAGCTCGCCAATGAGCGTTTTGGCGTTTTCCGTGGCTGCCTTCATGGCCACCATGCGGGCAGATTGTTCGCTGGCCTTGCCTTCCAGAATCATTTGCACCAGTTGGTGGCTGAAATAGAGGGGCAAAATGGCGTTTAACAGTGTTTTAGGCTCCGGCTCCAGAAGGAAATTGGGATTGCTGTCATCGTCAATATCATCCTGTGCGGCCACCTTCAGAAGCTCCTCGCGGGAAAGGGGCAGAAGTTTCATGCACTCCGGGCGCTGTACCATGACGTTGATGAATTTTTGGTAGATGACTTCAACGCGGTTATAGGTGCCTTCCGTAAAGCCTTTGCGGATGAGCCGGAAGATGGGTTTAAGCTCCGCTTCTTCCACGGTATCCCCAATAGTGAAAGAGGCTACCAGATTGCGCCCGCAGCGGGTTAACTGGGAATTGAGTTTGGTGCCCACCGTAAGGTAATCTGCCTGAGGGTCGCATTTTTGCAGCACATCCTTAAAAAGATTGGCATTCAGTGCGCCGCAGAGACCGCGGTCGGTACTTACCACGATGACAAGGGTTTTGCCCTTGGTGCGTTCCTCCATCAGGGGGGAGGCGGCTTCTGCCAGAGTATCCTGCAAATGCTGGAGCACATGGGCCAGGGCACTCATGTAAGTTCGCCCTTTGAGCGCCAGCTCTTGGGCACGCCGCATCTTGGCGGACGCAACCATTTGCATCGCCTTGGTAATTTGCGATGTGTTGCGTACCGATTTGATGCGGCGTTTAATGTCTCGGAGACTTGCCATGGTCGGGGGGTTACTTCGTCATGCGGGATTTAAAGGCAGTCATAAACTGCTTGAGGCGGGCATCGATATCATCCGTGAGGGCTTTCTCCGCCTCGATGGCTGCCAGAAGGTCCGGTTGGCTGGTGCGGGCATCCTCCTCCATGCTGCGAACAACCTGTTGTACCTTATCCACGGGTACATCATCGAGGTAGCCTTTCTGGATGGCGTAGAGGTCAATCACCTCAATACTGAGGCTCTTCGGGTCATATTGCCCCTGTTTGAAAAGCTCCACAATGCGGCGACCGCGTTCGAGCTTGGCTTTGGTGTTAGCATCGAGGTCGGAGCCGAACTGGGCGAAGGCCTGAAGTTCTTCGAACTGCGCCAAATCGAGCTTCACGGAACCGGCCAGCTTTTTTACAATTTTGGTTTGGGCAGAGGAGCCCACACGCGATACGGAGATTCCCACGTTAATTGCAGGGCGCACACCTTGGTAGAACAGGTCCGTATCCAAGAAAATCTGCCCATCGGTAATGGAAATCACATTCGTGGGAATGTAGGCCGAAACGTCGCCGGCCTGTGTCTCAATAATGGGCAGAGCGGTGAGGGAACCACCTTTGCGGCCACCTTCGGCATTGATGCGGGCAGCACGCTCCAGCAGGCGGCTGTGCAGGTAGAACACATCGCCGGGGTAAGCCTCGCGGCCGGAGGGACGGCGCAGGATGAGGGACACCTGACGATAGGCCACAGCGTGTTTGGAAAGGTCATCGTATACGATGAGTGCATCCTGCCCTTGGTCCATAAAGTACTCGCCCATGGCGCAGCCTGCATAGGGAGCCAGATACTGCATGGCGGCACTGTCGGAGGCGGAGGCCACTACCACAATGCTATACGGCATGGCACCGCTTTCTTCCAACTTAGCCACAAGGCGGGAAATGGTGGCTCGCTTCTGGCCGATGGCTACGTAAATGCTGTACAGGGGGCGGTGGCCCGGGAGCTTGCCTTCCTCTGCCAATTTGTTTTGGCGAGCTTGGGAAATCATCGTATCCGTGGCAATGGCTGTTTTGCCGGTGGAGCGGTCGCCGATAATCAGCTCGCGCTGGCCTCGGCCAATGGGAATCATGGCATCAATGGGCAGAATACCTGTCTGCACCGGCTGGCTTACTCCTTGACGTGAAATAATGCCGGAGGCGATTTTTTCTACCGGATAGTAGGCCGCTGCATCCACCGGGCCTTTGCCATCCAACGGGTTGCCCAGCGTGTCCACCACACGGCCCAGAAGCCCCGGACCCACGGGAACTTGCAGCAGGTGCCCCGTGGTTTTGCATGTGTCGCCTTCTTTCAGTCCGTTGCCATTACCGATAAGCACGGCACCCACCTCATTTTCTTCGAGGTTCATGGCCAGACCCATCACGCCGCCGGGGAACTCAATCATTTCGTTGAGCATGGCGTTGCTAAGGCCTTCAATACGGGCTACGCCGTCGCCAATGGCCTTAATGGTGCCCACATTTTCGTTGACGGCTGCTGTGGAGGCATGTTTAATTTGTGCTTCGAGTTCTTGTACGATGTTGCTCATACGCTGGATGGGGTAAATAGTAAAATGGTAGGGGGATTAAGCCGAGAGGCGGGAAAGGCGTTCGATTCGGGATTTGATGGAGGCATCCGTTACATCGTCTCCGACTTTGACGGTGATGCCGCCGATGAGGGAGGCATCTACCAGCCATTCGTAACGGAGTCCCGGGGTGCGGGCATCCAGCTTGGTGCGGATGCTTTGCTGCTCTGCTTCCGTAAGCGGAACGGCACTGGTAATGGTGGCGGTGTGACGGGCTACTTCCAAGCGCACTAACTCCGTAAGCGCGCTGAGTATGCCCATATAGTTGCGCGGTTTTTCGGTGGCAATAGTGTTGGCTATCCGCCGCACGGTGTCCTCTTGCAGTAAGCCATCCGAATCGATGCACAGGCGCATCAGCCGCCGCGCCTGAGCTTGCGCTTCCTTGGTGATTTTCATGGGAAAGGGGGCTTTACAGGTTACGGATAGCTTCTGCATTGATGGTGCGGTGGTCCTCATCGCTGAGTACCTTGCCCGTCACTTTAGCTGTAGCTTGAGCCACGAGGCGGGCAAACTCATCCTTGAGGGCGTCTTTTTCCCGCTGTGTATCCATTTCTGCCTGCAATTTAGCATTTTCGAGGATGGTGCGAGCCTCGGCGGATGCTTTATCCGTCAGTTCTGCCTGGAGTCTGGCGGCAGTGGCGCGGGCGTGTTCCACCTCTTGCTTGCCGGTGGCGTGGGCTTCGGCCAGAATTTGCTCACCGGTGGCTTTTACCTCGGCCAATTCTTTTTGGCTGCGGGCATGCATTTCCTCTCCTTCAATGATGCGGCGGCGGCGCTCCTCAAGCTGCTGCAAAATGGGCTTGAGCCCGAAAACAGCTACCACGGTAGCAATAATGGCAAACGCGATGCAGTGCGCGATGAACGCTTCGGTATGCAGCCCGAATTTATCAAAGAGCTGCTGAAAATCTGCGGCGAGGATGGGGGTGAACATAGCGGGAATCTCTTTAGAGGATGAATGACTAACGGGAAAATGAGGGGAAGGGGGGCGGGAGGCACCATGGAGCATGGTGCCCCCATAGGGCGTTTAGCCCATGAAGATGGCTACGAAGGCCACGCCTTCCACAAGAGCGGAAAGCAGAATGGAGATGGTGAGAACCTTACCGAAGGCGGCGGGGTTGCGACCGGTGGATTCAGCGGCTTTCATGCCGATGAGTCCAATGCCGAGGCCGGCACCTAAAACGGCAAGACCTTCCTTGGCCAAAGCGGCTGTTGCAAGGGTTGTCATGGTGGTTTGTTTTCTATGTGTTTCGTTTATGGTTTGGGAAACCCGCTGCGTCACGTTTTCTTCATGATCCGCAGCGGGAAGGGGTTAGTGCGTGGCAGCTTCTGTATCTTCATCATCGCCACCCACCTGTGTTTTGAGGAAGATGGCCGTAAGCATAAGGAATACCAGTGCCTGTACAAAGCCTACGATGATTTCCAAGGCCATGAAGGGTAACATGGCTGCCCAGCTCAGCAAACTCATTTGCTCCAGAATAGCCTCGCCGGCAAAGATGTTGCCGAAAAGACGAGCAGCCAGCGCAATGGGGCGCACGGCAATGGAAACAAGTTCAATAATGCCTACGAAGAAGAAAATAGGCAGCAGGGCGTATTTGAGGAAACCCGTAAGTCCGCCTTTGGGACCAAAGGTGTGAGTAAGGAAATGCCAAGGCCCCTGTTCCTTCATTACCCATACAAACCAGATGAAGGTGTAGAAGAGACCTAAGAAGATGGTTATATTCAAATCTGCATTGGCACCGCGGAAAAGCGGTTGCCCGTTGTATGTAACCTCGCCCACACCGGGGATAAGCCCCATGTAATTGCTTACCAGAATGAGCAGAAATACCGTGGCAAAATACCAAAAATACTTGGCTGTAAGCTTCTTGCCGATGAGGCCTTCCACGAAATTGTAAAGTGTTTCAAACACCCACTCTACAAAATTTTGCAGTTTGCCGGGAATGCGCTGCATGTTCCGGGTGGATAAACGCAGCAGTAAGGTGATGAGCAGCACAGCCAGACAGAACATGACCAGCGAGTTGCTGATGGGAAGGGAATGCCCGGGCCAGAATGGAATATCGATATTCCAAAGTACGGGGGCATCCGTCGTCAGTCCGTGGTGTTCTGCTTCCGCTGCATGCTCTGCGGCACTTGCACTTACGGTGAACATACCAATGGCGGCTAATTTCTGCAAAAGATATTTCATTGCGATAACGCTTTAAGCTAACACCTGCGAAGACCCTAAGTCAAGGTTAAAATTGTGTTGTATGGTGCTAAAAGGACAAATCATGACATCAACACTTGCCAAGGGGGGGAAATGGGATATAATAAAAGCCCTATGCCTGATGCTCGCTTTCAGCCGCTTCCCGGATTCCGCGATTTTGCTCCGCAGGAATGTGCCCTCCGCAATTATCTTTTCCAGACTTGGCGGCGGGTTGCACATCGCTACGGCTTTGTTGAATGGGAGGCTCCCACGATTGAATCCACGGAGCTGTATCTAAAAAAATCCGGCGGCGAACTGCCCACACAGCTTTTCCGCTTTAAGGACCAAGGCGAACGTGATATTACAGTGCGCCCGGAGCTGACAGCCTCCCTGGGGCGTATTGCTGCAGCTTACCAACGGGAGTACACCAAGCCGCTCAAGTGGTTTGAGATAGGCTCTTGCTTCCGCTACGAGAAACCGCAGAAGGGCCGTTTGCGCGAGTTTGTGCAGTTCAATGCTGATATTCTGGGCGAGGGGGGCGAAGGAGCCGATGCCGAGCTGGTGGCTCTTGCCATTGATTGCATGCGTGAGTTTGGCTTTACAGCGGAGGATTTCGTGGTGAGAATTTCCGATCGCGAGGTGTGGCTCCGCTATGCGGCAGAGCATGGTGTGCCGGAAGAAAAAGTACCGGATTTCTTAGCGGTGATTGATAAATTTGAGCGCGACCGCCCGGAATATTGCCAGGAGAAGTTGGATGCCTTTGGAATGAAACGCGAGGATTTGGTAGCCTTTATCACTAATCCTCCTGCCGGATGTTCCCCCCGCTTCGATGCCGTGTATGCGGATTTGCAGGCTCGTGGCTTGGAGCAGTATGTGAAGTTGGACCTCTATGTAGTGCGCGGCTTGGCCTACTATACCGGGCTGGTGTTCGAGATTTTCGATAAGGGACACCATTTGCGTGCTGTGGCCGGCGGCGGGCGTTACGATGGTTTGGTGGCCACACTTTCCAACAATGCTGTGGATATGCCTGCCACGGGCTTTGCTATGGGGGATGCCGTTATCGCTCACTTAATTGAGGCTTGCCCGGCTGCTCGTGCTCTGCGGGATGCTGCGTTGAAAGCCGCTGCCTGCGATGTGTGCCTTGTGCTTGCCGCATCGGAGATGCGCCCGCAGATGTTGGGGCTGGCTGCCGCCTTGCGCGATGCCGGAGTGCGGGTAGATTTGCCCATGGCTCCGGCCAAGTTGGGTAATCAGCTCAAACGTGCGGAAAAAATCGGTGCGCGGCATGCCGTCATCATTGGTGCGGAATATCCGGAGGTGGAACTCAAGAACCTTTCCACGCGCACATCCGTTCGCACCACGCCTGAGGGGCTGTTGGAGGAATTGCTGGGGGATGGTGAGTAAGGGGAATGCCCACTTACCCTTCAGTCTGCAAATGCTTTTGGAATGCCGCCTGTTTGGCGGTATTCCTTTGCGGAACCACGCTGCTCGCACAGGGGGAAATCGCCTCGCAGCGTGAGTTTGAAGCAGCCTTGCAAACATGGGCTTCCCGGCTGGAGGAAAACCCCGCTTTCCGTGTTAAAGCCTCCTTGTATCGCCGCGTGGGAGAGATGTTGCATGAATCCGCCCTGAGAACATATTGCCGCAGTGCTTCATTTACCTGCGATAGCCGGGGGCTGGGGCATATTCGCTTGGAGTATACCAGCCATTGGCGTTTGTGGCAGGCCTTTGTGTCTCCTGCTCTGGAATCTCGCCTCACGGCGCGGGAACGCCGCGCGTTAGCGGAGGCGAAACGGCGTGTGGCGGCATTGCCGGAGACCTGCGCTGCAGAAAAACTGCTGCTGCTGCACGATGCTTTGGTGGCTTGCGCAGATTATGAGATGCAGGGAACGGATTCTGCGGCGGAGCTGTTGTTGGAGCATCGCGGTTCCTGCGCTGCTTATAGTGGGGCCTTATGGCTCCTGCTGCACATGGCGGGCATTCCTGCCGTGATTGTGGAAGGAAGTGCCGGGGGACCGCATGGCTGGAATATGGTGCAATTGGAGGGGGAGTGGTATCATGTGGACGCCACGTGGAATGACCCCCTCGTAGGCAATGTGTCTGCCGGTATGGTTTCCCATGCTTGGTTTTGCCTTTCCGATGCGGAAATGAAAGCTACCCACCAGTGGCGAAAAGGTGATTACCCCTCTGCACGAGGAGACGTTGCTTGGTATTTTCGCCGTAATGGTTTATACTTCAAATCGTTTGCAGAGTTTTGGGATGCTGCTATGACGGCATATGCCAAAGGCGAGACTTCGTTCGAGGGATATTTGGAAACGTATGGGAATCGCCGGCAATTTATGCAGCGGTTAGAGCTTTTATCCGGTCGCCCCGGGTTTCCCCGGTCTCTATCTTGGGTGGGACCGGAAAGCGGTGCCGGGGCGGTGTATCTTACTTTTTCCCATAGCAGGAATGAGAGATGAGCCCCGCTGGTTGCAACAATTTGTTCTTACTTTTGTTAGTAAGACTCCATTCCGCATAGTGTTGGCTGCAAAAAGGATTGACAATAGCTGCTATGGCATGGTACTATCCCCCGCCGCTTATGCGTGGTTAAGGAATGGAAAAAATAAATAATCCACTTCCTGCCCGGCGCTAAGTCTTTCCCCTATCAATACATATCTTATACTACTATGTCTGTTGTTAAATTCTACAAGCAGGAACACCAGGTCCCATTGGAAATGCATAAGGTGCGTGTGGTGCAGAAACTTTTCCTGCCGGATGTGGAAACTCGTGTGAAACTTCTGCGCGAGGCCGGTAACAATACCTTCCTCCTCCAGAATAAGGATGTGTTCATGGATATGCTTACCGACTCAGGCGTAAACGCCATGAGTGATAATCAGGTGGCAGCCTCCATGCAGGCCGATGACTCCTACGCCGGTTCCGAAACCTGCAACCGCCTTATCAAGGTGATTAAGGAGGTTTTTGGTACAGAGCATTTCCTGCCGGCTCACCAAGGTCGTGCCTGCGAAAATATCTTGGCCGAAACCTTCGTGAAGGAAGGCGATGTGGTACCCATGAACTTCCACTTCACTACCACGAAGGCTCACATCACCCGCAAGGGTGGGCGTGTGGAAGAATTGATTATCAAGGAGGGCTTGGATCCGAATCTCGACCTCCCCTTCAAGGGTAATTTTGATATTCCCCGCCTCCGCGCACTGATTGAAGAGGTGGGAGCCGACCATGTTCCCTTTGTCCGTATCGAAGCCGGTACGAACCTGATTGGCGGTCAGCCCCTTTCCATGGAGAACATGCTGGAAGTGGCCGCTGTGTGTAAGGAATACGGCATCATGTCCGTGCTGGATGCCTCCCTGTTGCAGGATAACCTGTACTTCATCAAGACCCGCGAGGCTGCTGCGAAGGATATGAGCATTGCACAAATCATCCGCAAACTGGCAGATGCCATGGATTTGATTTACTTCTCCAGCCGTAAGTTGGGCTTTGCTCGTGGTGGTGCCATTATCTCCAACAACGAGGAACTCATTCTCAAGATGAAGGCCTTTATCCCCCTGTACGAGGGCTTCCTTACCTACGGCGGTATGGAGGTGCGCGCCATGGAGGCTATGGCCGTGGGCTTGCTCGAAACGCTGGATGAGGAAATCATTAACCAAGGTCCCATTTTCATCGAATACTTGGTGAAGGAACTTTCTGAGTACGGGGTTCCCATGGTAAAGCCTGCCGGCGGTCTGGGTGCTCACATCAACGCTTCCGAATTCCTGCCCAACATCCCGCACGAGCAGTACCCCGCCGGGGCTCTTGCCACTGCTCTGTACATTGCCGGTGGCATTCGTGGTATGGAGCGTGGCTCCATCTCCGAACAGCGTAATCCGGATGGTTCCGAAAACTATGCGGAGCTGGAGCTGCTGCGCCTTGCATGCCCCCGCCGTGTGTTCACGCTTTCCCAGATTAAGTACTGCGCCGACCGCGTCAAGTGGTTGTACGATAATCGCCACCTCATCGGCGGTCTCAAGTGGGTGGAGGAGCCGGAGGTGCTTCGCTTCTTCTTCGGTCGCCTGCAGCCGCTTGGCGATTGGCAGGAAAAACTGGCTGCCAAGTTCCGCGAGGATTTCGGCGATAGCCTGTAAAGCTCAATGTGCTGATGCTAAAAAACCGTCGGTTGAAAAGCCGACGGTTTTTTGTATTGCTATTTTCTTCTTAACATAGGCGGCTCGATTTGGTAATATGCGGAGGTTATGGCAAAAATGTATCCCTTATGTCTTGTAGGAAAAGTACAACATGGAGAGAAGCTGGTATACCAGGCTTTGGCACGTATGCCGGAGGATTGGATTATATTCCATAATTGCTGGGAACATTATAAGAAAGATGGATATTATACAAATTACGAGGCAGATTTTATTGTGTTAATTCCCGGTCTCGGATATGCCGTATTGGAGGTAAAGGATTGGCCTCATACTCGTATTGTGGAGGGCGTGTGGCAAAGCCGAGGGAACGCCCCGAATTCTCCATGGGTAAGCATGGGCGTGCGAGCCACACCATTGCACCAAGCGGAGATTGCATGCAGAAAACTCACGCGCGGATTGGTGGAGCGCTGTGTCATTCACTCACATCCATCCCGCCAGCCGGAGCATCGCTGTATGGCGATACTGACTAATAGCGTGCCTCCCGATTGGGACGATGCCGGGGAATCCGGGGATTATGGGAATCTCCCCTTGCAGGATTTGTATTTGTGTGGGCGCGAGGCTCTGGAAACCCAGTTGCAGCAGCGCATCGAGAATCTGTTTGTCCGAAAGAATAAACTGGGACCTAATATGAGCCCACAGGTAGTGGCCGATATGGTAGCTTATTTGGCCCCTACTGTCATTTTTCGCATGGATGTTTCTGCTTATTTGGAGGCCATGGAACATGTGGGTGCTTCCTTGTTGAGTGTATTACCCATGCTGGAAGCCAGCACGGGCGGAATCCGAGTGGAGGGAAGTGCCGGAGCCGGAAAGACGGTGATGGCCTGTTACGAAGCGGTACGGCAGGCCGAGACCGGGCGCACTCGCATTCTCCTGCTTTGTTTTAACAGAAATCTGGCTTGTGCTTTGCGGCAGCTGCCCATGTTGGTCGCCCAGCAGGAACGAATTATCGTCTCCAACTTTCACGAGTTTTGCATCCGGTATATTTTACAGCCTGCGGGTTTAGAGCATTTGGTGAACTACCACGGCCGGGGAGACCGCCTGCCGCAGGCTGCCGTGGATGCCATGCTGGAATTGCTGCCGGAATTGCCTAAATTTGAGAGCATTTTTGTGGACGAAGCTCAGGATTTTCGAGCTTCTTGGTGGGAACTTATTTATGGGCTGCTGGCACCAGCCGGGAAGTTTTACATCTTTTCGGATTCTAATCAGGATTTGTATACCCGGAGCCCCCATATTCCGAAATTGCCCACCCATATCTCACTAGTGAAGAACTTACGCAATGCCTTCGAGATTGCCCAGTATAGCGCCGGTATGCTCCCGGTGGATAAGCGACTTATTCCCTTGGGATTGCATGGGGCGCAAGTGTGCATCCTCCCCGGAAATGATGATGCCCGGGAGCGGGCGCTTAGCGTAAGCCGCATTATTGAGAAATTGCGGGGCAATCCGGAACTATGCCTGCCGAATGAGCAGATTGCGGTACTCTCCCCATGGAGTACGCGGCATCATCGTTGCAGTATTCCTTTTATCCCGGAGGTGGAAGCTGCTCCTCCCGATGAGACGGAAAGTGCCTCGTTGGAACGTTTCCTCCGCTGCCGCAAAATCGGATGCGATAAGATTTTGGCTTCCACCATCAAAGGATTCAAAGGGCTGGAGGCTTCGTACATTATCCTGACTGATATTATCGGCCTCGATGAGAGCCGTGGTTTTGATATGGATGAATTCTATGTAGCCTGCACCCGCGCACGCTATGGTTTGTACATTGTTCCTTCCGTGAATGGAGAAGCACTGGCACGCCGCATTCTTGAGGATTCCTCCCTCTTGAGCTGAACTGCTATGGGACACAAAAATTCCTTGCCAAAGGGGGGCACTCATGCTAAAAATCAGTGCCATGGAGACGCTTATTTCTCGCGGTATTATCGATTCTTATTTTGGCAAGTTGAAGTCCTGTTTGCAGTTGGATGCAGCCATCGTGGGCGGAGGGCCTTCCGGCATCGTTGCTGCTTATTATTTAGCAAAGGGAGGGTACAAAGTAGCTCTTTTGGATAGGAAATTATCCCCCGGCGGGGGAATGTGGGGCGGCGCCATGATGTTTAATGATATTGTGGTGCAGGAGGAAGCCATGCCCATTGTGCAAGAACTGGCATTGAGCTATCGTCCATATGGGGAGGGCTGCTACATTGTGGACTCTGTGCATGCCACGGCGGGCTTGCTATACCAAGCAACAAAAGCAGGTGCCACTGTGTTTAATTGCTATTCCGTGGAGGATGTTGTCTACAAGCAGGGGCGCGTGGGCGGCGTGGTGGTAAACTGGACCCCCGTGTTGCGGGAAGGTTTGCATGTGGACCCGCTCACACTGCTTTCCACCACGGTGCTGGATGCCACCGGGCACGATTGCGAAATTGCCCGCACCGTGGCGCGCAAAAATGGCGTGCGCCTCAACACGCCCACCGGAGGAGTAGCGGGGGAGATGAGCATGGATGCCGCCGAAGGTGAACGCACCACAGTGGAAAATACCAAGGAGATATACCCCGGCTTGTTTGTTTCCGGCATGGCGGCCAATGGCGTGAGCGGCAGTTTCCGCATGGGCCCCATTTTCGGAGGCATGCTGATGAGTGGTCGCAAAGTGGCCGGGCTGATGGCTCAGGCTATTGATGCGGCACGCAAGGGTTAACCCCCTTAATTTTCCTCTGGATGCAGCCGGCGGATAAGCTCCCTCGCAGTACCCGAGATGTCCGCTTGCTGCAAGAGCCAGGAAACAATTACAACCCGCCTTGCCCCGGCTTGGAGAACCCGGGGCAGGGTGGTGCCGTTGATGCCGCCAATGCAGAAGATGGGGAATCCGGGCAATTGTTCATGCACCTTTGCAATATCCTGCAGCCCAATGGCCGGCCTCCCCGGTTTGGTGCCGGTGGGGAAAAGCGGCCCGAAGCCGATGTAGTCTGCACCTTCTGCCTGAGCCGCGAGTGCTTGCTCCGGGCTGTGGGTGGAACGGCCGATGAGCATATCCTTCCCCACGATGCGGCGTACCTCTTCCAGCGACCCTCCATCTTGCCCTACATGGACGGCATCCGCTCCTATCTCTGCGGCCATTTCCGGGTAATCATTCAGCACAAAAATGGCTTTGGCTTTTCGGCACATCGCTTGCATGAGCTTGGCCAATACTTTGGTTTCCGGTAAAGGAACATTCTTGGCTCTCAATTGGAGAATGCGTACGCCTCCTGCCAAAAGAGCTTCCGTGGTCGCGGCTACTTTTTCAGCGGGCGTGTAGCCCAAATCTACAATGCCGTAGAGGGTGGCTTGGTTTAGAATCTGCTGCATAGTACAGAAAAAAGAAAACGTCAGACTTTGCGGCGTGCCCATTTAAGCCCGTAAAGCATGTGGCGAAGGATGAGATATTCTACAATCATATCCGCAATGAAGAGCAGCCAAATACCCGTGAGGCTCAATGTTTCCGGCCAGAGGTTGTACCAGAGCATGAGGCATGCCCCGCGAATGAGCCCCATCCCCCCATAGGAAACCCACATTACCCGCCGCGTATCCCCGGCACCGCGCAGGCACATTTTGGTAATAAGCATGGCTGCGTAGAACGGCTCCACCAACAGAAAAATTTGCACCACCGGCACAGCGGCAGCCATAAGCCCGGGTGAATGTGCCGTGAATATCCCCACAAAAAACTCCGGGAAGAGCGCAAAGAAAACTCCCATGACCCCCATGAACAGTACACTGTATGTGGTACAGCGGCGTGCGGTTTCCAGTGCTAAGCGTACACTGCCCGCGCCTAAGTATTGCCCCATAAGGGTGGCCCCGGCCATGCCGATGGCAAAGCCGGGCAGGAAGCTCAGGGATTCGATGCGGATGGCAATATTGTGTGCCCCCACGGCTGCATCCCCAAGAGAGGAGATAACCCTCAATACGTATATCTGAATCAGCCAGATGCCGCCCACCTCAATCGCCTGCGGAATACCGATGCAGAGGATACGCCACATCATGCGCCAGTCGGGGATGAGCGACCGCCAGCACAGGAAGAGCGGCGGTACATAGCTGCTTTCCTGTGTGGCTAAATAGCTTTCAAAGGCTTCCGGCGTGCTGCCTTGGATGCGGTGGCACACATCTTGCCGCCTCCGCAGTAGTATAGCCAGCAGGATGAGTGCTGCGGCAGCCATGCCGCCTATCATGCCCAGAGCAAGCCCTTCCACAAACAAACCGCATACCTGCACAAGGAACAGGCTAAAGATAATGTTCAACCCATCCACCGTCAGCATGATGAAGAAGGGGGTCTTCGTATCCCCGGAGCCGCGCAAGGCTGCGTTTACGGCAAACACTATGCCGGAGAAGATGGCCACCCAGCAGCCGGTGTACATATAGCGCATGGCTACTTCGTGCGCGTAATCACTTAATTGCAGAATATCCGTTACCAGCACATCCGCCGATACGTACATCAGAAAAGCGGAGAGTATGCCCGCCAAAAAACCCAGTACCGCCGCTTGGTTGGCAACGTAGTTGGCCTCGCCAAAACGGCGGGCACCCGTCATGCGGCTCACAATGGCCGTGGCACCCATGCCCACGGCACTTTGCATCAGGAACCCCAGCCACATCACATAACCCGTTACGCCGATGCCGGAGGCAATTTGGGTGGTGGTGGCATCGTCCGTTCCCATGTGTGTGGCCAGTACCAGCGAGATAGAAGCGCAGATAAAGCTCATCACCTGCTCCAGCAGTGGCCATAAGGCAATGGTGATAATTTGGCGCGGAAGGCTCTTGCCGGCCAGCTTACCACCTAGCTGCCCGCGCGATAGGGCCACTCGAATCTTGCCCTCTCTGCCGTCACCTGCACTCATGCGCTGCTATTAAAATACATTCCGGCTTCTTTGTACAGCTTAATCCGCCGTAACAGTGGATTAAGAAAGCTGCCGGGGAAAGCCCCGGCAGCCGGAAATAAGACGAGGCCGTGGAAGTTATTTGGACACGTTGAAGCGGAACTCCACCACATCGCCATCCTGTACCACGTATTCCTTACCCTCAATGCGGAGTTTGGCCTGTTCCTTGGCCTTGGCCAGAGAGCCGCAGGCCACGAGGTCCTCGTACGCAACCACTTGGGCGGCGATGAATCCACGCTCGAAATCGGTATGAATGACTCCTGCTGCACGCGGTGCCTTATCTCCTGCGCGGATGGTCCATGCCTTGGTTTCCTTTACACCCGTTGTCAGGTAGGTGCGCAGCCCAAGCAGGTGGTAAACGGCGCGGATGAGATCACTCACCCCGGAATCCTCTACGCCGATGTCGTTAAGGTACTCGCGGGCTTCCTCCGGGGCAAGCTCGGAGAGTTCTTCCTCAATACGTGCGGAAATCACAATGGCCTCCGCATTGTGGTGTTCTGCCACGTATTTACGTACGGCGGAGACATAAGGGTGTGAATCCGGGTCCTTAACGGCCTCCGCCAGCTCCTCCTCGCTCACATTGCAGGCAAAGATGCTCTTCTTATCGGAAAGCAGGTAGAAACTGTGCAGGAGCTTCTTTTCATCTTCGGAAAGTTCAAGAGTAATAGCCGGATTGCCGGCATCCAAATGCGGCAGCAATTTTTCGATGAGCGCCACTTCTGCCTTGGCCTCCTTATCTCCCCCGCGTGCTTTCTTGATGCGGCTTTCCTTGCGCTTCTCCATCGCTGCAAGGTCGGCCAAAATCAACTCGGCGTTGATGATTTCAATATCTCGTACCGGGTCCACGGAGCCCAGTTCGTGGATAATATCATCGTTTTCAAAACAGCGCACCACTTGGACAATGGCATCTGTTTCGCGAATGTTGGAAAGGAACTTGTTACCCAGCCCGGCACCCTCTGCGGCACCCTTTACCAGACCGGCAATATCGACAAACTCGATTGCAGCGGGAACAATACGCTCGCTTTTGCTCATCTCCGCCAGCACGGCCAAGCGGGCATCCGGCACTTCCACCATGCCCACATTCGGATCAATGGTGCAGAAGGGATAGTTGGCGGCTTCCGCTTTGCGGGAGCGCGTCACTGCGTTAAAAAGAGTGGATTTGCCTACGTTGGGAAGCCCTACAATGCCTGCTTGTAACATAACGGAAGCTATGTTACACGATGATGCAGGGCAGGAAAAGGGAAAACTCTGACAGTTGGCGGAATGGCCATGCCCCCCTAACAAAAGTTCCCCTATGTTTGCCGGAAAATGAAGTCCTGCTTATTTAAAAGCAAAACAGCTGCATAAGGCATGCAGCTGTAAAGGGGGGGTAAGGGAGGAGGATGGAAAACTCAATCCTCTTCTTGCTCTTTGGAAGGACTATCCTGGTATTCCCCCCACTTGCCGGAGCGTATAGAGCTCATAGTGGCAGTGATGTGGCGAGTCCACGGAGCCCTGCTGGCGCAATAGGAACGGCTGATTTGAGCTACCGTAATGCGACCTTTGGCTTTGTACTTAGCCAGTAGTGCGGCTAGGTCCTCCACGCAGGCCTCCTTGGATTCATAGCGTCGCTGTCCGCGGCGTCCCATGATGCCTGCAAGATTATTTTTCCTGCGGGCAGCACTGGAGGTAGCATTAGCCGATTCGTGCCGGATAATGGCTTCCATCAGTACGGGATCCACGCCATGTTTGGCAGCGGCTTCTCTGATTGCCGGACGCAGCGCGGTCACCGTTTCGGCACCGGCGGCGAGTAGCATCATCAGTCCTGTCAGAATGGTCATGGTTACTCTCATGTCGGAGACATGATAGCGGCAGACTTGCCGGACGTCAAGGCACATGTGTGGCATGCACCCGCCCGGAGGGAGATACAAGAAGAGGACACAGCCCGCCAATTCCCCGCCGTTAAAGGGAAAATAGCTTATGGCACCGGGGTAAAAAATAATGGGGCGTTAGGAATGTTCAGCCTGCGAGGGCAGGTGGAAAAGCTTGGGGAAAGAGGTGCGTTTCAGGAGTTCGTTGGATGTTTGAATGGTATCCTGATCCAGATAAATCGTGTACGGAGGCTTGTTGATGTCTAAACGCACCCTACCGGAGGGAGCCTGTTCGGTAATGAGGGCTGCAAAGGAGGAAAAATTAAGAGCCGGCTTACCATTGACTGCCTCCACTACGCAGTGTTGGACGTCCTCGTAGCCTCTTGTGGCAGCCGTGGGGATAACGAGAGCGAGGGCGGTTAGCTCTGTGTATCCGCGTTCGCGAAGTTCCGCCTCGCGAGAATCCAATTCTTGGTACGCCAAGGGGAGAGAATCCTGCGTTTTCTGGCGCATTTCGCTGAGGTAATTGGCAGTAATGGGTTGGAAGAGCATCCCGCCCCACATAATGTGGCGGGGTTGAACGCCCGGCTCCTCTTTGCGGAAAATTGCGTTCTGCTCTGCATCTTTGTTCATAGGTATTTGCAGAGAAATCGGTGTGCCGTTGCGATAGACGGACACATTGAGAACATCCCCGCAGGGCTTGAGAGCCCGCAGCAGGATAGCCGCTTCCAATACTCCATAGCGCGGGTGGCGGCAGCGTCCTTGTTTATCCAGCGGGAAGGATTCAATCTGCGTCAGAACATCCCCCTGCGCTATACCTGCCTGTGCCGCTGCGGAGCAGGGAGCAATTTTGCTGATGTAGAGCCCTCCCACATCCTCCGGCAATTGAAGGAAATGCCGGAATACGGGGTCATCAATAAGAGAAAGCTGCAAGCCCAGCAGGGGGAGCCCTTTGTCCTCGTGTGAGAGGAAACGGGCAATGAAACTTGCATCCACCGCAGTGATGAGCTGTTTGTTTTCATGGTACGAGGTGGATAATGCCACGAGCTTCCCTTCCTGAATAATAGGTGCGCCCGAGCCATGCCCTGCCGGCAGCGGATGAGCCGCCCGCAGGCAGAATTGAGGTATGGTGCTTCCCTTTATACTTTCCGTGATAAGCGGTATGCTGGTGGGTTTAACGCCATCGATAAGACCGGAGAATGTAGCCGGCTCTCCTTGGTCCAGAGTGTCGGCCAAGCTCAAAGGAAGGCTCGATTCGAAGATGGTGGCATCTTTCTCGTGCAAGGGTGCCAATAGGGCGAGATTCATCTCCCTATCCATCTTGATTACCATGGCCGGCACGGTTTGGGAACCATCCGGCAGACTTATTTCCACATAAGTGGCTGCAGTAACAGTGCGAGCCGGAACAAGCACGCGCTCATCCCCCAAGTAGATACCCAGCGTGGTGGCAGTGGAGGCATCGTGTTTTTCCCAAGGGGTTAGTTGTTTATACTCCTGCCGCGTGGCGCGCACAACCAGAATGCTGTGAGCTGTTTGCAGAACGCTGGGGGAAGCAGGTGTGGGGGTGCTTTCTTCTTCCTGCGTTTTGGGCAGAATGGGGTGGCGTGCTTCCGGGGCTGTGCGCGGCGTGGGTTTACAGCCGGAGAGCAAAACGCCCATGAGAAGGATGAAACTGGAAAAATAGCGAAGCATGGGAAAATGAAAATCAGGGGGTCAGGAGAGCCGGGGCGGGTATGTTGTAAGCGCGGGAAATACGCTCCGTGGCGGCTTGCGCCGCTGCGCTGTCAATCACAAGAGGCCGCGGGGCATCTGCCAGTTCGATGGTGGTGTACTTGGGTGCTTCTTGGCCATCTGTCGGGTAAAGGAGCGCGTGCAAATGTTTCAGCCCTTTGACCTCAATGCCGTTGACCTTTGTTACAATGCCGCGCCCGGTGTGGTTAAAGCGAGCATTCAATTCATCGGGGAGGATGGATGTCAGAACAACAATGTCCTGCCGGGAGGCGGAAGCTCCGCCGCGTATGTAAGCATCCATTTCCACCATTACATTGCGAATGGGAATGCTGTGGGCGGTGATGACATTGTGTTCCAGCGGCTGGAAGATGAGCCCGGCATAGGAGACGTAACGAGGCTGCAGGTCATAACTTTTCTGGAGAATCCGGCCGGAGGTAAGGGGCTTTAGCGTGGCTTCCTCCATTTGTTCCTCCCCATTGCGGCGAATGCGGAATTGCATCTTATCCCCGGCAAATGCCTGTTTGGCAAGCTCTTCCACGTGAATTCGTACGCCATTCAGCTCAATCATAGCAGAGCAATCCACGGGGTGCCCATTGGCCTCCAGAACAATGTCTCCGGCTTGTAAAACGCCATCGCAGGAGCTGTCCTTGGCTACATCGGCCACCAAGCACCCCATCCCATCGTCCGGCAGGGAGTGGTGGCTGCGCAGTGCCGGATTTTCCGCAGAGGTAAATTGGGCTCCCGTGTTGATAAATCCATCATAATGTCCGTCTTCCACATCCTTCAGAAAATGCCGGATAATGGATACGGGGATAACATAGCCCGTGGAGTTGGCTCTCATTAAACCTTGGAAGGCTACACCGATAACTTTGTTGCCCTTCAACACCGGTCCCCCGCTGTTGCCGGGGTTAATGGCGGCATCCACTTGCAGTGCCATGTGGGAGATGTTCTGCTGGTGGGCGTAGGGAATCGTATCAATGCGGGATACAATCCCTCGTGTAACGGAAAGTCGATTCCCGCCGATGGGATAACCAATGGCACGCACCGTGTCCTCCAGTTGGGGTGGCTCCTCGCTGAATTCCAAACAGGGTATGTTTTGGAATAATGCCGTATCGCTTACTTCCAGCAGTGCTAAATCCGCATCGTGTGCCACATGCTTTACGCGAGCCGGAATTTTTCTGGCATCAGCGTATAAGGAAATGTAAATGCGCCGGGCATTTGCCACGACATGGGCATTCGTCATGAACAGTCCCGGTGCCACCAGGAAACCTGTTCCCGTGCTGCGCCCAAAATGCCCTGTCTGCCAGGGCTTCTCGTAATTAGGGATGAGGGTGGATACTTCCACTTTAACGATGCCGCGGTATGCCTCGGAAATATCCTCCGCAGGGAGGGTTTGCTCCTCCTGCGGGGCAGGCTGTGGTGCCGGTTGTGCTTCCTCCTGCGGGGCGGGCTGTGGTGCCGGTTGTGCTTCTTCCTGCGGGGCGGGCTGTGGTGCCGGTTGCGGTTCCTCCTGCGGGGCGGGCTGTGGTGCCGGTTGCGGTTCCTCCTGCGGGGCAGGCTGTGGTGCCGGTTGTGCTTCCTCCTGCGGGGCGGGCTGTGGTGCCGGCTGCGGTTCCTCCTGCGGGGCGGGCTGTGGTGCCGGTTGTGCTTCCTCCTGCGGGGCTGGCTGTGGTGCCGGCAGCGGAGGGAGGACGGAAGTTGTCTGATTTTCTGCCGGGGGAATGCCCGAATCCGGAGTTTGGGCTATTACCGAGCCGGCAAGCAAGAGGACAAGGGTGGAAAGTCTGGCATTCACTCCGGCATTTTGCTCTTCCGCTGCTCGCAAGTCAAGCAGGAAACTCAGGATTGTAAAGGAAAAGCGGCAAAGCTAAGGCTTTGCCGCTTGAAAAGATAGGAAGGATAAATGGATTTAGCAGGAGGTTTCTTCCTCTTTCTCCGGCTCCGGAGCCGGGGCTGTTTCCTCCTTCTGCGCGTTCTCCGGGCGTTCGCTAGCGGTGCTTACGATAAGCTCTCTGCCCATAAAGGGCTGGCCGTGCAGCACTTCTGTGGCACGGCGAGCGTCGTCCAGAACAGCCATTTCCACAAAGGCGTAGCCCTTGCTCTTATAGGTGCGCGGATTGTAGATGATTTCCACACTGCGAACATTGCCAAATCCTTTGAACAAATCCTCCAGTTCGGCCTCCGTGGCTTCGTAAGAGAGGTTTCCTACGTAAAGTCGGGAGCTATTGGTGGGGGGGACAGATGTGGTTTTGCGGCGGTTGTTTTTGTGTTCGCTGCGGGCAGCCGGGTTTCCGCTTTGATTGCTGCGGCCCTTGGCAATGCGTACTTTCTGCTGCGGACGATTTTTTTTCTGGTTGCCATGGGAATCTCCGGTTGCATCTTTCTTTTTGCGCCCGATGCCGAAGAACCCGAGAATGCGCTGCAAGAGGCTGGGCTTGGGGGCGGGAGTGTCCTGCTGGCGGGGCATACGGCGGCGGTACGGGCGCCCATGGTTTTTGCGGCGGCGGGCTCCTTGACCCTGCCGCCCATGAGTGTAATGCTCTGACATAGTGTGTGTCTGTTACTGATTCTTTGGAATAGGACTCGCTGCGGGCGGCTGCATATCCGGCCTGAATCCGGCAACGAGAGAGGAGAGGGGCTGCGATTGTAGCGTATTTCTTAGCATTATATTGGAGTGAATGCTACTGCACGCCCACTGCAATCTTATTCTTTGCGGCAGTGGTGGCAAGTTTAAAGTGTGACATGTTGTGTTGGGGTGGAAGAGAAAAGGCACTTCGGCAGACTGCCGAAGTGCCTTGGGAAAGGAGTTTGTACGTATGTTCAGATGAGGATGTATTTGCTCTTGGGAACATTGCAGATCGGGCATTTCTCCGGGGCTTTTTCCGCGGCAAAGGTATCGCCGCAGAGCGGGCAGATGTAATACTCCGCCGGGAGATTAAACTTGCCGCCGGCTTCCAGCTGCTCCAGAGCTGTGCTGTATAAAGCGGCATGTCCTTTTTCTGCCTCATTAGCCCAGCTGAAGGAACGCACGGCATCCGTGGCACCTTCTTCCTTGGCTGTTACAATCATGGGCGGATACATATCCGTAAATTCATAGATTTCCCCGGCAATGGCATCTCTCAGGTTAGTGGCGGTATCGCTTACCTGAATATTGAATTCGTAGCAAAGGGGTTCGCCACCCATTTTAACCAGAACCTTCGTGTGGTTCATGGCATGGATGCGCTCCGCTTTGGAAGCGGCTTCAAACATTTTTTGGATGAGGGGATACCCCTCCTGCGCGGCTTTACTGGCGTAGGCTGCATATTTGGCACAGGCTTTGCTTTCTCCCAGAATGGCGGTCTTAAGATTTTCGATGGTTGCACTCATAGCGCTGTACACCATAGCACAAATATAAGCTCTTGGCGAGCACAAATGACGATGATGGGAGTATAATTACATTTGTGGCAGCTTTCGCTCCAAAACCAGACGGAAACCGATGGTGGGTCTACGGGTGTCCGGCGGTTGCGGGGTGCGGGCGGCAGAGCTTAGTTGCCTGGGGCGGAAAGAGTTGAAACTGCCGCCTCGCGTGACTCCGTAATGCCGGAAGCGGAAGTTTTCCGGGCCACCGTAAGCACAGCTTACCCATTCTTGTACATTGCCTGCAATATCGTGCAGACCAAGGTGATTCGCGGGAAAGGAACCCACGGGAGAGGTGTAGGCAAAGCCATCGTAATAGTTGGGAAGGCATTGGTCTGCCCGGCGCGCGGGGATGGCTGCACCATCGGCAAAATTGCCCGTATTGCGAGTAGGCGGCCAGTGTGTACCCCACGGGTATTGGTCGGAATGGGCAGTACGGCGGCGTTGGCGTTCGTAGGGCGTATTACCGGCGGAGTCCTGGCAACCAGCCAAAAGGCTCCACTCCGCATCCGTAGGAAGTCGGTAGGTATCCGTGCGTTCCAAAAGGCCGGCTTCCTGTTCTTTTTGGGTGAGCCATTGGGCAAAGGCTTCCGCCTCCGCCCGGGTGATATTTACAACCGGGTGGTGTTCATTTTGTTCAAATACGGGAATGGGGGCATCCGGTGTACCGGTGGCAGAGCAGAAGGCCAGATAATCCCGCACGCGAATTTCCGTGGCCGTGGCCATGAGGTAGGGTGTAATCGGTTGCAGTTTGAGCCCTAGGCTATTAATCCATTCCGAGCCGAATACAACGGAGTGATTTTGCTCCAGAGGCAGATTCAGCACCATACCTTTGGGGGAAAGCCCGCTGCGCCGTATGGTGGAATACCCAGGTAAACGGATTTCTATGTAATACGGCGCCTGAGGAATGCGTACTTCCTGAATGGGAGTTACGCCTAAGGGACGCCCATTGAGCATGACACTGGCACCCGCCGGATTGGTGTAGATGCTTACGGGTGTTTTTTGCACAAGCGTGGTGCGTAAACGGTAGCAGCTTAATCCCTTTTCCGTGGCTGTGCCGGGTTCCGGTATGGCTTGGAGCGAATGATCACTGCCGATAATACCCTCCTTCTCGCACAACCGGGTGAGCCACAAAGTATATGCCCCGATGCCATCTTGGGTCGTCTTGAGCCTGTTCCCCTGCATCTCATGCGGGTATTGCTCTGCGGCATTGGGATTCGCTTGCAGGAATTCCCGGAACTGAGCGGCGGAAACGGTGGAAATAGCCTCGTGAACCCCACCTGCCGGACGGTAAGAGGTGCCCATGGCATCCTGCCAATGCCTGCCGGTTTGCGGGGGCCGATAGGGCAGCAAATCCCCGCCGAGGGAAAGCAAACCACCCTCCGGGATGATGCCGCTAACATAAGAATCCGCATATCCTTCTTTTTTCAGCACGAATGCGGCGCGTGTGCCGGCTTCTGCGGAGATGGGACCATAAGGAGTCTCATCCAAGTACACGCCTTCTTCCGTGTACACAGAGGCACCGGAAGGGACGCTGCCGATAAAGAATTGCCCCGGTGCCAGAGCGGTGCGCTGCACAGGGGGCGGCGTTGGCTTGGGCTCCGGCGCCTGTTCCGAAATGCCCCGGAGGCTTTGCACAGCACGCCGGAGCCGCAGGTTTATATCCTCCGGCAGGAAATGGGTGGCTACAGCTGCCGCCATGCCGAAGAACAATGCCATGAATAGAACCTTGTAACGCAAAGGGAGGCTTTTTTTCTTCCTGTGCAGGGGGCGGTCATCGCGCAGTGCTTCCAGATGCTCGGCCATCATTTTTGCACTCACAATGGTGTTCTTACCCATTTGAGGGTCTGCTGCCGCGCAGATGATATCGTTGAAAGCCTGCCAGCGTTGGCGGGAGCATCCTTCCGGCAGTTCATCGGGAAGCTCCGGGAAATGCAATCTATCCTTTCCCGTAGCCATTTCATATAACACCTTTGCCAGCGCGTACACATCCGCCCGGGGGCTCCCGGGACCTTCCGGCGGAATATAGCCTTCCGTGCCGACGTAGCAGCGTTCCCCACTATTGGCCACAAGCCCGGCATCTGCCAATTTAAGCCTGCCGTTTACAAAGACCACGTTAGTGGGTTTTACATCCCGATGGGTTAATTCGTGGGCATGCAGCCCTACCAGAGCACGGGCAAGCTGGCATCCGGCTTCCAGTACATAATCCAGAGGCATGGGGCGGTTGCCGTATTGCTGCATATCGCTGTACAGCGTACGGGGGGTATACTCCTCCGGGTGGATGTGGATACCCGTGTAGGAATCGTCCGCAAGCTCCATCACATAAAAATAATATGGGAAATCCCCGCCATGCTGCCCCACATGCAGAATATGAACCAAGCCGGTAATGCTGCGGGCAATGGGTTCGTAATTCAGCACTCCATCGAACTCGCGGATGAATACCTGCTCCTCTGCAAAATCCTCCCGCCACACCACTTTTACAGCGCGGTATGCTCCGGTAACGGAACGTGCCAACCAAACTTCCCCATAGGCTCCTGTGCCTATTTTGCGGAGAATTTCGTGGTCCGGCACCTCTGGGCGCGTATTCTCCGGCCTGCGCCGCCGGAGGGGCAGGGGGGTAACTCTTCCCGGCCCGGGAAGAATGGGAGTGCTATCTGGCGGAACCACGGCAGACACATCCTAGCACAAAAATCTCATTTGTGCAAGCCGCATCCTTTTCTGGGTAACCGCATTGGCGTAGTGTTGTGCCGGGCGGGGCGTACAAATACATTCTCAATAAGTAAAGAATCAATGTATGGGCTTTGGGGGGCGCATAAGGGCTGTGCTGGTGGGATTTAGGTGGGGTCTACCCAGCGGCCGTGGTCTTTAATGAGTTGGATGAGGTGCTGTACGGCCTCTTCTTGCGGAATGTTCATCACAACGGGGGTGTGACCCACATAGAGGTTAATTTTGTTTGGGGCTCCGCCCACGTAGCCGAAATCGGCATCGCTCATTTCTCCGGGGCCATTGACAATGCAGCCCATAATGGCAATTTTAACCCCTTTGAGGTGCCCCGTGGCTTGGCGGATACGTGCAGCAGCCTCTTGGATATTGTAGTGCGTGCGCCCGCAGGAAGGGCAGGAAACATACTCTGTTTTGCTGAGTCGTACCCCGGCCGCTTGGAGAATGTTGAATCCCAGATAAGCCGCTTTGGCGGCATCCGCCTCACGGCGAATGAGGATAGCATTGCCGATACCATCACAGAGCAGGGAGCCAATGTTCACGCCGCCTGCCATGGGGGCGCTAAGAGCGGTGTCTGCCCCGGGCATCAGCGTGTCTTTAAGCAGGATGCTGTGCCGGGCGGGAAGAAGTGCCGCCAGCAGACGGAAGGCTTGTACTACCGGCATATCTACACCATCGGCCACTGTTGCCAGTGTGGCCGGAGCTTCTGCCAGTGCGGCTATTGCAGCACTGTCCCGAGGGTCCACCTCCACGGCGGCGCAGTCTTCGTACGATATTTCCGGCATAAAATCCTTCATCTCTGCCGGGGAAAGCGCTTGGCAGGCCTGTGCCGGCAGCACCACCCGCACCGGTTCATTCCACCCGAGGGAAACCCCTGCACGCGTGATGATGTCTGCCTTGCGCTTGCTGTATGAGAAGGGGTTGAAAGGGGGATGCTCCGGCAGGGTTGGCAGAGGGCTGTCGGGGTGTTGTGCCCCGGGTTGGTAGGGTGCGGCCAGTTCAAACCCGGGAGCAATTTCGTATACCGGATCCTCCGTAAGGGAGACGCGCAGCGTATCTCCAATGCCATCGGCCAAGAGGGAACCGATGCCCGTGGCACTTTTGATGCGGGCGTCCTCGCCCTCGCCTGCCTCCGTTACCCCCAGATGGATGGGATAATTCCAATCGGTCCCTTCCTCCGCCAGTCTTCGGACAAGGAGGCGGTAGGCCTGAATCATCACCTTCACGTTGGAGGATTTCATGGAGAATACGAGCTGGTGGTAATCCAGTTCCCGGGCGATGCGGGCAAATTCCAAGGCGCTTTCCACCATGCCCTCGGGGGTGTCGCCGTAGCGGTTCAGGATGCGGTCGGAAAGGGAGCCGTGGTTGGCACCCAGACGCATGGCACGCCCATGTTCTTTGCAGAAAAGCACGAGGGGTGTAAAGGCTGTGCGGAGTTTTTCCAGTTCTTCCTCATACTCCAAATCTGTGTAATCCCGTTCCACAAACTTCTTTTTATCGATGAAGTTGCCGGGATTCACGCGGATTTTCTCCACCCACTTGGCTGCTTCCATGGCGGCATCCGGTTTAAAGTGGATATCTGCCACCAATGGCACTTGGCACCCGGCGGCTCGCAGCTCTCGGGCTATATGCTCGAGATTGGCGGCGTACACTTTTGTTTGTGCAGTAAGGCGGATAATTTCGCAGCCGGATTCGGCCAGTGCCAGTGCCTCGCGCACGCAGCCTTCAGTGTCCAGAGTGTCGCTGGTCAGCATGGATTGGATGCGGATGGGGTTATTTCCCCCCAGACCAAGATTTCCCACCCGTACCTCGCGGGTAAGGCGGCGATTGTACCGGTACAGACTCGGGCAATGCAGTGTACTCATGCACCCCACTCTACTACCCGATAGGGCAATTTTCAAGCCTGAATCCACAGAATGCCCCTGAAAAGATTGCCTAGCCGGAAAATAATGGAGCTAACATGCGCCCGAAGCACGATTTTAGGTTGACTTCCGGGGCTGTTTGGCATTAAATGAACAATAATCGTAGCTTTTATTACAGCCTCCCCAGAGCCATGAAGATTCGTCCTCTTATTTTGCTGTGTGCATGTGGTGCCGTTCTGCCGTCCTGTGTGTACTATACGCCAAACGTGCCGGATATGCCGTACCAAGGTGCCAAGATTCAATCCCGCACTTATGCGGATACTTGGGTGGTGACTCCTGCTGCTGCTACGAATCCTGCTCCGCAGGCGGCACCTGCGGCTGCCGCGCCGGCCGCAAAAGTTACTCCTCCGGCACCTGCCCCTGCACCATTGGATTTGACTAAGCCCATTGTCTTGCCCAAGCCTGCCACTCCTGCGCCCCCTGCGGCAGCCCCTGCATCGGCGGCGCCTGCGGCCCCGGCGGTAACGGCCCCGGCTCCTGCTGCGCCGACCTTGAGTACTGCCGTGGATAAGAGCCAAATTACCAATACAGGTCCCATACCTGTGGCTACTCGAGTAGAGGGTGACCCGACGCGTGTGTATAATCCGCTGGACCCCAGCAAAACAATACGCGTGATTGATAAAAACGGTAAACCGTACCCCAGTGGTAAGGAGTTGAAGGTGCGCGGTACAAACTTCCATTTCTATGTGCCGTAAAACGATGGGCTCATTACCTTTTCAAACCGTGGCTATTTTTGGCCCCGGTTTGCTGGGCGGTTCCATTGCCATGGCGGTGCGGCAAAATATGCCGGACTGCGAGCTGCGCCTTTGGGCTCGCCGGGAGCAGCCGCTGGAGTTTGCCCGCCGGCAGGGCGTTACTGAGCATACTTACACGGATGCCATTGCTGCTGCAAAGGGGGCGGAGCTCATCATCCTCGCCACGCCTATCGGCGCATTCGAGGAGCTTTCCCGATACATTTTGTCCAGTATTGCCCCCACGGCGGTGGTGACGGATATTGGCTCTGTGAAGGCTTACGTGCATCGTACCACAGGTGCAATGCTCACAGAGCGGCGGCGTTTGTTCATTGGCTCTCATCCTATGGCCGGCACGGAAAAATCCGGCATAGAAAATGCCAGTGCTGCTTTGTTGCAAGGTGCTACGGTGGCACTTACGAATCCGCATGGCGTAGCGGAGGAGTATGTGGAGCGTCTGGCTGCTTTTTGGCAGGCATTGGGAAGCTCCACATATGTGATGGAGCCTGTGAACCACGACCGCACAGTGGCGCGCATTTCCCATGCTCCCCATATATTGGCGGCACTTTGCGCTCGCGGTGCTGTTTCCGGCGGGATTCCCATGGCGGATTTGCAGCGATTGGCTGCCAGCGGTTTTCGGGATACCACGCGTGTATGCGAGGGTGGTGCCGGTATGTGGGCGGATATTCTGTGGGAAAACGATGTGGCTATTCGTGCAGCCATGCATGATTGCGTGGCCGATTTGCATTACCTGATAGACCTTTTGGAAAATCAGGATCGTGAAGGGGTGCGCCGCTGGTTGGAAGCCGCCGGGGATGCCCGGATAACAGTGCGGCAGAAGGAATCCTGACATTTGCACTATGCGCTGCATCGTATACCAGCTCTTTGTGCGCCATTTTTCCAATTTTACGGAGGGGGGAGTGCCGTGGGGAAGCCGCCGGGAAAACGGCTGCGGTACCTTTAATGCGATTACGGATGCGGCTCTGGAGCAGCTTGCCCGAATGGGCGTGACTCACCTTTGGTTTACCGGGGTGCTGCGCCATGCAAGCCAAAGTGCGTACCCGGGGCTGCCGGCGGAACCTGCCTGCATTGTAAAGGGCAAGGCGGGTAGCCCTTATGCTGTGACAGATTATTTTGATGTGGACCCGGATTTGGCAGAAGTGCCGGAGCGGCGTTTGGAGGAATATGCCGCCTTACTGCGCCGTTGCCGCCGCTGGGGGATGATTCCCGTAATGGATTTTGTGCCCAATCATGTATCCCGTCATTACAATTCCATAGTGCGTCCGCAGAGTAATTTCGGCTCGGAGGATAATCGGAATGTGTTTTTCGCCCGGGATAATGCCTTTTATTACCTCCAGCCCCATTCTCCGGAGAGCAAAATGCTTATGCCGGGGGGAGAATATGAGCCGGAGCGCGGTGCCGGACGTGTTACCGGGAACAATGCGGCAGAGTGGCACTTGTCCCCCCACGATTGGTATGAAACCGTAAAGCTGAATTATGGCTCCGATTATCGCCATGGTCCCCATGCGGCGGGGCAGTTGCCCGGTCTGCTGGCGCCGGAGTATGCTGTGCCCCGAATATGGCAACGTATGAACGAAATCCTGGCATATTGGCAGGAGCTGGGGGTGGGTGGCTTCCGGTGTGATATGGCGCACATGGTGCCCATCCCCTTCTGGCACTGGATTATTGCACATGCGCGCCTACGGGATGGCGCAGCCTTCTTTATGGCAGAGGCGTATAATGACCACATGAAGCTGGTGGAGGGGGATGTGCATGCGGCCTTGCTGGCCGCCGGGTTTAATGGAGTGTACGATAGCTCCTCCTACGATGCTCTCCGCCGCTTGTACGAGAGCCATGGCTGGGCGAATGATTGGGACGCCCTCCACCGCCCGGAACTGCAGATGTTCCGTGGCGGCGTGCGCTATCTCGAAAATCATGATGAGCCGCGCGTGGCTTCCCCTATGCACTGGGGCGGCGTGGGAAGCCATGTACACCAAGCCCTGATGGTGGCGCATTATGCTTCTTCCTGTGGCCCGGTTCTTGTGTATAATGGGCAGGAGGTGGGCGAACGCGCGGAAGGCCCCGGCGGCTTCGGGGGGGATAATGGGCGTACCTCCATTTTCGATTATACGAGTTTGCCGCGTTTGCAGCACTGGACTCATGGTGGTAGCTATGATGGCGCCCTTCTTACGGAGGAGGAAAGGCACATGCGGGCCGATGTGGCACAGCTCTTGCCCTTGTTGCAGCATGCTGCTCTTGCCAAGGGCGACTTTTATGGGCTGAATTGGGCTAACCGGGAAACGTCTGCTTATGGGCGCATGCCGGGAGAATCCGTATCCGGCCATTATATGTATGCCTTCCTGCGGCATTATCGTAAAGCGAAAGCCACGGTGCTGGCAGTATGCAATTTGCACCCCCGGGAGAGTATGCACACGCATGTGCATATACCGGAGCATGCCCGGGAGTGGGCGGGTAAGAAGCCGGGAGTTTATCGTTTTATTCCTTTGCCGGAAGGCTCGGGCGAGTGTGTGGAAATCTCTGCGGAAAAGCTGGATGGAGAGGGGTTCCCCGTGGTGCTTCCGCCGGGGCGCGCTTGCCTATGGGAGTGGTGTTAGAGCCGGTGCAATTTTGCATTCTCCACCCGTATGAGGGGCAGGGGGGCAACCATATCTCCCAACCAATCCAGCCCGGTGGTTGTGATGAATACCTGACTTTCTGCCGGAAGGACGGAAAGCAGGGAACGCCGCCGCTGCGAGTCTAACTCCCCGAATATATCATCAATCAGCAGAATGGGTGCCTTCCCGGTCTCCTCGTGCAGCAGCCCGGATTGTGCCATTTGCATAGCTGTGGCAAGGGTGCGTTGCTGCCCTTCGGAGGCATAGGTATCTGCCCGGCGGCCTGCAATGTGGAGGAGAAAATCGTCCCGGTGGGGACCCACGGTAGTGCAGCCTGCATGCTCATCCGCCGCGAGGGCGGCATCCAGTGCTTGCTGCAAGGGGAGGGTGGTGCTGGGTAAGTAGGCCAGTTGCACGGTCTCTTCCCCATGGGCAATGCTGTGGTGGGTGTGGTTGATATGGGGGGTAAGGCGCTCCAGAAGCTGTTGCCGCAGGCGGATGATTATTTCCCCATGGGTGGCCAGAATTTCGGCGTAGTTGCGGAGGAGTCCTGTATTCCTCCGTGGATGCCGGAGGAGGGCGTTCCGGTTGCGCAGTGCTTTGCGGTAGTTTTGCAGGGCTTCCCGATAAACGGGGTGCCACTGGCTCCCCAGAAAATCCAAATAGCGGCGGCGCTCTTCTGCTCCTCCGTTTACCAGAGAAATATCCCGGTTGCCCAGCCAAGTGACGGGATGGGAATCTGCCAGAAAATCGCAGTAATCCCGCTGTTCTACCCCATTGATTTGCAGGGCGGTTTTCTTCCCTTTTTCCCAGAGCAGGCGGCGGCGGTGTTCCTCCGTATCCAGAGAAATGCCGAAATGCGTTTGCCCATGGGCTGCCAGTTTGTCCATGCGTGCTACGCGGGGACTATGCAAGGTAAGTGCCATGCAAATGGCTTCGATGAGGCTTGTTTTCCCCTGAGCATTGGCACCAAGAAGAATGGCACCCTCTGCCGGTATTTCCCAGCAAAGGGTGCTGTAACAGCGAAAATGGCTGAGTCGTAGGGCTGTAAGCATTTTTTCAGCCTTACACTTCTATGGGCAGGGAGCGGATGGCGTCCATAATCTTTTTGCCGATAGCCAGTTGGGCATCTCGCCCCTTGGCTTTCAGCTCCGCTTCCGTAAAGGGAATGGGGTCCCCCACGGATAGGGTAATGGGGCGGAACCTCAGGCGAGAGCTGTGAATCGGCAGACAATCGTATGCCCCCTCGATGCGAATGGGCTGCACAGGTACACTGGCTAACTTGCTCAGAATAAGACCAATGCCGGGCATTGCATCGTGGATTTGCCCATCCTCGCAGCGGGAACCCTCCGGGAAGATGATGATGCGCTTGCCTTGACGCACCGTGCGGAGTACCTGCATAATGCTGGCGGGATCCGGGCGATTTTGATCAATGCCGATGGTGCTGCAATAGGGTAATACCTGTTTCAGGATAGGGGCATCGAAAAGTGTTTTGCGCGCCAGAAAGTTGACGGGGTTGCTGTACAGGCTTCCAACGAGGGGGGGATCCAAGAAGCTCTGATGATTGGCTACGATGACAGCCGGCCCCTCCTCAATGAGTTTCTCCCGGTTAATCACATGAAGGTGGAAGAAGGATTTGAAGAAACACGAGGCCGTACCCCGGACGAGCATGTAAATGAGAGAACGCTGGAACATGAATTAGTTAATTTTGCGTTGAATATCGGAAATGATATAGGCTACCACCTCGTTGATGTTCATATCGGAGGTGTCCACCAAGAGCGCATCCTCTGCCTGCACTAAGGGGGCGCAAGCTCTCTGGGAATCCTTGCGGTCGCGCTCGGCAATGGAATCCGTAATGCCTTCTGCGGCACGGCGGGCAGCACGCACTTCCTCGGAAGCGGTAACAAAGTACTTAAAGGGAGTATGCGGGAATACAACGGTGCCGATGTCTCGGCCTTCCATCACCACGGCTTCTCGGGTGTTGTACTCGCGCTGTTTTTCCACCAGCAGGGCGCGAACCTCCGGAATGGAGGCAATGGCGGATACGTTGTCATTGGTGCTTTTCTCCGTCAGCTCAGTGGTCAGAACTCGGCCCTCGTAAACAACGGTGGAATTAGCTCCCTCTTTTCCGAAGGAAAGGGGAATGCCGGGCAGGGCGGAAAGTACTGCAGCCGTATCGGTAGGGGTAATGCCTTTCTGCAAAATGTACCAGGTAACAGCACGATACATGGCTCCCGTGTTGATAAAGGTGTAGCCCAGTTCCTTGGCAATCAGCTTTGCAACTGTGGATTTGCCGGAAGCGGCGGGTCCGTCGATGGCAATGGCAGGAGGATTCATACTGAGAGGCAGTATACTTGTTTGAGTGCGGGGAATCAAGCAAAAAACGATGGCTTGGGAGCCGTGTTAAAACTCCGGCATTTCTCGTAATTTCGGCACGCTTTCGCCTGCTGCGGCATCGGGTGCGTTGCCCTTTTCGCGGATGAGAATTTTGGGGCGTGCCGCTTTATCGGCATTTCGGAAGGAATCTGCAAGAGCATCCAGTGCTGCTTGGAGCTGAATATCGGGTGCCCCGTTGTGGATGATGCCCGCATCCTTTCCAATGAGGATGGCGGTGGGAACTTGGCGGATGCGATAGCTTTGCCCGGCTTCCCCGTTTTCGCTATCGATGTAGGTGGCGGATACACCGCAATTTTGCAGTTCCTGTGCTATTTCTTCCGGGGTGGCAAAAGGGACGATGGGGCAAATATGTACCTCCGGGTACTCCTCGCAAAGGCGAGTGTAATCCTGCATCATGGCTACACTGGCACTCTCTCCGGGAGCCCAGAAAAGCAATAGGGTTGCCTTGCCTTTTTGAGGGAGGGTTGCCTGCTGCCCTTTCACATCTTTCACTTGGATTTGGGGGGCAATGCACCCCTTAGCCAAATGGCGCAGGTAGTAGGCTTGCTCCATGGCCACATCCGTAAGCGGCAGAGTACCAAACTTCGTGTCCTTCTCCGCCAGCAGGAGGGATTGCTTTAAGTAATACAATCGCTTGCCTCTGGCCATGGCCTCGCTGCCCTCTAAGCCGGAAACCAGCGGGTTATTCAGCATAAGGCTCATGCCCAGAGCGGCGCAGGCTCGTGCGCTTCGGGAGCCGTTACGTTGATATACCTTTTGGAGGATTTCGTACTCACGCACTCCGGCTGTACCGGAAAGCAGGGCGCAAGTTTCGGCCATGTTCGGGTGGGTAAAATGTACTCTGGACAGGGAATCAATAACATCTCTGGAAAAATAATTCAACTGCGCCTGTTGCTCCTCCGTAAAAGCTGAGGCAAAGGCAGCAGGGTGTTGTAGAATCCAGTTGATGGCCGGCAGCGCCCATGCTTGTTCGTATTCAAAAGTAGCTATTTTGCGTGTGCGGGGCTTAGCTCCTTTGTTTTTTTCCCTGCGGCTGCGGGGCAGTACTTCCTCACGCACGCCTGTTTTGCTGCTAATGGAAGCCCAGAGGGCAGGGGCAATGTCCTGCGCTGCCGGTGCGGGAATTGCTGCACGCACTTCATCGTTAGGTGCTTGCTGTATGGCGGCTTTATACTCTGCCGTACGCTGCTGCCATCCGGCGAGAATTTGCTTCATTGCGTCTTCCGTTCCCATGGTCGGTAAGCCGGCAAGACCGGCAATCAGCACCATATGTAAGCTCCTTATCATGCTCTGCATTATAGGTGGATACTTCCGCCTGTGCAAGTGTAAAGATGCTTGCTGACATAGCCATCCGGCGGCGCCGGAAAATGCTGTGCCGGAGCCGGAATTATGGCTTGTCCGCATGGGAATAATGTGCTAGAATACGCGCCATGAAGTACACGGAGAAACTCGCTGCCCGGATTGCTGCAACTCGCTCTGCCTTGTGCGTAGGGCTGGACCCTCGTCCCCAGTCGGAAAATATGAATGAGCTGGCGGATTGGCTCCGCAAGGTTGTGGAGGAAACGGCTCCCTATGCAGCGGCCTATAAGCCGAATATCGCTTATTTTGAGGCCATGGGCCTGCCCGGCCTGAAGCTGCTGGAGGAGTTGCTGCCGGATATGCCCAAGGATATTCCCGTGATTTTGGATGCCAAGCGCGGCGATATCGGCGAAACGCAAAAGTACTACGCTCAGGCTTACTTTGACCGCATGGATGTGGATGCCGTGACGCTCAATCCCTTCATGGGGTACGATATTCTGGCTCCTTTCCTGGACCGCCCCGGAAAGGCTGTTTACCTGCTGGCGGTGACGACGAATCCCGGCTCTGCGGATGTGGAGCAGCAGGTGCTGGCAGATGGGCGCAAAGTTTACCAACTTGTGGGGGATATGGTGATTCGCTCCCGCGAGGAGGGAAGTGCTACGGAGGTGGGCATGGTCGTGGGACTCACTAATGCCAATAGCCGCATCCTGACGGAACTGCCCGATGCTCCCTTGCTTATCCCCGGACTCGGTGCCCAGGGCGGCGACCTCTCCGCGCTGACGGGAGGCTCCCGCATGGCTCCTCCCACCATCAATGTTTCCCGTGGAATCCTCTACAAGGATTCGGAGTTGAGCTTCGCGGAAAAGGCTGCTCGCTATGCAGAGGAAATTCGCGTGGCTTTAGGGCTTTAATTCAGGCATTGCCCTTCCATGAAACAGTATTTGGATTTGCTGCACGATGTGCTTACCAATGGGGTGGGCCGCGAGGACCGTACCGGTACGGGCACGGTGGGAGTGTTCGGGCGGCAAGCCCGCTTCGACCTCCGGGAGGGTTTCCCCTGCCTTACAACGAAGAAATTGCACCTGCGCTCCATCATATACGAGCTGCTTTGGTTCCTAAAAGGCAGCACCAATGTGCGCTGGTTGCAGGAACATGGTGTGAGTATTTGGGACGAATGGGCCGATGAAAATGGAGACCTCGGCCCGGTGTATGGCTCCCAGTGGCGTGCATGGCCGGATGGAAAGGGCGGTAGTATTGACCAAATCGCAGCTTTGATTGTGGGCCTGAAAAAGAATCCATGGAGCCGCCGGCATATGGTGAGCGCATGGAATGTGGCAGAGGTGGAAGGAATGGCACTGCCTCCTTGCCATTGTCTGTTTCAGTTCTGTGTTATTCCGGCACAGAAGGAGGGAGAACGCCATGGATTGAGCCTCCAGCTCTACCAGCGCAGTTGCGATTTGTTCCTTGGGGTGCCTTTTAACATTGCCAGCTATGCCCTGCTGCTCATGATGGTGGCACAGGTGTGCGGCTACGAGCCTCGGGAATACGTACACACCTTCGGGGATTTGCATTTGTACAAAAACCATTTGGAGCAGGCGCGGCTTCAGCTCTCTCGCGAGCCTCGCCCCCTGCCGACGATGAAGCTGAATCCGAAGGTGACGGAGATTGACGGTTTCGATTTCTCCGACTTTACGCTGGAGAATTATGACCCGCACCCCCATATTAAAGCGGCCGTATCCGTATGAATATCCGATTAACAGGAGTGGTGGCCATGGATGCCGCTCGCGGTATCGGCTTTCGGCAGGGAATCCCCTGGCGCCTCCCGGAGGACATGAAACTTTTTAAGCGACTGACGATGGGACACCCTATTCTGATGGGTCGCAAAACATGGGAAAGTTTGGGACGCCCCCTGCCGGGGCGCCAGAATATCGTGCTTACGCGCAATGCCGCATACAAGGCACCCGGTGCCACGGTAATTCAACATATTGCAGCGTTGGAGAACTTGGAACTGCAAGATGCTGAGGTCATGGTGATTGGCGGCGCGCAGATATACGAGATGCTGCTGCCGCATATGCAAAGACTGCACGTATCCGAAGTGCAGGGAACCCACGAGGTGGATACTTGGTTCCCCCCCTTTGCCGGGGTGTTTTCCCGGCGCGAGGTGTTGGAAAGCTTCGAAGGCTTTTCCCACATACTCTACACGCGCTAAGAAAGCGTGTAAAGTGTTGGGATGCTTAGATCGTGGGCTTCGGTGGGAAGATGTGGTACCATTTGCTCCGGCATGGCGAGGGCTATTATCCGGGCTTGTGTACACTGTGGTAGGTAGCGGTCGTAAAATCCGCCTCCGTAGCCGAGTCTTTGCCCGGTTCGGGTAAAAGCCACACCGGGAACAATGATGAGTTGCAGCTCTTGCGGTTGAATGCCGGGCAGATTCTCCGCCGGAGCGGGGATGCCCATGGCTCCGGGGATGAAATCTTGCTCCGCATGCTGTACATGGTGGAAAGAAAGTCTGCGTCCGGGCAGACAGCGCGGGAAATAGTACCGGTGCCGGGGGTGTTCCTCCAGCAATGGCAGCAGATTCACCTCGTGGGGAAGGGGAGCGTACAGGGCAATGTGCTGCATTTGCCCTTGCAGCAGGGGGGAAAGCAAACGGCGTAACCTTGCGGAATACTCAGCCACCTGCTCCGGGCTCGTTTTTCGCAGTTTTGCAAGGACTGCTTGCCGGAGTTCTTGCTTGGAATTCGGGATGCTCATGCTTCCTCTTTCGAGGGAATTCGCCCGAATAGTGCCAGCATGCGCCCGGTATTGCCCTTTTCCATGCGGTAGGAGTAAAAGGTTTCCGTATCCGCAGCCGTATCCAGCCCACTGTCGGTAATGTTCTCGGGCTTGATGCCGGCTTGCACGAGCTGCTCCTTAATCATGGAAACAATATCCACTTCATAATGCGGAGGGCGAATGCAGGGGGAGATGACGGCAATGCAGTTCTGCGCTTCCACGCCAATGCTCTTTCGCATGGAATTCATGGCACTTGCCACAATGTTTTGCAGGGTGCCTTGCTTACCGGAGTGGAGCAGTGCGCGCGCTTGCGTTACAGTATCGTAAATCCAAATGGCCGCGCAATCCGCCACATAAATGCCAAGGCAGCAATCCGCTTTTCCTCCGCAATACAGCCCGTCCACGCCTTCCACTGGGTATGAGCATCCGATATCTCCCACCAATGCCACGCGGTTGCCATGCACTTGCTGTGCCCGGCGCAGCATCTTGGGGGCTATCCCTCCCTCTTCCAGTACGGATTCGTGTGTGGGTGTAAGGGCTGCAATGACAGCGTTGCGATCCGTGGTGGTGGATACTCCGGGAATGCGGGTGATAAAGCGCGCAAAATTTTCCGGGTAGGCGTTGAGTTCTGCCAGATATTGCGGGGAATAGTTGCTCATATGAAGCGTATAATTTAGTGGGGAGCTTTTTGGCGGGTAATGATGCGGTGCGCTTGGTGTGCCGGGGTTTCTTCCGGCTCCCGAGCCATGAGCTGAGCCAAATCTCGTGCAATGTTATCGCGCATGGAGGAAACGAGATTGCGTCCTTGCTCGGTAATGCGTACCATGATTTTGCGGCGATCCGCAGCTGCGGTGTATCGCTTGAGATGCCCCAGCTCCTGCAGCTTATCCACCATGCCGGTGGCGGCTGCTGTGGAATGTCCCATCATGCGGGCAATGTTACTCATGGAAAGGCACTCCTCTTCGGCCAGATAAGTCAGCAAAAAAAATTGCGGGTAGGATACTTTGCCTTTGGTGAGCGTGGGAGAGAGGTGTAGTATGCAGCTGCGCTGAGAAAAAAGAACAAAGTCGGCCAAATGCTGGACATCGTCCTTGCTCAGGTGCTGGGAATGGCGGGGAGTAGGCTTGCTCATGGCGGTGGGGAACTACCGTTCGTACCCCTCGATATTACGGCTTTGTTTATTTTTTGCAAGCCTAAAATTTCGGCTAGAGTGCAGCCCGGAAGCCGTCTTTTCCCATTGTCCGAGGATGTGGCACTGAATGAAAAGGAATACTACTATATCTTGTGTTTGTACAAAAATAGAAAAATGCACCCACAAGGCTTATGGTTGGGGTGCGGGCGGCGCAATATGGAGGATTTGGCGGAGAGTATCACTCATGAGCCCCTCGGTTTCGAGCCGTTCGATGTGGGTGCGGATGGCACTCCAAAGGGTGGAAAAATCACCGGCAAGAGACTGTGCAGCCATGTAATCCTGAACTGTGGGTTCGGGGAGTTGTGCTTGGCGGCGGCTGAGTGCGGCGGCTTCCTTTTTCAACTCTTCCAAGGCGGGGATAGCCGCCTGAACGGAGGCTGCATCCCGGCAGGTGTTAAGGCACATTTCCGTGCGGGAGAGGAAATCCACCATAGCTGCGGCTACATCTTGGTGGGAATCCGCCTGCTCCTGAGCGGAACAAAGCATGGTAGCTGCCAAGAGAAAAGTGCAGAATAGACCGCGCACAATCATGGTGAAAATTAACGTTTACCTTTGCTGAAGATTCTCATGCGAGTACCGCAGGCCGGACAGTAGAAGTTGAGGCAAAAGAACACATGCAGAGCCGTGCCGAAGGTGTAGCCCAGAAGGGGGATTTTGTGGGCACTCTTATTGCGCGGGAAATCCCGGAAGGAATAGAGGTTGATGTGGCATACCGGGCAGGATGTGAAACGCGATATAATCACATAAGGTATGGCTGTCGCGACTACTGCCAGTACCACCGGCAGTAGGTATTCATTCGTCAGCACCCCCTGAACGATAAGCAAGGGGATAACGATGAATGCGGAGAGCGGAATGAGGAGCAAAAGTGTGGTAAAAGCTCCCAGATAGGTAAGGAACGGGTTCTTGCAGCGAATGGAATGGCTGCGGCGGGAAAGCCGTTCCGCCTTTTGGACACCGTGCAGGTCGGCAAGCCCTTCCGGCAGTTCTTCCCCTCTATTATGGCGCAGATGTGTCTGCGCCGGCTGGCGCACAATGCGGAGCCCGGAAGTGGGCTCCGGTTTTTGGGGCATAGGTTCAGCGGTATCCGCCGGGATGGTGCTTTGGCAGAGTTCCTCCAAGCGTTCTCTGGTGATGCAGAGGCGGTGTTGGGGAAAATACTGTACCATTTTTTGCAAATCCTGCCAAAGCTGCTCAGGAGAAACGCGTTGAAGCTGCTCGGCGGTGGTGATGCCACAGAGTTCTAAATCCTTTTTTTCGTCGGGGGTAAGTTGGGCGGAGGGTGTCATTCTTGCAGTATATGTGTGTATATTTAATAATTTAACCCAGTGCTTGGAGCATGCTTTCCAACTGGGCTTTTTTGCTTTCCCATTCTTGTAAGCGTGCGCGTTCTTGTTCCACCACGGCGGCAGGAGCGCGGTCCACAAAGGATGCATTGCCCAATTTGGCTTGGCTCTTGGCAATTTCCTTGCTCATTTTTTCCAGTTCCTTGGTAATGCGGGTGCGTTCGGCTTCCACATCCACAAGTCCTTCCAAGGGCAGGAAGAGTTCTCCAAAGGGAGTAAGAGCCGTGGGCGTGCCCTTGGGGGCTTCGTAGGCGGTATCGCAGGTGGTGCTTTGGGCACCGGCAAGCAGGGCCAAGCGGGCTGCTAAATCCTCGTCCACAGGGAGGGCTCCGGGCTTCAGCACGAAGCGTACCTTGCGGTTGGTGGCAAGGTTGTATTCTGCCTTCAGGTTGCGTGCTTTATTAGCTGTTTCGTACAGTGCCGTGGCTGTGGCGCGAGCCTTGGATACGGACATATCATCCAAGCCGGCTAAGAGGGTGTCCGGATTGGGAAGTTGGGTACTCATCAGAGGCAGAGCGTCTTTTGCAAAGCCAAGGCTGGCCCACAGCTCTTCCGCAATGTGGGGCATGATGGGAGCCAGCAGTGCCAGATAGTGCCGCAGTACGGTGTCCATGGTGAATAGGGTGGCGTTGCGTACGGCTGCATCTCCTTCGCGCAGGTCGTTCTTCACCGCTTCCAGGAAGAGGGAGCAGTATTCGTTCCAGAAGAAGGAGTAGAGAGCCTGTGTGTAGGTGTTGAATTCGTACTTGCCAAGCGCTTCGGCAATGGTGCTGTGCAGCTCTTTGAGTTTGGAGAGGATGTCGATATGTACTGCGGTGAAACGCGGTGCAGGGGTGGTGCTGGCGCTGCCTTGCATCATGCGGAAACGGGCGGCGTTGTACAGCTTGTTGGCAAAGTTTTTGCCTTCCTCAATTTGTTTCTCATCGAACTTGACATCCGTGCCGGTGGGGGCAATGCGCATGAGCCCGAAGCGCAGACCATCTGCTCCGTAGCGTGCAATGAGGTCCAGCGGATCCGGGCTGTTACCCAAGCTCTTGCTCATCTTGCGTCCCAGCAAATCGCGTACAATGGAGGTGAAGAACACGTTGCCGAAGGGTTTGCCGCCGGCAAAGCGGTAGCCGGCCATAATCATGCGGGCTACCCAGAAGAAGATAATGTCCGGACCGGTTACCAAATCGCTGGTGGGGTAGAACTTAGCCAAGCATTCCTTATCCATGGTGGAGAAGGGCCAGAGCCAGCTGCTGAACCATGTGTCGAGGGCATCCTCATCCTGCACCCAGTTTTCCGGGTCGGCCGGGGGCTCTACTCCCACGTAGATATCTCCGGCGGCGGCATCCGCCTCGTCCAGCTTGGTGGCTTCCTGCAAATCGGCTGCTTTGTCCTTGCGGTACCAAACGGGAATACGGTGCCCCCACCACAGCTGGCGGGAAATACACCAGTCCTGTATACCTTCCAGCCAGTGGGCATAGGTTTTGGCCCAGTGTGCCGGGCGGAAAACAATATCGCCCTTGGCTACGGCTTCTGCAGCTTCCTGAACGCAGGGATATTTGAGGAACCATTGCATGCTCAGGCGCGGCTCAATGGGTACATCGGAGCGCTGGCTAATGCCCACGTTGTTCTCATAATCCTCCACCTTTTCGAGAAGTCCTTTGGCTTCGATGAGTTCGATGGATTTGTCGCGTGCATCGAAGCGGTCCATGCCGTGAAGTTCCGGGCAGCCGGGGCAGTTGATATGGCCATCAGCGGTGAGGATGTCGATGATTTCCAGATGATGTTTGGTACCTACTTCGAAGTCGGTGCGGTCATGCGCCGGGGTAATTTTAAGGGCTCCTGTGCCGAATTCGATTTCCACATGCTCATCCGCAATAATGGGAATCTCTGCCTCGCAGAGCGGGCGGATAACGGTCTTGCCAATGAGGTGGGAGAATCTCGGGTCTGCCGGGTTTACGGCCACGGCCACATCCGCCATAATGGTTTCCGGGCGCGTGGTGGATACCAGGAGCTGGCCGCTGCCATCGGCCAATTTATAGCGAATGGTGTAGAGCTTGCTCTTGGAGGGGGTCATGATAACCTCCTCGTCCGAAAGGGCGGTGCGAAGCACGGGATCCCAGTTTACCATGCGGCGCCCGCGGTAGATGAGACCTTCTTTAAATAGCTCCACGAAGGCACGTGCCACTTCCGGGGCAAAGATTTCGTCCATTGTAAAGCGCTCTCGCTCCCAGTCGCAGGAGCAGCCGAGTTTCTTGAGCTGCTTAATGATGATGCCGCCGTGTTTTTCCTTCCATTCCCACACCATGTCCACAAAAGCCTTGCGCCCTACATCGTAGCGCGTGCGCGGGGGCGTTTCCTTGGCCAGTTCCTTTTCCACACGAGCCTGAGTGGCAATGCCGGCATGGTCCGTACCGGGTAGCCAGAGTACCTCTTTGCCTTCCTGCCGCGCGCGGCGTGCCAGAATATCCTGAATGGTGTTGTTAAGCACATGCCCCATGTGCAGCACGCCCGTCACATTGGGTGGGGGGATTACAATGCTGTATGCCGGCTTTTCGGAATGGGGGTTCGCGTGGAAGCAACCCTCTGATACCCAGCGAGTTTGCCATTTTTCTTCAACTAGTGTAGGTTCGTAGGCCTTCGGCAATTCAGTCATGACGGCGCGATTCTACCTGTTTCGGGTTTTTTTGGCAAGTTTTTTCCGTGGCAGTCGGGCGGGATGCTTCTGCCATATGATGGAAGGAAGGGCTTATCTCATCTCATCCGCCAGAATGCCCTGTAATTGTTTGTGGGCATAGTGGAGTCGAGAGCGGAGGGTGCCTTCCGAGATGTTGATAATTTTGGCGATTTCCGGGTAGGAGAGTCCTTGGATATCGCAGAGGTTGACTACCTCTTGGTGGGCGGGAGAGAGCTGGCTGATGGCGTGGGCAAGTTTACGGCGCAAATCCGTAATTTGGGCTTGGCGCACGGGGTCGGCACTGAGAGCCTTATCGGCCAGCTCGTTGTCCTTTTCGAGGGGGTTGCCCTTTTCATCATTATCCAGGCTGTAGGAATGCTCCCTCCGGCGTTTGCGGAGGAAGTTCCGGGCATTGTTAAGGGCAATGGAATACAGCCATGTATAAAAGGAGCTGCTTCCTTTGAAGTAACGCAGGGAGTGGAAGGCTTTCAGGAAGGATTCCTGAGCCACATCGTAGGCATCTGCCTCGCTATTGAGCATTTGTATCAGCATCCCATGGAGCTTGCGGCTATGGCGGCGTATTAATTCGTCATATGCGCGAGTCTGCCCATCGAGGGTTCTCTTGATGAGTTCCTCGTCCGGGAGTTCTGCGTGGGATTCTTTGGGGGCTTCGTTCATGATTCAGGGGCATAGGGTGGGTTGGGTTGGGGTAGGGAAGCCGCCGGGAATGGAGAGTTTTGCGGAGCTCTCCACTCCCAGGGCTTGTTAGGGGGTTAGAAGATAGGCTCTCAGAGGGTCCAGGCGCTGGCACGGCCAAGTGTACTTTCGTACCAATCGATATAGGCTTTGTTTACCATGGTGTAACCACCGGGGGTGGGGTAGTGCCCGCTGAAATACCAATCCCCGCAGGGACCTTCGATGGCATCGTGCAGTCCTTCCAGAGTTTGGAAGATACACTGGATTTCACAGTCAGCGTCATCCGGTGTCACCATGCGGGAAATTTCTTCCGTAATCTCATCCGGGGTGAGGGCACTGTATATCTTACGCACGGGGTTGCGGCGTTCTTCCGGGGGGAGGGCAAGGGTTCGTTTGCATTCGGCATACACATCGGTAAGGATGTCGGAGCGCCCCTTCTTGTGCAGGAGGGAAACTGCCGCCAGGAAGGCAACAAATTTACCCAGCTCGCTCATGTCGATACCATAGTAATCCGGGTAACGTACCTGTGGTGCGGAGGATACCACCACGATTTTACGTGCCTTTGTGCGTGCTAAAAGGCGCAAAAGACTCATTTTCAGCGTGGTGCCGCGTACGATGGAATCATCAATGGCCACCAGTACCTCATCTTCATGCACGGAGCCGTAGGTAAGGTCGTACACTTGGGAAGCCATTTGTTTGCGGCTGCTCTCCTCGGAGATGAATGTGCGGAGTTTGATGTCCTTGTGGGCAATTTTTTCCGCACGCGGCCAGCGGCGGAGGATGAGTTCGTTGATGATTTCCTCGCTCATGGAGCCATCGCGGAAAGCCTGAATCATGGCCTCCGTTACCTTGTTGCGGCGGTAGGAACGCAAACCTTCCAGCAGTCCGTAGTAGGATACTTCTGCCGTGTTCGGGATGAAGGTAATGGCTGCCTTGGAGAAATTGCCGTCCAAGCTCTCCACCACTCGCTCCGTGAGATTGGCGCCGAGGGCTTTGCGCTCCCGGTAGATAACGGGGTCATTCCCGCGGGAGGTGTAAATATCCTCAAAGCAGCAGGGGGTGGGTTCCAGTGGTGTGGTATACTCCTTAATGGATACTTGCCCATCGGCCTTGACTACTATCATATTGGCCGGGGGAAGTTCCTTCACCTCGCTTTGGTCTACTTCCATTACGCTCATCAGCGGTACGCGCTCACTGGCAATGGCCAGGAATTCGTCCGTAAGCACATAGTAGCAATAACGGATGCCGTGCGGATCCCGCAGGCAGAAGAAATCGCCATTGCCCACGCCACCCATAATGGTGTAACCGCCATCCCAATCACGAGAGGCTTTGCTGATGACGTCGAAGAGGTTGAGTTCTGCGGAGATGATGGCGGGAATATCCCTGCCGTCCACGTTTTGTTTGCGCAGATGGCGATAATGATCCGTGTGAGCTTCGTCCAGGTAGTAACCCACTTCCTCCAGAATGGCTTGCGTGTTGGTATCGAACACGGGGTGCTGCCCGCGTGCAATGAGCTTTTCGTGCAGCTCGGACACGTTCGTCATGGAAAAGTCCCCTTGCAGCATGAGGGTGCGAGTGGGCCAGTTAGAACGGCGCAGGAAGGGGTGGCAACTGCTTTCCTCGTATTGTACGCCACTGGTGCCGTATAAAAGATGCCCCATGAGAACTTCACCGCCAAAGTTGAAATGGCGTTTGTAAGTCTCGGCATCCATTCCTTTAATAGTACCCTCCTCGCGCAGACGGCGCAGGATGCGCTGCTGGGCGGAGTAGATGTTAGTCATGGCGGAAGAGGAAGCATCTCTTGCGCGTGTGATGTAGGGTTCACCCAAAGGCATGTTGAGCTTAATGCATCCCACACCGGCGCCATCCTGACCGCGATTGCGCTGCTTTTCCATGAGGAGGAAAAGCTTGTTGAAGGCCCAATCCGGGGCTCCGTACTTCTCGGCGAAGTAGGAAAGAGGCTTGAGCAATCGTATGGCTGCTGACATAAACGGAAAAGTAAAGCAGGATTACTTGCGAACGGAAACCTTGATGCCCTTGCCTTCGCGCATGGTGCCGATGACTACGCCGCCGGGACCTGCGGTAAGTGCCTGCTCCACCTGCTCCGGGGAGACGATAGCTACCCAGCCAATGCCCATGTTGAAGGTGTGGAAGCGATCCTCCGCATCCACGAATTGGAGTACCTTTTGAGCAGGGATATTATCCCAATAGGGAATTTCGAGGTCTGCTCCCTTTTCGCCCAGGAATCGCTCCAGATTTTCGGGTAGACCACCACCGGTAATATGGGCATAGGCTTTCGGTGTGATGCCGAGTTTACGCATATCGTACACAACATCGTGGTACAGGCGGGTGGGCGCCAGCAGAGCGCGCAGCTCTTCCTCCGTCAGGAGGGTGGGGTTCTGTTTAAGGACTCGGCGCACTAAGCTCCAGCCATTGGCGTGGAATCCATCGCTGGGATAACCGATGAGAATGTCTCCCACGGCCACCTTGGAGGGGTCAATCATTTGGCTCTTCTCCACGCAGCCAATGCTGAATCCTGCCATTTCTACCAGATTTTCGGGTACAACGCCGGGCATTTCGGCAGTTTCACCACCGGCAAGAATGCAGTTGCAGCTTTCCAGATAATCGCACATACCGGCCACAAGGCGGGTGATGCGGGGCTTTTCCACCTCCAAATTGGAGATGCCCAGATAATCCAGGAAGACGAGGGGGTCACCACCGGTGGTCAGGATGTCATTCACATTCATCGCCACGAGGTCTTTGCCCGCTGTTTCCAGCATATCCATATCGAAGAGGATTTCCGTCTTAGTGCCCACGCCATCCGTTCCCGTCACGATAACGGGCTCCTTGTAGGAGGAAAGGTCATAGGCCGCTGCAAAGAGCCCGAAGGCATTGCAAAGCTGGCGATTTTTTTGGGTGCGCTTTACATGTGCGCTGATGTCGTGAACAAAAGACTGCGCCTCAATGGTGTCGACGCCGGATTGCTTGTAAGTGAGATTGCCGGACATAGATATGAAACATCACTTGTGATGCGGGCTCATTATACCTGAGTCAAGCTCCGTTGGCAAGCCGTATTTTAGCCAGCTTTTCAAACTGTTGAGTGCTGGTTCTTCTCTGTTAGGACTCAAGTGTTTTGCATTGCCCTTTCTTTCAAGGGCGCGAGGCTGTGTAGGAAGAGGTCTTCTTCCCGGTGGAGAATCCGTTTTTCAATGGGCAAGGAGGGCTGGCGTGTCTATTCTGCGTATGGAAAATAATGAGAATATCGATACGCCGGGGCATGCGGAATGCAGCAAGGAATCCCCATGCCGGATGAAGCAAATGTGCTGCCGCCGGGCGGCGTCTCTTTGTAAGACGATAGTTCTGGTGGGGCTGGGGGCGTTTATTGCACTGGCCTGCGTGCAATGTTGCCGGATGCACAACCTCCCTAAGCCCTAAGCATGCGGGGAGGGGGAGTTAATCCTCCTCCTCGCGTAAATCCAGACGCAAGCGAAGTCTGCGCCCGCTGGGGGTGTTTTCCTCCACTTCGCTCTGTGCGGTGCAGAGGGTATCCATCAATGCGGAAAGCTCTGCATCTTCGCGCAGTTGTGCCAGCATGGAGGGGGCATCCCCCGGCATGAGCAGCTCCATGGCCAGGGCATAAGTTTTCTCCGAGTAGCGGAAATAGAGGTCAGCTCCGCCATCGTTCAGCGGAAGCGCGTGGAGTACCTTTTCTGCCAGCTGCATAGCGTGTGCCACAGCCATTTCCGAGAGGAAGTATTTATTGCAGAAAAGTTGGAACTCTGCTTGCAGGGCGAAGAGGTCGAAATCCGCGCTGTGGATGCTGTAATGGAAATCGCGGATGCGATTCACAAAAATGCGCGTGCGTTCGCGTTTCGGCCGATCAAAAATTTCTTCCGGAGTGCCCTCTTCGTAAATTTCTCCTTGGTCCATGTACAGCACGCGGCTGCTTACGTTGCGTGCAAAGGACATCTCGTGCGTCACAATGGCCATGGTCATGCCCTGCTTAGCAAGGGAACGGATAACGGAGAGTACCTCGCTCACCATGGTGGGATCCAAGGCGGAGGTGGGCTCATCGAAGAGGATAATCTCCGGGTTCATGGAAAGGCAGCGGGCAATGGCCGCTCTCTGCTTTTGCCCGCCGGAAAGTTCTGATGGCATGGAGCGTGCCTTTTCCGCCATACCTACCAGTTTCAGAATTTTCATCCCTCGCTGCACGGCTTCGATGGGGCTTTTCCCCAGAAGTTTTACAGGGCCAATGCAGACGTTTTCCAGCACGGTGAGGTGGTTGAAGAGGTTGAAGGATTGGAACACCATGCCCATTTTCTGTCGCAACTTGGAGCTATCCGTCTTATGGGAGAGGATTTCTTCCCCATCGATGATGATGCTGCCTCCTGTGGGTTGCTCCAGCAGGTTCAGGCAGCGCAGGAAGGTGCTTTTCCCGGTGCCGGAGGGCCCGATGATGGAGATGACTTCCCCGCGCTTAATGTTTACGGTAACATCCCGCAGTACCTGAAGATTTCCGAAGCTCTTCTGCAAATGTTTAATCTGGATCATGTCTCGTTCAGGGGGGGAGGGGAAATCAGGCGTTGAATTTGCGACCGATGCGGTCCAGCAACAGGGTGAATAGCCAAGCAATCAGGAAGTAGAGTACCGCCACCATAATGAGCGGGAAGAAGGGGTCGAATGTGCGGCCTCGGATGATGTCGGATACCTTGGTGAGGTCCTCAATCGCAATATAACCCACAATGGAGGTATTTTTGATGAGGGAAATAAGCTCTCCCTTATACACGGGCAGCACTCGCTGCACAGCTTGCGGCAATACAATGTAGATAAAGGTACGCACCGGAGAGAAGCCCATGGCGATGCCGGCCTCCGTTTGCCCACGGTCTACGCTGCATATGGAGGTGCGAAACATCTCACTCACATAAGCGGCAAAGTTCATGCCGAAGGTGATGATGGCCACAATGGTGGCCGGAGTGTTCCATTGGGCAAAGACCACATAGAACATCAGCATGAGCAGTACCAGTACCGGGGTGCCGCGCATAATGTCGATATATACTATGGCAAACCTCCGGCAAATGGCATTGCTGCTCATACGCAGGTAACATACGCCGGCTCCCAAAAGGGTGCCCAGCAGTACTGCACATACAGAGATGATGACGGTGAGTTTGAATCCGTCCCACAGCAGAAGATAGCGCTGCTCTTGGATGATGTTGCGGTAAAAACTATTGACTACGGAGGCAAAAAATCCGCGTTTTTCTTCCTTGGATGCCGGGGCGGCTGCTTCCTCTTGCGCGGTGGTGGCATTGCGTGTCAGCACGGCGATGCGGGAGTGGCTCTCATAGTACGAATCGGAGAAAAGCACGCTCTCGGAGCGCTCGTCGGTAATGAGCATGCCACTGGCTGCCATGTGTACACGCCCGGCAGCGGCGGCGGTAATGAGCCCGTAGTAGTCAATCTTTTCAATGATGAGTGGTCGCTTCAACCATGCGGCAAAACGCTTTACAAGCTCTGCATCGAAGCCGACAACCTCGCCGTCTCGTACGAAAACAATGGGCTCCGTGCAGGGCTCCATGCCTACCACCAAGGGCTCGCCTTCCGTGTATTCTTCAATCTCCGGCATGGGAGCCGTATCGAAGTGTTTGAGCCAGCGCTCCATGAGCTTATCGTACTCCCCGCTGGCGCGGAGTTCCTTCAGAAAGGTGTTGAATTGTTGGCAGAGTTCTGCTTGTTCCTTGCCGAAAACCATGCCCATGTCATTCACGGGTACGGGGCTATCACCCAGAATGGTGATGTTGTCAAATTTTTTAGTCAGGGCGTAGCAGATAACGTCATCCATGATGATGGCATCGCACAGCTCCTGCTGGAGAGCCTGCACCATATCGGCTTCGAAATTGTAGCGCACAACGGTAAGCTCAGGGTAGTGCTGCTGGATGTAGACGTCCTGTACAGTGGCTTGCGGTACAGCCAGTTTATATCCCTTCAAATCCTGAATGCAGGAAATCTTTTTTCGGGGTGCGGTGGAGGAACCTTTTGCTGCCGGGGCGGGTGCCGGGGGCTCTGCCCCCGTATTCCCGCAGGCGGAGCCGGGTAGCAGCACCATGAACAGAAATACCAGAATGGTCGCAATGGTGAGATGATGCTTTTTCATGGTTAGCGTGTAAGAGGGGGGCACCGCGCCCCGCGCGCGGATTGTACCATGTGTGTTCCCTTATTGGCAAGCAGAATGTTAGGTTGTCGGCAAAATAAAGTCCCTTGGAAAAAGGAGGAAGCTCCACCGAATGCGATGGAGCTTCCGAAAGAAGAGAAGAGCAGGGCGTTTTTAGCCTTCGTAAAGCTCTTTGATACGCTCAATCAACGAGAAGGCATGGCTTACCATGGCGCGTGTCTCGTTCAGAAGCGTAAGGTAGAGGATGCCATTGCGCATGCCGCTTTCATCAGCAGCATTGTGCATCAGGTGTGTGGTAATGCACTCGGCGAAATCCTCGCTAAGCTGGTCGCGGGTTTCAAGTTTGGCCTTAATGCCGGCAAAGTCACCCTGCTTGAGCATATCTGTCAAATCCGGATAGAAACGCCCGATTTTATCCGTAAGGGCCAGCATGTCCCGGGCTTGTTCCTTGTTGAGTCCCTCGTGGTTATTGTCGATGTGGTTGTAACTGGCTTTCACCAGAGTGAGCAGGCGCTCGCAGGTGTTGAGGGAAATCTCCGAGATGCGGAAGATGAGTTGCCCACGGTCCGCTAATTCTGCCGGAATAGTGCGTAAGGTAGGCAGAATTTCGTTTTCTCGCACGGCTTCCAAATCCCGCTTGAGGGAACGTGTCTTTTTACGCAGACGTTTCAGCCCATCGCGGTCTTCCTCCAGCAGAGCTTTTACCGTGGCTTTGTGGATGCCAATCATGCGCCCCAAACGTCCGGAAGCTACCTTGGCATAGTCCTGAACAGCAGCTTCGCTCTTCACGTTCAGAAGGCGAATCTCCTCCTTGGAAATCTTATCGAAGAAGGTGGATTTGATGAAGAGTACCCCGCCAATCGTCAGCATGACGGTAATGCCCCATATGCCGCCGTATGCCATGATGAGAGCCACCAGTGCTGCCGCCGCGCAGGCTGCAAGCCCGGTCATGAACCAGCCGCCAATGACAACCAGAACACCGGTAATGCGGTACACAGCACTATCTCGCCCCCATGCCCGGTCTGCCAAGGAGGAACCCATGGATACCATGAAGGTGACATATGTGGTGGAGAGCGGCAGCTTGAGATCCGTGGCTATGGAGATGAGCAGGGCTGCCACCGTAAGGTTTACAGAGGCGCGCACCATATCGAACAGAGCACCACTTTCTTCCTCCGGGGCAAGGGGGGTGAAACGCCGCCCCACAAACTCCGCCACAGGCTTGGGAGTAATGCGTTCCACAAAGCGCAGGGTGTTGAGCGTGTAGCGCACCAGCACACGCGCAGGCGGGCTGGAGCCAAAGCGTTCCTTGCCCGTGTTGGAAGAGGCCAATTTAAGTTCTGTTTCCGTTACTTTCTTGGCTTTTTTGGAGAAGAAGAGCGTGCTCACCATGATGAGCCCCGCAGCCACAAGCCAAATCATTTGCACCTGCTGCTTACTGTCTGCCAAGCCTCCCATGTGCATGTTGATATCGCCGTTGAAGAGCTTGAGGGACTCATCTGCCGCCATAAATACGCCGATAAAGTTCACCAAGTCATTTCCGGCAAAGGCAAGAGCCAGAGAACCAGTGCCGGCCAATACGGTAAGCCGCAGTGTGTTAATGCGGCATATGTATTGCAGGAAGGCGGCGATGACTGTCCATGCAATGAAAGCGCAGGGAATGACCATATTGAGATTGTTTTCCAGCATTTCCTTAACGCCACCCTGCATAATGGGACTCGTTTTAAGTCCCTTAAACACAGCAAAGTAGCTGATAGCGGTGAAGGCTAAGCCGCACCACAGCGGTCCCACGAAACGATACACCCGCTGGTAGCGGAAACTGTAAAGTAATCGGGAGAACCACATGACGATGGTACCGCACGTAAAGGCAATGGCTACGGAAAGGAAAATGCCTGCAATAATGAAGGAAACATTATTGATGTTGATGTACTCTGCCAGCTGCCCTCCGGGGTTGAGCCCGATGTCATACATGGCCATACCAAGTGCAGAACCCAGTAGGGCAAATACGATGGATACCGTGGTGGAAGTTGGCAAACCAAATGTGTTGAAAATGTCCAGCAGAATCACATTGGCCACCATGGCGGCCAAGAAGAGTACCATCACCTCGTGGAAGGTGAACATCTCCGGCGTGAAAATGCCTTTCTTGGCAATCTCCATCATGCCGCTGGAGAAGGAGGCTCCCAGCAGCACACCCACCGCTGCCACAGCCACCACTGTGTTGAACTTGCCTGCACGGCAGCCAAGAGAAGAATTCAGGAAATTGCATGCATCATTACTGACACCTACAATGAGGCCGAAGAGCGACAGCACGAGCAGGGCAACCCATATGACGTAATAGAGAGTAGGTATGTCCATTGTATGCCTCTGTGTCTACCATGCTCCCCGGGGAAATTCAAGTAAAAACATAGATTGTGGCAAAAAAGTCACATGGGATTTCGTGCCTTTTTTTGAGCAGAAATTGCACCGGGGCGTTTTTTATTGCAAAGCCGCCTACTTATGGTATAATGCACGCGCACCAGACGAATTATGGCTAAGCAACCCTCCAGAGTCATTGCACGCCGCTCCCTGACCCAAGGAAAAGAGGGGACGGACATTTTCTTTTACATTCTGCCGCCCCTTCTTGTGGCTGTTCTCTTTGCCATATGTATGATGGGCAAGGGCGGGGACGATGCTCTCCGAGTGGAGGAGGACCCCGTAAAGGTAAGTTTATAAACACCCGCACCTATTAGCTAGCACCAGTTTTTAATCCAAGAGAAAACCATGAGTAAAGGAACACCGATTACCATGACCGGGCAGGGGCTCTCCGTGCCGAATTACCCCATTATTCCCCATATCATCGGAGACGGCTCCGGTCCCGATATTTGGCGGGCTGCTCAGAGGGTGATAGATGCTGCCGTGACTGCCGCATACGGTGATTCCCGTGCCATTGTTTGGCAGGAGGTGCTGGCCGGGCAAAAAGCCTACGATACAGTGGGGACTTGGCTGCCCCGGGATACTATGGAAGCCTTCCGTACCTATCTTGTAGGCATCAAGGGACCGCTGACAACGCCGGTGGGTGGGGGGATTCGTTCTCTCAATGTGGCTCTGCGTCAGGGCTTGGATTTGTACTGCTGCGTACGCCCGGTGCGTTACTTCTGCGGGATTGAAACACCTGTGAAATCCCCGGAAAAAGTGGATATGGTCATCTTCCGCGAAAACACGGAGGATATTTATGCCGGTGTGGAGTTCCAGAGCGGAAGCCCGGAAGCGGCTAAGTTCTTCGAATGGTTGTATGCCAACTTCCCCCAGCGCGCAGATAAGGTGCGCTTCCCGGAAACTTCCGGTTTCGGTATCAAACCTGTTTCCCGCGAAGGCACGGAACGCCTCGTGCGCTCCGCCATTCAGTACGCCATCGAAAATAATCGCCCGAGTGTCACGCTCGTTCACAAGGGCAACATTATGAAATTTACCGAGGGCGGCTTCCGTGATTGGGGGTACGAACTGGCTCGCCGTGAATTCAATGCCACGCCCATTGGCGATGGTCCCTGGTGCCGTTTGCCCAATGGTATCGTCATAAAGGATTGCATTTGCGATGCCTTCCTTCAGGAAATTCTCATTCACCCGCAGGAGCATTCCGTCATTGCCACGCTGAATCTCAACGGAGATTACTGCTCCGACGCTCTCGCCGCGCAGGTGGGCGGCATAGGTATTGCACCGGGCGCCAACATCAACTACCGCACCGGCCATGCCGTCTTTGAAGCTACCCATGGCACGGCCCCGAAATTGGCCGGCTTGGATAAGGTGAATCCTTGCTCCTTCCTCCTCTCTGCGGAGATGATGCTGCGCTACATGGGCTGGACAGAGGCGGCAGACCGCATTGTTTCCGCCATCGAAGGAGTCATCTCGGAGAAGACAGTAACGGCAGATTTGGCGGAGATGATTCCCGGCAGCACTGCCCTGAGTACCTCCGCTTTTGGCGATGCTTTGCTGGCTCACATTAAGTAAGGAACCATGCCGGATCCCGCTTTCGTACACGCAGCCTTCTCCTCCATTGCGGAACGCTACGTCACGGCAAATCACGTTCTTTCCCTTGGCGCTGACATCCTCTGGCGCGGAAGAGCCGTGCAGCTCGTGGCTGAGTGGAAACCCGAGCGCCTGTTGGATGTTGCCACCGGCACGGGCGATTTGGCCTTGGCCATAGCCCATGCCCTGCCGGAGGTGGAGGTGCTGGGCACGGATTTTTGCCGCCCTATGTTAGATGTGGCCGTGCGGCGTGGGCTGCAGAACGTATTGGAGGCAGATGCTCTCCACCTGCCCTTGCCGGATTACTCTTTTGATGCTCTCACCGTAGCTTTTGGCCTCCGCAACATGGCGGATTACCCCGCCGCTCTGCGTGAGTTCCGCCGTGTATTGCGCCCGGGCGGGCATCTCCTTGTGCTGGATTTTAGCATGCCGGAGGGCATCCTTGCTCCCCCGTACCGGCTATACCTGCACCATATTCTCCCCCGCATCGCCGGATTCCTGACCGGTAACGGAAGCGCATACGATTACTTGGGAGACAGCATAGAAGCCTTTCCTCGTGGGTCTGCATTCTGCTCCCTGCTGGAGCAATGCGGATACACGGCACCCACGGTACTCCCCCTTTGCATGGGAATTGCCTCCCTTTATACCGCAGAAGCCTGAAAAGATTCCGTTCTGAACGCAAAAAAAACTTTGATGCGCTGCCGGATATGTTAGAATACCCCCACGTATGAACGAGGCTAGGGATTGGTGCAGCATTGTTAAATCCGCCGTCATGTCCGGGGTGTGCGTGGGAATTGCCGGATTCGGCTACATGGCCACTCGCGATATTGTCGGCAGTGTCCTCTTTGCCTTTGCCTTGCTTACCGTGGTCAGCTACAAACTACTTCTCTACACCGGCACAGCAGGATTTATTCGCAAAGGAGAATGGGCTTATCTCTTCGTCATCCTTCTGGGGAACATTGCGGGCTGTGGTCTTGTAGCTCTGCTAGCTCGCCTTTCCCCCATGCCCATTCAGGAAAATGCCCGGAGCTTTTTGGCTGCTCGCCTTGCGCTGGGTCCCCTGCACGGAGGCTTACTTTCCATCGCTTGCGGATTCATTATGACTACCGCCGTTACCTTTGCCCGCAAGGGGAACAATCTTCCTTTGCTCTTTGGCGTTCCCCTTTTTATTGTATGCGGCTTTCCCCACTGCATAGCGGATGCCTTTTACTACCTTGCCGTTCCCTGCTCATTCTGGGCGGAGCATTTTGGCAGCATTCTTCTGTTCTATGTAAGCATAGTTCTGGGCAATTTCATCGGTTGCAATTTCTACCGCCTTGTTATGGGGGCTAACCCGGAATAACCTACATCCATCCCCGATGTATGGGAATATCGGTAAGGGATTTTGTAATTTCTCTTTAGAAGGGCATGAGCGCTAAAGGCAACACAGCCTATGTATATCGGCTACCGGAAGTGTTCCCGAGCTGTGTAATAAAACGACCGGTGCTGTTTTTGCGGAGTGATGCGTGTTTACTGTGCTTAGAGTAGATTCGCTCCTCTGTTGCTTCCGGCTAAATACCGCGATGCCTGCCGTGTGCAAGCATCCTCATGCTATACTATTTGCTCCGCTTTTTCACCAAATGAGATTCCTAAATTTTTAAAAGTAATACATATGACGGTTTTTTTCTTGACTTACATGCCATTGAGGGGATAGTATGACGATACTGTATAACTTACAGAATTACACCTTTCTCTCCACTGCCATGAGTTACATAAAAAATAAACCGTTTGATGTCTATATAAATCCCTCAGACACGTTTAATAGCAAGAACGACACAGAGGCCTATATTCATCAGCAACTATTAAACGAATTTAGCGATGAAATTCTAGCAAGTCTGTTACCTGTTGAGAATGTGGATTATGGGCGGGATTACTATACTTTATCTGCAAGCCGAGGGAAGAACTACCTTATTACGGGAAGTCGAGGCAGTGGTAAATCCACATTTTTGCGGAATCTTGTAACAAAACTGGAAAGACCTGCAAAACAATGTGGTGATAAGCCCTGCAAGTTATTATGCTGGTATGATCCCTCCGCATCGTGTGGAGACGATAATTACTTTTTCCTGAATGTAGTGGCTGCATTAAAGAGTGAGTTGGAAAGCAGCCAACGGATGCAGGATTCTTCTCGACCAAGATTTGATTTTGAGAGGGCCGCCTGTCTCAGCCTGATGCAGAGACTGGATTTGGGCATTGCACGCCTCTCACGCGGCAAAGCTCCATTAAGCGATCTTAGCGAGCATAACGCATCGATGCTCCGCAGGGATAGTCCGGACATGGATGAAGAAATCCGAAGGATTTATGCAAAAATAGTAGACAAACTTTGCCATATAAATCAAATTAAGGCTTACATTATAGCCGTGGACGATGCGGATACAAATGCGGCCCAGTGCAGCAAGGTTTTGGAGAACCTTCGCCTGTACATCTCACATCCTCGCGTGATTGTGCTGGTAACAGGGGATAAGTCCATCAATATCGAACGTGTGCGCGAAAAATACTTTTCGGAATTTAACAGCCAATATCATCAACAGGATGAAAATGGTAAGGAATTCCGCATGAAATCGGTTATTTCCCATGCGGGGCAATACCTCATGAAACTCTTTCCGATATCTCATCAGCGAGAGCTGTGTGATTTGCTCACTCTCGCGCGCAAGCGGATTCCTATTACTGTGTATCTGAGAATGACGGAGGAGAATACCGTTACTATTTTGGAATTAGAAAAAATCATTAACAAGGCATTTTACTACGCAATTAGTAACAATCCTGTCGAAATAAAACCGTATACGGATTTGTTCATGCGCTTGCCGCTGAGAAGCATACTTCAAATTATCCATTTTTGGCATAAAAAAGAGGTACTGAAAATATTGAAAAAAGAAATAGAAGCCGAAGAAAAAAAACAGGAAAAGACCTCGATTCTGACTGATGATAGAATCCAAACGGAATATGTGGTGAGAATATCTCTTGAGCATGTTCTTAAGGACGAGCTTTCGGCTGCCTATTACGAGTTCGATAATCTTAATACGGATGAAGGCAAGATATTCTATGCCTCTATGCTCAAACACTGCCAAAAAATGGACGATTTGGAGCATGGTTATTTTCTTTCCGGGGATATGGGGATTACCAGCGAGGATAAGTTCCTCACCATGTTGCTGGCTGTTTCGTTTAAGGAGCGGGTTAAAGATTTGCGGGGGTTTATTTCCTATCTTCTTTTTGGTCCGGCAACGGTGGCATTGTATGCCAAGGCCTTGGAGCAGTACACCGGCTCCACGATAGATCGCACATTGAAAACACTTTCGGACCTGCGTAAGAAATTTGAAAGTTATCTCCATGTCGGCAGTTGGTATAGTGCTTCCCGATGGGCTCGACACGCGAATATGATATGGTGTGCAGATACCGGGCTTGAGGGCTTACATTCCGGTATATTGAGGCTTCGATATAAAGTAATCATCAAAAAAATAAATTCTGTAATTTTAAAAAAAGCCTTTCCGAAAAAAGGTAATCCCTCGGAAGCTGACATCCGCCAGGGAATTGCTCTTTTGGTTTGCATGAGCCGCTCTCACGAGCGAGATAATAGCTATTTCATTTCTGTATTCAGTTATTTGGCGTTCATACATCGCTGTCTTCAGGCGTGTCAGAATCATGCGCAAGCTAAGAATGAGAACGAGAAAGCCAAGAAAAAACAAGCTGCCATTCAATCCATCATCGGCATTATTGAAAGTTATTTTCCTATCAAAACATGCGGTAAGCCGGAATGGCAAATAGACAGAATCCCTGTTAAAACATATAATACCGAGTCGATTTCTTTATGGGAAGAAAAAGAGCCAAGTAAGACGACAATGCCGAATCAATATAGGGAGGGAATAGGGAAGATAGCGGAGAATATTTTGAATTGGTATAGAGACGAGGTTAGTTATTGGGAGAAAAATATAGATTCAAAGGGAGTGTGGGATTTGTCTCCGCAGGTGATGGGGGAAATTTGGGCCAATTTCTACTATGCTTTGCGTCGAATAAGCCATACGATGAAGGTGGTAGAGCTAACAGATAATTCTAAAGGGAATTCCGGGACGACTAGTCAAGTCGGAGGGGTGCAAGATACCGAACTAAAAGCTGAGAGAGTTGTTGCGGACAAGGAACTATTAGATAAATTTAAGGAAACAATTAGCTATTTCCGGCACCATTTCTGCATACCCTTTGGTTTGACGTCAGAAGAGAAACATAGAATGTCGGATGTTTTTCTCGGCTTAATTGGTAGTTTCCCCCTGACGAAGTCATTGGAAGATGCTGTGGAGGCATTGTGCGTGAATAAACAAAAAAAAGCGCGGAGTAAGAAGCAAGGAAATTCGCCAGCTCAACGTTGAGAGCGGGTGTATTTCTTGTACACCCATGCCGGAGAAAATTAACATTCATCAACTTGTATCCCAATGCCGGAGGTTTCTACTATACCAGCTTACGTGTTGGCAAATGAAAATCTGCTGTTCTGGATGTTAAAACAGCCGTTGAATACGCCATTTCTCCACAATGGCCGAAACCTGTTGCGAGAATATGCGTATGTGGATTTTCACCGCTGGAATCCGACTTGCCCGGATCATGTATTCCGACATCGCTGGGAGTGTTTCATGCATGATTATGTGCAGCAAAAGTCATCAAACCGCTATGGCAGGAAGTTTGTAAACATGCGGATGCAGCAATCTGTGAGTTGTAGCATTGTGCTGGCGACTCTCCAATGCTTGGCTGATGAGTATTTGGAGGTCCGCCATCAGGAGTTGCATGTGAAAGCGGAGAAGTTTGGCTGGTGGCAGAATATGCTTAGTCGAATTTCCTCATTGCCGATACAGGCTCTTGCATACTGGCGCATGAAGAATGAACGGGATATTGATCCCATGGAGAGTATAAAATACAACCTGCTGACTCTTTATCCGTATGATGAGAGCGTGGAAACGTACATTAACCAGCACGGCTTGAATGATTCTCATATCCATGTCAATCTTTGCGCTGCGGCGGAAGAATGTTGGCTTAACGCCCTGAATTACTCGGAAATAGAATGGGCGATTCAGCATGAGGAGTTTGAGAGAAACCCATCGGCGGTGGAATTATACAGGGAAATCCATATCGACCTTACTCCGGATGTCATGTACGACCACATGCAAGTGGCAAAGAGGGTACGTTATTTGCTAATATGCTATGCCGGCGATTGTGAAACGAAAGAGGGTGCTTTTAGTGAAGGGATGATACCCTACGAAGGGAAGATGATACCGACACGAAGTAGGTTAGCCACTCTGTGTGACAAGGCGCCTATAGAGTGGACCGATGAAGATGTTGAGGCCACAAGCGGAGCGCCGAAGAGTACTCACCCGACATTTGCGGAAAGTCCGCCGAATGTGGTTAATGAAATGAGGTGGATGCGCAAGGTTATTAACCTTCTATCCATTCACCCGGATGAAAATGTGGAGCGCTTGTTTCATCTCTACCTATTGTTATTCAATGAGTTCTTTTCACAATGTGTTCAACGCGATAATTTCTATGGATTTAAGCAATTCCAAAAATATTCCAATATAGCAAAAGCCTTGGTATATCGTTCGGATTACTATTATCGGGTATTTGAACGGATGCATGGAAAAGGACGCAATAGCGTGACGAATTATGCAGAGCTACGTATAGCTCCAAAAGGGGATTACGATAGCACACTATTAAGGCTAAAGGATATACTTGCCGGGTACTTAGAATACGTCTATCAACACAAACTCGGAGCCGGAGAAAAGCGAAGGGAGGATGCCCTTTACCATGTGAATGATGCGAAAAAAAATCAGGGCGGCACATTGGAAGAAATTCTCCGCAAATTAAATCAGCTTGAGTTTGAAAGTGTACGATTGGTACGCCCGGTAATTGTGTTTCATTTTATAAAAAGGGAATGGGAACATAGTAAGGAAAACGGCGCAAACAGAATACGGTATCGTGAGGCTCGAGAAGGATATGATAACAATCTTATTGTACTGCATAAGCTATTTCTGAACTACCCTAAACTCAGCCAATGGGTGCGCGGTATTGATGCCGCTGCCGATGAGATGGATGCCCCCCCGGATATTTTTGCTCCTGCATACAGAAAGGCTCGTTATCAATTGAATATTCCCCATGTAACCTATCATGCTGGGGAGGATTTTTACCACCTCATTAGTGGTATTCGGGTTGTATACGAGACAACAGAGATGTTGGAATACCGCAATGGGGATCGCATTGGACATGCCACAGCGTTGGGGGTAGACCCTGTATTATGGATAAGAACCATGCCTTCCCAAGTAGCACCGACACGCGGGGAGTGGCTTCAGGATCTCATTTTTGCCTGGCATATTTTGCAAAGCGGTCGTTCCATGCAAGCCCTGGTACAAAAGTTGAATTATGATATACGAGAACAGGGATACGCCGTGTTCCAAAAACCACACCTTTCGCCTTATATCCTGAAGCGAGTCTTTGATCTTCGCAGTATCTCACCTCGTGAATTTTTACACATTTATAAAAAGGCTCAGCAAAATCTCATGAATAGGTGCAATGTGATTCCTACCATGCAACAAATAGCCGAGGAGGTAAAATCATTTGCGGATGGTGAGGAATCTTGTGATGATGAGAGAATTCGTGTCTATAGAGCATTTTGTGAGGAGTCCCTGGAGGTGCTTGAATTAGTAATCGACTGGAATAGGAACAAGATGGTATGGGAACGCAGCGAAAGCCGCATAGAAGTGCCTACGGGGTATTTCTCTCCGGAGGAGCTTATTGCCATTCAACAGTTGGTCATGCGTTACCTTGTTGATCGAGGCGTGGTGATAGAAACCCTGCCTACCAGTAATTTGCGGATTAGCCAGTATAAGGAAATGGGGCAGCACCATTCCCTCCGATGGTTAGGTATCAATACGCCGGAAAACGATAGCCATCTTCCTATCGTTTTAGGCTCGGATGACCCGGGGGTATTTGCCACCGATATTAAAGCTGAATTTTATCATTTGTTTGTTTCTCTTTGTAAGCGTGGGCTGAATTCTCAGGAGGCTCTCAATAAGCTCATTCAAATTAACGAGTGTGGGCAGCTTTATGCTTTCCGCCCTCTTTCCGGTAATTTCACTACATTCGCATAAAATCATGAAACACCTCATTCTATACAAATATCTATGCCAGCGAGAGTGTTTTATGGATTTCTCAGCCTGCTGTATACTCCCCTCATCTGTTTGAAATTGAAGCAGCGCTATTGAATGATATTACCTTGGACAGTGCCCCTCCCCCAAAAAAGCCTGTATTCCGTGCGGAGCGGAATACAGGCTTTTACGATATAGTATTTTTTGATGGGGGAACAGAGTTATTGTGTCAAAAGGGACACATTTTGTGTGGCGTTTCATTCACCATCGGGAGCTTGAAAAAAAGGCAGGTTCGCGGTTTACTGAAAGTGTCGACCGAAACAGGCGACACTTAACAAAACAATAGAGATATGAAAAAAGATACCATCGTAGCACTGGCTTTGACCATGGGAGCTGTTTCTGTTACCCAAGCTGCCGATTTCGATTTCGGAACACACATGAAGGATGCGTTCAAGGTGTTTGATGCGAAGCGAGAGCAGGCAGAGAATCCTTATTTGCAGGAATTGACGCTTAAAATGAGGGGACAGTACCAATGGGGGTATTTGGAGCCGGCCGGCGGCAGTGCGAGAGTGAAGGGTAATCGTCATGATAATAATGAATGGCGCCGCTTCCGTTTAGGTGCTCAGGCAAAAATGTTTCACGCAATCACCCTGAAAGGGGTATGGAACATAGGTGGCTTGGATGGTCGGAATAAGTACGGCGATGGTGAGTGGAGTCGCTCTCGCAGCGAGGGGACGCTGGATGAATTGACCCTTTCCACAACTCTGAATCCGATTACATTGACGGTAGGTAAGCATAAGCCGGCCTACATGGCAGAATACCGCACCTCGAGTGCCAAGATAATCACCATGGAACGCTCGATGCTGGTGAATCAACTGAAGGCGGAGAAGCTCTACGGTCTTTCTGTGGCAAATGCGAATCAGAAATCCGAATGGAGCTGGAATGCCGGGCTGTGGTTGAATGGACAGCGCGATACAGCATGGCTGGAACCCTCGTTTAATAGCGATGATAATGTGACTTTCGGGGCGAGTGTTTCCCGAGCCATCGGTGGCAATAGCCGGTTGCAGTTAGATTATATGCACAGCTTCCGCAAGGATGGTGCCGTAAACAGTGGTTCGGAATATGCAGGCCCCGGGGCGCAGGATGTGGTGGCTTTAAGCTGGGAACTTAAGCAGGATAAATTGAGCTTCCTGGCGGAGGTGCTGGGTGGGTTCAATGTGTACAGTAGTGCTAAGGACGCAGAAAATGTGTATGGCTTAGTGCTTATGCCCTCCTATCGTTTCTCTCCGCATTGGGAAGGCGTGCTTCGCTACCAGTTAGCCAGCGGTAGCAATGCCGTGAAATCCGATAGCCGCTATTACAGTACGAATTCTACCTATTCCGGCACGAGCGATTTGTTGCAGGGGGTATATCTTGGTGCCAATTACTATGTGTTCCCCTCCAATCCGCATATGCTCAAATTGATGTTTGGTGCAGAATACCTTAATTCCGAGGGGGCGGATGCCAAGGGTGAAAAAGGCTTTACCGGATGGCAGTTTTCGTCCGCTGTTCGTTTCGATTTTTGATGATGACCCAGAACCATTTTATTGATAGAAAGATACGATGATGATTAAGAAGTTATTTATTGTGGCAGTGGGCTTGTGTACGCTTGCAGAGGCGGAAATTTCCCTTACCGGTGCCGGTGCTTCGTTCCCTGCTCCGGTATACCAAAAATGGACCTATACTTACTCGAAGGAGAATCCTGATACGCAGGTAATCTACCAAAGCATGGGCTCCGGTGCCGGACTCAACCAGATTAAGGAGGGAACGGTGGATTTTGCGGGTTCGGATAATCCGCTTACTCCAGAGCAGCAGCAGGAAGCCGGATTGGTGCAAGTGCCTATGCTTACAGGTGGGGTAGTAGTTATTGTGAATATCCCCGGTGTAAAGGATGGGCAGCTGAAGCTCAGTAAGGATGTGCTGTCCCGCATTTATCTGGGAGAAATTACCCGCTGGAACGACCCGGCCATTAAGGCCCTCAATCCCGAAATACGTCTGCCGAAGTTAAAGATTACTGTGGTGCGCCGCTCAGATTCCAGTGGTACCTCCTTTATCTTTACCAATTATCTTTCCAAGATTTCCCCCACTTGGAAGAAGAAGGTGGGACAAGGCTCTACTGTGAAGTGGCCGGTAGGTATTGGCGGACAGAAAAATCCCGGTGTATGCAATAATGTTGCCCGCACCCGAGGTTCTATCGGCTATACTGAGTATACTTATGCTGTGGAAGCCGGTTTGGCATGTGCCCGTCTGGAAAATGCGGATGGTAAGTTTATAGCACCAAATCAGGGGAGCTTTTCCGCTTCTGCTGCTGCGGCAGATTGGAAGAATGCCTCCGGTTTTTACATGGAGCTCACCAATGTGCCCGGTCCCCAAAGCTGGCCGATTACCGGTGTGACCTATGTCCTCACCCGCAAGGATGCTTCTGCGGAGAAGAAGGCTGCCTTGCGCGATTATTTCCTCTGGTGCTACACTAAGGGGGCTTCCACTGCCACGAAACTTAATTATGTGGCACTCCCGCAGGATGTGGTCAAACTAGTGGAGCCCAGTCTTTGATTATTCTCCCCCGGTTGATAAAAAATCATCCCCGCTACGTCTGTTCGCGTGGCGGGGATGATTGCAATATGGTGCCTGTATGTATATGGGAATCTGCTTATGGCAAGGTAGGGGGGAGAAGCATGCCCGAAGCTATGGTGCGTAGCTTCCTCCACGGAGGAATGGGACATTATAAACGCATGTCTCGCTCGCACTTGAACACGCTCGCAATGAGCGCGAAATCCGAGGAGACATGCGGGAAAACTGCCCGGGGCTCTTATTTATTGCCCGCTATTGTGGTGGCGAATGATGCAGCCGCTTTGTTGGTATACAAGTTGTTGGCAGATATCTGTGGCAAGATCTGCGATACGTTCCAAATCTCGCGCAAGCCCAATGCAGGAGATGTAGTATTCCACGGCATCGGGGCAGTGGAGGATAGCGGTGCGAGCGTGGGCTCGATGGTTGCTTCGCATGGCATCTACAGCATCGTCTAGCTCGATGACTTTGTGAGCCAATAGAATATCTGAATGTTGAATGGCCAGAAGTGTGTTGTGTAACATTCCCATGGTGAGTTCTTCCATGGGTGAAAAATCAAATAACTCCTGTTCCGGGAAAGCGGGGAGGGAGGCAAGAAGGATGGCTCGCTCGGCAATGTGGCAACCGAAATCCGCCATGCGTTCCAGTGAGGTGTTGATTTTGATGTAGGAGATGATGGTTCGTAAATCTCCTGCTACTGGCTGGTAGAGGGCTAATGCTTTGAGGCATTCTTCCTCGATGCGTATTTCCTCGCGGTCGATGACTTCATCATACGCCAGAACACGGCGTGCCTGTTCGGTATCGCCACTGCTAAAGGCTTGGATGGCATTGCGGATGGCTTGTTCTGCCAAGTTCCCTTGTGTGGTGATGAGGGAGCGAAGGGAATTGAGTTCGTTAATGAAATGTTGTTTCATAATTATGGTTGGTGGATAGGGTTAACCAAAGCGGCCGGTAATGTAATCTTCCGTTTGTTTGTGTGTGGGATTGGTGAAAATGCGGGAGGTTTCCCCCTCTTCAACGATGCGCCCTTTGTAGAAGAAGGCTGTGCGGTCGGAAATACGAGCCGCTTGCTGCATATTGTGAGTAACAATTACAATGGTGTACTGTTTTTTTAGATTCTGTACCAGCTCTTCAATTCTTAATGTGGCTACAGGATCGATGGCACTGGTGGGCTCATCCATAAGTAGTACTTCCGGCTCTGCTGCCAGAGCCCGGGCAATGCAAAGCCTTTGCTGCTGCCCTCCGGATAGAGCCATGCCGCTGGTGTGGAGTTTGTCTTTCACTTCATCCCATAGCGAGGCGCTGCGTAGAGCCTGTTCCACTCGTTCCGCTTGCTCTTTGCGGTTTAAATGATAGTGCAGACGCAGAGGATAGGCTACGTTGTCGGCAATGCTCATGGGAAAAGGGGTGGGTTTTTGGAAAATCATTCCCACGCGGTGGCGTAATTGCAATAAATCAATGCCGGGCGCAAGGATGTTTTTCCCATCCAGTATGAGTTCTCCTGTGGCTTTTTGATTGCGGTATAACTCGAAGATACGGTTGTAAATGCGCAGGTGGGTGGATTTACCACAGCCGCTGGGCCCGATGACCGCAGTAATGCGATTGGCATGGATATCCAGATTGTTGTTAAAAAGGACTTGGTTTTTCCCGTAGTAAAAATTGATATTTCGGGCGGATATTTTAATGTCTGTTTTCATGGAAAATACAGCGGGTTGTTATGTTAATCGTAAGAATAAAGATGGTCATGAGCAGAGCTGCTCCCCAGCCCATGGCATGCATGCTTTCAAAGGGGGAATTAGTGGTGTATTCGGTGATGAGTACCGGAGTGCTGGCGGTAGGCCCGGTGAAGAAATTCACAGGCCAGGAATCCGCAAAAAGAGCGGTGAAGAGCAGGGGCGCAGTCTCGCCGCTGACTCGTGCAAGCGAGAGTAACACCCCTGTGGCCAGACCATTGCGTGCACAGCGCGCTACGATGCAGAGCGTAGTACGCATGCGGGACATTCCCAGTGCTAAGGCGGATTCTCGCATAGCATTGGGCACCATTAGCAGCATGTCCTCTGTCGTTCTCATGATGACAGGGAGCATTATGATGGCCAATGCTACTGTGCCTGCCAGACCGGAAAAATTGCCGGAAGGAATCACGAGCAGAGCATATACAAATAACCCCACCAGAATGGAAGGAACGCCCATCATGGCATTAGCACAGAATCGCAGAGCGTCTGCCGGCTTACTATGTTTGCCGAATTCTGCCAGATAGATACCCCCGACCAACGCAGGAGGTACAGCCAACAAAGTGGCTCCGGTAGTCATTATAATGGTACCCAGAAGCGCGTTTCCCACTCCGGCTCCCGGCTCGCCGTACGGTTTTGAGCTTGCTGTGATAAAGTCCCAGCTTAGCACATTGCTTCCGTTGCAAAGTACGGTGCCAAGAATCCACCCCATGCCGCCTATTGCCAGAGAAATAGATAGAAATGCCACCAGATTCAACAGCTGATTGGCTGCTTTGCGAAACATTGTAGAACGTCTTTTCATGCTGTAATTATTGTATTTAGTATGTTTCCCCTCGAACTACTTCGACTCGATGCAAGTAGTAACGTGTGAGAAGTTGAATGCTAAAACTCATGAGCAGCAGTACAAGCCCTAGTGCAAATAAGGCACTTTGTTGCAGCCCTGTTGCCTCTGCAAAATTGTTTGCCAGCGTGGCGGCTATGGTGGTACCGCAAGAGAAAAGACCGCTTGGCAAATCCATCACATTTCCGATGACAAAGAGTACCGCCATTGTTTCGCCCAGAGCACGCCCCATCCCAATGAAAATGCCTCCGAGAATACCGCGAATGCCATAACGCATTACCACATCGCGAGTTACTTCCATACGTGTGCATCCAAGCCCATAGGCGGATTCGCGAAGCATGGGCGGAGTCATACGAAAAACATCTCGCATGACAGCACACATATAGGGTAGCACCATAAGCGCAAGAATGATACCGGCGGTGAGGAATCCGAATCCGCCTCCATCCTCTCCCCATATCCATGCTGTCCCGGGTAAGGGTATTAGACCGAACATATCGGTGAGTAGCGGCTGCACATACTCCTGCATTATGGGAACCAGCACGAAGAGTCCCCACATGCCGTAGATTACTGAGGGAATGGCTGCCAGTAAATCAACACAATGGCTCAGCGGGCGATTCAGCCATTCCGGGGATTCTGTAATGAGCAGAGCTACGGCAAAGGAGAGCGGGATGGCCAAAAACAGGGAAAGGAAAGTGGTAAGTAAAGTTCCGAGAACGTGTGGTAGTGCACCGTAATCTTCCACGGATGGATCCCAGTTGCTCCCCCACAAAAAAGAGAGTCCAAAATGCTCCCAAGCATCTGTGGAATGTACACAAAGTTGGCTGAGTATGCCGGCTACAAGTAGCAATGGTAAAAAAGCTCCGATCTGGCAGATTATGCGGAATATGGTGTCTGTTTGTTGCATGGTGTGTACTTCATACTAAAACACCTTCGCCCCGCATTTTCAATGTTTCCGTTGTGATGAAATTGCTACTTTCTATGTGACGAAAAAAACATGGAGCCGGTAAGTTGGTTTTGCATCGATTTGTCCGTAAGAGGTGGTTTCCCCCCATTTGTTACTGCGGAGGCTGCGGTGTTTAATCTGGACTGCGGGGGGAGCTTGTGTTAAATTTTTCGCATGGAGAAAAGCGCTTTGCAGCCCCAATGGCTGGCTTGGGCTAAGGAAATCCAATTCATAGCTCAAGCCGGGATAGAATATAGCCCGGATCCATTCGACCAAGAACGCTTTGTGCGCTTGCGCGAAATGGCGGCGGAGATGCTGGCCGCAATGTCCGATTTGCCATTGGAAAAGGTGCAGGATTTGTTTTGCAATGAACGAGGGTTCCAAACGCCGAAATTAGATTCCCGAGCCGCTATCATAAGGGGTGGTAAGATATTGCTTGTGAGGGAACGGGATGGTTTGTGGGCTATGCCGGGCGGCTGGGTGGATGTGGACCAAACAATTGCTTCCAATTTGGTTAAAGAGGTGAGTGAGGAGGCGGGGTTAAAGATAAGGGTAGGCCGTTTGGTGGCTCTCCATGAGTATGGGCGGCGCAATGCTCTGCGCCCATACCCTTATAACATTATTAAGGCCTTTGTGCTTTGCGAGCCGGAAGGCGAACCCCGCCTACCGCAAAATCCGGAGACCTGTGCCGTGGGATGGTTCGCTCCGGAGGCCTTGCCGGAACTTCATGTGGGTAAACAAACAAAAGAGCAGGTGCATATGTGTTTCGCGGCTTATGCGGATGCTCATTGGTTGGTCGATATGGATTGAATCCTGCTTTTGGCGTATTTATTGCAACGCGCTTCTTTTATCCTTGAGAATAGGCTGCTTTTCTGGTAGATTGTGCTCTGATAATTCTGATTATGCTGGAGGCCCGCAATATCTGTTTGGAGGTGGAGAATGAGGGGGAGTCTCTCTTCTTGTTGAGCGATGTCAATTTTTGTGTTCCCCGGGGGCATTTTGTGGCCATTGTGGGGCCTTCCGGTTGTGGTAAGACCACTTTGTTGAAGGCAATTGCCGGGATTAAAGCAACAACCTCCGGCTCGTTCTTCTGGGAGGGGCGGGATTTGGAAGAGGATGGGGATTTTGAACCATACGAAATCGGTTATGTGCCCCAGTTCAGTATTGCTTATGAGGAACTTACCGTGGAGGAAAGCGTGGAGGCTTCTGCTCGCTTGCGCGTGTGCGCGGATGAGGACGAACTGGATGCGATTATTGATAGTGTGTTGGATGAAACCGGGCTGGAGGAGATTGCCGATCGACAGGTGAAGTTGCTTTCCGGCGGGCAAAAACGCCGTCTGGCACTAGCCATGGAATTGGTGTCTCGTCCGAGAGTTTTGCTGTGCGATGAGGTGACGAGTGGCCTGGATCCGCGCTCGGAGCGCGAGATTGTGGAGCTGTTGCACCGTTTGAGTATGCGGGATGGTCGCATTGTTATCTCCGTGACTCACAGTTTGGCACAAATGGAACTGTACGATAGCATTATGGTGATGGTGCGGGGAAATCTCTCTTACCACGGGGCACCCGCCCATATGGTGCATTATTTTGGCGTGCAGAACTTTGAGGAAGTGTATCCCAGACTGACACTGCGGGAACCGGAAGAATGGCGCCGCAGCTGGTTGAAACACCGTGGTACATACTACGCAGAGCTGGAGGAACGCCATATACGCAAATTCAAGGAAGCAGGGAAAGCTCTGCCTAAACCAAAATCCCGCCACGATGCGGATGAGGAGTCGGTGCCGCAGCCTTCCGTATTGGTGCAGTTCTCCACATTGCTTAAACGTCGTTTCCTCATACTCTGCCGGGATAAGACCCAGTTGTGGCTCCAGATAGCCATGGTGATTATCTTCCCGCTGCTGGTGGCCCTCTTTTCCAGCAAAGGGCAAGAGCAGCTCTTGCAGTTAACGGATACCATGGGAACGGATTTGGCTGCGGAGGTGCAGGCCCAGCAGGCGCAAGCGGAAGTGCGGGCCAGGGTGGGCTCCGCAGTGTCGGGTATCATTATGTTCCAAGTTATCCTCTTGGGGCTTATGGGCTCGAATAATGCTTCCCGAGAGGTGGCAGGAGAACGCCTCATTATGGAGAAAGAAAAATTTGCCGGGGTGCGACCTGTGGCATACATGGCCTCCAAATTGGTGTATTTGTCCGTTTTGGTATTGATTCAGAGTTTGTGGATGTTTGCGTTTGTGCAGTATTGCTGGCCCTTACGCGGGGATACGATGAATCATTTGCTTTTCCTGCTGCTGGCAAATGCCGCCATGACTGCAATATGCTTAGCCATATCTGCAAATAGCCGAACGGCGGATCAGTCCTCCTTGCTTAGCATATACCTTGTAGGCTTCCAGCTTCCCTTGTCGGGGGCTGTTTTGGCACTGCCTACGGCGGTAGAATGGCTCACGCAGCCGTTCATTTCTGCCTATTGGGCATGGAGCGGCAGTGTGGCCGGAGGTTTGGATTCGGAGGTGTATAAAGCGGTATGCAGCATTGTGCAGACTTCATTCTCGGCTAACTGGCTGTGTGCCTTGGTGCTGTTGTTGCATGTGCTGGTGGGGATGATATTGGCGTATGTAGGTGTGCGCCGCACACGTTGGGAATAAAAAACGAGAAAAAAATATGGCGAGAAGAAGCAGAAAGAAAGCGAACAAGGGAGGATTACCACTGCCGCTCATTTTGGGCGGAGGTGTACTGCTGCTGCTGCTGGCAGTGTTTGTAGCCATGGGAATAAAACCCGGAGGCTCCTCCGCGAATGATCCGCAGGGGGCTAATTTCAGCATTCCGGAATATCGCTTGGATGCCTCTCGTTTTACGGGAAATTCATACCGTATCGAGGGCCGGGTGGAGCATATTGAAACCATGGGGAATGACCGCATCGTGGCCATATCCGTGAAAGGGAATAAGCAGGAGCGTTTGCCTTTGCTGGTGCGGAGCGGAGTGTCCGGCCGCGTAAACCTGACACGCGGAGACCAGTTTGTATTTGATGTGGTGTGCCGTACCGGGCGGGATGCCTCCGGCGCGGAGGTAAAGGGTGTACTTGTGGTAGAAAGGGTTGAGACAAAATGAACAGAAACAAAATTTTATTATGCCTGCCGCTGCTGTGGAGCGGTGTGTGGATGCAAGCAGCTCCGGCTCAAGCCCCCGCAGCACCGACCGGAACACCGGCAATGCCTCAGCCTGCACCCCAACCCGCCGCCCAACCTGCTGCCGCACAGCCGACTGCGCAGAGCCAGCCGGCTGGCTATGTGCAGGAGCCTTATGCTTCTCCTAACGAACCGCAGAACCCTCAGATGTTCGGCATGGAAATCCCTTTGCTGGATCCTTCTTCTGATACGGTGAGTTATAATGGTGCCAAGTTTGATGTGGGGAATAATGCCCTTGTGCGGGCTCGTTTCGAGAAATACTTGCAGCAGAATCCGGAAAACAGCAGCGCAGCCCGAGCTTATCGGCGTAAGATGGAGGAGCTGCTTAAGGTGACCCAGCGCACCGCACGTACTCGCAAGGAGGTGGGCAGTGAGACTCTCCTCCTCATAGGCAACGGCTTGTACGAGATGAATGAGTACCCCGGAGATGCCGGGCAATCCGGTACTCTGGCCAGTGCTATCGCCAGTGCCGTATCGGTGCAGTATGCGAATCGAGCCCGCAAAAATAAGAATGAAAAACTGGAAGCGCAGATTAATGAATTGGTGCAAAAAACCAATTTTATGCATAATACGAATGCCTTGCGTAACCGGAAAACAGTGAATTCCCGGGGAGAATCTCGCGGCGGCAATACACCGCCTACCAATACCTTCCTGATGGCGCATAACACAAAGCGAATCGCCGGTATGGAGGCTACATCCGTTAAAAACGATGCCGATAACATTACCCAAACGGAACTTTCCAAAATCAATTACCAGTCCGTCTTGGTATCTTTCCTGATGAATCGGCGTTTCGACCACGCTCTGATTGGCGCGTGTTCGTATCGCCATATTTATCGCGATGGTGATACCATGATGAAGCTGGATAAGGAGTCCAAAGCCTCGGAGCTTTTTGAAGGAACGGCCGGTCTCCCTCCCACGGTGAATAGTATTGCATCCATGGCTGCCGGAGCAAGACACGATGTGGATCAGAATATGGATGCCGTGGCAAATCTCTTGGCTCAGAATCGTCTGGCGGATGCCACCCAGCATCTGATTCAGGCCGTAGCCATCGGGGAATACATGAAGAGCGTGGCCACGTTCCCGGTGGAGGGGCGCCGCCGTATTGCCGAGTACTGGAGTCTTCGTAAAAAGGCACTCTCTTCCATGAATGCCAGAGATTACGGTACTTTAGAGCAAATCTCCGCTCGCATGAAGGAGCTGGATCCGGATTTTGATGATTCCATGCTGGTAAGCTACTGCACTGCCCGCAAGCAGCAGAGCGATATGTGCCTCCGCAATGCGATGAAGGCCATGCAAGCCGGGGACGAGGAGGCTTTTAATCGCCACATTACGGAGGCCGGGGTGATTTGGCCCCGCAATCCTAACCTGCAAAAGGGAAGAGAACGGCTGGAAAAATTGGATAATCAGGACCCCGTGCGCGAGGAGTTTAAAACGCTGGTGGCTCGCAAGGATTTCCGCACCATTTATAATGAGCAGGAGCGCTTTGAGGTGGTGGCTATTGATCCGAATCTCAAAAAACAGTACAAGGAGGTTATTACTCTAATCGGCACCATCGATGGTATGCTGGAGCAGCTGGATAAGGTGGCAGAGCAGGACCGTGTGATGGGTCCTTGCATGGCTTATGAAACGCTGCTGGAACGCAGGGAACAGGATGAACGCTTTGCGGATGATTCCGCCTTCCGCGATGCGTTGAATCGCTATGCGCTCGGCGCACACGATTTTGTGAAAGCGTTGGAGGATGGTGCCCACTGTGAGGAACGCGGTGAATATGGCTCCGCTTTGGCCAACTATTATCGCGCTCAGTGCCTGTACCCACGCTCTGCTCAGGCAGAGAAAGGTGCGCGCCGTGTGTCGGAGGTGATTCTGAAATCTAAATTCTGATGACTCCCGGGGTGCGTACCCGCTTTGCTCCCAGCCCCAGTGGTCCACTGCATGTGGGCCATTTGCTGGCGGCGCTTTCCGCTCTTCGTTTGGCAGAGCGGCATGGGGGAACTTGTCTGCTGCGGATTGAAGATATCGATGCCCGGGCTCAAAAACCGGAATTCACCACCTTGCTATACGAGGATTTGGAGTGGCTTGGTCTTAACTTTCCGGGGGAACCCATGGTGCAGAGTCGGCGCTTTGGTATCTATGGTGCCGTGCTGGAAACTCTGCGGGGCAGGGGGCTGCTGTATCCCTGCTTTTGCACTCGCACGGAGATACGCGCCCAAGTGGCGGAAATGGGGCGGGCTCCGCATGCCACTCTGGGGTATCTGTATCCCGGAACTTGCCGGAATCTTCCGCCGGAGCTTGCGGCAGAGCGCATAGCTGCCGGGGTGCCGCATACGTGGCGCTTGGATATGCAAAAAGTGCAGGATTTGGTAGGCTGCCCCTTGTGGCACGATATGTACCGCGGCACCCAGCGTACCGTTCCGACCCGCTATGGGGATGTGGTACTGGCTCGGAAGGATTTTCCTGCCAGCTATCACCTTTGTGTGGTGGTGGATGATGCGGCGCAGGGGATAACGCATGTGACCCGCGGGGCGGATTTGTTCGAAGCCACGCACATTCACCGTGCCTTGCAAGCAGTTTTGGGCTTGCCTGTGCCGCAGTATTGCCACCACTCCCTCCTGCGGGATAATGCGGGTAAACGCCTGGCTAAGCGGGATGGTGCCCGCTCCTTGGAATCCCTTCGCCGTGCCGGATTTACGCCTCGGCAGGTACTGGAAAGTTTGCAGACGGCGCTTCGGCAGGGCGGTATTTGGTACGCCCCCGGGGATTAATGTGCTTTTGGGCTTTTTTTTGAAGGATGCTTATGGTAGCATCGTAGCCGTATGCAGCAGGAGATAACAACCGGTGAGCGGCGTCTTTGCTCTCGTTTGGGGCTGGAAGGGGCTTCCGCAGAGCATTTGCTGGCCGCTATGCGGGCGGGGGAGTCCTCTCGCTCAGCCGTGGTGTTGAGTCCTCGTGCTGCGGCTGATTACGAGCCCCCGTTCGCCTGTTGTCATGAGCCGGTGCCGTGGCTACCTCCGCGTGTGTATTTGCCGAAGCCGGGCGTAAAACCCACAGCGCATCCGGATTATGCGGCAGGAATGTACTATTGTTTGGATGTGTCTTCCTGCTGGGAATCGGCTCCGCTTTCCGTGGTGCCCGCTCCCGGTCGAAGTTTGGATTTATGCGCGGCTCCCGGAGGGAAAACGATGCTGATGGCGGCTCGCTACTTGCCGCATAATCATACGGCGAATGAGGTAAATCCCTCCCGCCGGGGAATACTGAAACAGAATGTGGAGCAATGCGGGCTGCCCCATGTGACGGTATGCGGGCTGCGCCCGGATCAATGGGCACGCAGTGGCGAGCTGTTCGACCTCCTGCTGGTGGATGCCCCATGCAGCGGGCAAAGCCTTTTGGCTAAAGGAATTCGGAATCCGGGTTGTTTGAGCACTTCCATGGTGAATGGGAATGCCAAACGCCAAAAGGGGATTCTTTTATCCGCCGTGCAATGTACGGCTCCCGGCGGGTACATTCTTTATTCCACCTGCACCTATGACCCGGAAGAGAATGAGAAGGTGATGGCGTATATCCTTAAGCGCAAGCCGGATTGGGAAGCTGTGGAAGTGCCGCTGCTGGAGGGCTATCGCTCTCATTTGGTTCCGTTCCCTGCGTACCGCCTATTGCCGGAACATGGCTATGGGGCAGGCGGTTTTTGCTGTTTGCTGCACCGTATGCCGCAGTCTTGATTCAACATATACTCTCTCAACCTCGTCTATATGAAAATGAATAAAATCGCTCTTACCTTGTTGGGTGCCGTGTTGGCATTACCTTTTGCATTTGCTGCGCCTTTGCCGGAAAAGGCAGAGCTTTTGGCAGAAAATAAAATGCTGTTGCAATTTGTGCAGCTTGCGGAACGGCCCTGCCATTTTCGCACGGCTCTCTGCCCCGAGCGCTGCGGGCATGCGCGCCAAGTGGCTCTTTTCCGAGTGGTGGCCAATAACAAGTACACACGCTTTGGCCGATATGGGGATGAAAAGGCTTTGCCCGGTGCCTGTGTGCAAGTGGATGCCCGAGCTGATGTCCCCGGCCAGGATGCTTCCGTGCCGGCTTTGCTTCAGGCTTTACGCCCGGGAGAACTCCTGCGTGTAACCCAGCAGCATTACTACGTGACGGAGGGGAATGGCTCCTTCCCGGTGCGCCCCTTTACCCATGTGGAACGTGTGACGGAGGAGTCCCTGCCGCTTCCGCCCCCCGTGGCTCCTGCCCCGGATGCCGGGGTGATGCCCATCGCCCGCTGAGCTTTTATTGTGCAGCCTACTCAGAAGGGAAGTTCAATAACGCCCAGCAAGCGTAACAACCATAAGTTGAGCCCGAGCAGAGCCAGCAGATGCCACGCAATAAGTGCCCCCGCGCTCACCATGTGGCGCTGGACGTTGGTAGTTTTGCCCCGCGTGGCGATGATTTTGACTCGCTGCTGGGCGGCTACCACTTCCTCGTTAGGAGCAAGTTCTTCCTTCAGTCTCGGCACGGGCGCAGTGTAACATGTTTCCTGCGGGCTGGCAACCCCCTTTTTTCGCCATAAAAAACACGCACCCACTGAAAAAACAGAGGGTGCGTGTGTTTTTATGGCACGCTCCGGCCGCGGCTCGAACGCGGGACCCCAAGCTTAGAAGGCTCGTGCTCTATCCAACTGAGCTACCGGAGCAGCGATGTCCGCCTATCCTACCAGCCCCTCTTTCCCTTGGCAAGCTTTTTGTCGCACTATAACACGTCATTTGCAGAAAGTGCTGCCTATGCCGAAAAATCCAAAAAATTCGTGTTGCAACTGATGCGGCTGTGTGATATTCTGTGGGCACCATGAAGATTACTGGTACAACTCACAAGAAGGCTGCTGAGTGGGTGGAGAAAATCCGCCAGCTCTGCAAACCCGATTCCGTCTACTGGTGCGACGGTTCCGAAGAAGAAAACACCCAGCTGTGTGACATGCTGGTGGAGAAGGGCACTTATATCCGCCTGAATCCCGAGAAGCGCCCCGGCTGCTTCTTGGCTCGTTCCACTCCTTCCGATGTAGCCCGTGTGGAGGAACGTACGTTCATCTGCTCCGAAAAGCAGGAGGATGCCGGTCCTACCAACAACTGGAAGTCCCCGGAGGAGATGCGCGCCATCCTCACCCCCTTCCTTGATGGCTCCATGAAGGGCCGTACCATGTACGTGATTCCTTTCTGCATGGGCCCGCTCGATTCTCCCCTCGCCAAGATTGGTATCGAGATTACGGACTCCGCTTATGTGGTGACCAACATGCGCATCATGACCATCATGGGTGCTGAAGTCCTCAAGCGCCTCGAGGACGAAACCCAGGGTGGCGGCAATCCCAAGCGCGATGGCTATGGCGACTTCGTTCCCTGCCTCCACACCGTGGGTGCCCCCCTTGAGCCCGGTCAGGAAGATGTGACCTGGCCCTGCAACAACGAGGAGAAGTACATTTGCCACTTCCCCGAGACGGGCGAAATCATCTCCTACGGCTCCGGTTACGGTGGTAACGCTCTGCTTGGTAAAAAGTGCCTTGCCCTGCGCATCGCTACGGGTATTGCCCGCAAGAACGGCTGGATGGCCGAGCATATGCTCATCCTTGGTATCACCGATCCTCAGGGTCGCAAGTCCTACATCACCGGTGCTTTCCCCTCCGCCTGCGGTAAGACCAACCTGGCCATGCTTGTTCCTCCCCCCGCTCTTGCTGAGAAGGGCTGGAAGACCAGCATCATCGGTGACGATATCGCTTGGATTTGGCCCCACGAGGACGGCACCTTCCACGCCATCAACCCCGAGAACGGTTACTTCGGCGTGGCTCCCGGTACCTCCTACAAGACGAACCCCATCGCCATGGACACCATCAAGAAGAACATCATCTTCACGAACGTGGGCCTGACCGATGACGGTGACGTATGGTGGGAAGGTATGGACGGCGAGGCTCCTGCTCACGCCATCGACTGGCAGGGCAACGACTGGACTCCGGATTGCGGTCGCAAGTGCGCTCACCCGAACAGCCGCTTCACCGCTCCCGCTTCCCAGTGCCCCACGCTCGACCCCGAGTACTACAACCCCGAGGGTGTTTCCATCAGCGCATTCCTCTTCGGTGGCCGCCGCGCTACCACCATGCCGCTCGTATTCCAGTCCCGCGATTGGAACCACGGCGTATACGTGGGCGCTACCATGGGTTCCGAGATGACCGCCGCCGCCTTCGGCCAGATTGGTCAGGTGCGCCGCGACCCCATGGCCATGAAGCCCTTCATCGGCTACAATGTGGGTGACTACTGGCAGCATTGGCTGGATATGGGCACCAAGACTTGCGCTTGCAAGCTGCCCAAGATCTTCAATGTGAACTGGTTCCGTAAGGATGCCGAGGGTAACTTCGTATGGCCCGGCTTCGGCGACAACATGCGTGTGCTCGACTGGGTACTCCGCCGCTGCCGCGACGAGGTGAAGGGTGTGGAAACCAAGCTTGGCATCTCCCCCTCCTTCGAGGAGCTTGATACCGAAGGCCTCAAGGGGTACGATGAAGCCACCTTCAACACCAACATGGCTCTTTCCGAGTCCGAGTGGAAGGCTGAGCTTGAGTCCCAGACGGAGCTGTTCAACATGGTGGGCGACAAGCTGCCCGCCGAGCTGGAGGCTCAGCGTCAGACCCTCATCGCTCAGTTCAGCTAAAATGCTGCAAGCTGTGTAAGTAAACACATTTCCACTGCCTCCCCCCGCGTAGAGGGGGAGGCAGTGCTTCTTTCTCCATGCCTCACGTAGCCACCGACTTGTGCCCCGAACATTTCCGCCAAATGGCTGCGCTGGAAGCCCGCTACTACGAGGAGGCTTTCATTACTCCGGCGGAGGAGGCTTGGCTTTGGTATCGGCGTTATCCTTACACGACTACCGCCGCCTTGCACAGGGAGCAAGTAGTCGGCTTTGTGAATCTCTTCCCGGTTAAAGCCTCAGTGTTTGAGGCGCTGCGCTCCGGGCAAATGAATGACCACGACCTAAGCGCAGCTGATGTGGAGGACTTGCGGGCTCCTGCCTCCCTCCCCATGGATATGTTCCTCTCCTGTATACTTGTGGAACCGGCATACCGCCCCCAAGGACTTACCCGCCGCCTTTTGCAGGCTGCCGTGCAGCCGTATCTCCCCCATTTAAAACATTGCCGCAATGTGCTGGTGGATACTGTTACTCCTGCCGGTGCCGCCTTCGCCAAACGCTATGGTTTTTCTCTCTTGGGCGAGTCCTCCCATTCCTCTGTACTCCACATGCAGAGCTTTGTCTCGTTGCTTGCCCAACTCGGCTTTTGAGGCGTGCTTTTTGCCCCGATAGAAACAAATTTGTATTGACTTTGGCTAAGTGGTGGATTAAACTAACACCACCTTGCCGGGCAGGGTTGCCGGGCGGGTCTGAACTTAAATCCATTTATCCTACTATTATGGCTAAATACGCTATTAACGGTTTCGGTCGCATTGGTCGCAATGTGCTTCGTGCTATGTCCCAGACCGAACTCGAGAAGGTTGTTGCTATTCACGACCTTACCCCCATTGAGACCACCGCTCACCTGCTCAAGTATGACTCCACGCAGGGCAAGTTCAACGGCACCATCGAGGTTGATGGTGACAATCTCGTTGTAAACGGTCATCCCATCAAGATTGTTGGTGGTATGCTGGGTCCGGATCAGCTTCCCTGGGCTGAGCTTGGTGTTGATGTGGTACTCGAGTCCACCGGTCTCTTCACCGCCCGCGAGAAGGCAGAAGGCCACATCAAGGCCGGTGCTAAGAAGGTTCTTATCTCCGCTCCTGCCAAGAACCCCGACCTCACCTTCTGCATTGGCATCAACGATAACGAGTATGATGCCGCTAAGCACAACATCGTGTCCAACGCTTCCTGCACCACCAACTGCCTTTCCCCCATGGTGAAGGTTCTGAATGACAAGTGGGGCATTGAGAAGGGCATGATGAGCACCATCCACTCCTACACCAACGACCAGCGTATCCTTGACCTGCCGCACAGCGACCCCCGCCGCATGCGCGCTGCTGCCATCAACATCATCCCCACCACCACGGGTGCCGCCAAGGCCATCGGTGAGGTGATTCCCCAGCTCAAGGGCCTGCTTAACGGTGCCTCCTTCCGCGTACCCACTCCCACCGGTTCTCTGACCGACTTTGTGGCCGTGCTTAAGAGCGACGTGACCGTGGAAGAAGTGAATGCCGCCATGAAGGAAGCTGCCGAGGGCCCGCTCAAGGGCATCCTTGAGTACTCCGAGGAGGCTCTTGTGCTTCAGGACATCGTGTCCAACCCCCACTCCTGCATCTTCGACGCCGGTTTCACCTACGTTGTGGGTGGCAACATGGTAAAGGTGTGCGGCTGGTACGACAACGAATGGGGTTACTCCAACCGTGCCGCCGAGGCTATGAAGAAGCTGGGCGACTCCATTTGCTGCTGCTGCTGCAAGTAAGAGTCCCGAGTGGATTCAATCCATCTCTTAATATTATCGTGGGATGCCATATGGCATCCCACGTTTTTTTTTACTGCTGCGTGCCGGGACGAAAAGAAAAACAAGGCTCAGGATGAAAAATCCTGAGCCTTGCCGAATAGGGGGAAGGGAAGGAGGGCGCCGCTTTAGTTGGACTTGAGCGCAGCGGATGCCTTGAAGGTAACCACCGTGGAAGCGGGAATCGTCATGGCAGCGCCGGTGCGGGGATTGTGGCCGGTGCGGGCGGGGCGCTTTTTAGTCTCAAAGGTGCCGAAACCCACAAGCTGTACTTTTTCCGTAGCCACGGCCTTGGTAATGGCCGTGAGGGTGGCATTCAGCGCAGCCGCAGCACACTTCTTAGTGGCCTCCGGGCCAAGTTCCTTCTGAATAGCATCGATGAGTTGATTTTTATTCATGATATGTTGTTAGTGGTAAATGCACTGGAACTATAGCAGGGGGGCAGGGGCTACGCAAGCCGTAAATGCGTCTTTTTTTAAAAAAATACGTTGTTAGATATTGATACAACTATTTTTTCGTTTACTTAACGGGGAAAAGGGTAATAACGGAGAATTCGGGCATCCTGCATGTCTACCACGTAGGGACTGGCGTGGCGGAACCAAGCTCCGGTGTTGAGAATGCGGCGGGAGGCGAAACTCCATGAGCCGGAGCGGTGGAAATGCCCAAGGATAAGGATTTCTGCCCGGGGGAGGTATTGCCGTGCAAATTGTTCCGCCCGGCGGCCGCAACTTAGCCAACTCCACACAATGCGGAAAGGGCGTTCCGGTGGCCAGAAACAGTGCATAAATCCCCGCAGTAGGGGATTGCGGATGCCCTCTCTCCGCAAAATGGGAGCCGTGAGCTGGCACATTTCCCGGGAAAGTTCCAAGCGGCTCTCCAAGGATGTTTCTGCATCTGTATAACGGCGGATAAGTTCTTGGCATGCCGCTTTGTTGCGAAGGTATTCCCAGCTCCACGGCGCCACTTCCTTGTATAGAGCATGCCCGTGCATTATAGCCACTCTGCCACCCCACATCTGGAGCAAGAGGGTGGGTACATCCGGATCGTGGTTGCCGGATACCTCTACCAGCTCCACACCTTTTTCCCGGCACATATTGCGTAGCGCTTCTCGCCGGGCTATGCCCTGTTCCTGCCATGGGCAAACTCGTGTTTCTGCCATGTCTCCGGCCACGATGAGCATGTCTGTCCCCTCCAGCAGGCTCTCCAAGCGAGAGAAGGGGGGGACTTCGCAGCGCTCGTGCCCCAAGTGCAAATCCGATACCACGCGCACGCGTGTACCCGGTGCCGGTTCTAAATGCCGGATGCAGGAATTCATGCTTTGCTTTGGCGTTGGCGTACTGCTTCAAACAGGCATACCCCGGTAGCCACGGAGACATTGAGGCAGGGAACTTTCCCCAGCATGGGGATACGCACCAGAAAATCGCAATTTTCTTCCGTAAGGCGGCGCATACCATCGCCCTCTGCACCCATGACCAGTGCTATACCCCCAGTCAAATCCATATCAAATATATCCCTGTCCCCGTGGTCGGATGTGCCGACAAACCAAATGCCGGCTTCCTTCATTTGCTTCATTGTGCGCGCCAAATTTGTTACTTGGATAAAGGGAACATTTTCTGCTGCACCCACGGATACGCGCAGCACTGTTTCCGTAATCCCCACGGATTTATCTTTGGGTGCAATGACTGCTGCTACGCCGGCACCATCGGCGGTGCGTAGAATAGCACCCAAATTGTGGGGGTCCTGAATGCAATCCAGTACTAGGTAAAGCCCTTGTGGGCAAGCGGCAAGAATGTCCAGAAGGTCTCCCTCCGGGCGTGGCTTGACCACAATGGCTGCCGGAGTCTTCTTTTCAAAGCGGGCTTCTGTCCGGGCGGTGTGCTTATTGGGTCTCGCTGTTCGGTCGTTTGGTCTCATAATGGGGAAGATGTAAGTATTTGCAATGCGGCTCCGGCTGCCATAAAGCCGAAGGTTCCGGTAATGTGTGTGGCGGAACCGAAGCCGTTGGCACAGCCGATGCCGCCTTTCTGGTGTGGCTCCCGCTCGCAGCTTACGGAGCCGTCGCAGCGTGGGAATCGCGGTTTCTCCGGGGAATAAACGCAGGGGATTCCCAGCTCCGGGCAGCGGTCATACAAAGGAAAATCATAATCCCGGCGCAGATTTTTTCTCAGTTGTGAAAGCATATTATCCCCGCATGTGCGTGCCAAATCCGCTACGGTGATGCACGATGCATCCACGCGTCCGCCGGCGCCTCCGCAGGTAACCACCGGTACTTTTCTCCGGCGGCATTCTGCAATAAGGTGCGCTTTTGGGCGCATGGAATCAATGGCGTCCACCACCACATTCGGCCGGGTATCGAACAGGTACTCCGGGTGCTTTGCGGTGTAAAATGCCATAATGGGCAATACCTCGATGCTTGGGTTAATGAGCCGCAGACGCTCCGCCATTACCTCTACTTTAGCGCGGCCGTACTCCTGCCCCAAGGCGTGGATTTGCCGGTTTGTGTTTGTAATGCAAAGCTCGTCCATATCCAGCAGCACAATGCTGCCCACTCCGCTGCGGGCCAATGCTTCTGCTGCCCAAGAGCCCACACCGCCGATGCCTACCACTGCCACTCGGGAAGCGGCTAGCTTTTCCGCTTCCTTTGCTCCGTACAGACGGGCGATGCCGCCAAAACGCTCTGCATCCAAACTCATACTTTATCAAAAAAACGGTTAATACGCTCCACGCGAAGAGCCTTGCCTGTGCCTGCCTCTGTTTCCAGCAGTACGCCGCTCAGACGGGCAGGGTATCCGCCTATTGGTAATTTGGAAGGCAACCCACTGGTGTATCCCAGAAGTGAGGCTGCGGCATCTCGGCCAATGACTCCATTGAGGCTCCCGCACATTCCGGCATCTGTCAAATACGCTGTACCACCGGGTAGTACACGCTCATCCGCTGTTTGTACATGGGTATGCGTTCCTACTACCAGAGAGACCAGTCCATCCAAATGGTATCCAAGAGCTACTTTTTCGCTCGTTGCCTCTGCATGGAAATCTACGATGATGTGCAGAACTCCTGCAGCTCGCATTCGCGCTGCTTCCTCAGCTCCGTGGATAAATGGATTTTCTGCTCCGGGGCGCATAAAGGTTCGCCCCATGAGGGAGATAACCCCCAGCTCTCCTGCCGGAGTGGACACAATGCAGCTGCCAAAGCCCGGGGTGCCGGCTTGCAGATTAAATGGGCGCAGCACGCGCTGTTCTCCGTTCAGCCACGGAATGAGCTCCGCTTGGTCCCATACGTGGTCTCCCAGCGTCATTGCGCTTACTCCTTGCTCCAGCATTTCCCGTGCCAAATGGGGGGTAATGCCGCGTCCGCCTGCGGCATTCTCTCCATTCACCACCACTGCATCCGTCTCCAGCTCTTCCTGCAAGCCGGGCAGCAGCGCCTGAAGGGCAGAGCGTCCGGGCTCCCCCACCACATCTCCGAGAAAAAGTACCCTCATCAGTGAGCAATTTTGGGTCCGCACGGCACCACCGTTACCGGGATGCTGGCTGCACGCACCAACTTTTCCGCTGTGTTGCCCAGCAGAATCGAAGTCAGTAACGAATGATGCCGATTCCCGATGACGAGAATATCCACCGAATGGCGTTTGCAGAATTGGTGTACACAATCCACAATATCGTCCGATTCTTCAGCCTTGGCGTAAATGGGAATTCCCCATTTGCGCGTAATTTGTTCTCCCAGCTGCTTTGCGCGGGCATCTGCAATGGCTAATACCGCCTCGCAGGCATCCATTTGGGTATAATCCACATTCGGCACGCTTGCAGGAATATCCCCCGAGCCGAGTGCGCCGCCGGAGAGACTGCCCGCTGCATCAATAATGCACGGTTCCACCGCATGCAGCAAGTACATTTTACCACCGCACATGCGTACCATATTGGCGGCAAAATCGAGAACCGGCTGCCCTTCTTCCGAAAAATCTGTTGCTGCAAGGATTCTGACCATGCACGCATACTAACATGCCCCGGGTAAAAAGCCAAGAAGAAAACGAATGCGCCGGGAACAATCTGCGTGTGTTTTGTGCGGGGGCATGGCTGAATTTTGGCTGGATTGCGGAAGGGGGGCGTGGTAGAATGCGCGGTAGAGAAAATCTTGAGCTATGTCAGTAAAACGTACATTGGTAAAGCATGCCCTTGCGAGTGAGGCTCCCATGGATTGTGTTGTGGTGGAAGGTTGGGTCCGAACGCGCCGGGATTCGAAGAGCTTTTCCTTCTTAGAGGTGAATGATGGTACGAGTTTGGCTTCCATTCAAGTGGTGGCAGATGCCGGTATCCCCGGATACGATGCAGTGCCGCGCATGACAACAGGCGCCTCCGTGCGGGTACAGGGCCGCTTGGTGGAAAGCCCCGGCAAGCAACGCTGGGAGATTCAGGCCACAAGTGTGGAATTGGTGGGGGCTGCACCGGAGAGTTACCCGCTGCAAAAAAAAGGGCATAGCCCGGAATTTTTGCGTTCCATTGCACACTTGCGACCGCGCACTAATTTGTATGGAGCCATTTTCCGCACGCGTAGCCGTATGGCTGCTGCGGTACATCGCTTCTTTTTGGAACGTGATTTCGTGTGGGTTCATACGCCCATTATTACTGCCTCGGATTGCGAGGGCGCCGGGGAGATGTTCCATGTGACGACGCTGGATCCTTTAGCGGAACATAAGGGGTATGAAAAGGATTTCTTCGGGAAAGCTGCGAATCTGACGGTTTCCGGTCAGTTGGAGGGTGAGACTTTCGCTTGCGCGTTGAGCAATATTTATACCTTTGGCCCTACCTTCCGTGCGGAGAATAGTAACACAGCCCGCCATGCCGCCGAATTTTGGATGATTGAACCGGAGATGGCTTTCTGTAATCTGGAGGGGGATATGGAAGTGGCGGAGGCTTTCATTAAACATTTGGTGGATACAATGCTGGCGGACGATGGCGGGGATTTTGAATTCTTCTGCCGCTTTGTGGATAAGGGCTTGCGGGCTCGCTTGGAGGAGGTGAGCAAAAAGCCCTTTGTGCGTTGCTCGTACACGGAGGCCATTGAGATTATGCAGAAAAGTGGCCGAAAGTTTGAGTACCCGCCGATTTGGGGTATGGATTTGCAGACGGAGCATGAACGTTTCCTGACGGAGCAGCATTTTAAGAGCCCGGTAATTGTCTATAACTATCCCAAGGAAATTAAACCTTTCTACATGCGCTTGAATGACGATGGTAAGACGGTTACGGCTATGGATGTGCTGGTGCCGGGAATCGGGGAGATTATAGGCGGGAGCCAGCGAGAGGAACGGCTGGATATATTGGAAGGTAATTTGGAGCGCCTTGGCATGGAAAAGGAGGCTTATTACTGGTACAACGATTTGCGCCGCTATGGTACGGTACCACATGCGGGATTCGGCTTGGGATTCGAGCGTCTTATTATGTTTGTAACGGGGGTGCAGAACATCCGCGATGTGTTGCCGTTCCCGCGTACTCCGCGTAATTGTGAGTTCTGAGGAAGTTTATTCCCCGGTTTCGCAATCTTGACACATCTGCACTAAGCTGTTAGGATAGAGGCATGAAAACGCGCATGGAGGAATTTGCCGAGTGGGGCACGGAGGTGGTTTTCGGTCGTGCCAGGGGGTTCCGTGCGTGGGTCATGCGAGGTGTGCTGCGCTTTGCTTCGTTCTTTTTCTGGGTATTGGTGCGGGTGCGCTTGCTGCTGTTTTTGCGGCGCATTAAGACGGTGCATTATCTGGGTACCTTTGTGGTGAGTGTGGGCAATATCACCGCCGGAGGAACGGGAAAAACCCCTGTGGTGGAGTTACTCTCCCGCACGCTGGCTGCACGTGGTCGGAAATGCGCCATCCTGACTCGCGGGTACAAGAGTGCGGATTTGGAGAACCCCCAAGAGTGGAAGGATGCCCAAGGGCACCCGGTGAAGCAGGTTCCAAAGGTGGCCAGCGATGGCGTTACTCGCTACTTGGGGCCGCTCTACGCCGGGGATGAGCCGTTTATGCTGGCTCGGAATTTGGATGGTGTGGCTGTGCTGGTGGATAAGGACCGCGTTAAATCCGGCATTTTTGCCATTGAACAACTGGGACGTAATACGCTGATTCTGGACGATGGGATGCAGTATCTCAAACTGAAGCATGAGATTGACATCGTATTGGTGGATTGCGGTTTCCCCTTCGGTACCGGGGCTTTGCTGCCGCGTGGAACGATGCGAGAGCCGCGTTCCAGCTTGGCTCGTGCAGATTATATTATTCTGACCAAAAGCGGCGGCCAACCCCAGGATGAACTCATTCAGACGATTCGGAAGTACAACCGCGTGGCAGATATTATTGTGACGAACCATGCGCCTGTCCTCTTGGAAAACATCTTCACCGGCGAGCGCTTGCCCCTGGAGGCTTTGCGCGGAAAATACGTGGCATGTCTTTCCGGTATTGCCCGTCCTGAGAGTTTCGAGGGCTTGGTGGAACAGTTGGGGGCGCATGTGGAAATCCGCCGCAGTTACCCGGATCATTACTGGTTTGACCAAGATGAGCTGGATGCCTTTGTGGAACGCTGTGCCGACCGCGCCATGGATATGATTGTGACCACGGAGAAAGATGCCGTCCGCTTCCTTCGTCCCGGGGAGATGGATGTGCCGATTTATTTCCTCCGCATTCAGATTGAGATTATCCAAGGTCAGGAAAAGTGGGACCGCATGATTGATAACATATGCGGTTTGGGGGCGCCGCAGCCTCCCCCGGAGTGGGGGGATGTGTTGTAAGCTAACATTTCATCCGAGCTTGACAAATAAAAGTGAGGGGTGTAACCTGTTGCCCGCTTATGGCACACCTTCCCACAGAGCAGATTTTCGGCATCCCCTATGTGGCATCCTCGCTTCAGGAAGCCTCGGAAACTTGGGTTCGTTTGGCGCAGGAAACCTCCGTCCCTCTCCTTATGGCGCATTCCGATGTGCATGTGCTAACACGCATGCTCCACGAGCCGGAGTATGGGGATGGCCTAAAGAAGTTCGATTTTATCTGCCCGGATGGCATGCCCATTGTCTGGTTGCTGCGGCGGAAGAAGGCCCCGGCCAATCGTTTGTACGGCCCGGATGTGATGGAATGGATGTGGAATAAGGGCAGGGATGCCGGCGTGCGCCATTTCTTGCTGGGGGGCTCGGAGGAGGCATGTGCCTTGTTGCAGCAGCGTTTGGGGGAGCGCTTCCCCGGTGTGGAAGTGGTGGGGCATTACTGCCCGCCCATGGGTCAATGGCCGGAGGGTACAAATGAGGCTATGGTGGAGGCTATCCGCCATAGCGGAGCCAATTGTGTTTGGGTGGGGCTTGGCTGCCCCAAACAGGAACGCTGGCTCTATACACATAAAGAATTACTGCCTGCCGGCTTATATTTTGCCGTGGGGGCGGCGTTTAATTTTCATGCCGGGCTGGTAAAGCAGGCTCCTGCATGGATTCGAGCCCATGGCTTGGAGTGGCTGTACCGCCTTTGCAGTGAGCCGCGCCGCCTTTTCCGCCGCTATTTAGTGCATAATTCCCGCTTCCTTTGGTATTGCCTCACGCGCCGGATATAATTTTTTCTGCCATGCAGGGATAATACCCTTGCACATAATCGGAAAATCATTATAATATCCGCTCCGCTTGTGCGGAGTTGAGCTTATGAATGCACCTTTAGCTGAGAGAGCTTTGCAGTACCACGAGCAGCCGCGTCCCGGTAAGCTCGAGGTTCTTCCTTGTAAGTCCTGCTTTACGATTGATGACCTCACTCTGGCATATTCTCCCGGGGTGGCGGTGCCATGCATGGAGATTGCGGAGGATTCCGCAGTTTCCTCCCGCTACACGAACCGTGGAAATTTGGTGGGCGTGATTAGTAATGGCACGGCAGTGCTTGGGCTCGGAAACATCGGGGCTCACGCATCCAAGCCGGTGATGGAGGGCAAGGGGCTCCTCTTCAAAATTTACGCCGATGTGGATGTGTTCGACATCGAGCTGGATATCAAGAAGCCGGAGACTTTGATTGAGGTGATTAAAACGATGGAGCCCACCTTCGGTGCCATCAATCTGGAGGATATTAAGGCTCCGGAATGCTTTATTGTGGAACAGCGTTTGCGCGAGGAAATGAATATCCCCGTGTTCCACGATGACCAGCATGGTACGGCGGTGATTTCCGGCGCGGCATTGCTGAATGCGGCTCACCTTACGGGGCGCCTACTTCAGGATATGCGCTGCGTGGTGTGCGGTGCAGGGGCTGCCGGTATTGCCTGCGCCAAGTTCTACATGGCTTTGGGTATCCGCCGCGAGAATATCTTTATGTTTGATTCCAAGGGGCTCATTCATACGGGGCGTCTGGATTTGCATCCCACGAAGGCCATGTTTGCCCAGAGTGAGGATTGCACGCTTGAGGTGGCTCTGCAAGGTGCCGATATTTTCTTGGGTCTCTCCAAAAAAGGCTTGTTGAAGCCGGAGATGGTAAAGAGCATGGCCCCCAACCCCATTATCTTTGCTTGCGCGAATCCGGACCCCGAGATTACCTACGAGGAGGCTAAGGCTGCCCGCCCGGATTGCATTATGGGTTCCGGCCGCAGTGATTGGCCCAATCAGGTGAATAATGTGAGCTGCTTCCCGTATATGTTCCGCGCTGCTTTGGATATGCACGCTACCAGCATTAGCGAGGCGATGAAGATTGCCGCTGCTCGCGCCTTGGCCGATTTGGCTCGCCAGCCTGTGCCGCAGGAAGTGGTGGAGGCCAATGGCGGTGTGCCGTTGGAATTTGGCCGCGATTATGTGATTCCGAAGCCCTTCGATTCCCGCATGATTGAGTACCTCTGCCCGGCTATTGCGGAGGCTGCCGTCATCTCCGGCGTGGCCCGGCGAGAGCTGCCGGAGACGGAGGCTTACAAGGCTGAGTTGAAGGCTCGCGTGGCCCGCGTACACCAGCGTACACACGCCCTCGTGGATAGTTACAAGGCCTGAATTTTGGGATAATTCCAGCTCACCCGGATGTGAATGCGTCCGGGTGAGCCTTTTTTTTGCCCGCTTCTTCCCGCCGCCAAAAAAAACTGCCAATGGCAGATTTTCAGGTGGACAAAGCAGGGATAAAAGGATACCATAAGGGCAACACCGGAATTGGTGGTCGAAAGTTTTACCTAATACTCTTAAAATAATACAATTATGTTCAAGTATCCCAAAAAGCCCGAAGTGCCGTCTCCTGCTGCTCCCTCTCCTTTTGCTCCGAACGATATTCCGGAGGAATGGGCTTCTCCCGTGGCTCCCGCTGCGGAAACTCCCGTGGCGGATCCGAGTTACTACACGGAGGATACCACCTCTCCCTTTGATGCCCCCGTCCCCTCTGCCGCTCCCGTGGCTTCCCGCAACGTGCTGAATTACGATGTATCCGTGGTGGGTATTCTCCGCTTTACGGATGATTTGCTGGTGGATGGCTCCGTGGAGGGTGAAATTACCTCCGATGGTGTGCTGACGGTGGGTGCCAATGCCAGCATTCAGGCTAGCGATAAAAACAAAGTGGCTGTGCGTACCAAGAGCGCTATCATCCATGGTAAGGTGATTGGCGATATTGAGGTGACGGACCGTGTGGTGCTGGCTTCCACTGCCGAGCTGGTGGGCGATGTGACGGCTGCCCGCATTTCCATTGAAGAAGGTGCCGTGTTTGTGGGGCATTGCAGTGTGGGGTCTCCCGCCTCCGCTCCGGTGCCCACGGCTTCCCGCAAGTCCGGCGCTTCCAAGAAGAATGTATCTCCCGCATCGGATGCCAACCTTCTGGGTTGATTCCGTGCCGGAATTTGTGAGCGCAGCGTATGCCGGAGTTCAAGACAGAACCCATTGTCGTTCCGTCCGATTCCGGTTTGCTGCCGGCAGGTGAGCGCGACCGCAGGGTGGCGCTCACCTCGTTTCGGGGGGGGGACTCCCGAGTGCAGGTACCCACGCGGGAGGTAATTTGCTACGAGTGCGGCAGTAAATCCCGAGTGCCTTCCGCAGCACTGTCTGCTAATTGTATCCACTGCCATGCTCATTTGAACATGGCGGACGTAGAGATTCGCCCCGGTTCCCGCCGGCTGACGGTACGGACTCTCGGGGATGTGCATGTGCAGCCGGATACGGTGTTGTCCCATCTTTCCGTGGTGTGCCGCCATATGGAGGTGGAGGGGCGCGTTTCCGGCTCATTTCGTTGCTCCGGCACCTTGCGTTTTTGCGAATCCACCCGTGTGGGCGGCACCATCAGTGCGCGGCGCCTTGTGGTGGATAAAGGGGTACAGTTGGAGCTTGGAAGCGGTGCTGCGGCTGAGGAGGTGGAGGTGTACGGGCAACTCTCCGGCATATTGCAGGCAAAAAAGAAGGTAACGGTGTATCGCGGGGCTGTGCTGGAAGGGAATTGTAAATGCCCGGATATTGAGGTGCGCCCCGGTGGGCGCTATGTCGGGAACGATTCATATTAAAGCACGCTTCCGGCTATGGATATACGCATTCGCGGAGCTTCCCAAAATACCCTGCGCCATGTAGATTTGGATTTACCCGCAGGGAAGCTGATTGCTCTGGTGGGACCCAGTGGCTCCGGCAAAAGCACATTGGCTTTCGATACCTTGTTTGCCGAAAGTCGGCGGCGCTTTTTGGATTGCCTTTCTCCCGGTGCCCGGCGCCTGCTGGCTCGCCCGGAAAAACCGCGCGTGGAGAGTATCGAGGGCTTGCCCCCGGCCTTATGCCTAGAGCAGCACCTGCCGCCCGGGCAATCCCGCACGGTGTTGGGGTCCCTTACGGAAACCTTGGATTACCTGCGCATCCTATACGCCGCCATTGGCGTGCCGCACGATCCGCATACCGGCGAGACTTTGAGCCGCCTGAGCCCGGAAGAAATCACCACACAAATATGCTCCTTGGCGCCGGATGCGCGCCTAACCCTTTTGGCTCCCCTCCAAGCGGCTTTCGCGCAGGAGGCTGAATCCTCCATCCTGATGCTCCGTAAACAGGGCTACCTTCGCGTGCGGGTGGATGGCGTTATTCGCGAACTGGATGAGCTGGAACAGGCTCCCCCCGCGCCGGAGTCCGTGTGCGAGCTGGTGGTGGACCGCATCGTATTGCGAACCGGGGTGGAATCCCGCGTGGCGGATTCTGTGCAGGCGGCTTTGCGCCTAAGCCCGGAGGAAATCAGGGTGCTGGTGCAAGCCCGCGGGGAGGAGGAGAAGCTGCTTGCTTACCATACGCGCTATCGTAATCCGGAAACCGGCTTTACCCTGCCGGATTTATCACCAAGCATGTTTTCCCATTTCTCCTCCGCCGGGGCATGCCCGCATTGTGCCGGCCTGGGTACGGTGGAAACGCGAGCCCGGCAGACGGAACTTTGCCCTGCATGCCACGGCATGCGCCTGAATCCGACAGCTCTTGCGGTAACTCTTCTCTTCGGCAAACAGGAATGGAACTTGGGAGCCTTTTGCGACCTCCCGGTGCAGGAAAATTACGCCATGCTGGAGCATTTGGTCATTCCTCCGGCCTTTCGGGAGGCCTTGCAGGCTCCTTTGGGGAGTTTGCGCCACCGCATGGAGTGCCTGCTGGAACTCGGCTTGGGGTATCTGAGCCTTTCCCGCGCGGCGAATACCCTATCCGGGGGAGAATTGCAACGTGCCCGCCTTGCCGGACAAATTGGCGGGGGGCTTTCCGGCGTGCTTTATATTCTGGACGAACCCACCATAGGACTGCACCCGCGCGAGACCTCCCGCCTAATAAAGGCTCTGCTTCGCCTGCGCGATAAGGGAAACACAATTCTTGTGGTGGAGCATGATGCCCAGCTGCTGGCTGCGGCGGATTATCTCGTGGAGATGGGCCCCGGCAGTGGCCCCGCCGGTGGTTGTATATTGGCCCAGGGAAGTTACGGGGAATTGCTGCAACACCCGCATTCTCCCACGGGGGCTTGGCTCTCCGGTAGGCGTGCCTTGCCGGAGGTGGAACCCCGGAATCTCTCTGCTTGCCCATGGCTGCACTTGCCCCATGCCTCCGCTCGGAACCTGAAGAATGTGGATTTTCGTATTCCCTTGGGCACGCTTAGCTGCTTATCCGGCCCCGGCGGCTCGGGAAAAAGCACTCTGGTACATGAGTGCCTGCTACCTGCCTTCCGAGAAGGAAAAGTGCAGGGAGCAGAGGAAATTGCACGTGCTGTGCTGGTGGACCAGAGCCCGCTGGGCAGCTCTCCGCGTTCCACCCCGGCCACAGCCACCGGGCTGCTGGATGTGCTGCGCCCCCTTTACGCAGCTTTGCCGCTTTCCCGACAGCGTGGATATACGGCTGCCCGCTTTTCCCTGAATGTACGCGGCGGCCGCTGCGAGCGCTGCGGCGGTACCGGCAGCTTGCAAGTGGATATGAATTTTCTGGCGGATTTACACACCGAGTGCGATGCCTGCCGCGGAGCCCGTTATAATCGCGAAACCTTGGAAGTTACTTGGCGCGGCCGTTCCATTGCACAGTTGCTTTCCCTTTCGGTGGATGAGGCACTGGAATTGCTGGAATCCATACCGCAGGCCGCAGCCATCTTGCGTGCTTTGCAGGAGCTGGGTCTGGGGTATTTGCCTTTGGACCGCTCCGTTACCACGCTCTCCGGCGGCGAATCTCAACGCGTGAAATTAGCCACCTATTTGGCGAAAACCTCCCCCAAGCGCGGGCGCCAGACGGGAGAAAAATATCTGATTATTTTGGATGAACCCAGCACCGGCCTCCATTTTGCTGAATTGGAGCTTTTGCTGCGGGCTCTTTTCCGCCTCCGTGCAGCCGGGCATACTATCCTTTGCATCGAGCATAACGAGGGGCTTCTCTCCCGGGCTGATTATGTGGTGGAACTTGGCCCCGGCGCCGGTGCCGAGGGCGGCCGAATTACTTATGCCGGCCCGCCTCTCCCCGGTTTCTTTTCTGCCGCTCCTCATTCGCGCGGCTAATGCCGGGAACTCTCATAAAACAGGCTTGACAATTAACGTAGAATGGGTAGAATTGACGCCGCTCCGCCGGTAGCTCTGTGCCCCGGCGTTCCCATTTTATTATAAGCTTTTTACTATGAATAGTTATCGTTCTCATACCTGCGATGAATTGCGGCTCGGCGATGTGGACAAATCTGTTTCCCTTGTGGGCTGGGTGGACACCGTGCGCGACCACGGCGGTGTAATCTTCATCGATCTTCGCGACCGTGCCGGCAAAACTCAGGTAGTGTTCCACCCCGAGAATGATGCCGAGCTTGCCCGCCGTGCAGAGGCTCTTCGTGTGGAGAGTGTCATCCGGGTGCAGGGTAAGGTAGTGGGGCGTCTTAAGACGGATGAGGTGGATGCCACAAACCCCGATTTGGCTACCGGTGAGATTGAGGTGGAAGCCTCTGCGCTTACAGTGCTTAACCCGGCGGCGGTGCTGCCTTTCCAGCTGGATCGCAACATTGCTAACGAGGATATCCGCCTCAAGTACCGTTTCCTGGATTTGCGCCGCCCGGCTATGCAGCGCAATATGATTTTGCGCCACCGTATCACGAAGACGATGCGCGATTACCTCGATGAGCAAGGCTTCCTGGAGATTGAGACGCCCATTCTTTCCAAGAGTACCCCGGAGGGCGCACGCGACTTCTTGGTGCCCAGCCGCCTTTCCCCCGGTGCTTTTTATGCGCTGCCGCAGGCTCCCCAGCAGTACAAACAGCTGTTGATGGTGGCCGGTATGGAGAAGTACTTCCAAGTGGCTCGTTGCTTCCGCGATGAGGACCTCCGCGCAGACCGCCAGCCGGAGTTCACTCAGATTGATATTGAGGCATCCTTCATCACCCCGGAGGATGTGTACTCGTGGATTGAGAATATGCTCCAGCGCGTGTTTAAGGAATCCGTGGGGCGCGATATTACCATTCCTTTCCCGCGGATGACGTGGCGCGAGGCCATGGACCAATACGGTTCCGATAAGCCGGAACGCCGCTTCGAGATGAAGCTGACGGATTGCTCCGATATTTTCGCTACGAGTGATTTCCGCGTGTTCTCCTCTGCCATTGCAAATGGCGGTGTGGTGAAGGCCATCAATGCCAAGGGCTTTAATCCCTCCGTGGGACAGGTGGATTCGTTGACTCAGACGGCCGTGGAGGCCGGCGCTAAAGGCTTGGCTTATATTAAGGTGCGCGATGTGAATGACCGCGATGGCTGGAAGAGCCCCATCACTAAGCGCCTTACGGATGCCGAAATCGATGCACTTAAAGCACGCCTCAACATTGAGAGCGGGGACTGCATCTTCTTCGCCGCAGGCCCGTGGGAAGAAAGCTGCACCATTTTGGGGCGAGTGCGCCTTGCCTGTGCAGATTTCATGGAAATCCTCAAGGGCAACGACGAGGTGGACCTCTTCTGGGTGAACCGCTTCCCGCTCTTTGGCTGGGATGAGGAGGAGCAGCGCTTCTGCGCCATTCACCACCCCTTCACCCGCCCGGTGCCGGAGGATGTGGAAAAGGTACTCAAAGGCGAGATTTCCACCGACATCTGCGCCGAGGCATACGATGTCATCTTCAACGGTAATGAGCTGGGCGGCGGTTCCATCCGTATCCACGAGAAGGAATTGCAGGATGCGACCTTCCGTGCGCTCGGGCTGGACGATGCCACCATTCAGGAGCAGTTCGGGCACTTGCTGGCCGCATTCTCCTTCGGTGCACCTCCCCATGGCGGCTTGGCGTTGGGCTTGGATCGCGTGGTGATGCTCATCGGCAAGTGCGAATCCATCCGCGAGGTAATCGCCTTCCCGAAGAACAACCGTGGTGCGGACCTCATGAGCGAGTCTCCTGCACCGGCAGAGCCGAACCAGTTGCGCGATGTGCATATTCAGGTGAAACTCCCGGAGAAACTCCGCCAAAAGCTGGAGGCTGAAAAAGCCGCAGCGGAGCAGCAGGCCTAAGTATGTAAGCCTCGGTTGAATCCGATTTCTTTGGTGCGTATGCGTAAAATTGCGTATACGCACCGATTTTCTTTTTCCATTAAATAAAACAAGACTTTTAGCGCGCCTCAGAGATGAAAGACATGAATTCCCACGCAACAGCGTATCGCCGCCCTTCTGCGCCGGATTGGACGGCTTGGTTGGAGGAGTACGGCTCGCGCTTGTTGCTCTATGCCCGCCAGCAAACACGCCGCGAGGCCGATGCCGAGGATGTGTTGCAGGAGGCTTTGGTGCAGCTGGTGCATGCCGTGGAATCCGGCTCGTTTAGCGGCACGCAGGAGCAGTGGCCGGCCTATGTGTACACCGCCATCCGCCATAAGGCCATGGATTTAGGTCGCCGCGAGGATGTACGCCGCCATTATGCAGCCCGGCAGCAGGAAACACTCAAGGAAGGGGAGGAGGAAACGCCTTGGCTGAGTGCGGCTGCGGATAGTGAATATATGCGGGTTCGTGTTGAAAAACTGCTGCGCAAGCTCTCTCCGGAGTTTGCGGAAGTGGTCATTCTTCGTATATGGGGAGAATATAGTTTTCAGGAAATTGCCGACATGACCGATAATAAACTGGCTACCATTACCTCCCGATACCGTTATGCATTGAATGCAATGCGGAAGGAATTAGCGCAAAACCCTTTAGAAAGCTGATGATGCCTACCGATAAAGATTCTGTTATTCCTACTCAACTGGATGCGACTCCCATGCCGTCGGGGCTCAAGACTCGCTTGCTGGAGGCAATGAATGCTGCCTCTGCAGAGGAAACGGAGATTCGCAAAATGGAGGATAAGCTCCGTATGCTTACACCTGCTCCCATGCCCGCTCGTATGGAGCGCAATCTCAATGTAAGCATGTGCCTGCAAGCGGCGGAGGATAGGCGGCGCCCCTTTTATCGCAGGTGGTCGAATCGCTGGGGTGCTGCTGCGGCGGCTCTTGCGCTTTGTGCCGCCGGCGGGGGATTGTTTTTTTCCGGGAATGCTGTGGCAGATACGCCTGCACGTGGGTTAGTAAGCCGGAACATTATCGAGGCTCGCTGCTTGGATAATGGGGTGCGCTGGGAGGCGGATGGTGTGCCTACTCGTAGCTACGAGGTGGTGTACGAGGATGCTTTTGTGCTGGAATCCGCCGGGGACGAGGCCACGATTGTGGTGCGTGTCCCGAATCGTACTTGCGTGGAGATAGAGGAGGAAGTGTTATGATGCTCAGAACCTTAGCAAGCCTTTTATTGGCCGGGAGTTTGCTCCATGCTCAGGAACGCCCCGGCGTGCTTTTTGGCGTGGTGCCGGAGGAGCTTTCCCCCGCTATGTGTGAGCATGCCTCCGTGGAGCAGGGTGTGGCGGTGCGTGCTGTGCGCCCCGGTAGCCCCGCCCATGCAGCCGGTTTGCACACGGGGGATATCCTGCTCTCCGCAGCCGGTAAACCCGTGCGCTGTAAAAGCGATTTGAGAGCCATACTTCTGGCTGCAAAGCCCGGGGATGCTCTGCCTGTGGAGTTTGTACGCAAAGGGGAACGCTTGCGGCGGGAGGTGGTACTGCGTGTACGCCCGCAAGCTCGTTTCTCCGGTTCTTCCCGCCCGGATGAGGCTGTGGGGGGAGACCGCATGCTGCGTCCCCTTGTGATTTCTCCGGAAATACGCCGCCGTATGGAAGAACACCGCCGGAAACTCTGCGATTTGCTTGCCTCCCTGCCGGGGGATATGCAGCCGCTTGCTGTGACGGAGGAGTTGCAGGCTATCCGTAATTTAGCGCGGGATGCGAATCCCACCGGTCGGGGCTGGATGCTGGGCGAAGCCGGGGAAGCTACGGTGCAGTTCCGGGATGCGGAGGGCATTATCGTACTGCATGGGGCTAACAAAAAGCTCACCCTGTATGTGTACGATAAGGAAGGAAAGGTAGGTTTTCAGGGTGGTTTGGACACTCCGGAGCAAAGAAATGCCCTGCCGGAGGCTCTGCTGAAACGCTTGCAAAGCTTACGCTGAGGGCAAAATCTGCCGCAGAAGTTGCAGCACCATTTCCCCCGTCTCGCGGAGTGAGCGGGGGCAGATGCGCTCCATATTGTCCCGGGTGGTGTGCCACCAATCGGAGCCCACAAAGTGGGCAATGAGGTTGAGGGAATCTACCCCCGCTTCGAGATAGGGTCGGTGGTCATCCAAATAGCTGTCCGGCCAAGCTGTCCAGCGCGTCTCCGGAAAGCGCAATGCTTTTCTGGCTCGTTCGTACTGGTCGTACATGTACTGCGAAGTATCCAACCCGGGAATGGCGATGATTTTATTTCTTCCTCCCACCATATCCAGATTGAGCTGCCAGCGGGGCAGTGCGCCCTTGCGGCGTGCCACATCGTAAGTGGAGCCATAAAGCCCATCGCTGCTGCTCATGCGCGGCGCAAAAGATTCTTCCCCATCCAGAAAAATCAGTTCTGTTTGTTTGGCTGTTTCTGCTTTCCCGGAGAGTACGCGTGCCAACTCCAGTAGGCAGGCAGCTCCGCTGGCACCATCATCCGCACTGATGAAATCCGGCGCTACGTTGCGCTTGGTATCGATGTGGCAGCTAAGCAGCATGGGGCGAGGGGCGGAGGCATCCCCCCATATCGCACGCAAATTTGTCATCCGCACCCCTCGGACACTAAAGACATCGCGGTAAACCGTCCAGCCCGCGCTTTCCAAATGCTTTTGCAGGTAATCCAACTGGGCTTCGTATGCAGGGGTGCCGCTTATGCGCGGTCCCAAGGAGCAAATGGCCGCACAATGGATGTAGGCATTCTCCCCGCAATAGGACTCTTGCTCCACTAGTTGTGTGGGAGGCTCCTTGCGGGGAAGAGGCCGGGAAGCGGCATCCTCCTTACCGCAGCCGGCAAGCAGGCATGCTGCGGCCAAGGGGAGGAGAACATGCCGTAACTGCATGGGAAATTAAATGTTTTCGCTGATACCGAAAATTTGCAGAATACGCACCAAATCCTCACGCCCGGCATAAGGAATTTCGATAATGCCATTGTTCTTGCCTTTCATGGAAATGTTGACACGGGTGCCAAAATCGTGGGAAAGCTGGGAACATACCCGGGCATAAGCCGGGGGCAGGGCGGGGGGCTCGGGCTTGGTTTCCGGCTCCGGGTTCAGCATATTACGCACAAGCTGTTCCGTTTGGCGCACGGTGAGGGTACCGCGTGCCACCTTGCGGGCGGCATAGGTTTGCTGCTCCCCATCCTTGAGCATGAGCAGCACTTTCGCATGCCCCACGGTAATCTGACCTTGCTCCAACAGTCCGCGCACGGGTTCCGCCAGTTCCAGCAGCCGCACCATGTTGGCAATAGCTGCTCGGGATTTCCCCACATGCTTGGCTATGGTTTCCTGCTTCATCCCAAAGCGCTCCTGCAGCAGACGGTATTGCTCCGCCTCTTCCAGGGGGGTGAGGTCTGCACGCTGCAAGTTCTCAATAAGCGCAAGCTCGGCTACCTCTTGGTCGCTTGCCTCGTGTACCACAACTTTGACCGTGGAATGCCCTAAGCTGGTAACGGCACGCAGTCGGCGCTCACCGGCAATCAACTCAAACTGGCCATCCACCTTGCGGACAATGAGAGGCTGCACCAGCCCGCGCTCCCGGATGGATGAGGCCAGTTCTTCAATCTGTTGCTCATCAAAGTGCCGACGAGGCTGGAAGGGGGAGGGCTTAATATCCCCCACATTTGCAAGAATGACGCGGTCCGTATCCACCACCGTATCCACGGGGTTAACCGCCTCGTTTTTCTTCATGATGAGAGCGCTGAGCCCTTTTCCTAATGCTTGCCTGGCCATAAGTGTGCGGGGGATTCTACATGATTTGCCTCCCTTTGGCAACCCCTTTTTTTCTGTTCCACAAACTTTGTGGAACGCAGGGTCTTCTCTCCGGCGAGGCGGAGTTAATCTACCGCCTCAACTCCGGGAATCAGCGCGCGAATCTTCTTCTCCCGAAGCAGAGAATACTGTTTGATAGCTATTGGCGTCGCTTCCGCTCTCGCAGGCAAGGTGCTGATGCGTAAAAGTCGGTTTGATTCATATAGGCAAGTGGTTATCGCTTGGGAGTAATAAAAATCATGAGTCCGATTAGATTCGCCGTTTCCTGAAATACCTTCCTTCTTATATCTTGAACCAATGAAGAAAGCAAAAGAATTCTCGTTTTTACTCCCGGCAGGTTTGAACTGGCCCCCATATTACGCGGAAAATAAATTTTTAGGCTGGATATTTGGAGGAAAGGGCGTATAATGCCCGCGCTATGTCAGAAAACCAACCTGCTAATACCGCTCCGGGTTCCTCCGAGGAGGAGCTGATTGCTGTGCGCCGAGAGAAGGTGGGAATAATTCGCGAATTAGGGGTTAATCCCTATGGCGGACGTTACGATGTTTCCACAAATCCGGCAGAGATTAAGGCGAATTTCGAGGAGGGAAAACAGGTGAAATTCCTTGGCCGTATCAATGCTTTGCGCGATATGGGGCGTACGCAGTTCTTCACTGTGGCAGATGTGCGGGGGAGTATTCAGTGCATGCTTACGCGCAAGGCTGTGAGTGAGGAGGCATGGGCTCTGTGGAAGTTGCTGGAACGCGGAGATTGGGTTGGTATTGAGGGCGAGACTTTTATTACCCGTACGGGGGAGCCTTCTGTGCGAGTGGAGTCCTTTAAGGTACTTTCCAAGGCGCTGCGGCCTATGCCGGATAAGTTCCATGGCTTGGCGGATATGGATTTGCGATATCGCCGCCGCCACTTGGATTTGATGAGTAATCCGGAGAGTGCCGATCGTTTTGTGAAGCGTTCTCTCATTATTCAGGAGATTCGCCGGTATTTGACGGAGCGTGGTTTTTTGGAAGTGGAGACTCCTATGCTGCAAGATATTGCAGGAGGTGCTTCTGCAAAACCGTTTGAGTCTTATTATAATGCGCTGAAGAAGCCTGTGACGCTGCGTATTGCTCCGGAGCTTTTCCTGAAGCGTCTTTTGGTGGGCGGTTTCCCGAAGGTTTTTGAGTTGAACCGCAACTTCCGCAACGAGGGGGTGGATCGTCGCCACAATCCGGAGTTTACGGTGCTGGAGGTGTACGAGGCAGGTGGCGATTATGAATCCATGGCAACAATGATGGAGGAGATGATTACCACGATTGCGGAGAAGGTGTTTGGTACGCTCAAGTTCGACCAGTATTATGATGAGGGGAACTTGCGCTGGACGGTGGATTTGACGCGTCCTTGGCGGCGGGCGGATTATAACGATTTGGTAAAGGAGGTGGCCGGGACCGATTGGTTCGAGCTTACTCCGGAGCAACGCCGCAACCGCGCGGAAAATGAGCTGCATGTGCAGATTGGTGAGGAGCTGGATGATACCGGGGTGACCCAACAGGTATACGAAAAGCTGGTGGAGGAAAAACAGGCAAATCCGCTTTTTGTGTGCCATGTGGCGCGCGATTTGGTGCCGCTGGCTAAGGCTAATCCGGAAAATCCGGAAGTTGTGGATGTGTTCGAGCTGGTGATGAATGGTCAGGAGCTTTGCCCCGGTTATTCCGAGCAGAATGACCCCGTGGAACAGTTGGAGCGTTTGCAGCACCAAGCCGGTGAGGAGACGCAGAAGATTGATTATGATTTCGTGGAGACTTTGGAATCCGGTATGCCGAGTGCGGGTGGTATCGGTATTGGTATCGACCGCCTTTGCATGCTGCTGACGGGTGCCGGCTCTATTCGCGATATTATTCTTTTCCCACAGTTAAAGAATCGCTCCTGAGTGGTGGTGCTTCTTGATTGAGCTGAGTAACATAAAGCAGCCCCGGTATTATGCCGGGGCTGCTTTATGTTTTTTTTGAAAAGAGTTTAGGGGAGGTAAATGCGTGGAACTCTCCCGGTGATGCTGGTGATGATGTTGCTCGGGATGGTTTTTGCTCTTGCGGTGAGTTCTTCCCAAGGAACGTGCGGCCCCATAATTTCTGCCACATCTCCCGGTTGCACGCCGCGCATGTGAGTTACATCCACCATGATTTGATCCATGGTGATGCGACCCAGTACGGGGCAGTACGAGCCGTTAAGGTATACGCGGGCTCCGGTGTTGGAAAGGTAGTGCAGGTAGCCATCCCCAAAGCCGATGCCGATGGTGGCCACTTTGGTGGTGCGGTCGGTAATATAGGTGTGGTTATAGGATACTCCGTGGTCGCTGGGTAGGGTACGCAGCAGGGTTACTCTGCTGTATAAGGTAAGGCTGGTGCGGAGTTCCTTGTTGTAGGGGGAGGGCATGGGGGAGTACCCATATAGGATACGCCCAAGGCGCACCATATTGGTGCAGGGCACGTTGTAGTTGAATACGGCGGAGCTGCTGCAAAGGTGGCGGTAGGGGATGTCTAATCTGTTCGTCAGTTCTGCTACGGCTTGTTCGTAGCTCTGGATTTGGCGGTGGGTAAAGGAGATGTCCTCCGCCGCCGCTGAGAGGTGGGAGTACACTCCTTCGATGTGCAGATTCTCCATTTGGCGGAGCTTTTCACCTACACCGGGGAGGTCCTGAGGCAGGAGCCCGGCACGCCCCATGCCGGTGTCCACGTTGATGTGCAGGTTTACTTTTTTGCCGTATAATGCCCCGAGGGAGTTGAAGTGTTCCGCTTCTTCCAGACTGCAAAGTGCTGCACGCCAGCCGTTTTGCACGATGGCTTCTCGCTCCGCCGGGAAGCATGGACCCAGAATGAATGGACTGGTGCGGCAGCCGCAGGCTTGCACTCGCCGGGCTTCTGCCGGGGTGGCTACGCCGAAAAATTCGATATCCGCATCATCCAATGCCCGAACCACGCCTTCCAATCCGTGCCCATAGGCTTCGGCCTTAACGATGGCCATGCGTTTGTGCGTGGGGAGAAAACGCTGTACAACGCCCAGATTATGCCGCATGGCATGGGTATCCACTTCGGCCCAGGCGCGGTAGAGAGAGGTGTCCTGCATAGGGGTATTTTAGCCCCCCATGCTGCTGAATGCAATACTTATTGCGCTGCGGTAGCGGAAAAAACTTTATGCAGACAGGTATCTCTCTTGCTATGGTGGGGCTGCTGTTGTATAATGCGTTCGTGATGATGTCTGTAACTTTTGCGTCCATTCTTCCTTCTGCGGTTTCCAAAGCAGCAGAGAATTGGGGCGTTATGGAGCTTTTTGAGAAGGGTGGCCCCCTTATGTGGCCGCTGCTGGTTCTTTCCGTGGTGGCGTTGATGGTGGCTTTCGTGTGTTTGTGGACCACTCGTGTTAATGCCGTGTTGCCGCCGCGTCTGCCTTCTTCGGTTGAGTCCTGCATTCGGGGAATGAATTATGCGGGGCTTATCGGCATTTGCGAGCGCGATCCTTCTATTTTTGCTCTGACGGTACGCTCCATTGTGGTGTATTTGCAGCGCAATCCCCGCTCTAACATTGATGAGGTGCGCGAGATTGCTAATGCCGAAGGTTCCCGCCATGCGGATGTGTTGACCCGCCAAGTGAACTGGCTGAGCGATATAGGTGCTATTGCCCCGATGATTGGCCTGTTGGGTACTGTGGTGGGTATGATGAAGACCTTTATGGAGATGGCTCAGGGAAACTTCGAGGGTGTGAAGCAGATGCAGATGGCTCTCGGTATCTCGGAGGCTATGATTACCACTGCCGGTGGCCTTGTTCTGGCTATTCCCAGCATGGCAGCTTATGTGTTTTTCCGCAGCCGTATTCAGAAACGCATTGCGGATTTGGATGTGGCTATTACTCACATTCTCTGTGTGCTTGGCGTGCAGATGGACCGCGAGCATCGCTTGGGTAATACGCACCGTCGCGGCACGCGCGCCGAGGCGTTGGATGATGACGACGATTATTAATAGCTAGCAGCGGAATCTTCCATGAAATTAAGCACTAAGATTCCCGAGCCCATCGGATTCCAGCTGGCTCCCATGCTGGATGTAGTGTTCCTGCTGCTCATTTTCTTTGTGGTAACGCAGAAGTTTATTCTGAACGAGCAGGATTTGAAGGTAAAGGTACCCACCGCTCCGAAGACAACAGAGGAAACATCCCGCGCTATTGATGAGATTATCATCAATGCTCGAGAGGAGGATGGTGATTTGGTGATTACCATTGACCGTGAGGTGTTTACACGAGAGAAGCTGGCGGCAATGCTGGCGCGTATGGTGAAGGTGAATCCGAATCAGCCTGTGCGAATTCGCGGGGATGCCCAGATGAGCTGGCAGAAAATGGCCGATGTGATTTCCACCTGCTCTCAAGCCGGTGTGTGGAATGTGTCCTTCTCCAAGAAAATGCCGGAAAGTAAGAAGTAATGGGGCTGTGGGAACGCTGCGTTTTCTTCTTTCTTTTCACCTCCCCCTTTTTTCCCTTATATGAACAGTAAGTCCATAGCTTTTTTACTCACTAGTTTAGCCGCATGTTCCGCCGTGGCTCAGCAAGCGGCAGATGCTCCCCTCGTGGCTAATGCCGAGGAGGATTCCTTTGCCATAGCGGAGCATTTATACGCGCAGGGGAGGCAGTCCCCGGAGCCCACTACCCGCATTATGGTGCTTCGCCGCTCGGCGGAGTTATTCCGGGATTTTGTGAAGAAGTTTCCCAAATCCGCAAAGCGGGATAAGGCTCTTTATTTGCAGGCTGTGTGCTTGGACGAAGCGGGGGATGCTGCTGCGTCCGACCGCATTTTGGCCACATTAGCCAAGCAATCCCGAGAGGAGTATGGCGCCGTGGCTGCTTACAAGCTCGCAACAAAAGCTGCCGGGCGCCAAGCCTGGGAAACGGCGTTGAATTATTACCAAACGGCATACTCCAAGACTAAGCGCACGGAGTTGAAGCAGGATGCCCTGTATCGCAAGGCTCGCGCTCAGCAGCAGTTGGGTAAGAAGTCGGATGCGGAGGCATCCTTCCGGGAACTGTTGGGAATGAAGGGGGGAAATATACTCATTACTCAATCCGCCACGCTGGCTTTGGCCCAGATGCAAACGGAGGCCGGCCAGTATGCCGATGCCTACGGAATGTTTGAGAGCTTGCAGAAGGATGCGGCTTTGGACCCCCGGCTGCGCGGTACGGTTACCTTGCAGGCTGCCCGTTTGGCGGCTCGCCTTGAAAAGCCGGAGGAATCCCAGAAGTATTACCGGCAGCTTCTTTCCATGCCGGATATGGGGAAGTATGCGGGAGAGGCCCAGATGGAAAGCCTCGTTACTTTGTTCCGGGACAAGAAGTACAAGGAGGTATTGTCGTTGCTTAAAGCCCGCCATGTACACATGGATGATGCGGCGCTGATTGCCCGGAGAGCAGTGATTGCGGGGCAGTCCGCCATGGAGCTTAAACAGTACCGGGATGCTGCGGATTATTTTCAGCAGGCAGAGAAGGCGCAGCCCGGTACCCCGCTTGCTGCGGATGCCGGCTACCGCCGTATGATTTGCGTGCAGCAAATTCCCGGGGAGAATTTCTTTGTGCATGCAGATGCTTATGTGAATGCCTACGATAAGGGCGGTTGTGCAACGGCCGGCTTGCCCTGCGTGGATTTGGTGCGGCTCATGTATGCGGACCGATTGATGCTGGTGGAGGAGGCCAAGGCTGCTGCCCAGTACAACGAGATAGAACTTTCCCAGCTGCCGGAAGCCGTTCGGGCGGATGCCACCTATAAGAAGGCTTGGTGTTTTGCCCGGGTTCCCGGGTATGAGCCCTTATCCACATTGAGTACTTTCATCGAGACGTACCCGAATGATTCCCGCGTGGCGGAGGCTTTGGCTCTCCGGGCTACGGTTCATGGTAAAATGGAAAAGGTGCAGGAGGCCTTGGCGGATTACGATAGGGTGATTCGGGATTTCCCACAGTCTCCCGCAGTGCCGGTATGTATGCAGCGGGCAGCGCAGCTCTGTGCCGGGAAGGATGCCCCGCGCATGGTGAATTATTACAAGAGTTTTATTCAATATTTTAGCGAGCGGGCCGGGCGCGGCGTGGCTGCTAAGCCGGCGGCTTTGGCCGAGGCTCATTACAACATCGGCTGTGCTTTGTATGAAAGTGCGCCCGCCGAAGCTGTGCAGCAGTTTCAGAATGCGCGCGCAATGTACCCGGAGCAGTACGCCGCCTTGGTAGACCAGCGCTTGGTGCAGTGCTTCTTCAAGATGAAGGATGCGGAGAATCTCCGCCTCTCGCTCGAAAAACTGGAGCAGAGCAATGCGGCTTCTTACAAGGGCTTGCCCCCGGCCATTTTGCGCTGGTGCGGGTGGATGTGCTTCCAGAACCAGAAATATTTTGCTGCCAATAAGTATTTGACCGATGCTTTGGAGCGCGAGCCTCGCGAGAAGTACACTGCGGCAGATGGCAGCGAGCAGGAGCGCCCCAAGGTGGAACCCATTGTATGGAAAACACTTGCCCGCTGCCGCCTGGAGCTGGAGTTGTACTCCCGTGGCTTGGAAGCTGCTGATCATTATGTGAACATGGAAAAGCAGCCGTACCGCAAGGCGGAGGGTATGCGCGATCGTGCGTTGCTGCTGATTGGGCTGAACCGTTGCTCCGAGGCTCGCAAAGTATGCGAGGATGCAATCTCCATGGGGATAGACGGTCCCATTAAATCCGCTCTCTTCTTAGCATTGGGGGATGCGTGCTATACGGATGCCCAGTACAGCGAAGCGGCGAAATTTTACGGGCGTACGGCTAATGTGGTGAGTGATAAGGAACTGAAGCCACTTTCCCTTTACAAAATTATCTGCGCCCTGAAACGCTGCGGTAAAGACGGAGAGGCAAATCAGTACGAGCAGAGCCTGCGTTCCGAATTTGCAAACTGGTCGCCGCCTTCCGGGGTGCAGCGTATGATGGAGCAGGGGGGCAAAACGAATTCGGTCCCCCCCGCACCGGTGCAGCCGGTTACTCCGCCTGCGGCATAAACGCCGGGAGACCGCTTTCGGTATAGATGCTACTGCATTATCCCCCCATGTTTTACGCACCTTCTCCCAACCGCCGCAAGCATTGGTACAGAGTGCTGAGTATTGGCCAGAAGAAACTCATTGTGCTGGCTATGGGGATTGGTGTTGTGCTGATTGCCCTGCTGAGTGTGCTGGGCGTGTACACATACCGCTCCATGGAGTACGATTTGGAACGAGTGGTGCGGGATTCGGGGACAAGCATGCTATATGATTTGGCGAATCAACCCATCGCCGCACTTTCCGGGGAGGAAACACGCCCGGTGCGCTGGGAGGAATTGCCCCCGCACTTGGTGGAGGCTTTTGTGGCGCGCGAGGACGATGATTTTTTTTCTCACAGCGGCGTGGTTTTTTCGTCTGTCCTGCGTTCTGTCCTCAGCAATTTGGCCTCCATGCGCTATAAGCAAGGGGCGTCCACGATTACCATGCAGCTTACCCGGCATGTGTACGAGCTGCATGGAAAATCTCTGGATAGAAAGATTCTGGAGGCTGTCTTAGCCCAGCGTATTGAGCGCCGGTACGATAAGCGTACCATTATGGAACAATACCTTAGCCGTATTTTTTACGGACAGAATTGCTATGGACTGCGAGCGGCTGCCGGATATTATTTCGGTAAAGAGGTGAATCAGCTTAGTTTGGCAGAAAGCGCAACATTGGCCGGTTTAGTGCGGGCTCCTTCCCTGTGCAATCCGGTACGCAGCATGGAGGCTGCCATGGCGGTAAAACGGGAAACATTGGAGCGCATGCTGGAATGCGACTATATTACCCCCGTGGAATTTGAGGCTGCTGTGGCCGCCCCATTGGAGCTGCGTAAAGCTGGCCGCATGGCTGAGAACCCTTCCTATGCGGTGATGTGGAGCCGTAGGGAACTGGATGCCATTCGCTCCGAGATTGCAGAAAACAGTGGTGGGGTATCAGTGGTCTCCACCTTGCGCTTGCCCATTCAACAGTATCTCGAACAGGCGGTGGAAACAGCACTTGCCTCCGTAGAAAATCCCGCTCAATACCCCGAGGCTTGGCTGAATCTGGAGGAGAAAGCAAAGGCGGATTTGGAAGAGTTGCAGCGTACATATGTTCGCATGCGCCGTCCGGCTGCGCTCAAGGTGCGCGGGGCGGATAATGAGCTTTCCGGCTTGCTGCAATGCTGCGCTTTAGTGGTGGATACTCGCCATGAGACGAAGGGGCAGGTACTGGCAGTGGTGGGAGGCCGCAGTGTGGCGGATGGTCGGGACCGCTGGTTGGATAGGGTGAAACCCGGTAAAGCCTTTGCTCCGTTCTTGTTCTGCCGTGCTTGCATGCCCGGGGGAAAAGATATGCACATTGAGTCCCGGAGTATGGAGGTGACGGGAATGCGCATGGGGTACGATGTGGTACGCTCGTTCTACGATACCCTGAAATTGGAAGGTAAGCTGCCATCCCGGCGGCAGGAAAAGGAGTTGTACAACGGTCTTTTCCCGGTGCAAAAATTGGAGCTGGCTCGCATGCTCTTTAGCTTGGTGAACCAAGGTAAAGGATACAGACTTAGCATTATTAACAGCGTGTGGAATAGGGATAAGCAGCTCATATATGCCAATGAACCCGGGAAGGCTCCTGAGTATATTCTGCGGGAAAGCGCGGTGGCTGTCTCCAAGTTGCCCCCCTTTGTTGTGCAGGAGAAGGGAACACTCACGCTGGATGTGAGCTTGCCGGAGAAGGGAGGTCAATGGGCCTTGATTCGCCGGGATAAAGCAGTATGTGTTTTAGTTTGGATGGGCTTTGATGATAGCGCATCCCCTGCGGCTAAGGCAAAGGAGATGCAGCCCCTGCTGGTGAAGGCTGCAGCAAACCTGGCACACGAGGTGTTTGATCGCGCTCGCGCAGAACTTCGCAAGGAAATGGCGCGGGAGAAGGAGAGGAAAAAGCAGGCACAACAATCTGCTGCATGATGAATTATCAACCATACCTAGAGGTAGCGGAGACCGCAGCTCGCTCCGCCGGAAACATCCTTCGCCGTGCTTTTGCCGAGGGAGCCGGGGCTCGTGCCGTATCTGCGGAAGCCGCGCACGATCTCAAATTGCGGCTGGACGAGGAGTTGCAGAGCCATATTACAGCCATTCTGCTTGCAGCCTTCCCGGAAACGTCTTTACTTGGGGAGGAAGGTGATGCCGGTGCCGCAGATTCATCGCTTTGCTGGGTGGTGGACCCCTTGGATGGGACAGTGAATTTCTTTTATGGACTCCCCATATTCTGTGTAAGCATAGCCTTGCAACATGCCGGACGCACAGTGCTGGGCTGCGTGTATGACCCCATGCAGCAGGAGTGTTACACGGCGGTGTTAGGGGATGCTCCCCGTTGTAATGGGCAGATTATTGCAGTATCGAACCGCACCCGTATGGCGGAGGCTGTGGTCTTTGTGGGGCATGGTACACACGATGGCTCCGGTGCAGCCGGTCTGCACCGCTTTGGGTATATATCCTCTCGGGTTCGCAAGATGCGTATATTGGGTTCTGCAGCATTGTCCCTCTGCTATATAGCCGCCGGGCGCATGGATGCTTATGTGGAGGACCGCATCTCCCTCTGGGATTTTGCGGCGGCCGGCTTCATTCTGGAAATGGCGGGCGGAGTGCTGGAATATACCCCGCACGAGGCTTCCGGTCGTAAGGGTGCCGTGCTTGCTTGGAATGGTCGTATCCCATTGAAGGAGCAACTTCTTAATTCTACACTCACATCATCCGTATGAGTAGCCCCGCTTCTCCGAATGTGCGCCTTCTTGCGTGGAATAGCCTATGCCGCTGGGGTAAAGGCGGAATCTTTGCAGAAACCCTTGTATCCCGAGAGTCTGCGGCTCATGCATTGAGCAGGGCAGATAGAGCCTTGCTCCAAGCTCTGTTGTACGATACGCTGCGCCATATGGCATGGCTGGATTACTTGCGCTTGCAGCTGCGCCCCGGGGCTTTGGAGGAAAAACTTCGCTGGCTTGTTTTGCTGGGCCTTTGCCAGTTATTCATCTTGAAACAGGCTGAACATGCCGCCGTGAGCGAGACTGTGCGGCTGGCTCCCGCAAGAGCTAAAGGTCTGGTGAATGGCGTACTGCGGAATGCTATTCGGAGGAGGCAGGAGTTTGAAACGGGACGCCATACACTTTCTCCTTCCGTTTGCTTCTCCACTCCTTCATGGTTGGTTCGCCGGTGGATGCAAGAGTTCGGAGAACAGGAAACACTTTCCATGCTGGCGTGGAATATCGGCACTCCTCCGGTGTATGCACGTGTGAATCCTCTGAATCCTCCCACCCTTATTCCGGCAGATTGGGAGCCGCTTCCCGAGCTTCCCGGCTGGTTCCGGCTGAAGGGCTCCTTACCTTTGCCGGAGCTTAAGGCGGGACAGTTATATATTGCCGATCCTTCCACCCGCTATTGCGTACAGATGCTGGCACCGCAAGCCGGGGAGCGTATTCTGGATGCCTGTGCAGCACCGGGAGGAAAATCTGCGGCTATGCTAGCCGCTGCCGGTGGCGATTTAGAACTGGTAGCCACGGATGCAGAGCCGCATCGTTTAGTTTCCCTGCGCCAAAATCTGGCACGTGCCGGAGCCCCCAATGCATTGGTCCAGCTGCATGATTGGCAAAATCCTTGCCCGGAGAAATGGGTAGGGAAGTTTGATGCGGTTCTTTTGGATGTGCCTTGCTCCAATTCCGGTGTGTTGCAGCGGCGCGTGGATGCACGTTGGCGCCTTTCTGCGGAGGAGATTTCCCGACTGGCAACCCTGCAAAGAGCAATTCTGGAGAGTGCATGTCGCGCGGTGCGTGCCGGGGGACGCTTAGTTTATTCCACTTGCTCCATCGATAGGGAGGAGGATAGGGATGTGGTGGATTCTTTCCTTGCCCGGCACCCGGAGTTCTCCTTGGAACGGGATTATCTGGCTCTTCCTCATAGAGAAGAGGCGGATGGAGCTTATGCCGCTTTGCTCCGCCGCTGCCGGTGATATAAAAAAGCCTGCCTCGCAAAGAAGGCAGGCTTTTTGTTAAAGAGGAATAGTAAAGGATTTATACCCAGCCCAGCCCCACGGCCGTGCGAACTCGGGAAAGCACCTTGCCGGCTTCCTCTCTGGCGCGTGTGGCACCGGTGTTCAACACATCGTCCACGTATTCGGGATGGGCAAGAATCCAATCCCGTCGTTCCCGGGCTGCACGGAAATATTCCCAGTAGCATTCAAACAAATCCTTCTTGAATTGGCCATAGCCCACACCACCTGCATGGTGTGCAGCCACCATGGAATTATATTGCTCCCCGGTGGCAAAAAGTTTATAGAGTGCCAGTATAATGGAACCCTCCGTGGGCTTGGGTGCTTCCAGCGGAGTGGCATCTGTTACTACTTTTTTGTTAATCAGCTTACGGAGTGCTTTTTCCTCCCCGAAGATGGGAAGCGTATTGCCGTAGCTCTTACTCATCTTTTGACCATCCAGCCCGGGAACCACGGCTGTGCTTTCGTTGATGATGGGCTCCGGCAGTTTCAGCAAATCTGCACCAAAGGTATCGTTCATTTTGCCGGCCAAATCTCTGGTTACTTCCAAATGCTGTTTCTGGTCCTTGCCCACGGGGACTGCATCGGCATCGTACAGCAAAATATCTGCTGCCATGAGCGCCGGGTAGGCAAACAAAGCGTGGTTGGAGGCTATTCCCTTGGCCACCTTTTCTTTATATGAATGGCAACGCTCCAACAGACCCATCGGGCATACGGTGGAGAGAATCCATGCCAGCTCATTCACCTCCGGTACGGCGGATTGGGCAAAAAATACAGATTTTTCCGGGTCCAAACCACAGGCGAGGAAATCCACGGCTAAGCCTCTCGTGTTGGTGCGCAGCGCTTCCGCACTCTCCATGGTGGTCATCGCATGGTAGTTGGCAATAAAGTAAAAGCCCTCGCCCTTTTCCTGAAGGCGCACGGCCGGTTCAATGGCGCCGAAATAGTTGCCTATGTGGAGTTGCCCGCTTGGTTGGAGTCCTGTAAGAAAACGCATAGCTGATTTTTGTGATTGTATTATTTGGTTGAATGTTATTCCGGTTGCTCCTCTTCCTGGGTTAGCAGCGCATGAAGATACCGCCGCAAACTCTCTGCCGTATATGCCCCCTCTATCGTCCGCAATCGTATTCCTTCGGTATAGAAAACTGTGGTCGGCACTTTACTTAATCCATAATCCTCTGCAATGGCCGGATACGCATCCGCATTTATCTCCACCACTTGCACCCGCCCTTTTTCCGCCTTGGCCAGCTCTTGCAGAGAGTGCCGCATGGCCTCGCTGTGCCGGCACCATGGTGCCGTAAAACAGAGCAATAATGTGCGCCCGGATACGCCCGTTACCTGGCGCATATCTGCCCCGGCATATTCACTGTATAACTCAAAACGAGGTACTCCACTGTGGAAGGTAGGCATGGCCAAATCCGTGCGAACCAAGGATTCCAGTGCTTCTCTCTGCGGATTCGGGGCAGGGCGGGGGGCTGTGGTAAATTGGGCGGCGCGTACCTTCTTAGCCTCTTCAGACTCTCCACAGCTCGCGCAGAGCAGTACTGCTATGCCTGCCACGATTTTGTGTAGTGCCGGTGTGAATCGCATATTTACTCCTGCGCTTATCTTGCCATTTTTTCGGACCTCTGTGAAGTGCATTCTCTGTCCTAACCCCTTATCCGAAACTTTCGGCCTTGTTTTTTCAAAAATTATATTGTAATACTCTAATAGTTGTAGAGCTCTTAGGTAGATTTCTGTACAATGAGCATAAACCGCATTACAAATAATTATGGAAACGCCCACCAATCTCTATCGGTTGACGTATCAGGATACAGCTTTTCAGGGTTGGCGTGTGACGATCACGCGTCAGAAGAAAATTTTTCAACAGTATTTTGCGGACAAGGCATATGGGTCGTCTCAAGCGGCTCGAGAGGCAGCACTTCGGGTGCGCGACCTCATATTAGAAACATTGGCCGCCAATCCCGATAAAGTGGAAGAAATACTTGAGCAATTTCAAAAAGAGTTGACGCGACATACAGCTTATCCCTGCGGTTTAAAGCCTTATGTACATCATTTCGCGGGGCAGGAGAACATCCCGGGAACCCTTAGTCTTCGTGTGAATCCGCTATTATATAGGCTCATTAACCGTAGGGCGAAATCCCAGGACATAAGCACAAGCTCAGTGTTGCGTTTGGCATTGTACTCGTATTTAAGTGAACCTTGCCCGAGCGGAGACCTGTACCACATCATCGCCGGGATGGAGGAGAAAGCCATGTCTCAAGGTTTTCCCTCTTTCGCAGAGTTTGTGATGGGGCGTAGCGGAGAGGAACCTGAATCTGAGGCGAGGCTTTAATACTCTTCTTCCCTTAGCTCGGAACGGAAAAAGCGGCGGATTCCATGGGGAATCCGCCGCCGGTATTAAGCTGTATAGCAAATTGGGGTGGAGGTGTTACATCATACCGCCCATGCCTCCCATGCCGCCCATGGCATCGGCCCCGGCACCGCCGTGGCCACCGCAGGAACATTTCTTCTCCGGCAGCTCAGTGATAAGGCATTCCGTCGTAAGCATAAGGCCGGCGATGGAAGCGGCATTTTGCAGTGCGGAGCGGGTTACCTTTGTGGGATCCACCACACCGGAAACCAGCAAATCCTCGTAGTCATCCGTCACCACGTTGTAACCCATGGTGGGAGATTCCAGCCCCTTCACCTTCTCTACGATGAGGGCGGCCTCGCGGCCGGCATTGCTCACAAGCTGGCGGAGGGGAGCCTCCACCGCACGGTAGACAATGGCGGCACCCGTGGCTTCATCGCCCGTGAGATTAAGGGCGCAGATGGCCTTCTGAGCACGGATGAGAGCCACACCACCACCGGGAACGATACCTTCCTCCACGGCAGCGCGAGTGGCATGCAAGGCATCATCCACACGGTCTTTCTTCTCCTTCATCTCGGTTTCCGTAGCGGCACCCACCTTGATGACGGCTACACCACCGGCCAGCTTGGCGAGGCGTTCCTGCAGCTTCTCGCGGTCGTAATCGGAGGTGGTGTCCTCAATCTGGCGGCGGATTTGGGATACGCGGGCAGAAATATCGGAAGACTTGCCGGCACCCTCGATGATGACGGTGGTGTCCTTGGTAACCACCACACGCTTAGCCATGCCGAGCTGGTCCATATCCACATTTTCGAGTTTGAGCCCCAAATCCTCGGAGATGCACTGGCCACCGGTGAGGATGGCGATGTCCTGAAGCATAGCCTTGCGGCGGTCACCGAAGCCGGGAGCCTTCACGGCCGCCACATTCAGAGTGCCGCGCAGGCGGTTTACTACGAGGGCAGCAAGTGCCTCACCTTCAATATCCTCTGCGATGATGAGGAAGGGTTTGCCACTCTTGGCCACCTTCTCCAGAATGGGAAGGAAATCCTTCAGGTTGGAAATCTTCTTCTCGAAAATCAGGATGTAGGGGCTTTCCAGTACGGCCTCCATCGTGTCCGCATTGGTCACAAAGTAAGGGGAGAGGTAACCCTTATCAAACTGCATACCCTCCACCACATCCAAGCTGGTATCAATACCCTTAGCTTCCTCCACGGTGATGGTGCCATCCTTACCCACCTTGTCCATGGCCTCGGCAATGATATCGCCGATTTCGGAATCCCAGTTGGCGGAAACGGTGGCCACCTGAGCAATCTCCTTGGAGGAATCCACGGGCTTGGAGATATTCTTGAGTTCCTCCACCACAGCGGCGGCGGCCTTGTTAATACCGCGCTGCAGAGAAATGGGATTGGCTCCGGCCGTCACATTCCGCAGCCCCTCGCGGTAGATGCTTTCGGCCAGCACTGTTGCGGTGGTGGTACCATCACCGGCAATATCGTTCGTCTTGCTGGAAACCTCGCGCACAAGCTGGGCACCCATATTTTCATACGGATCTTCCAGCTCGATTTCCTTGGCCACGGTCACACCATCCTTGGTAATGTTGGGAGAACCGAATTTTTTGTCAATCACCACGTTGCGACCGGCAGGCCCAAGGGTGCTTTTAACAGCCTTGGCAATCTTGGTTACACCGCTCAGAAGGCTCTGGCGGGCTGCTTCGTCAAAAGAAAGTTGTTTAGCCATAATTGTAATAATAGGGGTATGTGGGTGTATAATTAGTCGATGATAGCGAGGATATCGCTCTCAGAAAGAATCGTGTAAGTTGTGCCGTTAAGCGTTACCTCCGTGCCGCCGTATTTGGTGATGAGAACCTTATCATTCACCGCCACGTTGAAGGGGATGAGCTGGCCATCCTTATCGCGACCACCCGTGCCGAGGGCACGCACAATGGCTTCCTGAGGTTTCTCCTTAGCGGTATCCGGCAGGAAGAGACCGCCGGCAGTTTTGGTTTCAGCTTCCACACGCTCTACGAGCACACGCTGTCCGATGGGTTTAATCATGGTATTATGTATGTTTGGTTTGTTGTTTATAAGAGTTGTTATACTGCGGCTCCTGTGGAAGGATAGCCCGGCAGGAGCCGCAGATAGGAGAATTTTTACTTATCGTCGTCCACCACCTCGGCATCCACTACCTTGCCCTTGGCCTTGCGGGGACCATCCTGAGCAGCATCGGCGGCACCCTCGTAAGGAGAACCGGCAGCACCCTGCTGGGCGGCGGCAGCCTGAGCAGCCTGATTCAGCTCACCCAGAGTCTTTTCCAGCTCTTCCGTCAGCTGGCGAGCCTTAGCCACATCCTTGGCTTCGGCGGCAGCCTTGAGGGCATCCACCTTATCCTGAATCGGCTTCACCACCTCGGCAGGAGCCTTATCGCCCATGTCCTTAATCTGGCGTTCTACATTGTGAGCCAGAGAATCTGCCTTATTGATGATTTCGATGTCCTCTGCCTTGCGGCGGTCCTCCTCGGCATGAGCCTCGGCCTCCTTCTTAGCGCGCTCAATTTCTTCCTTGGAAAGCCCGGAGGAACCCTGGATGGAGATATTCTGCTCCTTGCCGGTGTTCTTATCCTTAGCCGTCACCTTCAGAATACCATTGGCATCCATATCGAAGGTCACCTCAATCTGGGGGACACCACGGGGCGCGGGCTGAATACCATCGAGCTTGAAGTTGCCCAGCAGCTTATTATCGTTGAACATCTTGCGCTCACCCTGGCAAATGCGGATATCTACCGCCGGCTGATTATCCGCCGCCGTGGAGAACACCTGGCTCTTACGCACGGGAATCGTAGTATTGCGGTCAATCATCGGCGTAGCAATCCCGCCCATTGTCTCAATAGAAAGCGTCAGCGGGGTCACATCCAGCAGCAGCACATCATTCACCGCACCGGTAAGCACACCACCCTGAATAGCGGCACCCACGGCCACCACCTCATCCGGGTTCACACCCTTGTGGGGCTCCTTGCCGGCAAGGCGTTTGGCCATCTCCTGCACAGCAGGCATGCGGGTCATACCGCCCACAAGCACAAGCTCGTTAATATCGCTGGTGCTAAGCCCTGCGGCGGAAATGCAATTACGCACAGGCGTAGCAGTACGCTCCAGCAGGGATTCCGTAAGCTGCTCCAGCTTGCTGCGGGTAAGCGTCAGCTGGATGTGCTTGGGTCCGGTGGCATCCATCGTAATGAAGGGCAGGGAAATATCGTAGCTCTGCGTGGAGGAAAGAGCAATCTTTGCCTTTTCTGCCTCCTCCTTAATACGCTGCAAAGCATCCGTCTGGCGGGAAATATCCATCCCTTCGCGAGATTTGAACTCGGCCAAAATCCAGTTGATGACTGCATTATCCCAGTCATCACCGCCCAAGTGCGTATCTCCATCGGAAGCCTTTACCTCGAACACGCCATCGCCAATTTCCAGCACGGAAATATCGAACGTACCACCGCCCAAATCGTACACGGCAATCTGCTCATTGCTGCCCTTATCCAGCCCGTAGGCCAGAGCCGCAGCCGTGGGCTCGTTAATAATACGGCGCACCTTAAGCCCGGCAATCTCGCCGGCGGCCTTAGTGGCATTGCGTTGGGCATCGTTAAAGTAAGCCGGAACCGTAATAACAGCCTCCGTAATCGTCTCACCCAGCTTAGCCTCCGCATCAGCCTTGAGCTTGCCCAAAATCATCGCACTAATCTCCTGCGGAGAGTATACCTTTGTCTCCCCTCCCACTTCCACCTGAATGTGAGCATCCCCATTCGGAGCCGCCACAATCGCGTAAGGAACCTTCTTATCCTCCTCCGTCAGCTCAGAGAACTTACGGCCGATAAGGCGCTTGGCAGAGAAAACAGTATTGCGCGGATTCGTTACCGCCTGGCGCTTGGCAGCCTGCCCTACAATGCGCTCACCATTCTTGGTGAAAGCCACAATGGAAGGAGTCGTCCGTGCACCCTCACTGTTTTCCAGAACCATAGCCTGCCCGCCATCCATAACAGCCATGCAGGAATTAGTCGTACCGAGGTCAATACCGAGTATCTTGCTCATATATGTGTGTCTTTCTGTGTTGTTTTTTTAAGATGTTCGTGGCTGCGAAAAGCAGCGCGTCTACTTACATACCTTGCAAACCGCGTGCCAATACGCCATTTTTCGTGTGCTAATCTTATAACCATCTCACAATAAACATTAAATGGCGCCGAGGAAGCTCTTACTCCTTCTGCGCCTGACATACGATAATGTGGGGCAAAATGCCGCACATGCGGCAAAATGCCGCGCGGTGGTGCGTAAAAATGCCGCAGTGCATGAAACAAAAGAAAAAGCTCCTGCCAAAAACGCATCCGCCCGCCGGAATAACCCCTAACGATGCAGAAATCAATCAGCAAGAGGAAACAACCACGGAAGCTGCCGAAAAAAAAGCAAGAAAAATAAAAAAAAGACTTGCATCCGCGTGCGGATTCAGGTAATATCCCGCCGCAGCCGCGAGGCAGCAAACCCATGCGAAGTTAGCTCAGTGGTAGAGCACATCCTTCACACGGATGGGGTCATAAGTTCGAATCTTATACTTCGTATCCCCCGAAAAGCCGCAGGAAAACCTGCGGCTTTTTGCGTTTCGCCCCCATCAGAACATCGGAAAGGAGGCAAGCCCGGCAGAATTTGGGGAGTGTTTCAAGTCCGAGCCACATCGCATGAAATCGGCCTGCAACTATCTTAGCATTGGGGAAAATACGCATCACCAGATTCCGAAAAGGTGAACATAAATCCATGCAAACCACTTTCGCCTTATCTCCTAATTTTAGTCGTTCACGAGCGCAATAGCGACCCTGTGAGCTGAGCTTGTGCCGGTACACACCATGACCGTAAAGCTCGCACCCTTGGCAATGAGGGTACTGCCTTTTTTTATCTCAGTACACTCAGTATATTCAAATATGCCTCAACTATCCGTGCCCACTCCTGTAATTTTCAAGAACACAACACCGGGCATGGTAGGAGTTTTCTCCTCCATGCTCAATGTTTTCTGCGCTTACTAATACTTTTCTCCTCTGCCGTTTCTTCCTTGCCGGACTTATTCCACAATTATTGCAGAAGAGCCTAAATGATGCCATAAAACACAGAATGGGCGTGACAAAAGCACCTCTGCATATTAAATTACCCCTATGCACTATTATCCGTACACACTCTATCCCGTAGGCGCACTCAGTGCCCGTGCGGCCGCCCAGCCTCGCGAAGGCGTATTGCTGCGCGGCGATAACGGCGGCTTTGCCTGCTTGCAATCCTGGCCGGAACTGGGAGATTCCCCTCTGGAATACGAATTGGAAGCCCTCCGCGATGGCAACCCCATGCGC
>JAFXCP010000022.1 GCA_017521405.1 Akkermansia sp. | reverse complement strand
CTGGAGGTGGAAGGCAGCAGCACTATTAGCGGCAATGTGGTGCTGAATGATGGGGCCGCCATGAGTGTGAGCGGCACGGCTGCTCTGGACGGGGGCTTGAGCCTGAAATCCGGTGCTACTGCGGCTTCGCTGGAAGGGGTGAGTTTCCTTTTCGGTCAAGTGAGCGGCAATGGAGAATCCGCCCGCATGCAGGATGTGTGGATGGAGGCCGTGGGCGAGGCTTATGGCTTTAGCGGGGTGGCGATGGAGAATGTGCATTTCTCTGCGGCACTGGCTACGCTGACGCTGGCGAATGTGAGCTTCGATACGGATTGCTCCTTCTCCGTGGGTGCGGAGGGGAGTATTATCCTTTCCGATGCTACTTTACGCATTACGCTGCCGGAGGCAGGGAATGGCGGCATTTACCGCGTGGATTTGAGCCATCTGTTCCAATGCACAGTGGAGGGTGATTTATCATTCGACGTGGATACGGAGGCTTTGGTGGCCGCCGGGTACACGGGAGTGGAGCTGGATTTCGGCCGCGATGCGGATGAGGATTACAGTAATCTGACGCTGAGCATGGACGGTGCCACCTATGAGGGCACGGAGGGCAATGTGGCGGGCTTTACGCTGCCGACGATTCCTGAGCCTTCCACGGCGACGCTGAGCCTGCTGGCACTGGCGGCTCTTGTCTCCCGCCGCCGGAGGGGCTAAGCCGCACCATCAACAACTTCAATCGTGCAGGGAGCCCTCGCCCCCTGCACGATTTTCCTTATCCCCCGCCCCCGGTAAAATGGTAGGTTTGCCGGTGAAAAGGGAATAAATTGCAATGCTTCGGGATTCCGTGATTGCAAAGCGCGCGGAAATATGGTAGAAAGAGGGATACGCTGCGGCGTTACTCCAACTTTCTTACAGATTATGGCAACTCCGAAACTTAAAACAACCGGCGGTGGCCCGCTCGAGGGGCTCCGTCCTGCAGGTTCTGCTAAACTCGCCCCGGCCGGCAAGGTGCGCTTGAAGAGTGCTGCTACCGGCAAAGCCCTTGCTCCGCGCAAGGCTGTTTCTCCCAAACCGGCGGTGAAGGCCGCTACGCCGGCTGCGGATACGGCAGAGGCCGATGCTGCTGCACATGCCGCCGCCATGGCGGAATATGAACGCCAGATGGAGGAATACAACCGCCAAATGGAGGAGTATAACCGCCAGATGGCCGAGCTGCAAGCTGCAGAAGCGGCTGAGGCTGCAACACCCGAGGCGGAGGAAGCCCTCGCAGAGGCTCCCGAGGAAGCACTGATTCCGGATAATATGGACGAAGTATTTGCCGATGCGCCCGAGGCAGAGCCGGAAGCCGCAGAGGAACCGGAGGAGGAAGAGGAGGAATACACCGAGGAGGAAGAGGAGAACGTGCCCACTATGACGGAGGAGGAAATGCTGGCTCGTGATGCGTACCTGACGCAGCTCCAAGCGGAGGCTAGTCAGGTTCCTTTCTGGAAGACGGTGCCGTTTATGGTAGGTGTGGGTGTACTGGTGGCCATGGCCGGTGTGAGTACATGGTACGTAATGGAGCAAAATGCCCGCACGGCTCGCATCGAGGCACACCGCGATTATATTAAGAAGTTGCTCCGCCGTGCAGAGGCGATTAACCGCCAAGGCATTGAAACCACGGCGGATGCCAAGGTAAAGAATGTGGACGTGAGCTGCTCTCTGAAGGATGCCAAGGCTCTGCTGGAGGTGGTAGTGAATCCCTTTGTAAAGAGTGAAAGCGGTTCTGCCCTCTACGGCGGTAATGCAGAGGGTGTGGCCCAGAGTGCCTGCTTGCTGCTGGGGCTGGCTGCTGCACAGGATGAAGCGGTGAATAATCTTATCTACGATACACTGGGTAAAAAATGCGCGGTGATTAAACCTTCCCTCTTCCGCTGGCTGTTGCAGCGTGTGGCTATTTCCGATAGCGCCAATGTGAATGATAACCTCAAGAAGCTGGCAGACCGTGTGGCCAAGCACAAGAATTTCTCCAAGAAGAATGAGCAGCTTGCTGCCATCTGGGAGTGCTTTAGTCTCCGCGCTACGAAGGATGATGTGCCGGCCATTATCAACCTGCTCAAGGATGATGAGCTGGATCCCCTTCTGGCCGCTACGCTTTGCAACTGTATCGACAATATCTCCATCATGATGGAGGACCAAGCTGAACGCGCTGCGCTGGGCGATCAGATTTTTGAGACGATTCCGGAGAAGATGCGTTCCAATCCACGCATTATTAGCACGCTGGCAGCAGCTTGCTCCACGAAAGCACTGGATTTCTACAAGTCCGAACTGGAAGATGCCGCCAAGTGGAAAGGAAATTACCCCCAAGCACTCGGCAACTGGGGTAGTGATGATATTCTGGGCTATGTGGCCGAGATGGAGGAAAAATTCAAAGATAACCAACTGATTAGCCTCAAAATTAAGAATATCTATGGTGCCATCATGACGCAAAACCGCGACCGCTCCGATGAGGATGCCCAACGCTTGGTGAAGCAGTTCTTTGGCGATGCCATTAGTCAGGATACTTCCGAGCTAGTCGGCATCATTCCCAAGTGCGACCCGGATTCTGCCGATTACATTGGCGATGATGCTCCCGAATTGGCTCAACTGAAGGCTCGCCGCCGCGAGCTGGAGGATATCCGCAAACAAAAGGTGCAACTGTTGAATGCTCTGGGTTCCCTGCGTGAATTCAAATGGGTAACGAATATGCTCAATACCCTCAAAAAGGATAAAGATGCAGAAATTTCCCGCCAGGCGGAGGAAGCTCTCGTCCGTATAAAGAATAACACGGTGACGGATGCCCAGATGCGCGAACAGCACAAGAAGCGCAACCGCTAAACCTCTCCCCGCTCACCCCGTCTCTCTCTGTTCAGGGTGAACTTGCTAACCGAAAAAGCCCCTGCGGATGTTTCCGCAGGGGCTTTTGCCCATGTATATCTGAAGGGAGAATGTTTACAGCCTTGCCACAGCAGAGAGGATAGCAGCAGGGTATAGAATATGCTCCTGCACCTGAATGCGGGCATGCAGGGAGGCTGCCGTATCGTCCGGCAGCACAGGTACATAAGCCTGCATGAGGATTTCCCCGGTATCCATGCCGGCATCCACATAATGCACGGTGCAGCCGGCTTGGGTAGCACCGGCTTCCAATGCCTGTTTCCAGGCCTCCACGCCCGGGAAGTTCGGCAGCAAAGCCGGGTGAATGTTCAAAATACGGCGCGGAAAGGCATCCAGCAACGGAGCTTTCACCAAACGCATAAAGCCGGCAAGGCAAATCATGTCCACCTCCAGCTCCCGCAACTGTGCGACCAGAGCTTCCTGTACTTCCAAGGGGAATTTGTTTTTGTACCCTTTGCAGTCCAAAATCTCGGCACGCACACCACGGGCACGAGCGCGTTCCAGTATGTATGCATCCGGGTTATCGGAAAGGACGATGACTACTTCCGCATCCAAGCGCCCCTCATCGATAGCATTAAAGATGGACTGGCAATTAGAACCGGAGCCGGAACCAAGTACAGCAAGACGTAGACTCATAACGCGGACAATCTACCGCACAAAGGGGTATTTGTCAAATTTATTGCGGCAGTAAAAATAAAAGGCATTGACGCCGCAGTTCTTTTCCTTACAATGGAGTTGCTATGAGTCAACCCCTTCCCCCTGTTCCCGGCACCAAGGCTCCTTCTGTTGCACTTGGGGTGTGGGCTCTTGTACTTTCCCTGATTGCCTGCTGTAATTTTGTGGGACTTGTGCTTGCCATCATCGGGATTTGCAAATACCCGGCAGGAAGCTCCGGCCGAGTGCTTTGTGTACTGGCCGTGGTGACTTTTGTACTCTACACTGCGGCAAGTATGATTTGGGTGCCCAATGCGGAGTTCTTGCAGGAATACTTCCCTGCCCTCCAACAGACTATTAAAGGCTAATGCGCCTTTTACTTCTTCTTCTGCTGCTGGGTCTGGCAGCTCTACTATGCTATTTGGCAGGTACGCTGCCGGCAGATTCTCCTCTGCTGCCGGGCTGTCGGCTGCGCCACAGCACAGGTTTGCTATGCCCCGGCTGCGGCAGCACACGAGCACTACGGGCTCTTGTGCAAGGGGATATTCTGCTTTCTCTGCGGCAGAATGCGCTGCTACTACCCTGTTTTGCATGGCTGGCACTTCTGTGCCTATCGGAAGGGCGGCGGCTTACTATGGCGCTGTATGCGGGTTTGCTGGTGCTTCTGCTCTTCGCGGTGCTGCGGAATCTGCCGGTGGAGAGCTTGGAGCTATTGCGCCCTATTTGAGAAAGCTCTTTCCACTCAAAAAACTCTGAGGCCGGCCCCCCACACGCCCGGGGAACCGGCCTCTACCCTTAAATCCCTGAAAAACTGTTTCAGCCGGCCATGATGATGGCTCCCGCCAACACGAAGACGGCGATGATAACCCAGATGACAACCAGACCCTTGCCTTCTGCGGCCTGACCGGTGCCCTGAAGGTGGGAATACTTACCGCGAATGCGTCCCTTCTTCATGAAGCCATCGTAGTTCTTCTGCAAGAGGGTAGCCTCCACTTGGCGCATCATATCCAGCAGCACACCCACCAAAATCAGCAGGGAGGTGCCGCCGAAGAATTGCGTTACCAGCATGGGCAGACCGCCCCACACGGAAAGAAGGCTCGGCAGGAAGTAGATGAGAGTGAGGAACAGAGAACCGGCAAAGGTGAGGCGGGACATCGTCTGATCCAAATACGCAGCGGTGGGAGGACCGGGGCGCACACCGGGTATGTAGCCGCCGGAACGCTTCAAATCCTCAGAAATCTGCTGCGGCTGGAACATGGTGGCCACCCAGAAATAGGAGAAGAAGTAAATCATCAACGCAGAGATGATGTAGTAGTACACATCGTTCGGGGAGAGCCAGTTGGCTACCAAACCATGTACCCAGCTGTCCTGAGAGAATATCTGCTGCACCAGCATCTGCGGCAGTGCCATGATGGCGGTGGCAAAGATAACGGGCATCACGCCGGAGTAGTTGAGCTTGAGCGGCAGATACTGCGTGCCGCCTTGCATCATCTTGCCATGGCCCACAACGCGCTTGGCATACTGCACCGGAACACGGCGCTGTGCTTGCGTGACGATGACAACCAAAGCCACCACCAATACCATGAAGAGGATGAGGGCTACCATGCCCAGAGAGCCAAGCGGATTCACCTCCGTACCCTTCATGATGCACGTTTTCCATGCCACGGCAAAAGCCCCCGGCAGAGCGTGAATGATGTTCACGGAAATGATGAGGGAGATGCCGTTGCCCACACCGCGCTCGGTAATCTGATCACCAATCCACATGAGGAACATGGTGCCGGTAACGATGATGAAAATGGTGGTGAGGGTGACGATGATGCCCGGGTTCATCACCAAATCGCCTACGTCCAGACCGATGCTGGAGGGGTTACGCAGGGTTTGGGTGAGGAAGTAGCCCTGAATGACGGCGATGATGATGGCCAAAATGCGGGTGTACTTGGTCATCTTCTGGCGACCGCCTTCCTCGCGCAGCATCTTCTGCCAGGAGGGAAGCACGGCACCCATCAACTGGGTCATAATGGAGGCGGAAATGTAGGGCATGATACCCAGTGCAAAAATACCGCACTGCTGCAAGCCGCCACCGGAGAAAATGGTGAGAATAGCACCCAAGGCTCCCAGCGGACTATCACCCTCGGCAGAGGTGCGGGCCATGTAGTCCGAGAGGGTCTGGACATCCACACCCGGCAGGGGAAGATGCACACCTAAGCGCACGATGACAATCATGGCTAAGGTGAAAAGGATGCGGCTCCGGAGTTCCGGGACCTTCATGGTGTTGGCAAAAGCAGAAATCATGTTTTTCTGTGAGGGGTTAAGAGGTGAAAGTGGGACGTGCAGCGATGTGGCGGTGCTATACCCCGATGCTCGGCAGGCAGCTTGCGGGGCGCCGCAGGAAAAGTGAGTGCGGGTTTCTCTCTCTTTTTTCGGAGATTCGCTCTCCTTTCCCACACAGGTGCCGGGCAGCGCTGCGCTGCCCGGCTCTGTGTTGAATTTTTACAGGCAGGCTCCCTCGCACCTAGGCGGAAGAGGAAGCCCGGAAAGCCCAATTTACTGGGCGCTCAGCACCGTAAGGGTGCCACCGGCGGCCTCGATCTTAGCAGCCACAGAGGCGCTGGCGAAGTCGACAGTCACGTTGAGAGCCTTGGACAGGTTGCCGTTGCCAAGAAGTTTCACGGCATCGGCCACGCCCTTCACCAGACCCACGGCGCGCAGCTCGTTTTCTGTTACCGTGGCACCGGCCTCGAAGAAGGCCTCAAGCTGGCACAGGTTCACGATGGCGATGGTGGACTGGAAGCGGGCATTGTTAAAGCCCTTCTTGGGCAGACGGCGATGAAGGGGCATCTGACCACCTTCGAAGCCCGGACGGATGGAACCGCCGGAGCGAGCCTTCTGGCCCTTGTTGCCCTTGCCGCAGGTCTTGCCCAGGCCGGAGCTCTCACCGCAGCCAAGACGCTTCTTGCGATGCTTGGCGCCCGGATTCGGCTGAAGTGTGTTGAGAGTCAACATAATCTTGAATCTAGGGGGTTAGGGGTTAAATCTCAGATGGCGGCGTCCTTCTTCTTCTTGCCGCGGGCGGAAAGTACCTGGTCCGCAGTGCGCATGCCCTGCATGGCCTGCATGGTGGCCTTCACCACGTTCGCAGCGTTGGAGGAACCCAGAGACTTGGCAATCACGTTGGACACGCCGGCAGCCTCCAGCACGGAACGTACCTTGGCGCTGGCTACCAGACCCGTACCGGAAGCGGCAGGCTTCAGCACGATCTTGGCACCGCCAAATTCGCTGTAAGTCTCGTGGGGAATGGTTTCGTTCACCACCACCACGGTCTTCATGGCGCGCTTAGCGGCCTCCGTACCCTTGCGGATGGCATCGGATACTTCGTTGGCCTTGCCGAACCCGTAACCTACCTTGCCCTTCTGGTCGCCCACGACGATGAGGGCGGAGAAGGAGAAGCGGCGGCCACCCTTGACCACCTTGGCGCAGCGGTTCACGTAAACAACTTTCTCCAGGAGCTGGGGACCCTCTTCCACGGGGGCCTCACCACGGCGACCACCCTCGCGACGCGGGGCGCGGCCGGCACGGTTGCCATCACGACGGGGAGCGCGGGGACCACGCTGCTGGGCAGCGGCGGGAGCCTGCGTCGTCTCTTCAGCCGGAGCTTTCGTTTCTTCAGTGTTCATTATGATAAACCTTTCTTTTTAGAATTTCAGACCGGCTTCGCGGGCGGCATCGGCCAGAGCCTTCACCTTCCCGTGATAGAGGAAACCACCACGGTCGAATACAACCTCGGTGATACCGGCGGCAAGTGCGCGCTCGGCTACCACGGCACCCACCTTGGCGGCGGTTTCCTGGTTAGCCTTCTTCAGCTCAAGCTGCTTGGTGCAGGCGGAGCAAAGAGTCGTGCCCTTGGTGTCGTCGATAATCTGGGCGTATACGTGCTGGTTGGAGAAATACACAGCCAGACGAGGACGTTCGGCCGTACCGGCAAGCTTCTTGCGGATGCGTGCGTGAACGCGGTTGCGGATGGCTTTGCGATTGATAGTGCTCATATTCGTTAAACTTTCTAAGGGTTTGATGATGATTACTTGCCAACGCTCTTGCCTTCCTTGCGGCGGATGTACTCACCCACATAGTGGATACCCTTGCCCTTGTACGGCTCGGGCGGATAGTATCCGCGCACCTCAGCTGCGAACTGACCCACAAGCTGCTTATCAATACCTTCCACCTTCACCTTGGTGTTATCCGTCACCGTGACGGTGATACCGTCGGGGATGGGATGCAGGATGGGGTGGGACTTACCAAGGGCCAAATCGAGATTCTTACCCTTGACGGCGGCCTTGAGACCCACGCCGACGATTTCCAAGCTCTTAGCAAAGCCCTTGGAAACACCCTCCACCATGTTGGCGATGAGGGAGCGGCTGGTGCCATGCAGAGCGCGGCACTGGCGGTCCTCGCTAGCGCGGGAAACAGTCAGCGTGCTGCCCTCCACGGAGGCGGAAATGCAGGACGGCATCGTCCAGGCAAGCTCACCCTTGCCACCCTTTACGGAAATGTTGCAGCCATCAATCGCCACGGTCACACCGGCGGGAATGGCAATCGCTTTCTTACCTACTCGAGACATATTGTTCTTATCAGGTTAGGGATTAACGGGTTACCAGACGAGGGCGATAAGCTCGCCGCCAATCTGCTGCTTGCGTGCCTTCGCACCGGTCATCATACCGGCGGAGGTGGAAACGATGGAGATACCCAGACCATTCATAACGGTGGGGATGTCTGCGGAGTGTACATAGACGCGGCGGCCCGGCTTGGAGCAGCGCTTCACGTCCGTGATGATGGACTTACCGTTGTTGGTGAACTTGGATTTCACCTTGATGGCCTTGTCCTTGCCTTCACCCGTTACCTCGTAGCTCCAGATGTAGCCTTCTTCCTGCAAAATGCGGGCGATTTCGGCCTTAATCTTGGAGTAGGGAGCGGAGAACGACTCGTTGCGGGCAATGCCGGCGTTCTTCACGCGGGTAAGGAAATCTGAAATAGGATCACTTAATACTGCCATGGTCGTGTGTTAGTTAGGCGTTTTCTTCAGTCTTCTTGTTGGGCTTGCGGAACGGAATACCCAGCTCGGCCAGCAAATCGCGACCCTCATCGTCCGTGTTGGCGGTGGTCACAAAAATGATGTCGAAACCGATATTGCGCTTAATCTGGTCCAGCTCAATTTCGGGGAAGATGGACTGGTCCGGAATACCGATGGCGTAGTTACCACGGCCGTCGAAGGACTTGGTGGGCAGGCCACGGAAGTCGCGAATGTTCGGGGCGGTGATGTTAATGAAACGATCCAGGAACTCCCACATCTGGGTGGAACGCAGCGTCACACGGGCGCCGAGGACTTCACCCTCGCGGAGTTTGAAGTTAGCCACGCTCTTGCGGGCGTACGTCATAGCCGGCTTCTGGCCGGTGATTTTGGCGATTTCAGCAACAGCATCCTCCACCGCCTGCTTGCGGTCGGGGTGCTTGCCCATGCAGGTGGTCACCACAATCTTCTCGAGACGGGGGATTTGATGCACGTTGGCATAGTTGTGCTTCGCCTGGAGGGCCGGGACGACCTTCTCCTTGTAGTATGTAAGCAATGTAGGTGTGCTCATAATATTAGCGGGTCAGCTCTTGTGATTAATGTTTGTTTGTGATGGCTTAAGCGCGGAGGTGCTGCCTTTCGGCATCAGCTCACTTTCTTCACATTGGAGATGTGGATGGCGCCGTCGATTTCCTTAATGCCGCCTTCAGGATTGTCCTCGCTGGGCTTGGTAGCCTTCTTGAGGGTGCGGGCACCCTCCACGATGACAGTCTGCTTCTTGGCATTCACGGAAAGAACAACACCACGCTTGCCCTTGTTCTTGCCGGCGATTACGAGAACGTCATCACCTTTCTTCACGTGGGTCTTCATCGTTTGTGTTTTCTAATTACGTGTTGAGTCCACACTACACCTGTAGTGCGGGGCGCCTACTATACCCTTAGGTACCCGATACGTCAAGCAAAATTCCGCGATTTCGGGCAAATGAATTCATTTTTTGGCTAGAGGGGCGGAAAAACCCTCTTGCGGGAGCGGTTAAAACGCAGGGAAAGCAGTACGGCAGCCACGGTAAGAGCCACCACAAAACTCACCCAAGCACCGGCGGGCCCCATGGCAGGCAGGAGCCAATCCGTGCGGATAAGGATGCAGGCCAGCGGGAAACCCACAAGCCAGTAGGAAATCATACATGCCCAAGTAATCACCTTAGTATCGTGCAAACCCCGCAGCAGCCCGGCCATGAAACACTGCGTGCAATCCGAATATTGATAAAGCGCACATAGCACCAGCAGGAATTGAGCCAGCTCTGCAATGGCAGCATCCTCCGTATACAGAGCAATGATGTCCCGGCGGAAGAGGATGGTTCCCAGAGCCAGCAGCGTTACCACGCAGTACATTAAGCCGGCTCCGGTACCCAGCATGGCATAAAACCCACGGCGGTTCCCTGCCCCCACATGGTATGCTGCACGGATGGATACAGCAACGGAGAGGGAAAGCGGAAACATAAATACAAGTGCAGAGACGTTAATGGCCACTTGCTGGGCACTTACCGCCAAAGCACCAAGGGGCGCAATCACCAGAGTCACCACACAGAAGAAACTCATCTCGCACAGGGACGCCACGCCCAGAGGAAGCCCCATGCCCACAATTTTGCGTACAAGAGCCCAATCCACCGGACGCCATGTGAGCATTTGGCGCGCATGCAAGCGGTGCTGTGGCAATGCGTACATTAACGCCAGCAGCACACCACACATAAGCCAATGGATGAATGTGGTGGCAAGGCCGCAGCCGGCACCGCCCAATGCAGGTATACACCCCCAGCCAAAGACAAATAGGAAATTGAGCGGGATATTCAGCAGCAGCCCGACAAAGGAAATCAGCATGGCGGGGCGGGTCTGCCCATAGCCCTCAAAATTTCCCTGCAAGCCACGCATGAACACACTGGCCGGTGCCGCAGGTATCAGGAAATAAAGGTAGAGCTGCGCCACACGTACCATCTCCGCATTGTCCGAAACGTAGGGAAACACCAAGCCGGCGCACCACAATACCAGCATTTCCACCACCACCAGCAACCATCCCAAGCGGTGTGCATTGTTGAGCAGGTAGCCCACCTTCCCCTCGCAGCCGGCACCGCGCAGGCGGGACACCATGGGACCGATTATGGTTAAAATGGAGCCTATGGACACCATGATAGGTGCCGTAACCGCACAGCCCATAGCCACTCCGGCAAGTTGCTCCGCCCCGGCACGCCCGGCCACGATGGTATCCACCACGCCCATCCCCATGTTCATGAGGTTAGCAATATACAAGGGCACCATGAGTGATAAGAGACGCCGAAGCTCGCGCTTATCAAACCATGTACCTGTAGGGGCTTTTGAGTCCATTTTTCTTCCTGCGCTATAAAAAAGATTCCCCCCATGCAACATGGAGGGAATCTGACATCTGGAACGGGATTCGAACCCGTGTTGCACGCGTGAAAGGCGTGAGTCCTAGGCCTCTAGACGATCCAGACACTTACCGCACCGCTGGCGGTGCGGGGGTAATCTAGCACAACCTCACCGCCTTGGCAAGTAAATTCAGAGATTTTTTTTACTTTTTTTGAAAAAAATGCTCACATGTGGCGCAAGGCTAGGAATTCCCGGATGCGCGCATTGGAGGAACTGCGGAGTTCCTCCGGCGTATCATCCTCCAAAATACGGCCTTTTTCCAGAAAGATGATGCGGTCCGCCATATCACAGGCGAAGGCAATATCGTGGGAAACCACAATCATCGTCATGCCATCCTCCGCCAGTTCCTTCATGAGCGTTTGCACCTCCCCAACCATTTCCGGGTCGAGTGCAGAAGTGGGTTCATCGAAGAGGAGAAGCTCGGGATTCATGGCCAGAGCGCGCACAATGGCCACACGCTGCTTCTGCCCGCCGGAAAGCTGGGCCGGATACGCCAAGGCCTTTTCCGCAAGGCCAATACGCTCCAGCAGGCGGCGTGCCGTATCCTCCGCCTGCTCCGGACTCATCAAACCACATTTAAGAGGCGCTAAAGTGATGTTTTGAAGAATGTTAAGATGCGGGAAGAGGTTGAAATGCTGGAATACCATCCCCACACGGCTACGGTACGTATTCAGGCCTTGCTCACTCCTGTCCGGTGCTTTGCCATGGAATAGGACTTCTCCGCCATCCGGGGTTTCCAGGAAATTCATGCAGCGCAGCACGGTGCTCTTTCCTGCGCCGGAGGGTCCCACCAGGAAAACCACCTCCCCTTTGCTCACGCGCAAGGAGACTCCATTAATGACGCGAAGCCCGGCAAAGGATTTCTCCAGCCCGCATACTTCCAAAATGGTATTATCGTTCATTTTTCTTCAGTCGGATTTCCAGTTTTTTGAGCAGGTGGCTCAGCAATACCACCAGAGAGAGGTAGACAAGTGCCACAGCCAGCAGCGGCAGGAAGGCATCGTACGTTTGGCTGCGGATAATATCTCCCCCCTTCGTCAAATCCTGCAAGGCAATGTAACCGCAAATACTCGTCTCCTTCAGCAGCACGATGAATTCATTACCCAGCGCGGGTAATACATTCTTGAAGGCCTGCGGCAAAATCACATTACGCATGGTGGTCCCGTACCCTAACCCCAAACTGCGCCCGGCTTCCATCTGCCCCGGGTCTACCGACATGATGCCGGAGCGCACAATCTCCGCCACATAGGCGGCAGAGTTCAGCCCGAATGCCACAATGGCCACCAGCACCTTGCTGATATCCACCGAGCCGAAAATCACAAAGTAGATGATGAGTAGCTGCACCACTACCGGCGTACCACGCACCACTGTAAGATACAAACGGCACAGGGCATTCAGGAAACGAAGTTTACCCGTCTGGTCCGCCGTACTGCGGATAACGCCGATCAGGAAACCGAGCAATATGCCCATAACCGCAGCGGCTGCAGAAATTTCTATCGTAACGCAAAAGCCCTTTACCAAATAGGTCCAGCGGTCATTCTTAATAAAGTTCGTGTGGAAGTTTTCCTTAAGCCGAGCCCATGCTCCATGAGCTTCTGCGGTGTTCTCCGGCTTATTGTCCTTCATGTAAGCCTCTGTAATGCGTGCAAGCGTGCCATCCGCTTCCAACTCGGCGAGGGATTTGTTCAGCATCTCCAGCAGCTCGGGGCGGCTCTTGCTCACGGCCATGGCATATTCCTCTTCCACAAGGGGTTCGGGGAGAATCTTCAGCCCTTTGTTGCCTGCCACGTGGTTTTCCGCCGGGGCATTATCCAGCACCACGGCATCCAGTTTACCGGCATTCATAGCCGCTACGGCAAGGGCTCCGTTAGTAAAGCGTTCGGCCTCGCCAATATGTTCGGACACATACATATCCCCCGTGCTTCCGTGCTGCACGCCCAAACGGTAATGGCGCAAATCTTCCCTACCGGTAATTGGAGAATTCTCCGGCACAATCACCACCTGCCGCGCATTCGCATAGCTCCGGGTAAAGGCCACTTGCCGAGCGCGATCCGGAGACACCGTCAAACCGGAGGCCACCAAATCCACCTTCCCCGTCTGCACTGCCGTAATCAGGGAATCAAAGCTCATGTCCTCAATCTGGAAATGAAGGTTATTCCGCCGGGCAATTTCGCGCAGAATATCCATATCAATCCCCACTATCTCGTTTCCACGGTAAAATTCATAGGGTGGGAAGGTAGCCTCCGTTGCTACCACAAGCGTCTGTTTAGCCTCCGCCTTGCGTTCACAGCCCACCGTCAGCATGATAATAAGGCTGACCACTGCGAAACAAAACAAGTTACGCAGTACAGACTGTCTTTTTTTTATGGTACAGCTCATGCGTTAAAGAGTACCACACTCCGCTCTGTTTGCCAAGAAAAAGCTCTCATTCAGAAGATAGTAAATCCCTCTCCTAACGAGAAAAATCCGCCCTGCCGTATTGACAGGGCGGATTCAAGTTTACCAAGAACCTTTGCAGGCATCAGGGATTAGCCAGACCATCATCCGGGAAGAGACCCGGAACGGAGGCTCCCGTGTTGCCGGTAGCAGAACCGGTCTGGCGTGTGCGCAGGGGCTTGCCGAAGGGGTCAATCACATCTGCGGTCACGAAGATGACCAAGTTCTTACGTACATGGGACTCCGCATTGCTGCGGAACAGGCGGCCCACCAAGGGAAGGTCACCGAATACGGGCACCTTGTCTTCCACCTTCTGCACCTCGTCCTCAATCAAACCACCGATGGCGATGGTGTGACCATCGTACACACAGGGGTTGGAGTTGATGTAGCGGCGGCCGAAGATGGGCATATCGATGCGGTTATCCGTCAGCACAATGTGTTCGATGCTGCTCTGGTTAGCCACACCGGCGGTAATCGGAGAACCGTAGTTCACGAAACCTTCGAAGTCCACCACGTTAATTTCGAAGCGCTTGAAGCGGATGATATCGCCATCGCTTTCCTTAAGCGGCTCGATGTTGAAGCGCATCATGATACCCACGTTTTCCACCGTCCAGTCGCTGGGGTTGGCGGGGGAAGCCACCGGCATCGAAGTGCTGTTGTTGTTGTTATTATTGTTATTATTGTTGTTGCTGGTGCTGTTAATCTGGGGCTCATCGTAAGCGATGGGGTAGATAAAGCGGCGCACCACTTCAATCTTAGCGCAGTTTTCTTCGCTTTCGCTCTGCATCTGCACCAGCGGGTCCGTCATGGGCGGCGTCTCCACGGGGACATCGCCGTCAATCACCAGACTCGGAGCAGACATCACATCCACGCCCTTCTTCTGGGAAAGACCGCGCATAATCATCTGGTAAGAACCGGAGTCATAAATGCCGGAGAGGGACATGATGCCGGGAGCCGGGTTGGAGGTGGCGGAAGCACCGGCGGAACCGGCACTCACCAGATTCTGCAAAGCACCGGAGGTAATGGCACCGGAGCCGGAACGCAGGCCACCCGTCATGAGACCGGAGCCGATGGTATCCGTAGCACTGGTAAGGGTGCTGGAGCCCTTAATGGGCCAGGAACCATAGCCGGTGTAGTTATTACCGAAGGAAGTGGGAGAGCCCACGAAGTCACCTACGAGGCGGTTCGTTGTAGCGTTGCTGCCGTTCACACCACCGAGGTAGGTCTTACCGGAATCACTGATGGAGAAGGGATTGATAACCCAGTCGAAGGAAAGTTCTTCTTCGTTGGTCTGGGTGATTTCCACGAACTTGGCACTCACCTTCACCATCTTGGGCATCTGCTGGCGGAACAGGTTGATTGCATCCTCCACGGTGTCAAGCTCATCCTTGGTGTTGTAGACGGTGAGCATGCCAGTAGCGCTGGAGTAAGCTGCCGTAGCACCGGCGGGGAAGTTCACACCCATATCAATCAGGGTAGCCTTCGGGTCAATCTTAGCGGAGCGCTTGGGAGCGGAGGAGAAGTCGCTATCCTCATCCTCGTATTCCTCCTCGTCGCTGCCGCCACCGGAAGGACCGGAGAAGAAGGAAGGACGAACGGACCACTGCTTGCGCTCCATGCGCTGAGCAGCGGCGGCCTTCTGGGAAACGATGATGGCGTTCTCCGTGACACGGAAGTCGCAGTTAGCGGCATCGCACATGTGGCGAAGAAGCTCGGCTGCGGAAATATCGGAAAGAGTCAGGCTGGAGATGATGGCGGGTTCGATGGGAGCAGCCACGGCCACAGGAGCGGGGGCGGGGGCGGGGGCTTCCTCTTCCTCCTCTTCTTCCTCGTCCTCAGAGTCCTCTTCATCTTCGTATTCTTCCTCATCCTCCTCATCGGCAGCCGGAGCGGGAGCAGGCACGGGTACAGCAGCAATGGGCTTAGCCTCCTCGAAGATGAAGTTCATGGGAGTGCCGTTCTTACGAGCCTCGTTGCGCAGGAATTCCAGAGCGTCCTGAATGGGCGTATCCTGGAACTGGATGTTGGCAATACGAATGTTGTTCAGATTCTCGGTGTTGCGGATAACACCTTCGGAAAGCTGTGCAGCCTCGCCGCTGGCAGCCACCATGTTGGGCATTTCCTTGGGAAGCTGTTCTTCCCACAGGGCGTCCACCTCGGCCAGCGCCTTGGAGCGGTAGGAATCGTGAGCGGCACGATAGTAGTTGGAGCGGCGCTTGCTTACGCTTTCCTGACCACGGCGTGCAGCTACGTTGTAGGGGTCAATCTTGATAACGCGGTTAAATTCAGCATAGGCGGCATCGTAATCGCCCAGATCAAGATAACCATAGCCAAGCGTGAGGAGGCGGTTCACCTCTTCCACGTTCTTGACGTGCTCGGGGGTAAGGGCGGGGTTGTTGCGAACCGGATCGCGCATCAGAGAGAGTTCCTTACGAGCGCGCTTGTTATTCGGGTCGCGGCTGAGTACATCCAAAAGAAGCTGCTCAGCATCATCGTAGCGACCGATGCGAGAGTACTCAATAGCCACGGCAATGGAGGCATCGCCAATGCTCTTAACCAGGAATTCCTGAAGTTTCTGAGTGGCAGGAGCCTTGGGCAGAACATCCCAAGCGGCTTCGTACTTCTCGAGAGATTCCTTGTACTTCTTTTCGGCATATGCAGTACGCCCCTGCTGCAGAAGCTCCATAGCTTCGGCAGTGCGAGCCTTACGGCGAGCAGCCTCACGTGCGTTAATACTGTCCTGAGTGCCGCTATAAACGGCAGTGGGGCCTACCTGACTGGTACCGGCTGCGGTCGAAGGACTGATATAGCCTGTCGTACCGGCCTGCACAAAGGGGCAGGAGGCAGCGACTGCCATCAGGGCCAAAGCCCGCTTAGAATTGATGAGAGGTGTGTGGTTCATGGTAATGTCTTATTTATGGCAGAAAAATGATGTTTTGTAAAGTCTACAATTCGTTTTTTGAAGATTTATTTGCGTTTTTGGCGTTATTTTTTGGCAGGTTTCGGTTTGGAAGCACCTTTGGGGATGTTTACGGGGCTTTCGAGACCCTCAATACGGATGTTGGCGCTCTTTCCGGCATCCACAGATTCAACGGTGGCGCGCAGGGGGGCACCGCCGGCCTTGCCACCCGGGATGTCGAAGCTGCCATGGAGCTGAGCACGAACAACACCTTCCTTCTTACCGACTGCTGTACCAGCAGTTACGCGGAATGTGACTGTTGTATCGCTAATTTGGCGACCCTTTTCGTTGGGCGTACCCCGGTCTTTGCCGGATGCGGCGGGCTTACCTGCACGGATGACGAACTGTTTTTCGTTGGATGCCGTGACGTTATCCCGTACCACAATCACGTTTTCATCCTGCATGGAACCGGTAAAGCCCGGGAAGGCGCGTTTTTCGAATGCCACGAGCGTAAAGCGACCGTCCTTTTCATTCGGGGAGAGGTCGAAGCTCTGGCCGGGTTTCACGGTTACCTTGTGTACCGGGTTAATGTCCGCAGCGTTGCGGAAGATGCGGATGTTCACCTCCTCGGGCTTACGGGAAGCATCGGCAAACATAGAATCTGTCGTAATGAGGGCACGAGCCACATCTACGCGGAGGACCTCCAGCTTAGGCTCTGCTCCGGTACGAACAAGATCCGGGTAGCTCGATGCATCGGCAGGCAGGGTCTTAGAGGTGAATTCTTCCTCGTTGGTAAAGCCGTCCGAATCAGAGTCGAGCTGCAGACCATCAGCACGGCCAAGAGCATCGGAAATGCCGTTGGCGATAAACCATGTGTTTGGCACATTACCATGGATGTTCGCAGCGGCGGGGTCGTAGATGTCGATGACGGTGTTGCGTTGCTTATCGTCCTGAGTAATCTGCCAGAGTTCCGTGGAGAAGAAGAGCGGTGTAATACGAGGCACACCATTGATGAAGGCGCCTTCCGGGGCCACATCGGTAATGGTGCGGTCGCGGCGCAGGTTCTCCTTGACAGCTTCTGCCTCTGCTGTAAGGGAATCAGCAGAGCCGCCTGCCCCCACATGAGTCTGAGGAACGGTCACTTTGTCGGCATACATGGTATAGCCACCAAAAGCAGCAGCGGCAACGCCGAGTACGGCACCTGTCACCAGAGCTTTCAAACCGGGATTGGATTGTTCAGCCATAATCGTAAAGAAGCGTGTAAGGGGTTACTTAGTCTTGGCGGGGTTAAAATAAAGCACCTGCATGTTCATGTGTACGCGTACGGTTTCGTCCGGGTCGCCGGTTTTACGGACGGCTACGGAGCGCGCGATGGGAGCAGCAGTGCCTTCTGCGGAGGATGCACCCAAATCGTCCCCGGCTTGGGGAGCAGCACCGGGGGCGGAGTATGCGTCAATCATCGGCAGGGTATCCTTGCCTTTCACGGCGATGCCGGTGATGGTAAGGAAGAAATCCTTATCCTTCATGAAGCTGTTAATAACCTTGGGAAGGACACCACGGCGGGCTTCGAAGGCTACCTCAAAACGCAGCGGGAAGTAGGGCGCGGCTTTGCGGCTATTCGGTTTGACGGATTCTGCAGCGGCGGCAGGAAGCGGGGCGCAATAAATCTTATCGAGAACGGGAGCCCCGGATTTAAGGATGGTTTCCGCCACGCGAGCCACAGCCTTGAGCTGGAAGCTGCGGAAAGGAGCATCATCCGCCACGGGGGCTGCGTTCTTGAAGGAGGCAAGGCCTAAATCCGCTGCGGGAGAGGAGACCTTGGCACCGCATTCATTAGCAATCCGGCGTGTTTTGCCGATGGCATCGCGCAGCTCGTTCTGGAAGTCCTGAGCGGAAATTTTCTTACCATCGCCAAAGCAGAAGGCTGCGTACTGATTCAATTCCTGCTGGAGGTCCTTGTTCACATCGGACACCTGAGCAAAGGCCGCCTTGAGGGCATCCCTGTTTTTACGGGTGGGAGCCAGACCTTCCCCGGATTCGTAATCCAGGAAACGATTGTTAATTTCGTCAAGCTTGCGCTGGGATTCTGCGTATTCCTGACTCTTACCATAGCCAACGTACATCACCCCGGCAAAGGCAAGTGCGAACAGAGCAGAGAGCGCGACTACACGCTTGTTTTCACTAATATTCATGGATAATAAAGAAGTAAAACGTTAGAGAAATCAGTTACCTTTCTTGCTGAGTTCAGGAATGGCAATGGGAGTCTTCAGCGGCATAACCATCTGGAATTTTTCCACATAATCCGGCAGTTTGCCCTTGGAGGCTTTGGCATCCACAAACTGGAAGTAGTGGTTCAGATTGCTCTGCACTTTAGCATCCTGATAGGAGAAGAGGGAATCTGCGCTGCGTTCATCGAAGTTCTGAGCCACAAGGTTGTATATGGCTTGGCGCTGGTCGAGGCTTTCGCTGCCGGGCGTCTTGATGGTGAAGCCGCTTACATAGATAGCCGTTACCATGGGTTCTTTGTTACGTTTGCGTACATCCACTTCATCCGGGGCCTGATTAAGGGCACTATCGTTCGCAGCGGCGCGGCTGCGATTCATATCGATGAGGCGTGTCCCCTTCACGTCTGCCGCCTCTGTAAGAGAAGTAGCCTCGACGTCGTAGTTAATCAAGGGGGCAAACTCATTCAGCCAGAATTTGATGGAAACACCTTTCTTGGTAAGCTGGAGGAGAATGTCGGTATAAGCGGCGCGCATGCTGTAAAGCTCGGCCAGCTTATCGATATCCGCCATCACGCGGTCGTACTTCTGCTTAACATTGTCCATCTGGCTGCTGATTTGAGCCACCTTGGCATCGATGGGTTCAGCCTTACGGAGTTCAGCAGCAGCTTTCTCGGCAGAGGCATTGGCGGCGTAAGCGTAGAACCCGGCACCGGCCAGAGCAAGCACACCGGCAATGGCGACCTTAGGCAGGAGCTTCTTCTCCGCACGGTCCTTGCCCACACTCGTGGGTACGAGGTCGATATCGAACTCTGCCGCTTTGGCTCCGGCCATGGCAGCACCCACAATGGGACCCAGGCAAATGGCATCCTGCTCCAGCTCTTCCTCATCCACCTTGGAGCCGACACGGCACACATCCTCCACGGGGTTAAGGTACTCCACAGGGATGTTAAGGGCGGATTGGAGGAATTCAAGCGCAAAGGGGAGGCGGGCACCACCACCGCAGATATATGCTTTGGTGGGGGGGGTTCCCTTGTACTGGGCGCGGTAGTGGTTAATGGTGCGCTGTACTTCGGAGCTGAGGCGCCCCATGGCCGTGCGAATGGTGGTGGCAAGGGCGGCGTCCTCCTCACTCATGGAGTCGGTATACCCATTACCGAGGGAAACTACACCATTTTCGATTTTGAGTTTTTCCGCTTCGCGGAAGGAGAGGTTGAATTCGCGGGCGATGCTGTTGGTGATGAAGGCGCCTGCTGCCGTGACAGAGCGGGTGAAGAAGCGACCTTCTTCCGCAAAGATGATATCGGTGGTCTTGGCGCCGATATCAAGGAGCATTACAGGTTCATCCTCCTCGCCATATCCGGCGCGGAAGGCATTGTACAGGGAAGTAATGGCGCAATCCACACTGCGGGTCTTGAGGCTACTGCCCTCCACCTGTGTATTCAGATTGTCGAGGACGTCCTTCTTGATAGCCACGAGTAGCACCTCGCGCTCGCCTTCACCGCGGTCTGCCAGTTCCTGATAATCGTATACAATATCATCCAGAGGGAAAGGGATGTGCTGCTGTGCTTCGAAGCCCACCTGCTCCGCAAGGTTATCAATTTCGATAGCGGGGAGCTTGATGAAGCGCATGAACACCTGCTGACCGGATACGACGTTGCGTACCTCGCTGCCACGCACTTTGAGTTCATTCACCATCTCTGCGATGGCATTGCCCACATAATCCATGCGCATACCTTCTTCCACAGGGTCCAGGAGGATGTCCCTCCGAGCGTAGCGGGAGAGTGTAAAGCCACGGCCAGCCGGGGTAAAGACGCCCATGGTCACGCTCTGGGAGCCAATTTCAAGGGCGACTGTTGTTTTATATTCAGCCATAAATCTAGAATAAGTTAAAAATGAAAAAAATCTGACGAAGGAGGCACGCTATTATTTACGCTTGCGGCTTTTCTTCTTCTTGCCACCCTCGGGCTCAGCATCAGCAGAATCGGAGGTAGCAGCATCCGGGGTGTAGCCCTCGGTATCGGAGGAAGCGGAGGAGGTGGTGGTGGAGGTAGGGACACCCATGCCGCCATAGCCCATGGAGGAGGAAGCAGCATCCCCCGTAGCGTAGAGGGGAGAGGTGGCAGGGAACGCTCCGGAGTAGAAGGGAGCAAAGGGCGTTTCATTGATGGCGCGAAGCTCTGCGCCAGTGCCATTCACGGCTTCCTTTTTCCACCAAGCGCCCTTGAGGGTAGCGCCTTTCTTGGTGTTGACGATAGCATAAGGTTTGTTACGCTCATCCGCCTTCATGCAGTTGGAGGTATTGAAGGAGGCATCCACAGCCATGGCTACGAGGCGAGCGGAAAGGTCATTTCCATCGGCATTATCGCCGCAAATGCGCTTGGCATCCGTGGGAGAGATGAATACGGCAGCAGCAGTTTCCACGGAGGGGAAGCGATCACTCTGCTTGGCCAGATTCAGGGGAATATCCACATATGTCACCTCCTTATCCATGAGGATGAGTTCGGGTTTCTTATCTCCCTTATCGAACACGAGGTACATATGCACCTTCAGCTCCGGCACCAGTGTAGCCGTTCGCTTGTTGCCACGTACGCGACCTTCCACTTTAATGGGGAAACGCACAAATTGCCAAGAGGGATCGATGGGAGCAGATTCCACGCGGTCCTTTTCTTTCTTGGCTTCTTTGCTCTGGAGGAAGGGCATCTGCGGCATGATGCGCTCCACCTTTCCTTCTCCTTTTTTGAGAATAAATGTTACCTGCACATCCTCTGCATCCACGGCAAAGGCAGACATCGCACTCGAAAAGAGAGCCAAAGCGAGGGAGAAAATCGTCTTTTTCATAGTAAGCAAACGGCAAATATGTGCTATATTTATACACAATCGGCTTCGCTTTGGCGAGAAGAAACTTGCCGTATAGGCATTTTTTTTGAAAGATGTAAAGGAATCAAACAGTATACAGCATTCTCCAAGCATGGCCACCGGGTGGATTTAGCCTTGCCCGGAAGGCGGCTGTGTGCTATATAGCAGGGCAAGTATGTATACCTTAGCCAGCTATATACACCATTTGGACCCGATTCTTGTTGAAATTCCCGGCACTCCGCTGGCTCTGCGCTGGTATGGGCTGGCCTATGTGGCAGGTTTTGTTCTGGGTTACTTGGTATTGCAGTGGCTTTCCCGGAAAAATCTCTACTGTGTTTCCACGGAAAAGCTGGGGGATTTTGTTACTGCGGTGTGCCTATTCGGCGTACTGGCAGGAGGACGCCTGGGGGAATTCTTTTTTTACTGGCTACCTGAACGCGGATGGCAGGGGGTGGTACAGGATCCCACGTGGGTATTCCGCGTGTGGGAGGGCGGCATGGCTTCCCACGGGGGAATTTTGGGAGTACTGCTGGTAACACTGTGGTATGCATGGAAACATAAGCTCTCCTACCCGGCGCTGATGGATGGGTTGGCCATTGTGAGTCCCATAGGTCTTTTCTTTGGTCGAGTGGCTAATTTCATCAATGGGGAGTTGTATGGGCGCATCGTGGATGCTGCCAGCCCCCTCGCCATGAAGTTCCCACAGGAATTCTACACACTTTCCCCGCAAAAACAGCTGGAAGCCCTTGCAGCCTTGCGCCACACGGCCGGGGTGGACACTCTCAACCAGCTTTCTCTCCCCGGAGAAATGCTCCACGATACTATCCAGCGTGTCTGCCGCGAGAATGAGGCCATGCGCGAAACGCTGGGGCAATTTCTAAGCCCCAGATACCCCTCCCAGCTTTTTGAAGCCATGGGCGAAGGCCTCCTTATTTTCATTGTACTGCTGGTACTTCGGCTCTATTGGAAAAAGGCACCTGCCGGCATTTTTGCAGCTCTATTCGCTTTTATGTACGCCGCAGCGCGCATTGTATGCGAGTGCTTTAAGGAACCGGATGCAGCACTCTGGCAGGGCATTACCCGCGGGCAATATCTTTCCTGCATCATTGCGGCATTAGGGATTTTCTTCCTCATTCCGGCGATACGCCAATGGCGAAATTCGGGGAAAATTTAAAAAATATCGAAAAAAAGCTTGCATATGCGGGAGACTTCGTGTAGAGTGTCGCCGCACACCGCATCAGCGGGCTGCAAAAATGGGTAGGTTCCCGAGCGGTCAAAGGGGGCAGACTGTAAATCTGCTAGCGTTTGCTTTCGATGGTTCGAATCCATCCCTGCCCAGTTCTCTTCATGCGGAGGTAGCTCAGTTGGTAGAGCAACACCTTGACATGGTGGAGGTCGTAGGTTCGAGTCCTATCCCCCGTATCGGTTTTCTCCGTTTTGCTCCTGTACGAAGAACGTGCAGGAGTTTTTCTTCTTATGAATGGTATGAGTCCCCCCCGGGCCTGGATAGATGTACATCTGGAGGCCATTGCTCATAATCTGGACATAGCTCGCCAAGCTCTGCCCGATACTGAGCTTATGCCCGTGGTAAAAGCCGGGGCCTATGGGCATGGGTTGGAACCTGTGGCAAGGCGTCTGGATAATGCAGGTATTTCCTTTTTAGGGGTGGCCAATGTGGGGGAAGCCCGCAGGCTCATGCACGCGGGAGTACGCACACGCCCTTTTATTCTGGGACCCACCTTCCCGGAGGAAAGGGAAGAAATCGTGGCGAACGACTGGTGCTGCACCTTGTCCACCATAGAGGAAGCCCGGCACTTTCAACAACTGGCGGAGGCTGCCGACAAAGTATTTCCGCTGCACATTGCAGTGGATACCGGCATGGGCAGAGAGGGTTTCCTGCCCGGGGAATTAGGAGAAGCCGCAGCAGCCATTGCCTCCCTGCCCCATTTAGAGGTAGAGGGTGCCATGTCCCACTTTCCGGCAGCGGATGAGGATGTACCCTATACGCAAAAAGAGATAGCTCTTTTCACGGATTGCGTGGCTACCTTGCAGCAGTACTTCCCCCTCCGCTACCGCCATATTGCAGCCAGTGCCGGGGAGCTGGGCTATGAAATCCCCGTGGCTAATTTGGCACGCCCCGGACTCCTGCTGTATGGGGTAGCTCCCATGGCCTCGATTTACGATGGCGTTCTCCGCCCCACTCTGGAGCTTTCTGCGCGGGTAACGCTGGTGCGCGAGCTGCCGGCCGGTAGTAGTATTTCCTATGGGCGCACACACATAGCCTCTGTCCCCACGCGCGTGGCCACCATCGGCATCGGCTATGCGGATGGTTGGAGCCGCCACCTCTCCGGCCAAGGGGCGAGGGTGTACATTGGCGGGCAATATTGCCCCATGCTGGGTAGGGTGACGATGGACCAAATTATGGTGGATGTTTCCGCCGCACCGCAGGTACAAGCGGGTGATGTAGCGGAACTCATCGGTCCGCACATTTCCGTAAGCGAGGTTGCCCGCCTGGCCGGCACCATCGAATGGGAAATCTTTACCGGACTGGGACCAAGGCTCCCCCGCCTGTACCATTGAGGCAAAGCCTCATTCCGCAAGCATGGACCAATCGATAATCCGCGGGCTCAATCTCTGAATAAGCTCGCAAATTTGTTTATCCGCCTCCTCCTCTGTCACGCCAATCTCCGGGGCCCAATAGGAGCCCACTTGGAAATAGCCCCAGCGCTGCACACGCCCAAGGAAAACGCGACTCGCCATATCCTTAATCGTACGCTCGTAATGGGAATGGGTTACGGAATCGTGCCCAAAGAATACGTAATAATGGATAAAGTGCAAGCGGGGCACCTTCTCATTTTTTATCGGCAGATACGTTGACAAGCGGGAGAAGGTAAGCGTTTTCCCATTTTCCAGTGTAACATCTTTCGTGCTGAATCGGAGCTGCAAGTGCCCCTGAGCAGGCAGGCAGCGCTCCGGGCGGTGGATGGAGTTATTCAAATCGTTACCGGAATAGACGAGGGAAACCTCCACGGCCGGGTATTTCTTCTCCCAGTCCACGCGGCGAACACGCTCATAACGCCCCTTACTAAAGAGTGTATCCACGGCAAGAATAGTGCGTTCCTGCTCGCTCTCCTGCACTTTAACACCCCACCAACCGGGCAAGCTATCCTCCAGCGGTAACTCCGGGGACACACAGGATTCCAAAAACTCATTACTCACAGGCACCACCCAGGAATATCCCACAATGGCCCCCATCAACAGCGCAGGCAAAAGAGCCAAAAGCCAACGTAACATTACGCTTCCTCCTTTCCGTTATCATTTCCCGCCATACGTACAACTACCTTTCGTTTCCGGAAGAAGAGTATTTCCCCGGCTAACAGACTATGCAGGGCAAACAAGCCCAGCAAACTCGCAGGGAAGAAGAACATTAAGCCGGACCAATCGTGCCAGGTTTTCGAAGCAAATGCCGGAGTAATGTACTCTGCACATACGAAAATACTTGTTACACGGAACACATTGGCCACAATGGCCAGAGGTATGGCACTCAGAGCCAAAATCACACGCTTCCACCATTGCAAACCTTCCGCCAAGTAGGCCCACGCAAAGGACATCATCATCAACGCGGCAAGAGAGCGTATGCCGGAGCAGCCACCGGCCACACTAAAGGCATCCCACTGCTTGGTGGCGGAGGAGATGTTGGTACCCTCCACAATGGTTTCCACGCCCGCAAGCCCGGCCAGCAAATGAGAAGCATTCGTAGCAATTAACTGAAGCCCCACCGTAGCCTGCTGGAACGAGGGAAGCGGTATACTAAGCCACATGAAACAGCAGGGAAACACCATGCGCCAGGCCAATGCGCGCCCCCAGTAATACCACACACAGCCCAAACACAGGAAGGGAAGAGTAAACAATGCAAGGCGCGGTTGGAGCGTCCGCACGGAGGCAAGCAACATAAAGCCGGAGAAAAGCAAAAGCCACATCCCATGCACGGAGCCTTTTTTCGGCAAATCCTTACTACGCACAGCGGCATGCCCCATCATATAAGCGGAAAGCACATACACCATCCAGCCGAATCCGAAATCATCACTCGTTGCCCATGTACCCGTTATCCATGATATGACCGTATTTCTCCCCAAATGGAAAATATCCAAAAAGCCGTAGTATGCCACCAATGGAACGATAAAGAGAACCAACCCCGCCCACTGAGCCGGAGAAAGCCCTAACAAAAGTTTATTTTGCGCTTTCTTTTCCGTATTCATGCAAAAAAATCGTTCTAACTGCACGTTTAGTATTGCATTTTTTCGAAAAATGTCAAGAATAGTCGCTCACACACACACTTATTCATCCATGAAAATCATCAGCGGCACAGCCCACCCCAAATTGGCTCAGGATATCGCAGACGTCATGGGACTTCCCCTTTGCGATGCCACGGTGAATACCTTCCCGGACGGCGAAAGCTTTGTTCAGATTAAGGAATCCATCCGCGGAGCCGATGTCTTCATCGTACAGCCCACCTGCCCGCCCACCAACCACAACCTGATGGAACTACTGGTCATGGTGGATGCCGTACGCCGTGCGAGCGCCAGCCGCATTACTGCCGTAATGCCCTTTTACGGCTATGCCCGCCAAGACCGCAAAGACAAGCCGAGAGTGCCCATCACCTCCAAGCTGGTGGCTAACCTCCTCACCGCAGCCGGCGTAAACCGCGTACTGACGATGGATTTGCATGCAGCCCAGATTCAGGGATTCTTTGAAATTCCGGTAGATCATCTGTACTCCGTGCCGGTGCTGGTAAAACACCTTAAGGAGAACTACGTGCAGGACTTCAACAATCTGGTGGTTGTTTCCCCGGATATCGGCGGTGTCAAGAACGCCAAGAGCTATGCAAACATTCTGGGCACGCAACTGGCTATCGTGGCAAAGCAGCGCATCTCCGCTACGGAGGTGGATGCCCATGCTGTGATTGGCGATGTGAAAGGCAAGGACGTGCTGATGGTGGATGACATGACGGAATCCGGCGGCACTCTTTGCGCTGCGGCTAAAATACTCAAGGAACACGGAGCCGCCCGCATTTTTGCCGGCGTATCCCACGGCGTGCTTACGGATTCAGCCCGCGCACGCTTAGAAAGCAGCCCCATTGAGCGCCTTCTTACCTCCGATTCCGTACCTCAGGCCTATGGTGACCGCGTGGATACAGTGAGCATTGCCCCGCTTTTCGCGCAAGCCATTGCAAACATCCACAACAACGCCTCCGTAACCCACCTGTTCGAGGTGTAAATCAGCAAAGGGCTCCCCTATACCCATTTCGCAAGCATCCCCCCATTACTGCGGGGGATGCTTTTTTTTTCACGTCCTCCGGCGGCGCAGAGAAGCGGGCAATATCTTTAGCATCTCCCTGTACTTAGCAATCGTACGCCGCGCCACCACAATTCCCTCCCGTGCCAACAGCTCCTCCAACGCAGCATCAGAAAGCGGGTGCCGCACATCCTCCCCCTGCACAAGTGCCCGCAAGCGTTCCTGCACGGCGGCAGAGGAAACAGCCCCGCTCCCCTGCCCACCGGAAAGCGCCTGGGAAAAAAGGGCTCTCAGCTCCCATACGCCGAAAGCACAGCGCAGGTACTTTCCATTCACCGCCCGGGATATGGTGGAGACATGCAAGCCCGTATCCGCCGCAATGGTTTCCATCTTCAATGGCACCAAGGCCGAAGGGCCATGATAAAAGAACCCATTTTGGGCTGCTACCAAAGCCTTAGCCACCTTCAAAATCGTCTGCTGGCGTTCTTGGAACGCATTAAGCAGCTCCCGTCCTTCCCGGAAACAGCGGGACAAATACCCACGCACCTCCGGCTTATGCGCCTGCTCCGCCAGCATCTCCCGGTAAGCTGCAGAAAGAGCTAAGCGGGGCACATTCGCCCCGGTCAGCCGCACATCCCACCCATCTTCCGTGGGGAACACCTCCAAATCCGGCTGTACCGGCAAATGCTCCGTGCGAGAGAAGCCACTCCCGGGGTCCGGATTGAGCTGGGCAATGCGGCGAGCAGCCCCGGCCACCGCTATTTCCGGAGCATCCAGCAGGCGGGCCGCCTCCGCATAGCGATGCTGTACCAGCTGCTCCCATGCCTCATTCAGCAAACGCATGGCAAGAGAATCCCCCTCCTCCGCATGCCGGAGTTGCAACTGCAAACTCTGGCGCAAATCCGAAGCCCCCACCCCGGCAGGCTCCAAATCCTGCACGGCAGCAAGCGCCTTTCTCAGCACTCGGGGCGGGATGGATTCCCTCGCGGCAATCTCCTCCGGGGGCTCCTCAAAGTAGCCATGTTCATCCAAATGCTGCACCAAAAGGAGAGCGGCCTTCTCCACCGCCTGCGGGAGGGCACTCTGCAAAAGCTGTTCCTGCAAATGCTCCACCAGCGTGGGTGCGGCGGCAAGCTGCTCCAAGGGCAAACGCCCGGAAACGGCGGCGGAAAACGCAGCTTCCTCTCCGGCGGGGGGTGGCAACTCCTCCAGCACCGGATTGGCAGCCATGGCCTGCACCGCCATCTGCTGCAGCTCTGTGGTGCCGGCCTGCAGTGCGCGCATAAAAAGCTGCAAAGCAGGTGTGGCCACCATGCCCTGCTGCATGCCCTGCTGCAACCCTGCCTTGCTCATGCTGCAAGTCATAGCAAATTCGCACCTGCTTGGCAAGCGGAAATCCCGCCTTCAGCCGGCACTTTCTCCCAAGCAGTAAGAATAGCCGCTTGACAGCTCCCGCCAAGCCTGATAGGATGCGTGCTATGAGTACCGCCCGCATTGTCGAAGCCCGCATCGAAATTCCCATGGGAAGCCGCAACAAATACGAAGTGGATGAAAAAACGGGGCGAATCAAATTAGACCGTGTGCTGTACTCCTCCGTTTACTATCCTGCGGAGTACGGCTTTGTGGAAAACACACGGTATTTGGATGGGGACCCGCTGGACATCCTCGTCTTTACCTCCGCGCCCACCTTCCCGGGCTGCTATGTGGATTGCCGTATCATCGGCGGTATGGATATGATTGACTGCGGCTCCCCGGACGTTAAGATACTTGCCGTCAATGTAGGAGACCCGCGCTACGAACACGTCAACACACTAGAGGACTTGCCGCCACACTATCTTCAGGAAATTCAAAACTTCTTCCTTACCTACAAAACGCTGCAAAATAAGAAAACAGAAGTGGGGGACTTCTTCGGCGCAGAAACCGCATGCCGCATTCTGGATGCCGCTATTACCCGCTTCCAAGACCCCCTCACACCAGAAGCCTAATACCCCTTTCCCCACCCATAACGGCTTATGAAACGCGCTCTTTTCCTTATGCTTCTTTGCGGGCTGCTCTGCCAGTGCCACTCCCTGCGCTCGGACTGCAAAGCCATCCGCGAACGCGAAGCCATCATCGCCCAAGAAGCCACGGGGGATTACTACATCGGCCGCCGCTACTACATCCCCAACTGCCGCTTCTGGGGCTACCTTCGCCGCCCCGGGCAAAGCTGGCGCACGGCCAAGCTCGTCATGATGGATGAAAGCCTTACACACACACCGGACCGCGGTCCGGAACCTCCGTTGGAAAATGCCACCTTCGGCACGGATGCGAACGTGGAATATATCGTCCACGGCACCTATACCGGAGATAACGCCTACGACCCCAGCACCGACCAAATCCTCCCCGTATTCCGTGCCAACAAGTACGAAGTAAAGGACAAGGAGCCCGGATTCCTCTTCAAACCCTCCGAAAAATACTCGGAGAATTACGTAACACTGCAACCCGGCATCATGCCTACGCCGCAAATATGCACACAAGCTCTCTCCCGCTAATATGACGCGTATTTGGCACGCTTCCCATGCCGGGCTTGTGCTATAATGCAGCCCATCATCGTTCTTTTCTGCTCGCAAAAGTTTTCACAGCATACTTTCTCCCTATGGCACAGTCCAAAATCCTCGTTGGTCTCGAAATCGGCACATCTAAAACATGCATGGTCGTCGGAGAAATTCGCCCCGATGCCACCGCCACTATCATCGGCATTGGCGAAGTTAAGAGCTGTGGTGTCAAAAAAGGAGAAATTACAGACCTTAGCTTAGCGCGCCAGTGCGTGTGCGATGCATGGCAACTCGCCCAAGACCACGCCGATGTGGACATCCTCAACGTCTTTCTTTCCGTTACGGGAGAACACATCGTCGGCGAGAACAACGTAGGCTCCTTCCGCTTGCCGGACGATCAGGATGTAATTGATGACGAACATGCCGACATAGCCAAGGAAAAGGCGGAAAAACTGGAACTGGCCTCGGATCGTTTCCCCATTAACCGTGAGCTGGGAGGCTTCTCCATCGATAGCGGAGAGCCCACCCGCCACCCTGCCGGTCTCTCCGGCCGCACACTGGATGTGAACTGCCATGTAATGCACGGCATACGCACACGCCTACAAAACTCCCTGCGCTGCGTGCGCCAAGTACCGCTGGAGGTGGAAGACCTCGTCTTTGCTCCGCTGGCCACCGCGCAAATGGTCCTTAACCGCCAGCAGAAGGAAGCCGGAGCCCTGCTCATCGATATCGGCGGCGGCACCACGGATTTCATCTGTTTCAAAGGGGGAGATGTTGTAGCCTCCGGCTGCATTCCCATGGGCGGCAATACCATCAACCAGCAAATTGTGCGTATTTCGGACGAGCGCGCCAGTCGAGATGCGGCAGAAACCCTCAAACGAACAGAGGGTAACGCCTTTGGCGACATTAAGGACCACTCCCTCGCGCAATACAAAGGAACCCACGGCATGCACGATGTGACGATTGAGCGAGGCAAGCTCAATCTGGCCATTCGCAACAGCATGGCCGCCATGCTCCTGCAAGTACGCGACCGCATTCCGGCAGAGTTGCTCAACTCCGGCATGAGCATCTTCCTTTCCGGAGGCTCCAGCCTTATGCGCGGCTTGGACAAGTTGACGGAGTACATCTTCAAAGGTATGACGGTACACCAACCGGCTCCCCTTCCCCCCGGTCACAACCACTCCTACTTGGCCGACCCCCGCTACTGCACTGCCATCGGGCTTATTCGCTTCGCCCAGCGCTACGATGATGATGCCATACGCGCCCCCCGGCCGGGCGTTTTCAGCCGCTTCCTGAATTTCCTGCGGCGCGGTCATTAACCCCCATTTTCCCACACACCACATGCTCCCCTACCAAGCAACATCCCGCAAGGAAGACGGCATCGTCATCGTCGGCCTCGGCGGAGCCGGAGCCAATATCCTGCAACGCTTCAGCGGCTCCAGCGCAGAAAATGTACGGCTCTGCATCATGTCACTCGATGAGCGCTTGGGGCGCTCCTGCGGCAACGTATCCTTCCTGCAACTCGGAGCCGGAATGAATCACGGGCTCGGCTCCGGCGGAGACCCGGAAATGGGGCGTCTGGCCGTAGCGGAAAGTCGTGCGGAAATAGATACCCTGCTGAAGGATGCTCGCCTACTGGTCATGGTAGTGGGGCTTGGCGGCGGCACCGGTTCCGGTGTAGCCCCCCTGCTTGCAGAAATTGCCCGAGAAGCCGGCATTTTTCTTGTATCCGTGGTGGTAATGCCCTTTGCCTTCGAAGGGCACCGGCGGCGGGCCCAAGCAGATGAGGCATTGGAAACCATCGCCCGTCTTTCGGACATCGTGTTCTGCTTCGAGAACGACTATATGGAGGACCTCTTCCGCAGCCGCAGCGGAGCCCAAGCCGTTTTTGAAGAAGCAAACTCCCTGCTTTCCCAAGCCACAGCCTCCGTTCCCCTTCTGGCAAATTCGCCCGGTCTCATCAACATCGGTCTGGATGAACTCGTCACCGCGCTCGATAATAACGACTCCCGCTGCATCTACGGCTCCGGCCGGGGTTATGGTGCCCAAAGAGCGAAGGATGCCGCACAAGCCGCACTGGAATCCCCCATGGTGGCCTACCACGGAGCCCTCAAACACGCCCATACCGTCATCGTTCACATTGCCGGCGGGAACAACATGTCTCTGGCAGAGCTTCGAACGGCCATGGAAACCATCCGAGAAGGACTGGGGGGGGATGAGGTAAACATCTTCTTCGGAGCTGCCGTCAAACCCCTTCTGGGAGAGGAAATACGTGTAAGCCTCATAGCCTCCGTGGATGCGAACGAACTGCGCGCAGCCATTCTGGCAGAGCCGGAACCACTCCCGCCCCCGCCCGCACCGGAGGAAACACCTGAGGATGAGGAAGCGGAGGAATACGCCCCTGAATACACGGAAGAGGAGGAAGAAGAAGTCGATGAGGCCGAGGAATCCGCCCCGGAGGATATGGACGAGGAAGAAAGCGGCACCCCCCTGCTGGAACCGGAGGAGGAAGAAAACACAATGCCTCCGCCCATGCCCCCGCCACCACGCCGCTCCATTCCGGAGCCTCGCCAGTGGGAATTTGACCTCTCCACCCCTCCCGCACCCCACCATGCAGAAAGAGAAGAGGATGCCCTAACCCGTGCCGGAGATATATTTGGCGATGATGAGGAAGAGGAAGGTTCCGCCTCCTCCTTCTATACCCCCACTCCCGCGACGGCACGCACAGCAAGAAACATCAACGTACTCCCCAAAAAGTCCGCAACGGATGCGGAGGACGCCCTCGATGCCCGCGTACGCAACATGTTTAACGATGAGGAAGAGGAAGACGAAAATCCCCGCCCTGCCGGCAGATACGCCCCCCGGCGCCAAGCTACCCCCAATTATAACGACCTAAGGGATATTTTACCGAAGGATTAATCCGATTACCTTTCCCCCAAAAGCCTCCCGGAACAAGGGAGGCTTTTTTTTTGCAACGCCGCGAAAACAGCACTGCGCCGGAAGGAAACCTTCCGGCGCAGCCAAACGTTATTGTACCATGGAGAATCAGGAGAACACGCCCACAGCCTCAGCAGCGCAGGCAATCATGTAATCGCGATTCAGCTTAGCAATGTTATCCACGGAAATGCCCTTCGGGCAAGCAGCCTCGCACTCATACTGGTTCGTGCAGTTGCCGAAGCCCATGGCATCCATCTGGCGCACCATGGCAAGCACACGCTTATTCTTCTCCGGCTGGCCCTGAGGCAGCAGATTCAGATGAGCCGCCTTAGCGGAGGTGAAGAGCATGGCAGAGCTGTTCTTGCAGCTGGCCACGCAAGCACCGCAACCCACACATGCCGCAGCATCGAAGGCGGCATCCGCCGTCTTCTTGCGTACAGGCATGTTGTTCGCATTCGGGGCGGAACCCGTGCGGATATCCACAAAGCCACCGGCAGCAATAATGTTGTCCAGAGCCGTACGATCCACCATCAGGTCACGCAGCAGCGGGAATGCCTGTGCACGGAAAGGCTCAATCCAGATGGTATCCCCATCCTTGAACTGGCGCATGTGCAGCTGGCAAGTTGTCACCTTCTTACCGCCATGGGGCACACCGTTAATCGTAAGGGAACACATACCGCAAATACCTTCGCGGCAATCGTGGTCGAATACGATGGGTTCCTTGCCTTCGTGTACGAGTTCCTCGTTCACAATATCGAGCATCTCCAAGAAGGAGGCCTCATCAGGAATGTTCTTCGCCTTGTAGGTCTCAATGCGGCCCTGAGCCTGTGCATTCTCCTGGCGCCATACCTTGAGCGTAAGATTAAGATTAGCCATAAATCGTTTTTTCTTAAAAGGTTTTGTAATGACGTTTCTTTACTTGTAGGAACGGATGGCCAGATGAACCGTATCGAAGGTCAGCGGCTCCTTGTGCAGTACCGGCAACTCGCCCGTACCCTTGTATTCCCAGCAAGCCACATAGGCGAAGTTAGCGTCATCACGCTTAGCCTCACCATCGGCCAGCTGGTGTTCGAGGCGGAAGTGTGCACCGCAGGATTCCTCGCGGTTCAGAGCATCGTAGCAAAGCACCTCGGCAAAGTCGAGGAAGGCAGCCACACGCCAAGCCTTTTCGAGTTCCTGGTTTACACCCTCCGTGCTGCCCACAACCTTCACGTTGTTCCAGAATTCATCGCGAATAGCGGGAATCTTGGAGATGGCATCCATGAGGGATTCCTTGGTACGGCCCATGCCTACATCCTCCCAAATGAGCTTGCCAAGTTCACGGTGGATTTCATCGGGGCTCTTGGTACCCTGTACATCCATCATCTTCTTAATGCGGGCCTTCACGGCATCCTCTGCCTCCTTAAACTCGGGTGCAGCCGTGGTGACGCTGCCGGGAGTCTGGGTGGTGAGGTAGGTGGGAAGCGTGGAGGAAATCACGAAGTAACCATCAGAGAGGCCCTGCATGAGGGCGGAAGCACCGAGGCGGTTAGCACCGTGGTCGGAGAAGTTAGCCTCGCCAAGCACATGGAGACCGGGGATGGAGGACATCAGGTTGTAGTCCACCCACAGGCCACCCATGGTGTAGTGGGAAGCGGGGTAAATCATCATCGGCTGCTCGTGGGGGTCCACATCGGTAATCTCCTCGTACATCTCAAAGAGGTTGCCATACTGGCCGTCAATCCACTCCTTACCCATGCGGGCAATGGCATCCTTGAAGTCAAGGAACACGCCGCGACCGGTGTTAGCCACACCGCGCTCATCGTCGCATGCCTCCTTAGCAGCACGGGAGGAAATATCACGGGGAGCCAGGTTACCGAAGGAGGGGTACTTGCGCTCCAGATAATAGTCGCGGTCACCCTCAGCCACTTCGGAGGGCTTCATCTCGCCCCGGCGAATCTTGGCAGCCACTTCGCGGCTCTTAGGCACCCAAATACGACCATCGTTACGCAGAGACTCAGACATGAGGGTCAGCTTGCTCTGGTATTCGCCCTTCACGGGGATGCAGGTGGGGTGAATCTGCGTGAAGCAGGGGTTAGCAAAGTAAGCCCCCTTCTTCCAGCAGGCGCAGGCAGCGCCCACGTTGCAGCCCATAGCGTTGGTGGAAAGGAAGAACACACGGCCGTAACCACCCGTGGCAAGAAGCACGGTATCACCGGCAAAGCTCTTGATTTCGCCCGTCACCATATCGCGTACCACGATACCCTTGGCATGGCCGTCCACCACCACAAGATCCATCATTTCATGGCGGGAGTACATTTCAATATGCCCCTTACCGATTTCCTTTTCCATGGCCTGATAGGCACCGAGGAGGAGCTGCTGGCCGGTCTGGCCACGGCTGTAGAAGGTACGCTTAAGCTGGGAACCACCGAAGGAGCGGTTATCAAGCAAGCCACCATATTCACGACCAAAGGGCACACCCTGAGCCACGCACTGGTTGATGATGTTGCAGGACACCTCGGCCAGGCGATACACGTTGGCTTCGCGGGCACGGAAATCGCCGCCCTTCACCGTATCGTAGAACAGGCGGTATACGGAGTCACCATCATTCTGGTAGTTGTGAGCAGCATTAATACCACCCTGAGCGGCAATGGAGTGAGCACGGCGGGGACTATCCTGATAGCAGAAGCACTTCACATTATAGCCGAGTTCTGCCAGGGTGGCGGCTGCGGAGCCACCGGCCAGACCCGTACCCACAATCAGCACGGTGTACTTACGGCGGTTATTGGGGTTAATGAGTTTGGCTTCGCGCTTGTACTTGGTCCACTTCTGGTCAATGGGGCCATCCGGAATGCAGGAATCCGGCATGTAATCGCTCACAGGAAACTTGATATCGTTCATATAATCAGATGAGGAGTGAAGGGTTACTTGATGATGCCGAGCATCACGCACACGGGGATGGAGATGAAGGCGCCACAAACCACCAGACCGAAGAGAATGGCCACAATGTTATAAAGCGGGCGCACCTTGCGGGTGGAGAGGCCCAGCGTCTGGAATACAGACTGCAAGCCATGACGAACATGCATAAACAGGCAGCAGATAGCCACGATGTAGAATACGGAACACCAGGGATTGGAGAAAGCAGCCACAATGTGGTTATAGCAATCGTGAGGGTCCCCATTCACCGTAAGCTGCCACAGGTGGAACAGCAGGAAGCAGAAAATCATCACACCCGTCAGCACCATGGTACGAGAGGCCAAAGTCGCCTTCAGCGTGCCTTCCTTCTGGTAATGAGTGCGGGCGTTAACATTTTCCAACTTGAGTACGAGAGTAAGAACCACATGAATCAGCAGGATGGCGAGAAGACCAAGACGAATGGCCATCAGCATCCAGGCAGGCATGGCGTGCAGACCCGTAGCGTAGTTGTTAATCCACGTAGAACCGCCGAAAATAGTCATATTACCGGCAAGGTGACCCACGAGGAACAGGAGGAGGCACGCCCCCGTAAGTGCCACAAGGATTTTGCGGCCGATAGAGGACGTGACGAACTTGCATGCTGTCGTGATAATATCGTTCATAAGTGCAATAACGTCTTTGCGGGTTTAACTGTACCCCATCCCAGTCTAAAAAGCAAGCACCAATCACCCACGTAAGCCAAAAAAGGCATATTTAGAAAAAAGCGGGAACAACGAGCAAAACGGCAAATATAGCCAGCAGCAAGGCGAACAGTGCATCAATGCTGCGGGCGTAAGCCGTATAAAAATGCTGCACCGGCTTCCATTGCAGTAAGGCACTCCACAGCATCCAGCCCAGCAACCCGGAGAGGGACATCCCCAACATGAGAGCAGCCGGATACCAAACATAGCGTTCTCCGAACATGGCTATAGGGCCAAGTGCCAGTCCGCAAATAAAGAGTGTACATTTGGGATTAAGGATATTGCACAAAAAGCCTTGGCGAAACAGAGTCGCGAGCGAATCGACGGAATTGCGGGGTATTCCCAGCTCCTGCTCCACACAATTCGCGGCGACACGGAAGGGAAATATCCTCCATGCCAAGTAGAACAACCAAGCTGCGGCAGCCAGTAATACCCAGCGGCTCCAATTCTGCTCCATCACCCAAGAGCCGGCCACACCCACCAGAATCGTTTGCAAGAGAAAACCGGCAGAAATCCCGGCACCCACCATACTGCCGGCACGAAAGCCTTGAGCCAATGCCGTACGGAACACAAAAAAGACATCCGGGCCGGGGCTAAGCTGAGAAATAATCAGCACACCCCCCACGGACATAATACTGAAAAGAGCCTCCCACATCGTCTCTTATTCTTCCACATCCGGCAAGCGGTGCAGCACATTTGCCGGCAGCGGGGCCTTGCGTTGCAGCACGTGTTCCGAGAGAGCCGGTGCAGATTCATATGCCGCGCGAAACATCTCCATTTTAGCATCGATGTTATCGGCATGGTGCAGCAGCAGTGCCTCCGGCACCTTGGGTAACACGGGGGAGCCATACTCCAAACTACCATGATGAGCCGCCACCAAATGCAGCAAATGCAGGCGCACCTGCTCACTGGGAGGATTGAGCTGTTTCCATTCCGCCGGGGCATCCGCCATCATCTCCCGCCAAGCCTTATTCACCATCTCGATACCAAGAGGGATATGGCCCAGCAATTCCCCGGCATCGGAATACGGCATTTCCAAGCTATGCTCCCGGTAATCGTTCTCCACAATTTTACCGGCATCGTGAAACAACGCCCCGGCCAGCAATAAATCGCGGTTCACCCGCCCGGCGTACGGAGCAGCAATGGCATCCGCCACACGCATCACGCTGGCCGTATGTTCCACCAAACCTCCGCGGCGCGCATGGTGATACCCGCGAGCAGCGGCTGCGCGGCGAAAACGTTTTTCCTGCTGTTGCAGGAAAAGAAGGCAAAGCGAACGAAGGCGGGGATCTCGCAGTTGTTCTGCATAAGAAAGAATGCAATTCCACTCCCGCTGCTGAAATTCAAGCAGTTCCGGACCACCCGTCAGCACCTGTTGTTCTTCCTCGGGAGAGAGTGGGCGCAGCTCCACCTCGGAAACCTCCATGCCGTATTGCCCCTGCATCCACCGGGCCGTTATCGCCACAGCATCACCAACACCACATCCGTCGAAAGTCGGAAACCACGGAGCATTATCCCACACCTTAAATGAGACTGTGCCGGCCACATCAGCCAGCACAATATCCAAATAAGGTTTTCCGTTCTTCGTTGTTCGGAGATTCTTCTCCGAAACCTGAACCAGAACAGTCCCCTGCACCGCAGCCTGTGCAGCCTCGGTATTCAACTGCGTTATGCTACCGAACCGCATGGCTACTCGAATGAAAAACTTTAAGCCTCGGGAGCAGGCTCAGTTGCAGGGGCGGGTTCCTCCACCACAGGGGCGGGAGCAGGCTCAGTTGCAGGGGCGGGTTCCTCCACCACAGGGGCGGGAGCAGGCTCAG